>CAYJNQ010000001.1:0-55624 GCA_964371725.1 uncultured Oscillospiraceae bacterium
TTTTGTTGTTGTTTTTCCACCACCGTGAAAACAAGGTTTTATGTCCGGCATCCAATGTGGTATAATAAAAATATGAAAAATAGATAAACGCAAAGGAAACCCCTTTGACTCATTCGGAGGCAATCATGACACTGGAACGAATCCAAACCGACGATTCCGCAGAATTTAAATTTTGTTTTGAACTGTATCAAGCCAGTTTTCCCGCACATGAAAAACGAACATGGCAAGACCAAGTGAACGCTTTGGCAGATGACGCATATCACTATGAAGTGATAAAAAATGATGCAAAAGACATTCTGGGCATATTGTGCACATGGAAAACCGCCGGATTTGTTTATGTTGAGCACTTTGCCATTTTGGAAAGCGCAAGAGGTAAAAGTGTTGGTTCCAGGGCCCTTCAACTTTTGATAGAGGAAACAGACCTTCCTATTATTTTGGAAATTGATCCTCCCCTTGACGCAATATCGATTCGGAGAAAGAGCTTTTACGAGAGGCTCGGTTTTGTGCAAAACAGTTACAAATACATACATCCGTCCTACCGAAAAGATACACATGCGCACGAATTAACCATTCTGTCGTTGCCAAAATTAACAGACGAAATCTATGAAAGTTTTTGCAGATACCAAAAAGACACGATTCTACAGTATACGCAGTCCCGCTAAAACAGCTCTTTTCACCACGCAATCGCCTTTATTCGGTGCTTTGGGGTGCCATTTTATCACGTAAGCCCTGCGCTTAACTTGTTTTCTAGCCATATCCATATTTTTAAAAACACGGAATCGGTGAAGTTTTTAAGATGGTTTCAACCATCTTAAGGCTTCACTTTTTTGTTCGCACCTTTGCCATTTTAATCTGCATTATTATCTTTTCGAAACTTCGATGCATGCAGATTTTCAGGTTCCGTTTCGCATGTATAAAACGATGTTGCCTGTTGCGAAAACATCCCAAAGCAATTCATGCACTACATTTTTTGATTAGATACCTTGACAGGCGAAGTATCTCATGCTATTGTAGATGCAAAGGCAGGTGGGAGCAATGTTGCTTTTATCGGACGTGATACGCGGATACACCGACAGCATTATTTTAGCGCAATTGAGTAAAAAAGACAGCTATGGTTACGAGATAAACAAAGTGATACAAACGGCTACACAAGGGGCTTTTGAACTAAAAGAAGCCACCCTTTACACAGCCTTTCGTCGCTTAGAGGGTGGCGGTTATATTGTCTCTTATTGGGGAGATGAAAACACCGGTGCCCGCAGACGCTACTACAGCCTCACAGACAGCGGCCGCCAACTTTATGAGGAAAACGTGGCAGACTGGCAAAAAGCGCGAAACATGATAGATATATTGCTACGCTAGAAGGAGGAAAGAAACATGAACAGAAAAATCAAAAACTATGTAGATGGGTTATTTTCAGACATCCCCCGCAGCAAAAAGGCCAGCGAACTGAAAGAAGAGCTCCTGTCGAACATGAATGAACGCTACGGAGACTATGTGCTGGAGGGAAAAAGCGAAAACCAAGCCTATAGTTTGGTCGTGGCAAACCTTGGGGATGTGGATGAACTTTTGCACGAGGTGATGCCGGACGAAAATTTCAAAAAACAGGCCGCCGTTTTTCGCAGGAGAAACGCACGCAATACGGCACTTTCCGTGGGCCTTTATATCGTGGGCGTTATCTTTCTGATTGGTATTTCAAGTGCCGGGGAAATTCTGTTTAATGAAGCTGAAATAAGCGGCATCATCGGCCTACTTCTGCTTTTGTGTTGTGCGGCTGTGGCCACGGTTTTGCTTGTTTACACCGCTATGTCCACACCACCGGAATATAAAAATGAAGTGGATGATGAGGAAAAGGTGATTATCAAGGGCCCCTACGGACCATTATACAAAGCCATCTCCTCTATTTACTGGCTGCTGATGGTTTTGTTTTATTTGGGTATCAGCTTTCTCACCGGTCGCTGGGAAATCACCTGGATTGTCTGGCCGCTTGCCGGTATTCTGTTTGCAATTTTTGAAACCATTTTAAAACTGGCAGGTGAAAAACATGAGCCATAGAACCTCTTTGATAATCCGTTTGGTTGTGCTATGTGTTTCTTTTTTTCTGGTTCTGGGCATTTTCTTAACCCTGTTTTTGGGCGGCAGTATTCTTGCTTTTCTGTTTACGCCGGCTTCCGGTAATGCTTTGACACAACCGGGAGAAGTCTACCATTTCACCGGTGTAAACAGCCTTGATGCGGCTCTTGCCAATGCGCACATCGTAGTGGAAGAGGCGGATGTTGAAGAGATACGCGTCACCGACAACAGCATCGGAAATATGCGCCACGAACTGTTCACCGAGGGAGGCCGCCTTTACCTGCGCACGCAGAGAAATGCGTTTTCATTCTTTAACTTCTCGCGAAATTCTTCATCGGGCGGCAGTTTTTTGGTAGAGGTACCAAGCGGCCAAGCACTGGAATACACTGTTTCTACCGTAAACGGTGATATCACACTAAACGCAGCGCCTACGGATGATATGCAAGTAGAAACTGTGAGTGGTGATATTCTCGTGCTGCACGGCGGGCACGAGTTCGACGCCGAAACCGTGAGCGGGAACATTGAAGTGAGAGCCGCTTTTGAAGAACTCTCGCTGGATACCGTAAGCGGAGAAAGCGCCCTTTTCGCCAATGCGGAAACACAGGAAATGCAACTGAGTTCTGTGAGTGGTGACTTTTATGTGGAGCTTGCCGATATTCCCGGCTGCCACGCCGAGCTCGACAGCCTAAGCGGTGACATTGAAAACCACTACGACACAATCACACTCACCGACGGCAATGCCTCTTTGAAAATCGAGGCCGACAGCGTAAGCGGTCGTTTGATTTTGGAAAACTGGCGTTAAGCGCGCCGAAATCATGTGTTTATTTTTGTTTGGAATAGACTTGCCAGTTTTTTGAACACACCTTTTTCATACCACTTTCTACACACATTGTTTTCCATTTTGCCCGTTTGCTCGGGCAAAATATTCTTTTCCACATAGTCATACATCAGCATCTGGCTATCTGCGGCAGGCGTTTTTACGTCTGCCTGCACTTTTTTATATCGATTCCAGTCCACCATGAGGTTGGCATTCACCGTGTCTCGAAGTTGCATTTTAAGAATATCCACAAGAATTTTTTTTAGCTTCATATCCTGCACTTGCACACCCACCTCCACACGGCGCTCTGTATTTCTTGTGAGAAAATCGCCCGATGCAATGTAGATACGCAAGCGCTCCCCCTCGCCAAAGGCGTAGATACGCGCATGTTCAAGGTAGCGCCCCACCAAGCTGCGCACCTGGATATTCTCGCTGAGCTCCGCAATTCCAGCCTGTAAACAGCACACACCGCGTACAATCATTTCCACCGGTACACCGGCTATGGATGCCTCGCTTAGCCGCAAAATGATTTCCCTGTCTGAAATGGAGTTGCATTTGATAACCACACAGCCGTGCCCACCTTTTTTTGTATACTCAATTTCGCGCAAAATCTCCTCTAAAAGCACGGTTTTAAAGCGTAATGGCGCCACGATGAGCTTGTCTACATTTTCTGTTAGGCGCCCAAGAGCCAAATTGTTGAAAACGGCCGCCACCTCTTCACCGATGTCTTGCTTTGCAGTTACAAAGGCAAGGTCTGTGTACAATTCACTTGTGCGCTCGTTGTAGTTGCCTGTGCCAATTTGCGAGATATAGTGATAGCGCCCGGCTACTTTGCGCGTAATTAAGGTGAGTTTTGAATGGATTTTGAAATCGGAAAAACCATAAATCACCGTGCAACCGGCCTGTTCGAGCTGGCGCGACCAATCGATGTTGTTCTGCTCGTCAAAGCGTGCGCGCAGCTCCACAATGGTAACCACTTCTTTTCCGTTTTCGGCCGCCTCCAATAGGGCACTGATGACCTTCGACTCTGTAGCCACACGATAAAGCGTCATTTTAATAGAAATTACATCCGGGTCGTGCGCCGCTTCGCTAAGAAGCTGAATGAACGAGCGGTAACTTTGGTGCGGATAGCAAATGAGCACGTCCCGTTTTTGCACATCTTGGCTGAGGCGATAGCCCGTGGGCGGCAGAAGTGGTTTTGCCGGTGGATAAAACAGCTCCTCTCGGTTCTGTTTTTTAAGCCGTGCAGTCAGCTTGCCAAAAAAAGACAAGTCAAGCGGCGAATGCTGCACAAAGCTTTGCATGGGCGGCAAAAGCAATTTATCCAGGAGCACAGCGCGCACACCGGGTGGTGCGGTTTCAAAAAATTGCAAGCTTACGGCAGCCAGCTTCCTTCGCTTTTTCAAAAGTTCACTCATTCTAGAGCGATAGTCGATGTCTTGGTCGTACATTCCTTCTTCCACCGTGAGGTCCGCATTGCGAACCACGCGAAACAACACCTTTTCCTGCACATTTGCCTTTTCAAAGGCAATGTCCGCAAAATGCAGCACAAGCTCTTCCACCAAGGCATAGCAGATACCGTCGTCTTGTGCCACCGTAATGATTCGCTCTAAGTTTGAGCTAATCGGGATGATGCCAAACACACTGTCTGCCTCTTTCCCCTCTTTCAGCTTCGCCCCCACATAAATTTCTCGATTACGCAAAAATGGAAACGGATGCCGCTTGCCCACCACCTGTGGTGAAAGCACCGGGAACAGCTCATTTAGAAAGTACTTCTTCCAAAACATTTCTTTTTCTTTGGAAAGCCGCTTGAAGTTCACCTTTTCCAGGCCGTACTCTTTCAAGTGATGTAATAAATGGGAAACCGTTTTGTCGCACTGGTCTTGCAACTGCACCACTTTTGGCATAATCGCAGCCAACTGCTCTTTCGGTGTCATGCGCGTTTTATTTTCTTTGTCTTCTATTTTAAGCAAGGTTTGGTCGTACAATGAACCCACACGCACCATAAAAAATTCATCCAAGTTGCTTGCATAAATGGCCGCAAAATTAAGCTGTTCGCCCAGCGGAACTGCCTCATCACTTGCCAAATTGAGCACACGGTGGTTAAACTCAAGCCAGCTTAGCTCGCGATTGATGAACAATTGGCGCTCTGATTTGCTTTCCATTTGTTTAACCTCCCACAAAACAGGGCCTATGCCCCTTCATCATGCAAACAAAATATATCCCTCTATTTCTTTCAGGGTTTCAGGGCCAATGCCCTCCACATCCAACAGCTCCTCGCACGAAGAAAAGGGGCCGTGTTCTTCCCTGTAGTCAATCACCGCCTGCGCTTTCACCTCGCCAATGCCCGGCAGCAGCAGCAGCGCTTCGATATCGGCTTCGTTGATGTTGATTTTCTGTGCCGTTTCGGCAAAATAAGGGGCCTGTGCAGCATTTGCCCCCTGCCCATCGGAAAAGGGCACCACACCCAATAAAACCGCCAAAATCATGAGTAGCCCCACAAAAGGCAACACAATGGCTGGATGCCAAAACTTGCCTTTTCGTCTGTTTTTTTCCTCATTCATATTGTTTGATGAGTTCATACAAAAACTGCCCTACACCGCCCTCATTGTTCGAGCGGCAAACCTCGCTTGCCTGTATGCTTACCTCCGGCGGTGCATTGCTCATTGCCACCGAATGCCCGGCCTCTCGCATCATGTCCAAATCGTTGAAATAGTCTCCCATGACAATGGTGTTTTCAATCGGCACTTTCAAAAAGGAGCAAAGCTCGTGCAGTGCACTGCCCTTACTCTCCCCTTCCGGCATAATCTCGTAGTAAATGGGAGCGGTGTGCACAAAGAACACCCCGGGAAACACCTTGTCTTGCAAATAGGCTTCCACCTCTTCCAAAAGCTGTGCCGACCCTGCAAACAACACCTTATTCCAGTCGCTTGGCAATGCCTCAAATGGGCGCATCCACACACTGATTTGTTCATCGTCCAAAAAAATTTGTCCGTAAGACGACGCATTCACCTGATAGCAGCGGAAATCGGCTCCCATCACCATACAACCCACCTGTGGAAAGTGCCTCAAAATATCCTGCACAATTTTTTGGGCAATCATCTTAGGAAGACCTACATTTTTAAGCACACCTTTTCGGTTAAAATCGTAGATAACCGTGCCACCGTTTGCAATGACAGGGCTCAGAAATGGGCAAAGCTCCCCATATCGTGCAATCGATTCCACACAGCGGCCCGTTGCCACCGTGAAACGTCCCCCAAGCATCGTAAACAGACGAATGCTCTCAAATGTGCTTTGCAAAATGCGCTTATCGTCTGTAAGCAAGGTGCCATCCATATCGGAAACCACCAAAATATCCTTGAGTGATTGTATCATATCAACTTTTTTCCTCTGTTATTGTTAAGCTTTTGATAAATGTTTGAAAATAAGGGGGTAAAGGGCTCTCAAAATACAGGTTTTCCCCGGTTATCGGATGCACAAAGCCCAAAACCCCGGCATGTAGGCATTGTCCTTGCAGCTTGCCGGCCGGTTTTTTGGGTCCGTACACGGTATCCCCTGCCACGGGGTGCCCACATTTTGCCATGTGCACACGAATTTGATGTGTACGCCCCGTTTGTAAACGAAGTTTAAGTTGGGAAAAGCGTTCATACTCGGCCAGCACCTCATAGTATGTCACCGCATGTTTTCCCCCACGCTCGACCACGGCCATTTTCTTTCTGTCTTTCGGACAACGCCCAATGGGCGCCTCTACCGTTCCCTGTGGTTGCGAAAGGTGTCCGTGGACCACGGCCCTATACTCTCTTTTGATGCTATGCTGTGCAAACTGCTCGGAAAGCCCCGTGTGGGTTTTGTCATCCTTTGCCACCACCAAAAGGCCGCTTGTGTCCTTGTCAATTCTGTGCACAATACCCGGCCTTAGCTCTCCCCCAATGCCGGAGAGGCTCTCTTTGCAGTGGTAGAGCAGTGCATTTACAAGTGTTCCCTCTTCGTGCCCGGGTGCCGGGTGCACCACCAACCCCTTTTCTTTATCTACCACCAAAAGGTGTTTGTCTTCATACACAATGTATAGCGGCAATTCCTGTGCTATGGCCGTGCCGTCTTTCACGGGTGGCAGGGTGAGCACCAAACGCTCACCCGCTGAAAGTTTCCGGCTCTTGGCCGGTTTTTTTTCATCGAGTGTCACAAACCCCTCTTCAAGCATTCTTTGCACGGCTGAGCGAGAAAACCCGCCTTTTTCTGCCAGGTACCTGTCCAGCCGCTCGCCCGATTCTTCCTCGGTGAGCACAAATTCAATTCGCTCCATCTTGCGTGGCCTCTTTCGCCCCTTGCGGTTCACTTGCCTTTGGTGGTTCACCTGCTGCCGATAAAGCGGCTTCGCTCGCTGTCATCTTTTTCAATGCCTCGGCGGCTGCCTGCTCGGCCACTTGTTTTGTCTCCTCTGCGCGCTTTGCCTCTCTGGCCTTCCTCTTTCGCAGGCGAATCTCGCCACGTATCATGCCCAGCACAAGGAAGACAAAACCCACGGTGACATAGATATCGGCCAAATTGAACACGGCAAAATTCATGAACAGCAAATTGATGTAATCCACCACATAACCTTGGGCAATTCTGTCTATCAAGTTGCCAATGCCACCTGCAAAAATAAGCACAAGGCCCGTGGTTTCCCACTCTTCTTTGGGCCTGCGAAAAATTAAAACAAAAGCCAAAACCACAAGCGCAATGCTTGTGAACAAAATCAAAAAACCCTGCCTACCTGCAAGTAGGCTAAAGGCTGCACCATCGTTTTCCACATACCTCCACTCGAATATACCGGGAATGGCCGGTATGATGCCTTCCGGCATCAACATGGCAACCGCCGCTCTTTTGGCCAACTGATCCAGCGCCACCAAAACAATAATGGAAACGATTCCAAAAATCACAGTTTTGTCCTCCTATTTGTCTTGCCTTATTTCTATGCAAGGATGCGCAAAGCTGTCGCTTTGCGCATCCTTAAACTTCGTATTTCTTATGCTTGTGCCGGCACTTTAGCCATTCAAAATGGTGGCACAACGTTTGCACAGTGTGGGATCGTTCACATCTTGCCCCACTGTTTCGGCATACTGCCAGCAGCGCTCGCATTTTTCGCCGCTTGCCCGCTTCACTTCCACGCATACACCGGCCACTTCACCACTCACGCCGCCTTCGCCGGACACAGCCTGCACGTCGGAAACAATGAAAATGTCGGCCAGACCCTCTTGCACACTTTGCACAAAGGGCAACATTTCCTCACTACAATGCAACACAATGGCCGCTTCCAGCGAAGAACCAATGAGCTTGGCCGTGCGCTTTTCTTCCAGCACTTTTTTTACATCATCGTTTATGGCAATGATGGTATTCCAGCGGTTTTGTTCCTCTTCGCTCAAAGTGAAAACGCCCGCCTTTGGCATTTCATGCATCACCACATATTTCTTTTTGCCCGAGAACGATGGAATGTGTTCCCAAATTTCCTGCGCCGTAAAGGCCAAGAAGGGGGCAAGCATCTCTGTGATGCCTAAAAGAACGCGGAACATTGTGGTTTGCGCCGCACGCCGCAGCACACTGTCTGCCTTGTTGATGTACAAACGGTCTTTCACAATGTCCAAGTAGAAATTCGACATGCTCACCACGCAGAAACGATGCAAGCCGTGATACACCTTGTGGAAATCAAAACTGTCGTACCCTTCACGCGCTGTGGCCACCAGTTTATCGAGCTCTGCAAGCGCCCAGCGGTCGAGCTCTTGTAGGTCTTCATCTTTCACCATGTGCCTGTCCGGATCGAAATCGTAGAGGTTGCCGAGAATAAAGCGTGCCGTGTTGCGCACCTTTCTGTATCCCTCGGATAGCTGCTTTAAAATTTCTTTGCCAATGCGCATATCGGCATGATAATCGGCCGCGGCCACCCACAGGCGGATGATGTCTGCGCCGTATTCGCGGATGATTTCCTCGGGCTCCACACCGTTGCCCAGGCTCTTGCTCATCTTGCGGCCCTCGCCGTCCACCACCCAGCCCGCACTCACAACCGTTTTATACGGAGCCGTGCCACGCGTTGCCACCGACGTGAGCAGGGAGGATTGGAACCAGCCACGGAACTGGTCGCTACCCTCAAGATACAAATCGGCCGGCCAGTGATGGTCTTTCCATTTTTCGAGCACATAGGCGTGCGACACACCCGAATCGAACCACACATCCATGGTGTCGGTTTCTTTGCGCCAATTTTTTTTGCCGCAGTGCTCACAAACATAGTCTTTGGGAAGCAGCTCTTCGGCCGAATATTTAAACCATGCGTTGGAGCCCTCTTTGGCAAAATGCTCTTTCACCGCCCCGATGGTGGTGTCATTGATGACATAGCGCCCGCAATCGTCACAGTAGAACACCGGAATGGGCATTCCCCACAGGCGCTGGCGTGAAATGGTCCAATCGGCACGGTCGCGCACCATGCCGCTCATGCGTTCTTTGCCCCATGCGGGCACCCACTGCACGGCTTCCACGGCCTTATAGGTATCTTCGCGAAAATCTTCTACAGAACAGAACCACTGCTCTGTGGCCCTGTACAAAATCGGCGTGTTGCAACGCCAGCAGTGCGGGTATTGGTGGGTTTCGTGTGTAACACCAATGGCGGCCCCACTTTGTGTAAGCGCTTCGATAATTTCTTTGCTCGCCTTGTCTACATGCAAACCTGCGAATTGCCCGGCCTCTTCGGTGAGAACACCCACATCGTTCACAGGCACAAGCATGGGAAGTTTTGGATAGTGTCGTACCACCACGTCATAGTCCTCTGCGCCGTGGCCCGGGGCCGTGTGCACACAGCCCGTGCCGCTTTCTAAGGTGACATGGTCACCCAAAATAACCAGGGAAGTGCGATCGAGATAGCAGTGTTTGGTTTCAATCAGTTCCAAATCGCTACCCTTAAAACTGGCCAAAACCGTGTAGTCTTCTATTTTGCAAGTTTCCATGGTGCTTTTCAAAAGTTCTTTGGCCACCACGAAAATACGCTCGCCCGCTTGCACGGCCACATACTCAAAATGTGGGCCGAGACAGATGGCTACATTGGCCGGCAAGGTCCAGGCCGTGGTTGTCCAGATAACAAACCATACTTTCGCGGGATCCAAGCCTGCTTTTTGCAAAGCACCGTTGTCTTTTTCAACCTGAAAGGCCACATATACGGTGTCCACCGGGTCGTTTTCATACTCAATTTCCGCCTCAGCCAACGCTGTGCGGTCGTTCGGGCACCAAATAACCGGTTTTAGCCCTTTGTATATATAGCCTTTTTTGGCCATTTCGCCAAACACTTCAATTTGTTTTGCCTCGTACTGTGGTGCCAAGGTGAGATAGGGGTCGCTCCAGTCTCCCAGTGCGCCGAGGCGTTTGAATTGGCCACGCTGCACATCCATGTAGCGCATGGCATAATCGTGGCAGAGCTCGCGCATTTCGTAAGGAGCCAGTGCCTTTGGCTCCTCGCCTGTTTTTTTCTTTTGTTTCTTTTGTTTATCGCGCACTTCTTGCATGGCCTTACGCTCGATGGGTAGGCCATGTGTATCCCATCCCGGCACAAAGGGCGCTTTGAAACCCGCCATGTTTTTGTAGCGCACAATGATATCCTTGAGCACCTTGTTCATGGCCGTGCCCATGTGAATACCGGCATTGGCATAAGGGGGGCCGTCGTGCAAAATATACACGGGCTTGCCCTCGTTGTTTTCTATCATCTTTTCATAGAGTCCATCTGCTTCCCATTCCGCAAGCATTTTCGGCTCTTTTGTGGGCAAGCTAGCCCGCATACCGAATTCGGTTTTCGGTAAATTTAAGGTGCTGTTATAATCTTCCGACACGGTTCTCTCTCCTTGTAACGCAGTTTCATTCCCGTATTTTGGATGAAAAGCCGGTTTTTCGTTACCCAGCGTTCTAAGCGGCAACACAAAAACCGGCAACTCACTTTTTACATTATACCGACTCGTTTGGGTCTATCGGCACACCCTCGAACAAATTCACCACCGGTTCTTCCCCCGGCAGAGGAGGTGCTGTTTCAATGCCGGCGGCCTGGGCGGCTTCCATTTTGTTGTTCGGCACCTCGGGTTCCTCGATGTCAAACACTTCCATCTCGTGCTCTTCTTGCACTTCCATTGTCTCTTGTAACTCGTTGTTTTCGGCACCGCCGTAAATCTCTTTCGCCTCTTCAATTTGCTCAATGGGCTCGTCCAGGGCACTTAAAGATTCAATATGCTGTTTGTACAAATTCAAAATGGTGGCTTTGAAACGCATCACTTGTGCTTGCAATTGCTCCAATTTCAGGCGCTCGCGTGCACTTTCTTCCTCGGCTTGCTCGCGCAGAAGCTGCGAGGTGCCCGTGGCCTCTCGAATCAATGCGTCCGCCTTCTGTTTTGCCTCGCGCACCACGGTTTCACCCATGCGCTGTGCGTTGAGCAAAGCGGTTTTCAGTGTATCTTCCTCGCTGCGGTATTCCTCCACTTTTTGTGCCAAAATTAAAATTTTAGACTCCAAATCGTTTTGTGCCTCCAAAGCCGCCTCTACATCCTCCCGCGCCGCGTCCAGCTCTGCGTTCAGTGCATCCAGCTCGGTTGCCACCTGTGTTAGATACTCGTCCACATCGGCCGGGCTGTACCCTTTTTTCACAATATCAAATTTTACATTGCGCACGCTTTCTGCATTCATCAAAAAGCCTCCTTTATTCCTATGTTTACCTTCTCGAAACCCTTACTGCCGTGAACGGCAACTATCTGTTTAGAAAAACACCCCACTGCTTTCAAGCTCATCCAGTATGTCCCCCACAATATCCACATTGTACGGTGTGATGATAAAGGTGTTGTTGGCCACACGCTTAATTTGGCCGTTGTTTGCATAGGCAACGCCAGACAGGAAATCCACAAGACGGCGCGAAACCTCTTTGTTTGTAGATTCCAAATTCAGCACCACGGTACGACGTGCATTGAGATGGTCTGCCACAGCCGAGGCATCATCAAAGCGCTCGGGTTTCACCAACACCACCTGCAACTGGGTTGTGGCGTTGATGTTCACCACCTTGTTGCGCTTCTCCATCACATAGTCATCTGCCACCGAGGCCGCTTGGCTTGCATATCCAGCGCTCCCTTGGTTTCCGATAAAATCCATCTCTTCATTTTCATAGATTTCATTTTCGTCTTCCACACCCATGATATCCCGAATTTTGCCTAAAAAACCAGCCATACTGTCTCCTCCGTCTTTCATTTGTCGGCGCCTGTTTGCGCTGTGTCATCTACCTTGCGCATCGTAACTTATACAGTTTTCTAAAATTATTTTTTTCTCTCTCCAAACAATGCTGTGCCCACACGCACCATCGTGGCTCCCTCTTCTATGGCCACAGCAAAATCGGAAGACATCCCCATCGATAGTATATTAACAGTACTATTATCCATTTTTTTGCCCTGTATGTCAACAAATAGATTGCGCATCTTGCGGAAATAAGGGCGGGCAGCCTCGGCCCCTTCCTGCGGTGGAATACACATCAGCCCGCGCAAACAAAGCTGTTTGCTTTCATTCACGCGGTGGGCAAGCTCCAAACACGCCGCCGCCGAAACGCCAGATTTAGACGCTTCTTCGCCAATATTCACTTCTATCAACACCGGAAGCCGCCCCTCGCTTTGCTGATAGGCACGCTCAAGGGCCTCTAAGGTGCGCACACTGTCTAGGCTTTGAAGCATAAAAATTTGCCCGGGTAAAAATTTTGCTTTGTTTCGCTGCAGATGGCCAAGCAGATGGCATCTTGGCTTTAAATCTTGCAGTTTTGGCAGTTTTTCCAAAAGTTCTTGCACACGGTTTTCGCCGATGTCGCACACACCGGCTTCCACCACAGCGCGCACAGCTTCGACACTTTGCGTTTTGGTTACGCCCACCAAGGTAATTTCCTGTGGTTTTCGCCCGGCCTTTATGCAAGCCTTTTCGATTGCCTCTTGCACTGAAGCCACATTGTTCTTAACTTGCTCAAATAATTCGTTGGTCATACAATTCCACCCCTCCGGACTGCACGATAATCTCATCGTACAGTTCCACTTCGTTCACATCCGTTTCATACACATCCGAAAGCAGCACATAGTCTTCGCTATCCACCAGCACTTCCACGGGCCGCAACATGGCTTGATTGCCGAACTTCTCGTACACACAGGTTTGCCCTTCTATCACGCGCAAAGCCTCTTTTTCAAGGCGCAAACCCGTTTGGGTGCTAAAAATAATTTCAGCTTCTTCCAACCGCAAATTCAAAATATCGGGGTTCACCTCTTCGCATAATAGCTCCACTTTCACAAGCTGTGCCTCTTCGTCTATCTCCACCGCTTCCACACTCACGCTCAAGGCGTCCTCGCTCACATCGGTAAACCGTATTTCCAGTGTATCCCCTATTGAAAACTTCTCGACCTCGGAAAGCGGC
This sequence comes from uncultured Oscillospiraceae bacterium, assembly GCA_964371725.1. Taxonomy (GTDB): domain Bacteria; phylum Bacillota; class Clostridia; order Oscillospirales; family Ruminococcaceae; genus JAAYCI01. The sequence goes on from CAYJNQ010000001.1 coordinate 13,320, forward strand.
ACAACGGTAAAAAATCGCCACTGGTAATCGGTTACCATATGCCCCACCACGTTTTCGCCAAAGTATTCCGGCTCTTGCACCAAAGCCTCCAGCATTTCATTCGGTGTTTTCGAGGCCAGCTCCTCATAGGCTATGGGCACGCGATCTTGCCTGGCAGAGGGCACAAAATACCCACTTTTCGGGGCAACCACCGAGCCTTGCGCGGCCGCAGCCGCCTCCAGGGCATTTGCCTCTTCTTGCAGTGCATTCATGCGTTCGGTGTAGTCGCTTGCATCCCCCGTTGCCAATTGCAACCGGTTGTTCGCCGAGGTCAACTCGTTGCGCGGCTGTGCAATTTGGCTGTAGTCTCCGCTGGAAAGCACATCTAGGTAGGAGAGTAAGCCCTCTTCCGTTTCGCGCAAAATGGCATCCACATCGCCCGCTTGCACCGCCGTTTCCTGCACCTCTTGCAAAAGAGCCATCTCCTCTTGAATGCCGCTGAGCTCCTCCCTTGCCAAAACGCCCTCTTCGCTTTCATAAACCAGGGCTATCTCATCACCCTGTGAAACACGCTGGCCGCTTGGCACCGTATAATACATGAGCCCCGCGCTCTCCACCGGAACCGATTCTATCGAAACAAACCCCTCCACATGCAAGGCATCTGTCATTTCGCCCTCCACCAAAACGGCCGTACGCATCCTGGGCGACAAAACCAGCACCACTTGCACCACCAAATACAAAAACACAGCGAGTAAAACAAGCCAAAACACAAGCCGTATACGCTTGCCAAGCGAGGGTTTCACCCGCTCTTTTTCGGCCACTTGCCCCGAAGTTTTTGCACTGCCGCCGGGTGATTTTACACGTTTTTGCTTACCCTTTTTTTTCCACTCAAGCAGTGCAACCACCTCCTTTATTGCAAGCATAGGCTTGTTCTTTTTGCCTGACATTCTAAAACAAGGCCCGTATTAAACAGATAAGAAATCGCTCACAGACTCCATCACCCGCTTCTTTGTGTCATCCTTTTCCGGGCAAAGCCACACATCGTGCCTGTGGTTTCGAAACCACGTTATCTGCCGCTTGGCATAGCGCCTTGTGGCCTGTTTTAAGGTTTGCACACAGTCTTCCAGTGCGCGCTCTTTTTCAAAATAAGGGAAAAACTCTTTGTATCCTATGGCCTGCACAGCCGTTTTGAAGCGGTGCCTGTTCTCGTACACCCAGCGTGCCTCATCCAAAAGTCCCCTTTGCATCATGGTGTCTACGCGCCTTTCGATGCGACGATACAAGCACTGTCTGTCCTCGTCTGCCAGCACCACCACCAAAGCCTCCGGGCCGCTTTGCACAGCGCGCGAACGGCGGTTTCTATCCGCCTGTGTACTGCCGTTTTGTTCGGACTCCGCCAAGGCGCGTACGATGCGCTTTTTGTCGTTTGGGTGAAGCCGCTTTGCCAATTCCGCATCCAACACAGCCAGTTGCCCCAGAAGGGCTTCGCCACCAAGGCGTTGCCAGCGCTCTTCCATTTCCAATAGTATGGATTCTTCTATTTTTTCATGTGTAAAGCAAATTCCGTTCACAAGGCTTTCTATATATAAACCTGTGCCGCCACACACCACGGGCAACCGTCCGCGCAACGCCACTTTTTCAGCACAGTCCCTGGCGGTTTGCACGTAGTCGGCCACTGAAAACGTTTGCGCGGGAGAAAGAAACGCGATGAGGTGTCGTGGTATCCCTTCATGCTCTTGCAAAAGCGGTGCGGCCGTGCCCACGGGAAGCCCCTTGTATATTTGCATGGAATCGGCACCGATCAATTCGCCACCAAACGCGGCGCACAGGGAAAAGGCAAGCTCCGTTTTTCCTGTGGCTGTGGCACCGCACACCACCACCATCTTTGTTTTGTTAGCCAAGGCGTCCAAACTGTTTTTCCAGCTCCTTGCGTGTTATTTCCAGCACCACCGGCCTGCCGTGGGGGCAAAACGGCGGCACTTCCCCTTGCAAAATTTGTTTTGCCAATTGCAAGAGTTGCTCTTTCGGGGTTTTGTCTCCACCTTTTACGGCGGCACGGCAAGCCATGGAATGCAGCACCCATTCTGTTTTTTTGTCTCGCGCTGTTTTTCCACCCTGCAAAAACCCTTTGGCCACGTCTAAAAGTAAACCCTCTATGTCCTCGTGCCGAATATCGGCCGGCACCGAGCGCACCAATATTTCTTTGCCGCCAAACTCTTCCAGTTCAAGGCCACTGTCTTTCAAAATGTCTTCATTTTCCAAAAGGGCAGCCTTTTCCGCGCCGCCCAAAAGAACCGCCACCGGGCACAGCAACATCTGCGCGTCGACATTTTTGTAATCCTCTGCCAGTTTTTCATAGAGAATGCGTTCGTGCGCAGCGTGTTTGTCGATGACATATAAGGTTTCTTCACGCTGCGCGAGCACATAGGTTGAAAACAGTTCCCCTACATAGCAAAGGGCCGCCTCGTCCTCCTGTATTTGCAATGAAAGCTGTTGCACCGTTTGTTTTTCGGCTTTTTCACCCAACTCCTGCTCGCTTTGTGCTTTTTCTTGCTCTTCGTTGTTTCGAATCGGGAGAATTTCGGCCCTGTGTGTTTCCTCCACAAAAATGTCCGGCCCGGGCCGGGCCGTGGCTTCTCTTTCACCCCGGGCTTGCACACCTGCTTTTTCCACACGGTATGGCACCGTTACTTCAGAAGAGGACAAGGTTTGCACCATTTCTTGATAAACGGGCAAAGTTTTTCGTAAATTCGCCTTGTTTTCATTTTGCATCGGTAATGGCTGTGTGCTGGTTTGCGGCGCCGGTATCGGCACACTGTCCCGGATTGGCACTTGTTTTTGTGGTTCGCTCTGTGTCAGTTTCACTGTCGTATGCCGGGTTTGCTCTCTTTCCAGTGTCTCTTTCACGGCGGCATACACGGCCGAAAACACCTCGGCCTCGTTTGCAAAACGCACCTCGGTTTTGGCCGGGTGCACGTTGACGTCCAAAAGTTCCGGTGGCATCTGCAAAAAGAGCACACAGCTTGGAAAGTGACCTTGCATCAGCTTACCGCGGTAGGCTTGCTCCAAAGCGGCCATCATGGTGCGGCTTTTCACAAAACGTCCGTTGATGTAAAAATACTGCATCGATCGGCTTTTGCGACAAGCCCCCGGCAAGCAGACATACCCGTTTATATGGTGGGGTGGTTTTGCAAACGAGGTGCACACCATAGCCTTTGCAACCTCCTTGCCCAGCACCGCATAGATGGCCGCCGGCAAATCATCTTGGCCGGGCGTGCTAAAAATTTCTTTTCCGTCACGCACATAACGCAACGAAACCTCCGGGTGCGAAAGTGCCAAACGTCCCACAAGCTCGGTGATAAACGCCGCTTCACTGGCGTCTTTTTTAAGAAATTTCATGCGTGCCGGTGTGTTGTAAAACAGTTCGCGCACACCAAATGTGGTGCCCACAGCGCGCGCCGCCTCTGTGTGTAGCGTCTCCACGCCGCCCTCGATACCGTATATGCATGCATCTTGTGCATTTTTTTCACGCGTGAGTACTTCCACTTTGGAAACGGCGGCAATGGATGCAAGTGCCTCGCCGCGAAAACCCAAGGTATCGATGGCCTCTAAGTCTGCCTTTGTGCTCACCTTGCTTGTTGCATGGCGCAAAAAAGCCACCGGCACCTCCTCAAACGCCATGCCGCATCCGTCGTCTTGCACACGCATGAGGCGCACGCCACCATTTTCAATTTCCGCTTCGATGTGTTTTGCACCCGCATCAAAGGCATTTTCCAAAAGCTCTTTCATCACCGAGGCAGGTCTTTCCACCCCTTCGCCCGCGGCAATCAGCTCCGCCGTGTGGGCATCCAACACGCGTATGGGCATTGTACTCTCCTTCTCTCATCTGCTTGCCACAAACAGCTAAACCAGTTCTTTCAGCTCATACAAAACCCGCAACGCCTCAAGGGGTGTAAGGGTTTCCGGATCGATACTTTGTAACTTTTCCGCCAGTTCAGAGGGCGCCACCACTGCTTGCAGGCGGTCGATCGAATCGAAATCGAGCTGGGTCACCGGCACATTCAGCTTGCTTGTTTCCTCCAGTGTGCAAAGCACCTCTTTGGCACGCTCTACAACGCCCTCGGGCAGGCCGGCCAATTTTGCCACTTGAATGCCGTAGCTGTCGTCGGCCGCGCCGCGCACAATGCGCCGCAGAAATGTGATGTCATCGCCGCGTTTTTTTACAGCGATGTTGTAATTCTTAACGCCGTCTATCGAATTTTCAAGCGCGGTCAATTCATGATAATGTGTGGCAAACATCGTTTTACAGCCGGGCCCCACATCTGTGTCTGCCAGGTATTCCACCACGGCCTGGGCAATGCTCATGCCATCAAAGGTGGAGGTTCCACGCCCAATTTCATCCAGAATCACAAGACTTTTAGCGCTTGCCTCCTCTAAAATTTCGGCCACCTCTGTCATCTCTACCATGAAAGTGGACTTTCCGCTTGCCAAATCGTCTGAGGCACCCACACGCGTGAACACCGCATCGCACACACCCACGGTGCACCGCTCGGCCGGCACAAACGAGCCAATTTGTGCCATGAGCACAAGCAAAGCCGTTTGCCGCATATAGGTGGATTTTCCGGCCATGTTCGGCCCTGTTATCACCTGCATCCGGTAGTCGTCGCAGTTGAGCTTGGCATCATTTGGCACAAAGGGCGCTCCCTGCTGCATTTTTTCCACCACGGGGTGTCGCCCGCCCACTATCTCCACCGTGTTTCCCTCGTTCACAAGTGGACGCACATAGCGCCCGGCCACGGCCACACCGGCCAGGCACGAAAGCACATCTGCCTCCGCAAGGCAATCGGCCACCGCCTGTATGCGCACTTGCTCTTCGCTTACCTGCAAGAGCAAGGCATGGTATAATTCCCGCTCCAAAACGGCAAGTTGCTCGCCTGCACGCAAAATACGGGTCTCCAGTGTTTTGAGCTCCTCGGTGATGTACCGCTCCCCATTCGTGAGGGTTTGCTTTCGCACAAAGTAATCCGGCACTTGCTGCGTGAACGATTTACTCACCTCAATATAGTAGCCAAACACCTTGTTAAAGCCAATTTTCAAAGTGCGAATGCCGGTTTCCTCTTTTAGGCGTGCCTCAATACCCGCAAGCAACCCCGTGCCGCCACTGTGGATGTCTCGCAATTCGTCCACGGCCTCGGAAAAACCTGCACGAATGTAGCCGCCATCTTTCAACGTGGCAGGCGGCTCGTCGGCGACGGTTTCCAAAATGAGGCTTGCCACATCCTGCAAGGGGTCAATCCGTGTATACAACTCTTGTAATTTGGGCGCCGAAAAGGCAGAAAGCCGCTGCAAAATACCGGGCAAACGCAAACAGGTAGAGGCAAGTGCCGTCAATTCACGCGGGGTTGCCGTGCCAAACACCACGCGCGTTAAAAGACGCTCCATGTCAAACACATGGGCCAGCTCTTCACACAATTCCAAACGAAGAACCGTATTTTCAAAAAGGTCTTCCACGGCATCGAGGCGGGCAGAAATGGCCGATGCACTAAGCAAAGGACGCTCTATCCAGTGGCGCAAAAGACGTTTTCCCATGGCGGTTTCTGTTTGATCAAGCACCCAAAGCAAACTTCCCTTTTTCTCTTTACCACGCAGTGTTTCCAAAATTTCCAAGTTGGCAAGGCTTGTTCTGGGCAGGCTCATGTAGCGCGTTTCCCCCTCGCGGCGGATGTGCTTTAAGCGCTCTACCCCTGTTTTCTGTGTGCGATATAGGTAAGCCAAAAGCGCCCCTAAGGCCGCAAAATCGGCGGCATTTTCGTTTGGCAGTATCGCCACCGCGCCAAAGTGACCCGTGAGCAAAGGTCGCGTATTTTCCGCACTGAAATCTTCCTCGTCCAAAAGATCCACACTCACATGGGCCGCCAACTGCTCTTTGATGAAATTCGTGATTTCTTTGTGCTCTAGTATATCGCTGTTGAACAATATTTCACTTGGGAAAAACCGCGAAAGGGCACTGCAAATTTGTTTATCCAGCCGCTCCCCCTGCACAAAATCGGTGTACACACAACCCGTGGATACATCGGCAAAGCACAGCCCGGCACCTGTTTTTTGAATGTAGATGCACGCGATGTAGTTGTTGCGGTCGTCCGAAAGCATCGAGCTTTCCACCACTGTGCCCGGCGTTACCACACGCACCACGTCTCGCTTTACCAGCCCCTTTGCCAAGGCAGCGTCTTCCACCTGCTCGCAGATGGCCACCTTATATCCCTTTTCAATGAGGCGCTTTGTGTATGCCTCGGCCGAGTGGTGGGGCACCCCACACATGGGTGCACGCTCTTCTAAGCCAAAATCTTTTCCGGTGAGGGTAAGCTCCAGTTCTTTCGAGGCCAAAACGGCATCCTCAAAAAACATTTCGTAAAAATCTCCCACACGAAAAAACAGGATTTTGTCTTTATTTTGCTCTTTGATGTCTCTGTATTGCTCCAGCATAGGAGATGCTTTCGCCATGCATCCTCACTCCTCTTTTGGTTCCTCCGGATTGTGTTCAAACGAATTGGAACCGTCAAAACCAAATTAATCCCCGCTTTGTCAAAACCTACAGAGGTTTTGAGAGAAGCAGGGGTTTTCTTTTTTGCCTGCAAATGTACGGCCAAAAAATGTGGGTGAACCCGTTCTAAAGAAGCCCTAGCCGCAACCCGCACAAGAGCTGCATCCACCACCACAACCCTGTTCCGCCACCGGTTTTTCCACCTGCATGGGGTCGCCCCCATCTACGGCCGTATTCAAAATAGCGTTCACATACAACATGAACTCTTCCACATCGTCTTTGGCCTCGTTGTAGGCCTGCATATTGGGGTTTTGCATGATGCGTGTATACAACGAATTGATGCGGTCTTCCAGTGCGTCAACGCGTTCTCCACTGCTGTCTTCCTTGCCCATTTCGCTGTTCAAATCTTGCCTTGCAGCGCCAAACTCGCTCAGCATGGTTTGCAGCTCAACGTCCTCGTCATTTGCCTTGCGTGCAGCCTGTATGTTTTGATAGCACGCCTCTTGCTGAAAAGCAGCGGCAGCCTCTTTGAACTTTAAAATTGCTTGTTCCATTGTATTGCTCCTTTTGTTTTTTGTCAGATTGGCTATTTCACAAGCTCGCCGGCCAGCATGGCACCTTTTAATTCATGTACCTTCACTTGCACAAAGCGCCCCTCCAAATTTTCTTCAGACGGAAAATCACACAGCATGTTGTTGTCTAGCCTGCCACTTAAAAACCCCTCTGTACGGCCTTTCCCCTCTACCAGCACCGAGAAACATTGCCCAATCCAGGGTTTGGCAAGCTCGCTTAAAATTTCTTCCTGCATCTCTAAAATGTTTGCAATGCGCCCACTCTTTTCGCTGTGCGGCATTGCGTCCGGCAGTTCGGCCGCCTTTGTGCCCGGCCTTTTTGAGTAAATAAAAGTGAACAGCTGGGTGAACCCCACTTGCTGAATCAGCTTGCATGTATCTTCAAAATCGCCTTCGCTCTCGCCGGGAAAGCCCACCATGATATCGGAAGAAAAGGTCATCTCCGGGCATTTTTCCTTGGCGTATCGAATGAGACCCAGGTACTCCTCTGCCGTGTAGTTGCGGTTCATACGGGCCAAAATGTCGTTCGAGCCGGATTGCACAGGCAGGTGCAAATGTTTACACAGCTGTCTGTGTTTTGCCATGGTATCTATCATTTTGCGCGTGGCATCCTTTGGATGGCTCGTCATAAACCGAATTTGATACTCGCCCGGCACTTCACACAAAAGCTCAAGCAAATCGCTAAAATCGGTGTTTTCAGAAAGCCCTTTTCCATAGGAGTTCACATTTTGGCCAAGCAGGGTAATTTCTTTATATCCCGTTTCCACCAAACCTCTGAACTCTTCAAGAATATCGGCCGAAGCGCGGCTGCGTTCGGGCCCGCGCACAAGGGGAACAATGCAATAAGAGCAGTGGTTGTCGCACCCGTACATGATGGGCAAAAAGGCTTTCACCGCAGAATCTCTGCGCTGTGGCACCTCCTCCACCACTTCTTCGCGAAGCTTTGGCAAACGCAAGGCCCGTTTTCGGGTGCTCAAACGCTCTGCCAAAATATCCGGCAACAAATCCACTGCATTTGTTCCCAAAATCAAATCCACATAGGGATAACTGGTGCGCAATTTATCCACGGTGCTTTTTTCTTCCGCCATGCAACCACATACGCCGATAAGCATACTCGGCTTTGCCGCTTTCAGCGCTTTTAGAGCCCCCAAATTGCCATACATACGCTGTTCTGCATGTTCGCGCACCGCACAGGTATTGAACAACACCAGGTCTGCCTGTGCCACCTGCTCGGTTAAATCAAAACCCACATCCAACAAAACACCTTTCAGCCGCTCTCCATCATTCACACTTTGCTGGCAGCCAAAACTGCGCACATATGCTTTGGGGGTGTTGCGGTAGTGCGCCCTGAGCACATCTTCCGATCGTTGGTTTTTTTGATACTTTACTCGCTTCACTTTCGTGCCTATACCCTTCCCGGAACCCATTGTGCCAAGTAACGAAACTTATACTATTTATTATATCTGAATTGAAAGGCGCTGGCAAGCTTTATCTTGGTTTTGGAAGAAGCGGCGCCAAATACTGCCCCGTAAATGAAGCGGCCACCTTGGCCACCTCCTCCGGCGTTCCCTGTGCCACAATTTCGCCACCCTCGCTGCCACCCTCGGGGCCCAGGTCTATCACATGGTCGGCCCGCTTGATAACATCCAAATTATGCTCGATGACAATGACGGTGTTGCCGGCGTCCACCAGTTTGTCCAGCACTTTGAGCAGCTTGTTCACATCCTCGATGTGCAAACCCGTGGTGGGCTCATCCAAAATGTACACCGTTTGGCCCGTGTTGCGTTTCGAGAGTTCCAGCGCCAATTTCACGCGCTGCGCCTCGCCGCCGGAAAGCGTGGTGGCACTTTGGCCAAGCCGGATATAGCCAAGCCCCACATCCACAAGCGTTTGAATTTTTCTGTGAATTTTGGGAATGTTTTCAAAAAATGCTGCGGCCTCTTCGGCCGTCATTTCAAGCACATCGCGAATGGTTTTATCCCGATAGTGTACCTCCAGCGTTTCGCGGTTGTAGCGTGCACCCTTGCACACCTCACACGGCACATAGATATCCGGCAAAAAGTGCATCTCAATCTTCAAAATGCCGTCTCCTTCGCAGGCTTCACAGCGCCCACCTTTCACATTGAACGAAAATCGCCCGGGGCCGTAGCCGCGCATTTTGGCCTCTTGCGTTTGGGCAAACAAACCACGGATATCGGTGAACACGCTTGTGTAGGTGGCCGGGTTCGAGCGCGGTGTGCGCCCAATGGGGCTTTGGTCGATACCGATCACCTTGTCCACCCACTCTTCGCCCAAAAGTTTTTCGTGTTTGCCCGCAAAGGCACGCGCACCGTTTAAATCGGCCGCAAGGCGCTTGTACAGAATTTCATTCACCAAAGACGACTTTCCCGAGCCGGAAATGCCGGTCACGCAGGTCATGACACCCAGCGGAAACGAAACGGTGATATTTTTCAAGTTGTTCTGTGTAGCCCCCACCACTTGTAAGCTGTGCCCGGTGCCACTGCGGCGTTTTTCGGGCACTTTAATTTCTTTTTTTCCGCTTAGATACTGCCCTGTAAGGCTGTTTTTTGCCCGTTTAATGTCTTGCAGGCTGCCTTGCGCCACAAGTTCGCCGCCGTGCACGCCTGCGCCGGGGCCAATATCCACAATATAGTCGGCCGCGCGCATGGTTTCTTCGTCATGCTCCACCACAATGAGGGTATTGCCAAGGTCTCGCAGGCGTAAAAGCGTGGCAATGAGCTTGGCATTGTCGCGTTGGTGCAGGCCGATGCTGGGCTCGTCGAGCACATAGAGCACCCCGGTGAGTGCACTGCCTATCTGTGTGGCCAGGCGAATGCGCTGGCTCTCGCCACCGGAAAGGCTGGCCGCACCACGTGAAAGTGTGAGATAGCCAAGCCCCACACTTTGCAAAAACCCAAGCCGTTCCTTAATTTCTTTCAGCACCCCGTCGCCGATGAGGTGTTCACGCTCGCTGAGCTGAATCCCATCGAAAAACGCCAACGCTTGCACCACGCTTTTTTCCGTGAGCACACTGACATTGATGCCGCCCACGGTAACCGCGAGGCTGGCCGGTTTTAAGCGCTGCCCATGGCAAGAGGGACACTTAACCCCACGCATACACAAGGCAATTTCTTCGCGCATCCACTCACTGCTGCTCTCGCGGAAGCGGCGCTCCAAATTGGGTATCACGCCCTCGAAATCGGTGTTGTACACGCCCGAGCCGAATTCATTTTCCCGAACCATTTTTAGTTTCTTTCCCTTTGTTCCGTATAAGATGGCCTCCACTGCCGCTTTGCTCATCTCGGCAATGGGGGTGTCCAACGTAAAGCCGTATTCTTTGGCAAGCCCCAGATAATACATCTCGCTGATGGAGCCTTCGGCATAATGCCAGCCGCTGGCTTTCACGGCCTTTTCGCGCAGGGACAGGCTTTTATTGGGGATAATCAAATCCGCATCCACCTGCATAAAGGTGCCAAGCCCTGTGCAGGTTTCACACGCACCAAAGGGGTTGTTGAACGAAAACATCCGCGGACTTAGCTCCTCGATGGAAGTGCCATGCTCGGGGCAGGCATAACTTTGGCTGAAGCGCAGCTCTTCGCCATCGACAACAGACACGCTGACAAGCCCACCTGTTAAAGCAATGGCCGTTTCCACGGAATCCGCAAGGCGGCTGCGCACATCCTCGTTCATCACAAGCCTATCCACCACAATGTCCACATTGTGCTTTTTGTTTTTTTCCAGCGGTATTTCCTCTTCCAAATCGTAGATGTCACCGTTGACGCGTACGCGGGCAAAACCGCCGCGCTTTGCCGCTTCGAACTCTTTTTGATGCGTTCCCTTACGCAGGCGCACCACGGGCGCAAGCACCATAAAGCGGCTTCCCTGTGGCAGCTTTAGCACCTCGTCCACAATTTGGTCCACGGTTTGCTGGCTAATTTCTCTGCCGCACACAGGGCAATGCACCACACCAATGCGGGCATACAAAAGGCGCAAATAGTCGTAAATTTCGGTGACGGTGCCCACTGTAGAGCGCGGGTTCTTGCTGGTGGTGCGTTGGTCGATGGAGATGGCCGGGCTAAGGCCCTGGATGTCGTCCACATCGGGTTTTTCCATCTGCCCAAGAAACTGGCGCGCATAGCTCGACAGGCTCTCCACATAGCGGCGTTGGCCGTCTGCGTAAATGGTGTCGAAGGCAAGGGACGACTTTCCCGAGCCGGACAGGCCCGTCATCACAATCAGTTTATCGCGCGGCAGGGTTAGGTCTATATTTTTCAAATTGTGCTCTCTCGCACCTTTGATGATAATTTTGTCGTTGGCCACGTTTTTTCTACCTCTCTATTTCTGCTCCCAATAGGGTTTGTTCCCTTTTCGGCTGCGCCTCATTTGTTTGGGCTTATTTTTTTCGTTTTCATCTTTCATCGCCTCGCCACTGCGCACTTTTTCAATACGGTCTCGCAAAAAAGCTGCGTGCTCAAACTCCAGCATTTTGGCTGCCTCTTTCATTTCACGCGTCAGGCGTGTGATGAGCTGTTCGCGCTCCATACGGCTTAAGCGGCGGCCGCTTTTGCCCTCATCCACCTCTTTGGAAATTTCGATGAGGCCTGCAATCTCCTTGACAATGGTTTTGGGGGTAATGCCATGCGCCTCGTTGTAGGCGGTTTGAATTTCGCGGCGGCGCTGGGTTTCGAGCATGGCCTGTTCCATGCTTGGGGTTACGCTGTCTGCATAGAGAATGACCACGCCGTCTGCATTGCGTGCCGCGCGCCCAATGGTTTGCACAAGGCTTGTGGTGCTGCGCAAAAAGCCCTCTTTATCTGCATCCAAAACAGCCACAAGAGACACCTCGGGCAAGTCGAGCCCCTCGCGCAATAAGTTGATGCCCACGAGGGCATCGATGGCGCCGCTGCGCAAATCTCGAATGAGGGCCATACGCTCGAACGTATCCACCTCGTGGTGCATATATTTCACTTTCACACCATATTCATCCAAAAACTCCGTCAAATCCTCTGCCATTTTTTTTGTGAGCGTGGTGATGAGCGTGCGCTCTCCACGCTCGATGCGCAAGTTGATTTCACTTAACAAATCATCAATTTGCCCCTCTACGGGCTTCACGAGAACCACCGGGTCCACAAGACCCGTGGGGCGAATGATCTGCTCTACGATCTGCTGTGAATGCTCTTTCTCATAGTCACCCGGTGTTGCCGAAACAAACACGGTTTGATTTGTTTTCTCCCAAAATTCCTCGGCGCGAAGCGGGCGATTATCAAAGGCCGAAGGCAAACGAAAGCCATAATCCACGAGAGATTTTTTGCGCGCGTAGTCTCCGCCATACATTGCACGAAGCTGCGGCAGCATCACATGGCTTTCGTCCACAAACAGCAAAAAATCATCCGGGAAATAATCGAGCAGAGTTGTGGGTACAGAGCCCGCTTCGCGCCCGCTTAACACACGCGAATAATTTTCAATGCCCTTGCACATGCCCACTTCTTCCAGCATCTCCATATCGTAATTGGTTCGCTGGGCAATGCGCTGGGCCTCAATGAGTTTGCCCTCCTCAGTAAACAGTCTCACCTGCTCGCTCATTTCGCTTTGCAAGTCGGCAATGCCTTTTTTGAGTTTATCGGGCGACACAATGTAGTGGCTGGCCGGGAAGATGGCCACATGCTGCAAAAGCCGCGTGCGCTCGCCTGTAAGCGGTGTGATTTCGCTGATTCTATCCACCTCGTCGCCAAAAAATTCCACGCGAAAGGCCACGCCCTCGGCATAGGCCGGGTGAATTTCCACCACATCTCCTTTCACACGAAACTTGTTTCGTGTGAAATTCACGTCGTTTCGCTCGTATTGCAAATCCACAAGGCGGCGCAACAGCTGGTCGCGGCTCATTTGCATACCCGGGCGCAGGCTGATAACCATGCTGCGGTAATCGATGGGGTCACCAAGGGAATAGATGCAAGACACCGAGGCCACAATGATTACATCCCGTCTTTCAGATAAGGCCGCCGTGGCACTGTGGCGCAAGCGGTCTATTTCATCGTTGATTTGGCTGTCTTTTTCGATGTAGGTGTCGCTGGAGGGAATGTAAGCCTCTGGCTGATAATAGTCATAGTAGCTTACAAAATATTCAACGGCATTGTTTGGAAAAAACTCCCTAAACTCGGTGCAAAGCTGGGCTGCGAGGGTTTTGTTGTGAGCCAGCACCAAGGTGGGACGGTTCACTTTGGCAATGACATTGGCCATGGTGAAAGTTTTTCCACTGCCCGTCACCCCAAGTAAGGTTTGTGCCTTTTGACCTTGCACAATCCCGTTTGCGAGCTCTTCTACAGCCTTTGGCTGGTCGCCTGTTGGGCGATAGTCGGATTGTAGGCTAAACTGATCCATTGTCTCTCCTGTTTTGTAAAAATCAAAGTACTGCGCCTTTGCCCTGTGCGAAAGCGAGTATTCTTTAGTATAGCATGAAAGTATCAAAAAATCATGAAAATTTCCGAAAAGTGCCCTGCACATTTTTTCTTTATCTGGAATGTGTTACAATAAACTTGCACACATCTCCACAACACAAAAAAACGCCCCTCAAAGCATGGCTTTGTGAGGAGGGCCCCAGCAAAAATCAACCGGATGTTTCGCTTTAAAATCGAAGCTGAATTCATTTCCAATGTGGCTCTAGAACAAATCCCGGCTCATCATTTCCAAATAACCACTTTCCGCCATGGACACAAAATCGCCATCGGCCACCACAATGTGGTCGAGAAAGCGCACATTGACATAATGCAATGCTGTCATCACCTGTTTTGTCACCAGTTTATCGTTTGCCGAGGGCAACGCCACACCACGCGGATGATTGTGTGCCAAAATTACGGCAGTGGCATCTGCACTTACGGCTTCGGCCACAATTTTGCGTGTGGAGATGGCCACAGAGTTGGCGATGCCATGTTTTGCCACGCAGCTGCATCGAAGCAGTTTGCGCTTATCGTCAAGGCAGGCAAGGTAGGCTACTTCACTGGTTTTACCCACAAATTTTGGCAAAAAGAAATGGCCGGCTTTCAGGGTGCTGTCCAAAACATTGCCCACTTCGTTTCGTCTGTCGAGATAATAGGCACTGAATTCCGGCACCAGCTTTAGGAACACCGCCGTTTGGTACCCCACACCCTTCACAGACATAAGCTCATCCAACGAGGCATCCAAAACAGCCGAAAAGCCTCCAAAATGGTCAATGAGACGATGGGCCAGCTCATTTGTATCCCCCTGCGGTCTCGAATAAAACAGCAAAAATTCAAGAGCGGTGTGCTCCTCAAAGTTTTCAAGCCCTTCTTTCAAAAAACGCGCGCGCACACGCTCTCTGTGCCCGTCATGAACGCTCAAATCCCCACACCTCTCTTTGCGCAAAGGAATCTCGATATGAAACAGTTTATTGCCGGTGAAAACGAAGCGGGAATGCGTCTTTCGCGCTTCGTTTTGCGTGTGACACAGCAGCTTCCAAACAATCTTCTACACAAAAGCTTTCGCAACCGCCGCATCAAGGTGAATGGGCGAAGGGCCGCCCCCGAGTACTCTCTTTGCATGGGGGATATCGTGGAGCTCTACCTAAACGATGAATTTTTTCCCGTTCCTTCGCCGTCCACCCCACCGAGACCAAACCGGCACGGCGGGCCTTGCCGAAGCCTATACACAGCGCATTTTTTTACAAAAAGAGCGTCAAAAGGAAAACACTGTGTTTCACCCGGCGCTGTGCACACGTCTTGACCGCAACACCGAAGGTCTTGTGCTTTTGGCCAAAACCCATTCGGCATTGCGCGCTTTAAACGAACTTGTGCGCGGGCGATTTCTGCAAAAGGAATATCTGTGTATCACGGCCAAAACCCCGCCGCAAGGCACTTTTCACGCTTTTTTGCTGCGAGATAAAAGCCAAAAAACCGTGCAAGTTCTAAAAGAGGAGCACCCGGGTTCAAAACCCATTTCCACCCAAATCGAAATTCTTTCTCGTCATGCGCCTTACACGCTTTGTCGTGTCCATTTGCTCACCGGCCGCACGCACCAAATCAGAGCCCACCTAGCCTACCTCGGCGCACCACTCCTGGGCGACAAAAAATATGGCGGCCCTGTTTTGAACGGCCTTACAAACGGGCAGGCCCTCTGTGCTTATCGCCTATGCTTTTCCAAAAATCTGCCAAAAGACCACCTGCTTTTCTATCTAGCCGGCCGCTGTTTTAAAGCCGAAAACCCAAAATTGCTCGAACTCTGGCAAACTCTGGGTGGGTCTTTGCCAAACATTGCGGGTGTATAAAGGCTTCCCCTCGTTAAAAAACACGTTCATATACTTATAGCGGACGGCGCAAAACGGCACCGGGCACAATGCTTTCACCACTTGGCACAGGCAAAGAAAACAACATCCCACTCCTCGGGGTCGATTCCAGCCGGGTTCCATTTTCGTCTTGCAAATCCTCCGTGGGCACCGCTACCGCGCGCGCTTTCGGCAAGAGCAATTCCAACATTTCTCCGCTGAAAAACTTGCCACGCTGACGGCACACAAGGCGCCCGTTTTCACACATTTGCACCACACCCACCGGCTGCCAAGTGCGGATATAACCACTTTCTCCGGGGCTTTGTGTGGCCCCCTCTTGGCCTTTAAAAAAACCCACCGAATACGGCCGGTGCGAAATTTTTTCCACCTCTTCTTTTGCAAAAGGGGGCAGGCAGAATGCACGATTTTTTTTTGCGGCCAATTCCACCTCATCCAGTGCCGCGCGGTAGGCCGCTGTCGTGCTGGCCACATAGTAAAAACTTTTGCTACGCCCCTCTATTTTCAGGCTGTCGGCGCCCGCTTTCACAATTTCATCCAAAATGTGCACCGTGCACAAGTCGTCTGCACTCAAAATATAGCTACCACCCTCGCCTTCGCCCAGCTCAAACGCTTGGCCGGGGCGTTTTTCTTCTATAAGGCTATATTTCCAGCGGCAACTTTGCGCACAACGTCCACGGTTTCCGTCGCGCCCTGTCATATAGTTGGAAAGCAGGCAACGCCCCGAAACACTCATACACATGGCCCCGTGCACAAACACCTCGAGCCCAAGTTGTGGGGGGGTATTCTCGCGAATGCACGCAATATCGGCAAGCGTGAGCTCCCGCGCCAGCACCACGCGTTGGGCCCCCATTTTATAAGCTTCACAAGCCGCTACATGGTTTGTGATACCCGCCTGTGTGGATAGATGAATTTCTACATTTGGCGCATATTCTTTCACAAGAGAAAGCACGCCGAGGTCTGCCACGATAAAAGCATCTACACCGGCCTTTGCCGCCGCCTGTATCGTTTTGGGTATGTGCATAATCTCCGCACAACTGGGCAAAGTATTCAAAGTACAAAAGAGCTTTTTGCCGCGGCTGTGGCATAGGTCTGCCGCGGCAAAAAGCTGTTCATCCGTAAAATTTTCACTGGAAGAGCGCATCCCAAACTCTTTTGCCCCAAGATACACCGCATCGGCGCCAAAGTCTAGGGCATAGCGTAGGCACTCCATGTCTCCGGCCGGGCTCAGCAGTTCTGCTTTCAGTGTTTAGCCCTCCGTCTCTGCCTGCACGGCGCTATCAGCGCTTTCCGCCTCAAACTGCGCATTCATTCTGTCCATTGTGGCAATGTTGGCCTCGTGCTCTGTAAAGGTTTGCGCATAGTAGTAAGTGCCGTAGAAATCGGTGAGGAAGTAGAAGTAGTCACTCTCTTCCGGGTATAAGGCCGCTTCAATGGCCGTGCGGCTTGGGCAGGATATGGGGCCTACAGGCAGGCCTTCACGCGTTTGGGGGTCCTCGTCTCCGCTGTAGTAGCCGTAGAAAAGGTTGTCCGGCACGGCCTCGTAACTGCCGCCGTAGTCGCGCGCAATCCAGTCTCGAATGTAGAAAAAGGTCACATCGCTGCCCATGGTGCGACGCTCAAAGTCGGTATTGGAAAGATCACCCTGCAAACGATTCCAGAAAACACCGGCTACCGGCGGCTGGTTTTCGGGCAAACCCGCCTCTTCCTCAATGAGTGAGGCCAGCGTGATGGTTTCGATAACCGAGAGACCCTGCTCTTCCATACGGGCGTATACGTCCGCCGTCATTTCGGCATCAAACTGTTCAAATAGACGCCTTACAATGTTTTCCGGCGATTCATCTACATAGAATTCATAGGTATTCGGCGCCAAGTATCCCTCGGCCGCCATGAAAGTATCGGGGCTTTGCCCCTCTTCCAGGATGCGTGCAATCACATCGATGTCGGAAAAACTTTCCAAATCATTTGCCACGGCCAAGAACTCATCGGCCGTGCAGAAGCCCTCTTCCTCCACGATGTTCGCAAACTGCATCACCGTGATGCCCTCCGGGAAGGTGACCATTGTTGTGTCACGCGGTGGCGGCGGCTGCGTGAGTACTTCGATGATTTCATCGTAGCTCATGCCGGGCTCTAAATAAAAACGTCCTGTTTGGAAAACACCGTCGTTGCTGTTTAAAAAACGTTCGTAAAAACGGAAAATTTCCTGGCTGTCAATGAGCCCAGCCTCCTCCAGTTGCCCCCCTATCGTGCGCCCGGAACTGCTGGAAGCGATGTCCATCACCACGGTTTCTGTGGCCGTGGCATTGCCACCGTCAATCTCCGAAAACAGCATGGAGGCCACCACACCACCCGCGATTGCAAAAATGAGAAACAATGCCAAAAAGGCAATGAGACAACCCTTTCTTGCGCTTTTTCGCGCCGCCTCATCCTCGTCGAACTCGTCTTCGTACTCGTCGTATTCCTCATACAAATCGGCCGCGCCTTGTGCCTGCGCGTTTTGTATGCGATTTTCTTCACTGCCGTCCATTCCTTGCATCGCCATCTCCCCATCCTCCGAAAATCGGCCTTTTTCAAACCTTTTCTTTGTCGTATCCGTTCGAGCTATCTTTTTTATTCTACTAAAAATCCCATCTCTTTTCAAGACCCCTGTCTCAGTCCGCTTGCATACTGCCCAAAATTCGATTGGCAACGTCCTCACCTTTTAAGGCGGCCAACACCGCTTTTGAAAAGGCAAGTGCCACACCGGCCCCACGTGCCGTGATGAGTTTGCCATCCACTTCCACGGCGGCGCCACTGGCATTTTCCAAAACACCGGGGAATGCCGTGTAGCGTTTTCCCGCCAAAAGGCCTTGCGCAGCCGGCACCGATGGTGCCGCACAAATAGCGGCCAGAACCAAACCATTTTGCACCGCTTTTTTCACACATCTTTGCACCATTTCACTTTCGCGCAAGTGCAAGGTGCCGGGCATACCCCCCGGCAACACCACGGCCAGCGTGTCCTCCGGCAGGGCAAAGTCATCGCTTGCTATGCTGTCTGCTTTGACACACACGCCGTGCGAGCTTGTAATCCACTCGCCACCCACGCCCACCATCCATACTTCAATATCGGCGCGGCGCAACACATCCACGGGTGTAAGCGCCTCTATCTCTTCGAACCCCTCTGCCAGAAACACTACCACCCTTCCCATTGTCCCCTCATCCTTCCTCGTGTATGCTCCCTTATTCGTTATATGAAAAAGAATTTTATGGGCGGTCATAATCCTTTTCGAACAAGGCATCCAAAGCAAAATATAGGCGCGGCATCGATTGTGGTAGCGCCTGCTCCAAAAGCATTTTCATCTGAGCTGCTCCTTGCAGCACCCCTTTGCCCAAAAACAACCTGCTGTCTTTTGGCAAAAGCACCACGGCCTTTTCTACCTCTTGTGTCGCGGCCAGTGCCGAAAGTAGTGCCTGTGCCGCCACCTCGCTTTCTGCCCAAAGTTCGGGCACAAGCAGGCTCTCCCCCACTTTGGAAAACACGGCATAGGCTTGCTCGCTTGCCGCTATCTGGTATCCGTTTTCACCAAGTTCCGAAAGTGCCAGTTGCAAGGCGCTTTCCTGCACCGTGATGCACGAGGGCAAAACATGGCGCTTTCTGAGCGAAAGCAAGATTTGTCTCTCCAAACACAAAACGCTGAGTCGCATCGATTTTGGTTTGCTGTGCAAAACCAGTTTGCGCTGATACAAGGTTTCAAACCCTTGCCCTTCATAGTAGGAAAACAGAGAATGAGATGCCGGCACAAGACAACAGAACACGGCCCCTTCCTTTGTGCAAACAGCCTCGGTATGGCGCATAAGCGCTTGCATCACACCCTTGCCTCTGTGCTCTTTCGCTGTGGCCAGCGCAAAAAAATACACGCCTTGCTGCTGTTCCAAGCTACATGGAACAGCGGAAAGAATGGCACACACGCACCCCTTTTCTTCTGCCACAAACAAATGTTCTTCGCCCACAAAGTGGAAAAGATAGCTTGAAGCCTCCTCCTCTGTGTCACCAAACACCGTTTGCCAAAGAGACAAGACCGGATGCCTGTCTTCCGTTTTCATTCGCCGATAGTCCATGCTATTTCTCCTAGTTTTGCTCTCTCGCCACAATTTTTTCCACAAGCATCACGGGATGATACGAGTGTTTTGCCTTGCGCAATCCCGGCTCGTCCTCGTCGTTTTCGCGGTTGATGTAGCGGATGTGCTTTGGCAAACTTCTGGCCATTTCGCGGTTGATCATCGCATAGGCCCCCTCCACATCGTACAGGGCTTTTTCCACATGGGTAACAAACATATCCTCGCCAAGGGGCGTGCCGAAGGAAAAGGCCACAACCTTGCCGTCCACGCGAAGGAATCCCCCCTGCAGGCGCAATTCTCGGTAGTGCTCACAAGCCTGGCGGATGGCCACTTTTTCAGTTTGTAATCCCTCTATCCCCTGGTTCTCATGCAAATTGCGCCATACCTTGCTAAAGGCGCATACCTCGTCTATAGATTGCCCCGCTATCGTTTCAAAACTCCAGTTTGGGTAGCTGCGTATAAATTTAGAACAATGGTTGCGCTTCTTTTGAAATTTACGCCCACCAAGCTCTGCCAACTCGCTTGCCAAATACACATAATCTCGCGCTCCGATGGGGCTTTCATAGCTGAAACGCCCGGGGTACAATGCCTCCATCTCTTCGAGGTGCTCTGCCGGAATTGTGGAAAGAATCAGCGTTTTTTTCAGCTGCTTTGCATCCTCCAGAATGGCGTCCAATACCTTTTTTAAATTGCCCACACCCATGGGAAATTGATAGTATGCATAGCCATCTGTGGGCAAATCTCGCACAACGGCAAAATCTTCAAAACGCGCTATCTGCGTGCCGTATACGGGCCGCCACATAAAAATATTGGCAAATGAATATTCACAGCTGCGCGCTTTTCCAGCCTCTAGCAGAGGCATAGCCCAAGCGGCATCTTCTATTTGCACTTCCTTAAAATTCATATGGTTTCCTTTGTCAGTTTGTAGAGGCTCTCGTGAATATCCTCAGGCGTGCGCATCGCACCGTTCTCGGTGCAGGGAATGGCCTGCCATCCATGGTTTTCCACACACCAAAGTGCCGCCTCGCGGCAACGGGCCAAATATTCAAGGTCGCGTTCGTGAATGTCGTGCTTTTGTTCACCCTCGTAGCGTTTGTTTAAAAGTGTCTGACTTTGGGCAATTTCCACATCCAAAAAAAAGACTTGGTCCGGCTTCGGAATGCCCAGCTTTTGATATTCAAAATCTTCCATCCATAGGGCGAAAGCCTCCCACTGCGCTTTGGGCAGTTTGGCAATTTGGTGGATGAGGTTCGAGGTTGCATAACGGTCGGCCAACAAAAGGCCGCCACCGTGGTAAAAGACACCCCAGTCGGCGCGATAGCCCGCAAAGCGATCCACCGCATAAAAAGTGGAGGCTGCATAGGCATTCACATCATCCGCTTTTTTTCCAAGCTCGCCGGCCAAATACATTTTCACTAGAGCACTGGAAGGGCTGTCGTAGTTGGGAAAAGAAAGCCCGCGCACCTGATGCCCTTCCCGGCAAAGCCGTTTTTCCAAAAGCGAGCGCTGTGTGGCCTTGCCGCTGCCGTCAAGACCATCTATCACCAGCAGTTTACCACACATCACAAAGCCCCCTTTGTCGCTTCTTCGTGTAGGGCCTTGTATCTCGCTCGCACTTCGTTTTGCCGTTTGCAGCTCATGGCACCCTCGCTGCAAGTGGCAAACGCACAACCGGGGCCTGCCGCAGCAAACAGGGTTGGCGCCTTTTGTAAAACCAATTTCAGCATTTCATCCGCCAAAGCGTGGATTTCCCACTGTGCCCGCTCGCAGCAGCGCAACCGAAAAAAATTAAGCAAACTGCGCGCGTTCATGGTAAGCATCATTTTTGTGGTGCAGGCGTTGGGCAACACAAACCGTGCGTCCTCTATGGCCTTTTTTTCCGCCTTTTGTGTGGCCTGTTTTTCCGAAAGCCCCGCAGAGCAGAACGCCGCCTTGTGTTTTTCAAAAAGTGCCTGCGAAAGCCCTGCATAAAGTTCTGCCTCGGCGGCCATCGCCTTATCAAACAACTCTTTTGTGTCAGCCTCGGCGGCCACCTCGGGAGGCAACACATATTCAAAGTGTTCCAGCTTTACATAACGCTGGCTTTGCACGCTGAATGAGGCGATGCGGTGTCGCGTGATTTGTGCAAGCAAAGCACGGCTTACCCCCTCTATAGCGAAGGTGAAGCTTGCATGCTCGAGGGGGCTTTCGTGCCCAAGATTTGCCAATTTTTGCAAAAACTCCCGGGTTTTCTCCTCATTCAAGCCCGAAAGCAAGGTATCGATGCCAATGTTTGAGTAGCACAGTTTGGCCGCGGCAGCCACCACCTGCTCGGGGTTATTCGTATGGGCAATGAGGTTCACTTTCATTTTGCTTTCCACCCACTTAAATTTTTTCCAAAGGCGCATAGTTTGCCATCGTCTTTTTACGCCCCACTTTTTCAAACTCTATTTCCACCAGTTGATCCCCGCTCATGGCGCGCACATCCATCACCACGCCTTTTCCAAACACCTTGTGCTTCACAACATCGCCCGCGGCGAACTGAATTTCGCAGTTTTTGGGCTGCACACCGGCTGAGGCAAAACGCGGCGGAGCCGGTTTTCGAGACGGCGCAGATGCCCCTCGATTGTATCCACTGTCCAGATAGGCACCCTTGCGTGTGGCCGCTGTGGCAAAGCCGGGTGTCCCGCCGCCCCGGTTCACCATTCGGCTCGACTGCACAGCGTGCAAACAATCCGGCTCTATTTCCTGCAAAAAACGGCTTTGGGCATTTCGGCGTGTTTGGCCATACAAAAGCCGCGTGGCCGCAGAGCTGATGCACAATTCTCTTTTTGCCCGCGTAATGCCTACGTAGCAAAGCCGTCTCTCTTCCTCTAAATCCTCTTCGGACCAGCGGCTCATCTCGCTTGGGAAAATCCCCTCTTCCATGCCCACGATGTATACATAAGGAAATTCCAGCCCTTTTGCACTGTGCATGGTCATAAGCACCACTTTGTCGGCGTCTTCGTCGTAGCTATCCAAATCGGAAATCAGGGCAATTTCTTCAAGGTAGCCCGCCAAACTCGCTTCCTCTTCGTTCATATCCTCGTAGCTTTTTACATTCGATTGCAACTGGCCCAGGTTTTCAAGGCGCGTTGTTGCTTCTTCCCCTTGGCTTTTCAGCATATCCAAATATCCCGTTAGCTGCATCACCTCAGCGGCAAAGTCGCTCAATGGCAAACTTTCTTCGGCCTGCACAAGTTTTTCATATACCTCATAGAAACCCAAAAGGGCTTTTTGTGCGCGTGCAAGCACGGGATAATCGGCGGCCGTGCGCACTACTTCAAGCATCGGCACGCCGAGCCCTGCCGCAATTTCACCCACTTTATCCACGGTGGAAGCACCAATTTTTCGGCTTGGCTCGTTGATGATGCGCCTTAAGCGCAAATCGTCTTGCGGGGAGGACACGAGGCTCATATAGGCGTGGATGTCCTTGACCTCCTTGCGGTCGTTAAAGCGCAGCCCGCCCACAATTTTATGTGGAATGCCCGCACGCGCAAAAAAGTTTTCCACCGGGCTCGACTGCGCATTCATGCGGTACAAAACGGCATGCTCGCTCAGCTTGCCACCCGCTTCCACTCGCTTTTCAATTTCCGAAGCAATGTAAGCGGCCTCGTCCTGCTCGCTGTCGGCTTGATAGTGGCAAATTTTTTCTCCCTCTCCGGCCTGTGTCCACAAAGTTTTGCCTTTGCGCCCTTGGTTGTTTTGAATCACCCCGTTGGCAGCGCGCAAAATGTTGCCTGTGGACCGATAGTTTTGCTCAAGCCTTATCACTTCAGCACCCGGAAAATGATGCTCAAAACTCAAAATGTTCTCGATGGTGGCCCCGCGAAAGCGATAAATGCTTTGGTCGTCGTCTCCCACCACACAAATGTTCTGTTGCGCCGAGCATAAGAGGCTCACAAGCCGAAACTGAGCAATGCTTGTATCTTGGTATTCGTCCACCAGAATGTAGCGATAACGGTTTTGGTAGTATTCCCGCACAGCTTCGTTCTCTTCCAAAAGCCGAACCGTATAGTAGATTAGGTCATCGAAATCCATAGCGCCGGATTTTTTACAGCGCTTTGCATATTCACCATAGAGCTGCGCCACAAGGCTACTGCGTGTGTCCTTTGCCTGTGCCAAGGCCTCTTTAGGCGATATCATTTTGTCTTTCAAACGCCCAATGGCCGAGGCCGCTGCCTTGACGGCCAAAAACTTGTCGTCGATGTTCAACTCTTTGTACAGCGCCTTCAGCACCCGTTGTTGGTCGTCGCTGTCGTAGATGGTAAAGCCTTTTTCAAAGCCGAGCAGCTCGGCATCTTTGCGAAGCATACGCACACAGGCCGAATGAAAAGTGGCAGCGTATACAGCCTCTTCGCCCGGCAAGCTGTTTGCAAGGCGCTGTTTTAGCTCTCCCGCCGCCTTGTTGGTAAATGTAATGGCTAGGATATTCCAAGGTTTTGCAGGCGACACCGCCATTTTTCTAAGCAAATCTGCCGGCGCTTGTTTGCCTGTTTCTAAGCAATCTTGTAAAGCGGCCACATCCTCCACACCAGCACCCTTTGTTTGCTCGCTATGGTAGGCACCGCCAAATAAAATTAAATTGACAATGCGGTTGATAATCACCGTGGTTTTGCCGCTACCGGCACCGGCCAAAATCAAAAGCGGCCCTTGCGTTTTAAACACAGCGTGGCGCTGTACCTCATTCAACTTTGCAAAGTGGCGCTCAAGATACTGTTTTCTCAGGGCCACCCACTGCTCTTGCCATGCTTCCATTTACTCGTCCATCTCCACTTCTTTTTCTCTCGTCTGTTTGTCTGCCTGCACAATCGCAAGCCCTGCTACCACATTTGCAACAAACTTTGCACCAGCAAGGAAGATGCCGCAATGGACACCCAGCAGGTTCAGCCAAGCACGAGGGGCTTCACTCCGTTTTTCACAAGCTGTTTTGCGTTGGCATTCAAACCAATGGCCACCATGGCCATGGTAATCATGAATTTGCCGAAATCTGAAATGACATCGCTTACAGAATCCGGAATAGCCAGCACTGTTTTGAGCACAGCCACCAGCAAAAAGAACAAATTAAACCGCGGAAATATTTTTTTAGGCTAAAGGCATTGTCGGCTTCCCCATTTTCTCAGCTCGGTAGATGGCCAACATAAACGTGATGGGAATGATGGCCAAAGAACGTGTGAGTTTCACGATGGTGGCCAGGTCTAAGGCGATCTTGTTACCGGCACGCTCGCTTCAGGTTGTGGCGGCCGCCACAACCTGCGAAGTGTCGTTCACGGCAGTGCCTGCACAAAAACCAAAGCCGGTGTCGGAAAGCCCAAGCGCAAGACCGATAGAAGGAAACACCCATGCAATAATGACATTGAACAGGAAAATGGTGGAAACAGCGCTGCTCACTTCTTCGTCTTCCGCTTCAATCACCGGCGCTTTGGCGGCAATGGAAGAGCCGCCCACCACAGGCACCAACCCCCCAAACCACGCCGGAACGGCAAGAGCAATGCGCAAAAACAAGCCCTGCCAATCCCCTATTTTCTCACCCAAAAAGTCCTTTCCCTTTTTATGCGATTTTCCTATAACAGAATTATACAATGATATCACAAGCACCCGTTTTGTGCAAGGTAAGCAACCGCTTGGGTGCCGGCATTTCTTTTGATTTTGGAAAATAATGAACCCATCCGAGAATTGACATTTTTCGCCCATTGTAGTATCATATGGGTTACTTATGAAAAAAAGGAGTGGGTGCATGCACAAGGGATGGGCGATTGGTTTGAGTGTTTTTCTTTGCCTGATTTTGTTCTGTGCTTGCGGTGCAACACCAAGCTATGTAGACGGCACATATAGAGCCGAGTTTCAAAACTATGATAGCCGCGGCTACAAAGATTTTATAGAGCTTTCTGTGGAGGGTGGCGTGGTTCACTCTTTTCAATATAATGCTGTAAACGAAGATGGACTTCTCAAAAGCGAGGATCTGGACTATCGCGAGGCGATGGAGGGGGAGCTGGATATTTATCCTGCACGCTTTTCGCAAGATTTGGTCAATCAATATTTAGACACCCAAGACATCGACGAAGTAGACGTGGTGGCCGGGGCCACCTATTCTTCTGAAAGTTTTATCGCACTTTTCACGGCGTTGGAGCCACAATTGTACAGCGGCGAAACCGAAACACTCATCATTGAAAATACAAGCGAGCAATAAGCTTATATCTTTTAAAGAAAGGACTCCCCTATGAAACGATTTTCATTTTCCCTTTGTGCACTTTCCCTGTGCCTGGTTCTGTTCGCCTCGTGTTCTGAGGCACCCGCCTCTTCCGCAGTGCCTGCTTCTTCTACGGCGCCTGCTTCTTCTATGGCACCCGCGTCCTCCGTGGCGCCCGCCTCTTCCGTCGCGGCCGATTCCTCTGCGTCTCAGGCTGCTTCCTCTGATGCCGTACAGGCCATGTTGGCTTCGCTTAGTGAAGCGGCCGGCCTTGGCGATGCCATCACACTTAGTGAAATTGATTTGCAGGCAAACGGCCTTGATACCGCGAATGTTCTTTCTTTTGCCGGAGCCGAATCGCGCCTATCTAGCGAAAACGGCGGTGTTGTGATGGTGTTTCAAATGACGCCGGGCACCGAATCCGCCATGGTAAGCGCCTTGGAAGCCTATCGAGATTTGCGCGCTTCCGACGACCGCTATGCTGAATTTGCCACCGCCAGAGACAACACGGCCAATGCTCGCATAGGCATTGTTGGTGAACAAGTATATTATGCTGTAAGCACCACGGGCGACAGCGGCGGATACGACACCTTAGATGCCGCCATTGCTGAACTTTCTGCCTAGGGCAATCGGCTTTGTGTTTGTGCAAATGATTCCGAGGCGGCCTTGAGTGGCCGCCTTTTTGAGAATGTAGGTGCACTTTTCAATCGTCTTGCTTTCCATTTGTCCTCATGTCGGCACCATCTTAAATATGTAATAGCCTGTTTTGCCCGATTTTTATAGTTGCGGGCTTTGGGGCGATGTCTCATGAACTTTTTGCCATGCGGAGGGGTCTATGCTATTTAGTTCCATCGTATTTTTGTTTCGTTTTTTGCCGTTTGCCCTGCTTTTATATTACCTTAGCCCACCCAAACTGAAAAACACCACGCTACTTTTGTGTAGCCTTGTGTTCTACTGCTGGGGCGAGGTGCGTTTTTTCTGGATTATGCTGTTTGTCATCGTCGTAAACTATGTTTGCGGCCTGTTCATTGCGCGTTTTTACCATCGCCCGGCACTCAGCCGCCTGTTTCTTATTCTGTCTGTCATCGGCAGTTTGTCGATGCTTTTTTACTATAAATACGCCAATTTTTTCATTTTCAACCTCTCGGCGGTCACCGGGCTCAACCTCACGCTGCTCGACAATCTCGTTTTGCCCCTTGGTATCAGCTTTTATACCTTCCAGTCGATGAGTTACTCCATTGATGTATATCGCCGCAGCGTGGCCTGCGAAAAAAACATCCTCAATTTCGGTGCCTATGTATCCATGTTTCCACAGCTCATTGCAGGCCCTATTGTACGTTATACCGATATCAGTGAGCGCTTGCATATCACGAAAGGGCGTGTGACACCAGACCGCTTGGACGAGGGCATCACCCTGTTTATTTTTGGCCTTGCCAAAAAAGTGCTCATTGCCGATAATGTCAACCGTCTGTGGACAGACATCATCGGACAATACAGTGCGGGCAGCCTCACTGAGGCCGGTGTAGGGCTGGAGAATGCCTCCACAGGGCTTGCCTGGCTGGGGCTTGCCGCCTACACCTTGTACATTTATTTCGATTTTTCCGGCTACTCTCTCATGGGCATCGGCATGGGCAAGATGCTGGGTTTCGATTTTCCTATGAACTTCAACCTTCCCTACATCAGCCGCTCGGTTACCGAGTTTTGGCGGCGTTGGCATATCACACTTTCCTCGTGGTTTCGCGAATATGTGTACATTCCTTTGGGCGGAAACCGCAAGGGGCGCGCACGCCAGGTGTTCAACCTGTGCCTTGTGTGGCTGTTAACCGGGTTTTGGCACGGTGCCAACTGGAACTTCATCCTCTGGGGCGTTTACTATGCTATTTTGCTGATTATTGAAAAAAACTTCCTCTTGGATAGGCTTGAAAAGGGGCGTGTTTGGCCACATATTTACACCATTTTCATCTTTACAATAGGCTGGGCTTTCTTTGTAGGAAGTGACCCGGGCGTGAGCCTTTCACTTTTCATGCAAAAACTGTTCATCCCTCAGGGCGGTGTCAGTGCACTTTACTTTTTGCGCAACTATGCAGCTGTTTTGGCACTGGGTGTTTTGTTTTCTTCACCACTGCCCGAAAAGCTGTGGAACCGTGTTAAGGGCAATGTCTGGGTGCGCGGCAGTGTGTTGGGCGTGCTCCTGCTTTTGTCGGTGGCTTATATGGAGGCCGGCGGCTACAGTCCCTTCCTCTATTTTAATTTCTAAGGAGTTTGTATGAAAGAATCCATTCGCCGCTGGCGCAAATACCCACTTATATTTCTGTTCTTTGGCTTTGTTGCACTGTTCAGCTTGGCCGATTTGCTCACGGCTGATCGCACTCTGAGTGAAATGGAAAACCGCACACTTGCACAGTTTCCACCGTTTACGCTGGCCGCTTTCACAAGCAACGAGTGGACACGAGATTTTGACGAATACACAAAAGACCAATTTCTGTTTCGCGATGCGTGGATTTCGCTGCAAAGCTTTATGGAAACCATGCAAGGAAAGCTGGAAAACGGTGGGGTTTGGTTTGCCCAAAACGATTATTTGATTGCCAAGAACAGCACTTTTAGCCTTTTGCAGGAAAACACATTCAATTTGAACACACAAACTGTTTCGGAGCTGGCAGGCGAATTGCCCGGAAAGGTAAGCGTGATGCTTGTGCCTTCGCCCGCCAACCTTTTGAGCGACCAACTGCGCTATCACCCACCCCAAATCGACGAAAATGCCCTTTTGGATACAGCCTTTGCCGAATTGGAGGCCGCCGGCGCCCATACCATGGATTTGCGCCCGGCTTTCAACACGGCACACGCGGCCGGTGAAACGCTTTACTATCATACTGACCACCACTGGACCACCACGGGCGGTGCACTTTTGGCCTATCGCGTTTTTTGCGAGGAAGAGGGGCTTACAGCCACCTTGCCCGCAGAGAATTTGCTGCGCACAGTGCCGGATTTCTACGGCACAAATTATGCAAGAGCACGCCGTTTTGGCCAAAAATCCGATACCCTTTCCTACTATGACCTGCCCAATTCCTTAACCGTGTATCGCCCTGAGGGGCAGGAATACATTGCCGAAACCGGGCCGCTTATGGATGAAAACCAGCTTGCCAGCTACGACAAGTATGCCTCTTTTTTACGCGGAAACAATGGCTACAGTGTCTTGGAAGGCGATGGTGAAGGAAGCATCCTCGTGGTGAAGGACAGCTACGGCAACAGCTTCATCCCCTATCTTACCCAAAATTATGAAACCATCGGCATCATTGATTTACGCTCTTGGTTTGAAGTGAAGCAAACCTTTTTCAACGAGGGCTACGAAGAAATATTAGTATTATACAGCTTCGACAATTTCTCCACCGACCCAAATGTGGTGCGAATGCTGCGCGAGGAGGCCTAGCATGAATTCACAGCTCGACATTGACATTCGCATCAAAAAATTGTTGAAATTTGTTTTGCCCAGCATCATGCTTATGGTGTTTTTGTCCATTTACACGATGGTGGGTGGCATTTTTGTGTCTCGCTTTGCGGGCACGCATTCCCTTTCCGCCCTCAACATGGTCTACCCCGTCACCAATGTAGCATTGGCCATGGGCTTGATGCTTGGCACGGGCGGCAGCGCCATCTGCGCCCGCAAGCTGGGAATGGGAAAACAGAAAGAGGCGAAACAGGATTTTACTGCCATTGTGCTGTTTGGCCTCTGCCTTGGTGTGCTACTATTTTTCAGCGGGTTGTTTTTTCGCCCCCAACTTGTGAGAATGCTTGGTGTAAACGAGACTTTGTTTGAATTGGCTCTTGCCTACATTTTTCCGGTCTTGCTGTTGGCACCCGCCTTGATTATGCAAGCCACTTTCCAAATTTTTCTCATAGCGGCCGGAAAGCCCGGCTCTGCCTTTGTTCTTATTTTAATAGGCGGTGTGGTTACCGTTTCTTTGAATATTTTGTTCATCATTGTTCTGGACTGGGGGGTTGCGGGCGCAGGCTGGGCCAGCGGCCTTGGCAATCTAGCTTCCTCTTTATATGGTGTTTTTTGCTTCTTCTTTTCCAAAAATGCTCAGTTGACCTTCACAAAACCCATATTTCGTTTACGTGTTCTGTTGCAATGCTGTGCAAATGGCTCTTCGGAAATGGTCACCAACTTAGCACTGGCCGTCACAGGGTATCTGTACAATGTTACCATGCTGCGCCTTGCCGGCGAAGACGGCGTGGCCGCCATCACCATCATTCTCTATGCTCAATTCATGCTCAGCGCCCTGTATCTTGGCTACTCCAGCGGGGTAGCTCCCCTTATCAGCTACAACTATGGCTGCCAAAACCATGTGAAACTGCGGCGCTTGTTTCGTTTCAGCTTTGTCTTCACCGCCACTTTCGGGCTTCTCTCCTTCTTATTCGCTCTCGTATTCGCACCTCTTCTCACCGGGGTATTTTCTCCTTCCGGCAGCGCTGTGAATACCCTTGCCACCGGGGGTCTGCGCATTTTTGCACTGAGCTTTCTTGTGGCCGGCATGAATATATTTTCCTCCTCCATGTTCACAGCCTTTTCAAACGGCCTTGTCTCTGCATCCATTTCCTTTTTGCGCACCTTTGTGTTCATCTCGGCTCTTTTGCTGATTTTGCCCAATGTGCTTGGGGTTTTGGGCGTTTGGCTGGCCGTGCCGCTTGCCGAAGCATTCAGCTTTTTGGTATGTTTGTTTTTCTTGCGGCGTTATCGCAAAGTGTATCACTATTAGAAATGGTTCAAAACACAAAGTTTATAGCTGTGCTTTATCGAAGAAGTCCTGCATAGAAAGAACACCCAAAAGCCGATCCCTCTCAGTACGAGTCGGTTTTTGGGTGTTCTTTCCATATGTTTTTTGGGGGCTATGCCGCCGCAGCCACTTGGCTTGGCTCAAGCGTGGCACGCAGCATTCTTTCCAACTCATACAGGATGGTTTCGTCTGTGAAAGGCACAAGGCCCGCCGTGGCCAAAAAGCTGGTATAACTCTGGTTTTGGTCGGCGTAAAGCAGGGTGAGATAGGCCTCTGTGGCGCTTTCCCTGCTTGTGGCAGAGAGCCCTGCCAATTGTAAAGCAGAAACCGAGCTGGCCACATAGCTAATGGTGTAAAAAGGCACTTCAAAAATATGAATCACTTTCAACCAGCTGCTGTCTGCGCTGAGGATACTTGAAGAAAGCAGAGGCCCAAGCCCATATTCACTTAACACTTCGGTGTACAAAGTGCCAATGGTTTCAGCATTGTGCAAAGGCAAGCTATACAGCCGCAACTGAAACTCCTCCAAAGCGGCTTGGAACACAATGGTATACACCACATCTTGTAAGCGTGTTAAACGCACGGCCTCTGCATCATCAAAAAACAGTTCATACTCTTCGGCCATCAACATTTCCATGCCCATGGCCAGGGTCTCGCTCGTGTCTAAGGTATAGGCAAAGAGGTCGTCATAGTGGATATAAAAATCTGAAAAATGGCCAAATTCGTGCACCAGGGTGGAAAATGAGTAGCTGTCATCGGTGTATTTTGAATATAAAAACGGGGCATCGTAAGCATCCAAATAGGTTGTGTAGCCATAGTCTGGCTTCACCGTGGTATCGGCGATATCGTAGAGGGAATAGTCTAGCATATACTGCCAAATAACAGGCAATTCGCTGTCGAGACTGCTAAGAGCCGAGGGTATTTTCTTCATCATGTAGGGCAAGCTCCAGTCCTCCCCCTCTGCCGGAAGATAATAAAAATCGGCAAGCAAGGGAACAAAGGTCTCTTTCACACGCTCGCAAGCGGCCAGTGCATCCTCGGGTGTATAATCGCGCCCATAGCTTTGGTAATACATATCGGCCACACTTGAAAAACCCAAATTTTTAGCCACTTGAGAGTCTGTGGCAATCAAATCCGCGAGCAATTCTGCGTAGAAATCTCGATATTGTGAATAATATCGGTTTTCCAAAAGTTGTACCTGTTCGTAGGAAGGAAAATTCCCAATTTCGCTGATGGTATAATTTGTACCGTTGTCCTCTATGGTGAACGTGGCAAAGGCATTGCCATAATCATTTTGCAAGGCCTCGCGTGCTTTTATCAAATCTGTTACATTGTCTTGATAAAACAAGAGACTGTTTTGAATGTCCTCAAACAGATAATCACCCACATACCCACGGTAGGCGTCGGCATAAGGGCCCTCTACAAGCAGGGTGTTGAATCGGCTAATCAAAAGCGCAATGTCGACAGATGCCTCATCAAAAACAACCACTTCCCCCTCGAAAAAGGCATCTGTTGGGTCGATGTCGTTATGGATGGTAGCGAGCGTATAGGCTGTGTAGAACGGTTCGGTGGCTTCCATGCAGGCATCGTCAAGTGCAACAACCTCTTCAAAATCTTCTGCCTCGGCCAGTGCCTCGGTTAGGGAAATGATTTCCGCCTTGACCCCCTCAATATCAGGGCGAGCATATACCATGTCTGAAAAGGCAATGGTGCGGCGTTGCACCGGCTCGTCTTCAACGGTGGCGCTGCTGGCAACTTCGCTTGTGTTGCCCACCAAAGCAAGCCTATCTGTGCAAGCACTCAACAAAAGCACCAGACATAAAAACGCCGAGAAGCGGCAAAGAAATTTATTGTTCATCCTATCCTCCCAAAGTTGGAAGCACTGTTTTTACATAGCACTCGGAGCAATGCCCCTGCCACAAACTGGCAAGGATTCCATTTTCTTTGCTTATTATACCACACCAAATGAAAAAAAAGCAAAATCAAACAAAATAACGCTGCCAAAAAAATTCTTAGCAACGTTATTTGTGTTACACAACAGCATTGAATGCTTCGATTTTCAAAGCGCCTATAACGCTTCGAACTGTGCAAGCACTGCCTCGTCGATGCCTATTTCTTTCAAAATGGCACGCAGATTTTGGGCAACAGCGGCGTCTCTTTTGGGTTTTTCATAGCTTTCAAACAGTTTTTGCAAACGGTTTTCCACATTTTCCTCAAACTGTGTAGCCGGGTGTGCACAGGCTCCGCGCACGCTGACATTCGGGATAAACATCTCGTTGCGGAATTCCTCCAAGGTGTGCTCGGAGGTGATATATTCGCCGCCGTGACCCACCTCATCGATAAGCTCAAATGGGAGGGTTGTCTCGTTGATTTCTATATCGCGGTTGTAGCGCTCGATATAGTTGATGATTTCAAAATCGGCCACAAGTTTTTCGTAGGACATCAAAGCGAACCCATCCAAAATGCCGGCACTGTGGTAAATAAGGTTCACGCCGTTTTGCACACAGAGCATAAGGTTCATCATCGTTTCAAAGCCGGCCTGGGCATTCAACACCTTGGCATCGGAAGTGCCACCGCCACCACGGCAGGGCAATCCATAAAATTTACTCATCTGTGCACCATATTTCTGGCAAAGTGCATTTTCGGGCGCGCCGCTGGTGATGGCACCGGTGCGCATATCGGCCGTGGAAGACTGTGTGCCATACACAACGGGGTTTCCGGGGTTCGCCATTTGAACCAGGGCAATACCGGCCAAGGTTTCAGCATTTGCCATGGCAATGGTGCCGGCCAACGTTACAGGGGAAGTGGTGCCGGCCATAGCAGCCGGCGTTACAATTACCGGTTGGCCGTATTTGGCAAACACGAGCATATCCTCTGTGATATCTGCAATTTGCAAGGGTGTGAGTGTGTTGACATTCAAAATGATGCGCGGTTTCGCACGCAGTGAATCGGCATCACCAAACTCTGCCATCACCATGCGCATAAGCGCCTCTGTGTATTTTTCACAGGAAGGGAAGTTGATGGAACACTTGTCTGAGAGCAAAAACACAGCATAGTGATTGAGGAGCGTGGAATATTCCGGCACAGAGGTATCACATGCCTGCACAACGGTGGCACTCATGCGAAACAGCGGGTTTGTCTCATACAGCTTTACAAAATTCCCCATGTCGGCCACGCCGGCATTGCGCACCTCGCCCTTTTGGTTCACAATCATCGAAGGGCCGCCACTGCACATATAGTTCACGGTATCGCCGCCGAATTCCATATCATAAATGGGATTTCGTGCATACAGTTTAAACGAAGAGGGTGCTTTTTTTACAAAAGACATGATTTGCTCTTCGGTGAAAAAGGCGATGTCTCCCTCTGTGCGAATGCCGTTTTTACGAAGCAATTCCAAGGCTTTTTCAGAGTGAAACCGAATGCCGGTTTTCTCTAGAATTTGCATGGAACCGTTGTGGATTTGCTGCAGTTTTTCTTGTGACATAGTGTGATACCTCCAAAATTTATTCGATTAACGTGTGGGTAGCCGCAAAAACTTGGATGGGTTCGCAAAATTGTAATAGCCGCCGCAGGGGCCGTTGTCGAGATAGCACTTGTGTAAATGGGCTAACATTTCCCTATCTATTTCCACCCCAAGGCCCGGGCCCGTTGGCACGGAAACCACATTGTGAACCGGACGAAACGGCCCGCCTTGGATGATGTCGTGCTCTTGCCAGTTAAACAGTGCTTGGCTTGGTTGTGTGAGGTGAAGACAAGCTGCCGAAAGATGTAAATACAATGCCGTTGTAACACCCGCATCACCACTGTAAAACCAAAACCCTTTGCCGAATTGCTCGCAGGCGCCAATGAACTTTATCGTGTTCATCACCCCGCCAAGCAAGGTTGGGTGGCCGCAAAAATTATCCACACCGCCTGTGGAAACAGCACGGCGAAGGTCGCAAGTGTGCGTGGAAATGTCAAGGGCAGTGTATCGCTTCAGCTCTGCCATCGCTTCAAAAGAAAGGACGGGATCCTCCAAATTGCACACGTGATAGGGCTCTATTTCACGGCAGAATCGTTTTGCCGCAGCCGGCGAAAGGCCATAGTTGGCATCCAAACGCAACATAGCCTCAGGGCCCAGTGCTTCACGCAGGCTTTTGATAAGCAAAACATCTTGTTGCAAACCCACCCCTTGGCCTGCAATTTTCCCCTCAAAGTAGGTGGTTCCCTTGTTTTCTTTTGCGGCAAGGCAGGCCTCCACCACCTCTTGTACGTCATAATCGCAGGTGTAAGCGCCGCCGGCTTGCTCTTTGCCATAAAACCCAAAATACTCGGTGAAGGCAATTTTCGTTCGATAAGCACCGCCCAGGAGCTTGTACAGGGGCAGGTTGCAATATTTTCCCTTGATGTCCCAAAGGGCCATGTCGATGGCGCCAAAAGCAGGCAGGGAACTGTCTCCGCTGTCGAAAGCGGAAGAATCGCGTCGCCACTCCGAGAGCGTGCTCAATTCACAATTCACAAGGTCGAGTGGATCCTTGCCCACAAGAGCCTCCCCGATTCCCAAAATCGTGGCATATAGCCCGTCCGAAACCCCTTCCCCCAGGCCGACAATTCCCTCGTCCGTTTCAATTTCCACAAGCACTTTGCTTGTTCCCTGTGCCACACCCAAACTCCAAACATAGGGCTTTGTGAAATACAGGTTAAATGGAGTTGCCTTTACTTTCGTTATTTTCACAGCAATCCCTCCAAAAGAAAATGTTTTTCATGCAACACCCTTATTATATCAGATTTTTTTTCAAAGTCGATATGTTTTTTGGTAGTTTCGCTATTTTTTTTAACGCCGGTTGAATGGAGCCCTTTAAAGGTTTGCCCCACACTACCAAACAACTTAAATGGGGCTGCAATGCAAAAATGCATCACAGCCCCATTTTAAGATGTTGTGTATATTTTCTTGTAGCACCTGCTATTGGCGCACAAAAATACCTTCGTTATTGCCGTAGCCCATCAACCCGAAACCCTCTGTTGCAAAATACAGGGTGTTTTCATCCATAATTTGGACATCGGCCACACGGTTGTTCTCACCCGGGTCGTTTCCGTTTATCGTGTGAAAAACAAGAGAGATATGCCCCGTGGCCTCGTCAATGCTGTAAACGCCCTGTGCATCATACACACCCTCGCCCATGTTGATGAACATGTAAAAGGTTTCGTCTGTGTGAAACTCGATGTAAGGGCGGTATTCGCTGGGCAAGTCCGGGTCTGTACACAAGTACATAGAGGGGGCGAATGCATCGGCTTCAGAATCGCTTTGTGGGCTGTCATCCTCAACGGGAAGCAGGGTCACACCGGAATCCAGAATGCCAAAGGGCATTTCAGACATGAGTGTGAGGCCCTCATCGCTCAAAAGGAAAACCGAAGTGCCGTTCCATCCAATGGCTTCAAAGCCATCGTCGAGGACAAGGGTAACCGTTTCTCCCTCTATAAAATAAGCCGATTCGATGGTGTAGGTGCTACCGCCAAAATCCATGTCGATGGTTACAAGTCCCTCGGTTGGTTCGTTGAAATGAAAATAGGCAAACAACCCGGAATCGGCCAGCTCGTAGTAATAGCCACCAAGCATGGGTAGTTCTTGCACCGTGGCATCGCCCTCGTCGGGCACCGCCTCGCTTTCCTCCGTATCCACTTCATATGCATCGCCGTAGACTACCTCGTCTAAAGTGGCCGTAATTGCATCGCCCGACGCCAAAATGCCTGCCCCTGCAAAAAAACCGAATGCAAGCAACACGGCCACAATGGCACCAACGAGCCCAAGCACCAACAATACTACAACAGCCACCACGCAACCCGTGCGCCTTTTTTTTGTAGGCTGCGTTTCGTTTGTGCCCGCTTGCACCACCATGGGCGGCAGAACCCCTTCGGACATGGGATACAAAATCTCCCGCTGGCTTCCATCTTTTGGATCAAACCAATAGACACGCCGTTTCCATGCACCACTTTGGCCGTCTTGCACGGCATCTTCACGGTAATACAACCCTGTATTTGCGTCATACTGAAAGCCCTGCGGTGCCTGCATATGCCCTCCTAGCTTTCTGCACGAATTTCGATAATACGGAATTCAAACTTGTATTTTGTGTGGTCTGTGTTCTCATAAAAAGAGCTTTGAATGCGTTTCATCACCATGCGTCCGTTGTCAAAACTACTCACATTGGGTAACAAAACGGCAAATTGGCTTAGGCTGTACCGCGAAATGGTGTCGCCTGTGCGCAAACGATCCTGCAATAAGGTTTTCAGCGTACTCATGGCCTTATCCAGCTCTAACGGCTCCACCTCGTGCACCCCCATGGTTTGAATGCTCACCACAGAAAGAAAAATGGAGATACCAAGCCGTTTCAAATTACGCATATACAGCCTGTATATATCTTTAAACAAGCTGTATTCACACACGAGGGCACCCTTCACCTCATAGCGCATCTGCAATTCCTTTGAAATTTCCTCTATCGTAGCCTCTGGGTTGTGCTCGCTGAGCAAAAACTGCTTGTAAAATTCTAAAATTTCATCGTCTGGCTTTGTGCCCATGTGGATATAGTTCAAATCGCTGATGTTTTGATATTGTGCCAGCGCCTCTTTGCGCTTGCCCATGAGCATGAGTGCACGCATAAGCTCTAGGTTGATTTTGGTATCGAACACATCCACTTCCAAAACCGTTTTACACACGCGGATTACCTGCCCATATTCATGCGAGGCGCTTAAAAAACCGATGTAGTGATACATGGTTTTGAAAAACAAATTGTGAAAATAATAAATTTTAGCGGCAAGCCAACTCTCCAAACCCGAATTGGCCAGCATATCGCCACCATACAAAAATAGAACTTCTTCAAACTCTTCGCGCACTTCCTCGTTTAGCACTTCCTCCAAAAGCAACTTGCCACACAATTCCTCCAGGCGAAGAATATCCAATTTTGCATCCAAATCGATGTTCCAAGCATAGGCACCCTGCTTTGTAACCACGGCATTTTTCAGCCCATAATCGGCCAAATCTTTGCGCAGTCGGCTCACTAGGGTCTTCAGGGAATTCTCCATGTTCAACCCTTCGCTGCCATCCCAAAGCACCTCAATGAGGTCGGCCTTTGGTGTCACACGGTTCATGTTCACAATCAAATATTCAAGCAAGCGTAATTTCTGCGGCGAATGTTTGAAATTGTGCACAATGTCACTACCATCAACAATCACTCTGAAATCACCCAAGGTGAAGATTTCGATCTTGCTCACAATAACGCTCCCTTCGCCCTGTCTTGGGCTTTTTTGAAATACAGTTTGCCTTTTATCATATCAGTTTAAATTCAAGCCTGTCAAGTGCATTATGCAAAGGAATCTCCAGAGTCAAGAAAAAAACATAATCCACCCATACTTTTAACGCTTTCCTTCCACATTTTTATTGTATAAGTAATAATAAAAGATGAATAAAAGAGATGTTGCGATTTTCGCTTTAAAAAACAGCTTGTATTTCCTCACGTTTTTGTTTATATTGCCCAAAAATGAGATGACACAAAAAAAAATACCTCACTATCTATTCGTTTCCCGTCTCATTTGTGATAAAATAAAGTGTAAGGATTCATGCGAGCTTGAAAGGAGTTTTACGATACAATGATGCGAAGGATTGTAAAGCCTTTTGCGCTGGCAATTTCAACCATCTTTTTGTTTGCCGCTTGCAGTTCCAGCGCAGCGGCCGGTGAGGGAAACGGCGGCGGTGGTGGCGACGAACCTGCAGGCCCCGGAACGCGTGGGGCAACACCGACGGTACTCACCCCCAGCGCAAGCGGCACCGAGAGCTACACGGGCAGTGTGTCGGTGTTGGATGTATCCAACAGTTCCGAGGGCTATATCATGTTGCAGTATACGGGCAGTGCAGAGAAGGTGAAGGTTCAAGTGACGCACAACGGCGGCGAGCCTTACACCTACGATGTTACCCCCGGGGGTGCGTTTGAGGTATTCCCACTCTCTTTGGGCAGTGGCTCTTACACGGTTACCGTGAATGAAAACATTGAGGGTACAAGTTATGCCGTGATAGATACCGCTGCTTTTGTGGCAACTGTAAAAGATGAGTACACCGCTTTTCTTTATCCGAACCAATATGTAAATTTTTCAGATAGTACCGAAGCCGTGGTGCTTAGCGAAGAGCTTGCCACGAGCGCAAACAACGATTTGGACGTGGTGACTGCCGTATACGACTATGTAACTGAATCCATCGATTATGATTTTGATTTGGCAGCCACAGTAAGCACCTTTTATCTGCCGGACCTAGACGCAACCATGACAAGCCAGAAGGGTTTGTGTTTTGACTATGCTGCCTTGATGACCGCGATGTTGCGCGCGCAGGGCATTCCCACACAATTGGTTATCGGTTATGCAGGTGATGTTTATCACTCTTGGATTAGTGTATATACCGATGAGACGGGCTGGATACATGACATCATCCAGTTTGACGGAGTAAATTGGGTGCGTATGGACCCAACTTTTGCCGCAACAAGCAGCAGCGGCACCGACATGGCCCGGTATGTGGGCGATGGTACAAACTACAACGCACTGTTCTTTTACTAAGCTTAAGGAAATGGAGATGCGAAACAGATGAAACCGGAAAGCACTGTTGCACCAAAGGCTACCACAGAGCGCACCAGCAAAAGGAAAGAGCTCTCTGCGCTGGAGCTTGCGTATTTTTTCGAGCAACTGTCTATTTTTTCCAAAAGTGGCATCGCC
This sequence comes from uncultured Oscillospiraceae bacterium, assembly GCA_964371725.1. GTDB lineage: Bacteria > Bacillota > Clostridia > Oscillospirales > Ruminococcaceae > JAAYCI01. The sequence goes on from CAYJNQ010000001.1 coordinate 52,516, forward strand.
ACATGGGAGTGCCTCGCCCTCATTTATGAAAACATGACGGCAAAAAGCAACCGTGCATTGTACCGAAAATTATATACCATGGTGGTGGACGGAACCACGCTTTCGCTTGCGATGAAAGAAGTGGGCTGTTTTCCACAGTATGCCGTTGGAATGTTGGAAGTGGGCGAGCAAACAGGCCGCATCGAAGAGGCCTCGGCCGCGCTGCATATTTATTACAAAAGCAAAGACAAACTTTCGCAAAGCATTCGCTCTTCGGTGGTATACCCGCTATGCATGGCCGGCATGATTTTGGTAGTCATTTTTGTGTTGCTTGTGCAGGTGATGCCGGTGTTCGAGCAAGTGTTTGCCCAGCTGGGTCTTGCACTGAACAGCGTTTCGGCATTTCTTTTAAACTTGGGGCAGCTTTTAAGCCAATACACTGTTTACTTCTTAGTTGTTGCGGGCGCCATTATTTTGGTGTTTGTGGTGTTGCGTTTGATTCCGGCCGGCCGGAAAATGCTACTGAATTGGTATGATGTTTTTCCCCTAACACGACGCTTGTCTCAATCTGAGGGGGCAAACCATTTCGCCTTTTCCATGGCCTTGATGCTTGGCAGCGGTATCGACCCCTTGTATGCACTTGAGTTCTCCAAGCTGATTACCAAAAGCCCCACGGTTCGCAAAAAAATCCATTTTATCATTCAGGAGATGGATGCGGGCGCCAGTTTAACTGAGGCCATTGTGGACAGCAAGATTTTTTTGCCGATGTACAACGGCATGGTGGAAGCCGGTATGCGCAGCGGCACTGTGAGTGAAATGATGATGAACGTGGCCGACCGTTACTTCGACGACACACAGAAACTGACACAAAAATTGCTCTCCATCATCGAGCCCGCGCTGGTAGCCGTGCTCTGCCTGATGGTGGGGCTAGTCATGTTGTCGGTGATGTTGCCGTTAACCGGCATTTTGGCCGGCTTATAATAAAAGGAGGTTACCAACGTTGAATCCTCCCGGTGTGCTTCGCAAAGTGTTGCGAGTGTTTCGCAGTGGTATATTTTGGTCGTTGCTACTGTTTGGCAGTGTTGTGCTCATCATCTTGTTGGGCATTGAAAATGTATCGGCTACAGTAACGTTGCAGCAGCAGCAAATGCTGGCAGATTCTGTGCGCCGCAATGCCGTGCAATGCTATTCGATAGAGGGTAGCTATCCGCCCGATTTGAACTATCTTGAGGTCAACTACGGCCTGTATTACGACAAAGAAAAATATGTGGTTCACTATCAAAGCCTTGGCAGCAACTTGTTGCCACAAATTTCTGTGTTTGTTTTAGAGGAAACGGAAGAATAACAGGGAAAGGAGCATGGGATGCAACAACCAAAAAAACATACGGCAGACATCTTCTTTGTGTTGAGTTTATTTTGCCTTTACACGCTGTCCTCCCTGTTTCTATCTGTTATCGGAGCCAATATTTACGAGCGAAATGTGGATGTTTCGGAAACAAACTACAACATTCGCACATCGGCCCTTTACCTAACCGAAAAGGCTCGCCAAAGTGAAACGGCCGGCAGCATTCGTGTGGACCGTTTTGGCGAAACCGATGCACTTGTGCTTTCACGCGAAGTGAGCGAGCAAATATTTGAAACCTGGATTTATGTGGACGACGGGCACCTTTGCGAAGTGTTGGTGCCTGCCGGTACCGAGGTAATTCCGGGTATTGGTCAAAAAATCATGCCCTTGGCGCGCATCGATTTAGCTCTGAGCGATGTAAATCTTTTGGAAATTGGTGTAACCGATGTGAAAGACAATTTCTATGAATCGCGTGTGTTTTTGGAATGCCTCGCCGAGGCACCCCAAGCAGCTGCCACACCACCAGAAGATGTGCCCACCGATGTCGATGCAGCACCGAACACAGAAATAGCCGCCAACGAAACCCCAGTTATTGATGAAGCAGAAGCTGTTGAAATCGTATCTGATGAAAATACAGCAGATGAAACAACATCCAATGAAATAGAAGAGGACAATGCCCCCTCGGTGGTGCAAACCACCCTCGAAGGTGAGGAGGTGGTGGCAGGATGAGTGACACACAGTCAAAATCGCGATATTTTTTGTTAGAACTCATCATCAACTGCTTGTTTTTCGCCATTGCAGCGGCCATTTGTTTGAACCTGTTTACCTATGGTTTTATCCAAAGCCGAGAGAGCCGAGAGCTTTCCATGGCGAGCTTGGAAGCACAAAGCGTAAGCGAAGCATTCAAGGCCGGTGGTGGTGACATCCAGCTTTTGGAAACACTGTTGGAAAGCGATTCGAATGCAGATAGCTTTGTTTTACACTACAACCAAGATTGGCACCGTGTTTCCCCCGATGAAGAAGCGCCTTATTCGTTGACAATGCACATTGATTATGAAGAAAACGGCCTGCAAAGAGCCGCTATTTCTGTGGATAGCCAAACGCGCCATATTTATGCGCTTTCGGTGCAGTTGTATCCGCCAGAGGGGGTGCCGGCATGAACCAGGCCAAAGGGCAGCAGTCGGCCATAAGCATCGGCGTGATATCGCTTATCACCTTTTTCACGGTGCTATTGCTCACTTCTTTTTCCATTCTAATTTTGTCGGGTGCAAACTCGGATGCAAACTTGGCAACGCGCACGGCAGATTCAGTAACGGAGTATTATGCGGCGGATAGCCGCGCCGAGGTGCGTTTGCAAGAATTGCACCGACTCTATCTCGACACTCCACAAGCCGAGTTGGTCACCGTGCTTACAGAGGCTGGGTTCTCGCCTGAAGAAAGCCCGGATTACGACGGCCTACTCGTGCATTATGAAGAGTCAATCAATGAACAAAAAATCCTTTCGGTTACCATCGGCTTATCAAACGACGGAGAGCCGGATTTGCAGCGTTTGCGCTGGCAAGCAGAGACACTTTTAATCTTGTAGAGAATGGAGTATCATATTATGGATGTACAAGAATTGCTGGACAATCTATCTGCCGACAAACTGGCCGCCGAAAAGCAAGCCGCCCGTGTGAAAAGTGGTGCTTTAGAAAGTTCACCACCTGCACCGCCTGTACAAGCGGCACCGACCATGCCGGCAGCACCGGCCGCGCCGGTGGCACCGCCTGTGCAAGCGGCACCGCC
>CAYJNQ010000001.1:55724-142091 GCA_964371725.1 uncultured Oscillospiraceae bacterium
GGCACCGCCTGTGCAAGCGGCACCGCCCGCACAAAGCAGTTTCGATGTGAATGATGTGGATGTGCAAGCCTTGCTTAAAGAGATGGTAGACAAACAAGCGGCCGATATTTTTATTGTGGCCGGGTGTCCCATCAGTTTCAAGGTGCATCAACGCATTTCGAATTTGAATGATAAGCGCATGTTGCCCGATGCCACAGAAAAATTCATTCGCGGTGTTTACAAGCTGGCAAAGCGCGAAATGGATGTTTTGTTCGATCGTGGTGACGATGATTTTTCGTTTGCCCTCAAAGGGGTTTCTCGGTTTCGTATCAATGCCTACAAACAACGTGGCTCTTTTGCAGCTGTTATTCGTGTGGTGGCATTTTCTTTACCGGATCCAAAGCAGTTGCACATACCGGACGAGGTTCTGGATTTGGGGAACAAACAGCGCGGTCTGGTTTTGGTAACAGGTTCTTCCTACAGCGGCAAAACCACCACACTCACTTGTATTTTGGATGAAATCAACAAAACCAAACCTGTCCATATCATCACGCTGGAAGACCCTATCGAATATTTGCACAGCCACAAAAACAGTGTAATCAGCCAGCGTGAGATCTCGCTGGATACGGGCAGCTATCCTGTCGCTTTGCGCGCGGCTTTGCGCCAAAGCCCGGATGTTTTGCTCATCAGCGAGTTGCGTGATGCCGAAGCCATCAGCATTTCGCTCACAGCCGCTGAAACCGGCCATCTTGTATTCTCCTCTTTGCATACGCTCGGCGCGGCAAATTCCATTGATCGGCTTGTAGATTCTTTTCCGGCCAACCAGCAAAAACAAGTTCGGATGCAACTTTCTATGGTTTTGCAAACCGTGGTGTGCCAACAGCTGATTCCCACCGTGGATGGTCAAGTGATTCCCGCATTTGAAATTATGCACTGCAACACTGCCGTGCGCACCCTCATTCGAGATGGACGCACCCATCAAATCAACTCCATCATACAGTCCTCTGCTGCCGAGGGCATGATGAGCATGGATACCCACATTGCACGCTTATGCAAAGAAGGGCTCATTTCTCGTGAAGAAGCCCTCACACATAGCCTCACACCCGTGTTCTTGTTGCGCCAGCTGGGCGAAGATCCAAAATTTAGCGAAAAAGGTCTGCGTGCACTTTCTAAAAACGCATAAGAACCTCGTGGCGCCATCTCAAGTCTACTTGCTTTTGGGAGAAAAACAAGGCCAATCGCTTTTACAGAAAAACGAATGTAATGAATGTGTAGGTAGAACCGATATTTCTGTTTGAATTTTCAAATCTTAGCTCCACAGCGCAACAAAGTGTTGAGCTGTTTGAACGCATGACCAAAAAGCACTTGGGGAAAGGCCTTGTACTGAGTGCGAAAATTCCCGGAAGAAATTAGGCGTAAAACGACATTTAAATAAATAAACCCCGGCAGAGCTCTCTCTGGCGGGGCTTGTCTATGCTTGACACAAAAACTTATAGCTTTATACTTGTAGCCTACCCCTGTTATGCAAGGAACTGTATGAAAAAGTTTATACGAACGGTTTGAAACCCCTTTCTTTCGAAGAAAGGGGTTTCCATGTCTTTTCCTTTTGTTTTTACCTCACCCACGCTACCGCTCTTCGCGGAAGTAGTTCTGGCCGCAAGCTTTCGGGCGGCTGAAGTCGCGGTTTTGGCGAATGCTTGTGAAGATAAGCACAAGCGCTGTTGCCACAAACGGGATGGCGTCGAACACCTGTGTGGGGATGCCCGTAGGGGGCAGATACAGGCGAATGACGGAGAGGCCGCCGAAGAGCAGGGCACCAAGGATGGCGCGCGAGGGACTCCATGCGGCAAAGATGACAAGGGCAACGGCAATCCAGCCACGGCCACCCACGCAGTTGTGCACCCAAGTTCCCGAGTAGCGTGCCATCGAGAAATACATGCCACCAAGGCCGCAGATACCGCCGCCGATGCAGGTGGCCAAATATTTGTATTTTGTAACATTGATGCCGGCCGCATCTGCCGTGGCCGGGCTTTCACCCACCGAACGCAAGTTCAGGCCAACACGGCTTTTCTTGAAAAACCACAACATGAACACGGCCAGAATGATGGCAAAATACACCATGAAGTCGTAGCTGAACAAGAGCGTGCCCAAAATGGGAATATCCGATAACACCGGAATGGTCGTGCCTGTGAAGATGTTTTTGGTGGCATCGCTAACGCTTGCGTAGCCACCGGCCTGTGCACCGAGCAATTCACCCACAAAGTTGCCAAGACCCACACCGAAGATGGTGAGGATAAGGCCCGTAACGTTTTGTGTGGCGCGGAATGTAACTGTGATGACGCTGTAGATAAGCCCACCGAGTGCACCTGCCAAGAAGCCGAACAGGATGGCAAGAATCACGGCAATGATGGGATTTGCTCCACCGCCCACAGCCTGTTCATAGAGGAACGCACCTCCAAGGCCGAAGGCGGCACCCATCATCATCATGCCCTCCACACCAAGGTTCAAGTTGCCACTTTTTTCGGTGAGAATTTCACCCAGTGTGCCAAACAGCAGTGGTGTTGCCGCCAGAACGGCCGCATTGATGAACAAAACAAAATCGTTTACAAAACTATCCATTGCTCTGCTCCTTTCTTTGGCGGAATACCAGTTTGTAGCGCAGGAAGAACTCACAAGCCAAAAGGAAGAACAGGATGAGGCCGGTTAAGATTTCGGCCGCGGCCAGCGGGATTTTGTAGTTGGTTTGAATGGTGTTTGAACCCTTTTCCAAAATGGCGAGGAACACGGAAATTACCACCATGCCGGCGGGGTTTAGGTTGGCAAGCCACGCCACGGTGATGGCCGTGAAGCCCACGCCACCCGTAACGGCCTCACTCAAGGTGAAGTTTGAACCGGCCACAATGATGAAGCCCGTGAGGCCGCACACCGCGCCCGACAAAAACATGGTGCGCACGATGATTTTACGCACATTCATGCCCGCATAAGCGGCCGAAGGCATACTTTGTCCCACTACGGTAATCTCATAGCCCTGTTTGCTTTTGCTGATGTAGATGTACACCGCCACCACCAAAATGAGGGCGATAATCCAGCCCGCCTGCACGCCAAACACTTTTGGCAGGCGAATGGCAGAGTCAAACACGGCAATTTTCGGAAAGCCCATCTGTGCCGGGTCTTTCCATGGGCCAAACTGCAAGTAACGCAAAAATTCCAATGCAATGTAATTGAGCATCAAGGTAAACAAAGTCTCGTTGGTGCCCCAGCGTGCCTTAAAGATAGCGGGAATCATGCCCCAAATGCCACCCGCAATGAGCGACACCACAAACATGATGATGAGCACCACAGGTGAGGGAAGCTGGTCCCAAAAGAGGGCAAAGTAGCTGGCGGCCGTGGCCCCCATGATGATTTGTCCCTCGGCACCGATGTTCCAAAACCGCATCCGGAATGCAAGACCAATGCCAAGCCCCGTTACCAAAAGGGGAATGGCCAGGCGGAAAGTTTCCTGGATGGCAATGGTATTGCCCAGCGAGCCTTTTACCATATCGGCATACACGGCCAAGGGATTGTGCCCGAGGAACAAAATGAGCAGAGCCCCCGTGAGCAGAGCACCCAAAATGGCCACAATGCGCACCATCCAAGAATACCCTTGCGACACCGTGTCGCGCTTAATCATGCGCACAAGCGGCTCGTTTACACTTTTGGTTTGTGCGGCTGCTTTTTCGCTCATGGTGCCACCTCCCCTTGTGTTTCACTGTTTGCATCATTCGTCGAGGAGCCCACCTGTGTCATAAGCAGTCCCACCTCGTTTTTGCTGGCCGTGCGCGCATCCACGATGCCCGAAACCTGCCCGCCGCACATCACCAAAATTCGGTCTGACAATTCCAGCAGCACGTCCAAATCTTCGCCGATGAACAACACGCCCACGCCTTTTTTCTTTTGGTCGTTGAGCAAATCGTAAACGGTGTAGGATGAGTTGATGTCGAGCCCGCGCACGGGATAGGCCACTACAATCACATGAGGGTTGCTCGATATTTCGCGCCCGAGCAGCACCTTTTGCACGTTGCCGCCGCTCATGCGGCGCACGGGCGAAGCCGTGCCCGGCGTTACAATCTCCAGCTGTTCAATGAGCTTTTCGGCCAATTCTTTCGGGGCCTTTCTGTCCACCAAAAAGCCGGGTTTGTCTCGATAGCTTTTCAGCATCACATTGTCGACCATGTCCAAATCGGCCACAAGGCCCATGCCCAGGCGGTCTTCCGGCACAAAGGCGCTTTTTACACCCTTTTTCCAGCGTTCGGTGTTCGAGGCATGTGTGATGTCTTCGCGTGTGTCGCCGTCCACATAGGTAACGGTGCCTTTTTCAATGGGATACATCCCCATCAAAGACTCGCACAGCTCTTTTTGGCCACTGCCGGCAATGCCCGCAACGCCCAAAATCTCGCCGCCATATAAGGTGAACGACACATTGTCGAGCGCCAACAGGTTTTCGTCGTCGCGACAGGAAAGCCCTTCCACCACGAGACATTCCGTTTTGTTTTCTATTTCTTCGCGGTCGATTTTCAAGCTCACAGCCCTGCCCACCATGCCGTCGGTAAGAGACTGCACGCTCGCTTCGCTGGTTTGCACCGTGTCCACACATTCGCCTTTGCGCAAAATACTCACACGGTCGGAAATGGAAAGCACCTCGCCGAGCTTGTGCGTGATGATGATAACACTTTTGCCGTCCGCTTTCATGTTGCGCAGAATTTCAAACAGTTTTTCTGTCTCCTGCGGCGTTAGCACGGCCGTGGGTTCGTCCAATATCAAGGTGTTCGCGCCGCGATACAGCACCTTCACGATTTCCACCGTTTGCTTTTCGCTTACAGACATTTGGTAAATTTTCTTATTCGGGTCGATGATAAAACCGTACTGATCGGCAATTTTGCGGATGCTTTCGGCAACGGCTGCACGGTCTATCTGCACGCCGCCGTCAAGGCCCAGCACCACATTTTCTGCCGCTGTAAACACATCCACGAGTTTGAAATGTTGGTGAATCATGCCGATTCCCAAATCAAACGCGTCTTTCGGCGAACGGATGACCACCTCTTTGCCGCTTACACTAATTTGTCCACTGTCCGGAAAATAAATACCCGACAGCATGTTCATGAGCGTGGTTTTCCCCGAGCCGTTTTCGCCCAGAAGCGCCAAAATCTCACCTTCGTACACAGAGATGTTCACATTCTTGTTGGCCTGCACTTTGCCAAAGCTTTTCGATATGTTCGCAAGCGTTATGGCTTCTTTTCGTGCCTCACTCAATTCGCTTCACCCCTTTGCGGTTTTTGCCACACAACACGCGCAGCAAACGTATAATGATACAGCATAGTCTATTATAACAGAAAAAAGGGTCCTGTTACAATCGTGATAAAAAATAAAAAAACTAATAAAACTTTGGTTGAAATGCTGAAAATTTTTTTGAAAACAGAGAACACCTACAATTAAAGAGCGGTAGCCAAGGTTGACCACCGCCCTTTTTGGCAGTTACAGGAAAACAGCGCGTGTGTTATTCTAAAACGTTGATACCCATGAGGCTGTTGCCCTCACCGGGGCTGAACAGCGGCGCCGAGTATTCCTCTGATTCGTAGAATACGGAATTTTCGTCCTCAAAGGTGAAAATTACATTACCCTCAAAATCATACAATTCAAGCGGGTTGCCATCTTTGTCTTGCAAAGGACCTTGGAACACCATGTTTTCGCCGGAAATAATCTCTGCAATCGCTTCATCCAAGGCTTCTTGTGTGCCCTCGGCGGCGATGTTGGTGTTGAGCGGTGTGAGGCTTACCGCTCCGCCTTCTGCCGCGTCCTCAATGATGCCTTTGCTCCAGTCCATGGGGATGGTTGTGCCGTCTAAAATAGCCTGTACTGCTTCTGTCATGTACACACCCCAGTTGATTTTGGGAGATAGCAGGCTCGCATTGGGGGCAACGGTGGTCATGTCGGTGTTATAGCCCACATGAAAAGCGCCGGCTTCTTCGGCGGCAAGGGCTGGAGCTGTGCTGTTTGTGTGCTGGGAGATAACGCCCGCGCCACTGTTCAAAAGACGCTCGGCAATTTCTTTTTCACCCTGTGCATCACCCCAGGAGCCAAGATAAATAACGTCCATTTCCACATCGGGGTTTACACTTTGGGCACCAAGGAAAAAAGCCGTGTAGCCACTGATGACATCGGAATAGGGCAATGCAGCTACATAACCCAGTTTTGGGTTGCCAATTTCGGCAGCCTTCAAACCGGCCACAATGCCGCCCAAGTAACGCCCTTGGTAAATTTTGGCATAGTAGTTGTGAAAATTATCAAGACCGGCCGCATGCGCACCCACACCCGAAGCATGTGAAAATTGAACATCGGGATATTCTCTGGCCATTTCCTCTGTAATGGGGCCGTGGCCGTAGCTTGTGGTGAAAATAATTTGGCATCCGGCTTCCACAAGTTCTTGCATGGAACTGCGTGTGAGGGCAGTGTCTTGGTCATCTATATTAAACTTTGGGATATATTGATCTTCTGATAGCCCAAGCTGTTCTACCATGTATTTGGCGCCCAGATCATGGTTAAATGTATAGCCTTGGTCAGAAGGATCCATAATGTGCACAACCCCTACCTTCAAATCCTCAAGAGCAACGCCTTCTCCCTCTGCTGCGGCGGCGGAGCCATTTCCAGAGGCAGTTGCCTCAGAGGCCGGTGCTTCAGATGTGGCCGTGCTGCCACAGGCAGCCATTGCCAACATCATGCTAAGCGACAGTAGAACACAAAAAAAATTTTTCATAGTACATCCCTTCATTGTTTTTGCCGCACCCATTCAATTGAGACGAAATATTAACAACAAAATGAAAAAAATGACAAAGCAAGCTATGCTTACACCGGTGGTAACTCCATTCAATGAATACGACTCATAAAATTCATTATATCACATTGGTACAATAGGAGCAAGAATAGTATCGATGATTGCGATTGAAGGAAATTTGAGATTGACTGCCGAAAAGATCTCGCAAAGTTCCTTCGAATGCGGCTAACCCATGGCCACACAAAAGGGTTGACACTGCCTTACATGGGATGTATTTTACCGCTTTCTCTGTGAACAGTGTTCAAAATGAAGGCTAAGAGATATTTTGACAATGGCTGTATCGTTCGATTATACTGAATGGTGTCCACAAAGAAAGCATCGAGCAAATCGGTGTTGTGGTATTTGGAAAGACCGGCTGTAAAGAAAAGAAAAGAGGGATATTTTATGGTAACCATATTGGGATTGAGCGGTAGCCCACGCAAGGCAAGCACAGAGACCGTAATTCGGCACGGCTTGGCAATTGCCGCACAAAAAGAAGGTGTGCAAACAGAGTTTATGTCTCTGCACAAAAAGAAAATTGCCCCGTGCAACGGCTGCGGCGCATGTAAAATTAAAAAAAGCTGGTGTGTGATTCAAGACGACACGCAGGAACTGCTGGACGCGTTCATCAAGGCCGATGCCTACTTGATAGGCTCGCCCGTGTATGTGCACACGGTTACACCGCAATTGATGGCCTTTTTTTCGAGGATGCGCCCCTTGCACCATGTGTACCCAGACGTTTTGCGCACACGCCTTGGGGCTGCCTTGGCCGTGGGCGGCACCCGAAACGGTGGTGAGGAAAGCGCTGTCAACACCCTCATCCACCTCATGTTAACACGGGGCATCAATGTGGTAAGCAACGAGGTGGGCGGTTATATTGGCGGCAAAGTGTGGACACAAGACAAGCCGAAGTTTGAACCGGGAGACGATGAAGTGGGCATGAAAACCGTGGAAACCTTGGCCGGAAAACTGGCCGATATGACCTTGCTTGTGAAACGCGGCTCGCTTGTGGAAACTCCATAAACTCAAAACACAAAGGAAGACAAACAAAAGCCTCGGCATTTCGCCGGGGCTTTTGTTTGTCCAAAAACCGGGCGATGGCCTGCATTGGCCACCGCCCGGTTTTACAATTCTGATAAGCGAATCGTGTTTTTTATTCGAGAACGTTGATGCCTTCAAGGCTGTTGCCTTCGCCGGGATTGAACGCCGGGGCCGAGAACTCGCCGGATTCATCAAACACAGAATTTTCGTCTTCAAAGGTGAAAATAACGTCACCGTCAAAGTTGTAGATTTCAAGGGGATCGCCATTTTGGTTTTTCAGCGCACCTTGGAAAATCATGTTTTCGCCGGAGATGATAGACTCAATGGCAGCATCCAATTCTTCTTGGGTTCCCTCGGCGACAATGTCGGTGTTGAGGGGGAACATGTCTACAGCGCCGCCCACAGCTGCGCCTTCAATAATGCCTTCGCTCCAGTCCACAGGGATGGTGCCGCCATCGATGACAGCTTGCACGGCTTCGGTCATGTAAATGCCCCAGTTGATGCGTGTGGAAGTAAGGCTGGCATTCGGTGCAACACTGGACATATCGGTGTTATAACCCACATGGAAAGCTCCGGCTTCTTCTGCTGCAAGAGCAGGTGCCGTGCTGTCTGTATGCTGGGAGATAACGCCCGCGCCACTGTTCAAAAGACGCTCGGCCACTTCTTTTTCTACTTGGGGGTCGCCCCAAGAGCCAAGGTAGATAACATCCATGGTCACTTCCGGATACACGCTTTGAGCACCGAGGAAGAACGCTGTGTACCCACTGATGACGCTGGAGAACGGCACAGCAGCCACGTAGCCAAGCTGCGGGTTGCCAATTTCTTGGGCTTTCATGCCTGCCACAACACCGGCCAAATAACGGCCTTCATGGATTTTAGCATAGTAGTTGTGCAAGTTTGGCAAATCCTCAAAATGGGCATCGGTGCCCGAGGCATGGCAGAATTGCACATTGGGGTTTTCCCTTGCCATTTCCGTTGTGGTGGCGTTGTAGGAATAGGTGGTGGTGAAGATGATTTGACACCCGGCTTCCACCAGTTCCTGGATGGCCGCGCGAATGGCCGCCGGATCTTGGTCGCTCACGTTGAATTTCGGGATGTACTGGTCTTCGGAAAGGCCGAGTTCTTCAAGCATATACTTTGTACCTAGGTCATGGTTGAAAGTATAGCCTTGGTCGGACGGGTCCATCGGGTGTACCACACCAATGAGCAAATCTTCCGGTGCTACGGGGCCACCGGCTTCAGCGGGCGCTGCTCCCGAGGCGGCCGCCTCCGACATAGCCGCTTCAGATGCCGGCGCTTCCGATGTGGCAGTGCTGCCACAAGCTGCCACTGCAAACACCATGCTCAGCGACAGTAGAACGCAAAGAATTTTCTTCATAGTTCCCTCCTTGTTCTCTCCTTGTTTTTTCTTACGTTTATTCATCTGATTAACAAGCAGATGAATGAAGTCATTATATCACATGGAGCAAACACTGGCAAGAATAAATAAAAAAGTTTGGGGAACTTGGCATATTTTGGAATAAAATCTGTCTAAAATGCCAAGAACAAAAGGGAACCCACTGCTTATGGCTACAGTGCAAGGGGAGCCATATTCATCATTTCCGACATATAGGCTACCAGCGTATCCCCGCCACCCATCACCCACAGGGTGGAAATGAGGAACAAAACGCCAAAAGCGGCAATCACACCCACAATGCTTACACCACCCTTTTGTGCCAATAACTGCAAATAGTTCTGGCCGCCACCCGCATTTTCTTGCAATGCACGTATTTTTCCGGCAGCATCTTTTCTATATAGATATAGTGCAAATACACCAAAAACAACATTTCGCACAATGCCCAACACATAAAACACCATTTGTAAATCTGAGAGCAAGGTAAGACTAAATCCCTGTGCAAAAGGCACACCGGCCTCGACATAGAGACTAAGAAAATCCGGCACTAAAAATAAAACCTCCAAAGCGAGGGCGATGGCAGCCCACTTCCACATTTTACGATAGGCAAAATACAGGTATGAGAAAAAAAAGGCGCTGAGGGTAAAACTGAGTTTCGATTTCCTTGTATCCTGTTGGCTCATACGCAAAAAATAAGACGGCACCGATTGGCCGATAAAGGCCGCCCAATCGCGCTTACTAAGGCCGTCGAACTCACCTTGCATATCCACACCCGGTGCCCCGGCCATCAAACCACCCCGGGCAAATGGCGGCATTCCCCCCAGCGAAAATGGCCCCTTTGGGCCTGTGGCTGCCGTGTTGTGCAAGGGTCTGCCGCATCGCTCACAAAAAATATGGTCACGCGCGTTCACCGTGCGGCAACTTTGGCACAGAACACCGCCCTCATTTTGTGTGTCGTTCGTCTTGTTTTCTCGGGTTTTCGCACCCGACACATACGTTGCACCGGTGATATTTTGAGCCGTTTGTTGTTTTTCCGTGTGTGTTTTTTGCTCTGTCTGTTTTTGTGCAAGCGGCTTGTATTCAAAGCCGCTTGCATGCTTATTTTCGTACACACAGTGCCCCTCTTTCACATAGCACTCTTTGTGATAGGGTGCACCGCAGTGTGGGCACACCACAACAGCATCGCCTTGTGCAAAATCTTTTTTACAAATTTGGCAGGTATCGGGCTGGTTCATTCTTTTTTTCCTTCCACTTTGGCATTTTCTGTTTCGGTGTGCGCCTCCCGTTTGCAACACCCAATTTCGGCTATGTGTTTTTGGAATTCTTTTGGCAACCGGCACAGGCAGTGTGCGTGCGCAACAGGGTTTCTATGGGGTATCCGCTTTGCATTGTGCACACTTCTTTTTGCCAAAACATCCGCAAGGCGTCGTTTTGCATGTTTACATCAAAATGCACGGCCCCAAGCCGCAAACATTTGGCAAGGCAGGCACGCAAGGCCAATGAGAGCGCATCGTCTCCTGAGACGGTAGAATCCAGAATGTGTGCACATGCACCGTTTCGGCTGAACAAAACATGCCCGCGATAGTGCTCGTTTTCCATCACCACACAGCCGCTCACATCGCCCTCAAAACGTCCTGCGTTCAGCTCTTCAAGCACGGCAGGCTCTGCAATGGAAAATACTTGAAGCACTGCTCTCACCCGTCTTTCCTTTATGACTTCTTATTGTGTCCTCTTTGCAGCATCGCCACTTCCTGCCGCGACAGATGCCGATATTGGCCGGGCTGTAACATACCCAGTTTCACAGGCCCCACAGCGCTACGCTTTAGGCGCGCCACCCGCAAACCCACGGCCTCACACATACGGCGAATTTGGCGGTTACGCCCCTCTTTCAGCACAATTTCCAAAACACTGCGTCCCTCATCTTCGGCCACCACACGCACGGTGGCCGGCAAGGTTTTGTGCCCGTCGTCCAACACCACCCCCGACGCAAGGTTTGCAATTTGTGCTTCACTTGCTTTGGGGCGCACCGTGGCGCGATACAGCTTTGAAACACCACCCGATGGATGCGTGAGCGTTTGGGCAAAAGCACCGTCGTTTGTCAAAAAAAGCAGCCCTTCACTCTCTTTATCAAGCCGCCCCACGGGGTAGACACGGCGTGGCAAATCGGAAACCAGTTCCATCACGGTTTTGCGGCCACGGTCGTCGCTAGCCGTGCACAGGTAGCCCCGCGGTTTGTACAACATTACATACAGTGGTGCTTCACTGCGGTCAAAGCGCACGGTCACTCCGTCTACACTGAGCAAATCCTTGTTTGCATCCATTTTATCGCCCAGTTGCACGGCGTGCCCATTCACACGCACACGCCCGGCCTTTATCATCGTTTCGGCGGCTCTGCGACTGCAAATGCCGCGCGCGGCCATCACTTTTTGAATTCTCTCTTGTTTCACAAATTCTCCTGTCTATTCTCCCTGTGTGGCTTCGTCTTGTTCGGCGGGCACCACTTCGGCACGTTCGGCAAATTCATTGGCCTTTGGTTCGCGTTTTTTATCTTTTTTCTCTTTGGATTTCGTATCCAAAAAGGCACTGATTTTATCCACAAGATCCGGCAACATATTCAGCGCGCGGTCGATGGTTGCATTGTGGTCGGCCAATTGAATGAGGCGTACTTCACCCTTTCGAATCACAAGAAAGGCCACAGGCTGTATCGAGAGCCCCGCGCCACTGCCACCGCCAAACAATTCCTTCGGCGCCTTACTGGACACAAAATCGCTGCCACCTGAGGCAAAACCCATACTTACCTTACTCACAGGCAAAATGGTGGTTCCGTCTTCGGTGTAAATGGGGTTGCCGATGATGGTGCCGGAATCGGTCATCTGGCGAATTTTATCCAGGGTGACGTCCATGAGGCCGTTGATGGGATGCTCTTGGTTGTTTGCCATGTTGTTTCTCCTTTTGTCTTATCAATTTTTGAATATGACGTCTTCGCTTTTTTCTAGCCAGCGCAGGATTTGTTTTTAGCGTGTACCACAGTGCGTAAAGCAAGAACAAAACCAATGCAGCGGGCGAAAGTGCCACTTTTGCGGAAAACTCCACCGGCGGTGATTGGCCTGCAAAATCGGCCAGTACCACCATTTTGCGAATGCGCAAATGCACCACATTGGAAACAGCGGCACGTGCCGCGCCCAAAAAAGCCTGCATTTTGCCGTATTTCTGCGCCGTGAGACAGGCGTTGGCACCCTGCACAGGCAGCATCATTTGCACATCATACACAAGCACAAAGCGCAAAAGCAAGCGCACACTTGCACTTGCCGAGGCGGCCAGCCAGCGCACCAGTTCTATATAGTCGGAAACGGTGCGCTGTTTTTTTTCTTTTATATCTTCTTTTTCTACCTTCTCCGCCTTGGGCTTCTTTTTTTGGGTGCTTCCGCCTCGTTTCGATTTTCTTTTGGGCAGACGCTTTTTGAATTGTTCTTGTAAATCGGCAAGGGTTTCGCCCTGCAAACGAAACAAGGGCAGGCCAAGCACATACACACGAAAAGCCACAGCTTGCCCAGTGACGGAAAAAGAGACCACCACCGGAATGAAAAACACAAGCAAACACAGCCCTAGCAAAACGCCAACAATCACACCGGCCATGGCTCGTCCTCGTCTTCCACGAGAGCCGCGGCCCCCTTCTCCCCTTCAATGAACATGCCACCGCGCAAAGCCCTCGTAGGCATATCGGCGGGCATTTCTTCTGTTGTATTTTCAGCCGAGACACGGGCATATAAATCGCTCTCGTCCTCTTGGCTATCTTCGCGGTGCAAGGGCGGCAATTCTGAAAGGGCGTGAATACCAAAACTGCGCAAAAACAAGTCGGTTGTTTTATAGGAAATGGGCTTTCCGGGCAAATCAAGCCTCCCGGCTTCGCAAACAAGCCCCTTTTCGCAAAGCTTCACCACCACGGCCGAGGAGTCTACCCCGCGCACCTGTTCCACAAAAGAACGCGACACGGGCTGGTTGTATGCCACAATGGCCAGCACCTCAAGCGCAGCCGCAGATAGCGGTGCGTTTCGCTTTGTATTCAGTGCTTTTTGAACTGCCTCACCATAGTTGGCCTTTGTGGTAAATTGCCAGGCATTTTCCAAACGAATCAGTTGCACTCCACGCTCTTCCTTTTCGCATTCATCGCGCAAATTCATGAGCAGGCGCTCGCAAAGAGACACTTCAATTTCCAAAATATCGGCAAGACGTTCTGCAGAAAGGGGGTCTGCATGGGCGAACAAAACGGCCTCCATGCCGGCTTTTACCGCATTTAACTCCAAAAACTCCCCCCTTACTACGCCTTTTTGCGCGTTTTTCGGTTTTGCACCTCCATGCGACCCTCGCTGTCGATGCTTACACGCCCCTCGCGCATAAGTTCTAAAACGGCCAAAAAGGTGGCCACGGTTTCACTGCGGCTGCGCCCTTTCACAAATAAATCTCGCAAACGGCCGGCACGCCCCGTTAACAGCGAGCGAAGCACGCCGATTACCCTAGATGACACCGAAACAAAAGGTGCCGCCACTAGTTCGTTAAACTGTTCTTGGCTTGGTGCCTGGCGGATGTGACGTCGGTTTTGGCTGAGGCCAAACGCCTCTGTAAGCTCTTGCAAATCGTGCTCAAAGGTATAGCGTTCATCTGTTTCAAACGGCAAAGGTTCACGTACAGCCAAAAAAACACGCCCGTACATGTCTCGCATTTTAGCGGCTACTTCCTTGCATGCGCTATACTCCACCAAAAGGCCCGTAAGTTCTTCGCGCAGGCGCTCTCCCTCTTCACTTTTCGGCAACAAAAGCGCACTTTTCACCTGCACCAGGTGCGCTGCCATCGATACAAACTCCGAGGCGCTGTCTAAGTGTTCTGGCCCCAGGGTTTGCACCACTTGCAAATATTGATCTATGAGGGTGACAATTTCGATTTCGTAGATTTTCATCTTGTTTTTCATGATGAGCGCGAGCAAAAGGTCAAGCGGCCCGTCAAAATCTTCGGTGTGAAACGCCACCGTATTGCGCGAGGCTACGGCTTGCATGGTTGTGTGTTTTCCCCTTTTCCACCGGCTCGGTTTTCAAAATAAAGCTGCCCGAAGATGTCCACGATACAAAGGAGAGGGCTGTTTTTGGCCGGATTCAACATATCTTTCTCTATAATATCATACAAAAAGCTTTGGGGCAATGCAAAATGTGTCCCTCCCAAAGAAAAAACACCCATCTTTGTATGCTGTTATCCACCTTTTTTCACATGAACTGTGCAACCGTCTATGTGAAAAAAACAGGGGCAATCTGCCGGCCCTAACACGTCTCGTCCCCCGCCTCCACCAGTCCGTCCAACGGCAAAACCAAACACACGCGCGCGCCCTCGCCGGGCACCGAGTGAATGCAAATTTCTGCCCGCTCCCCAAAGTATAGCCGCAAACGCGCTTTCACATTCTCAAGCCCGATTCCACTCAAGCGCATCCGCATCTCTTCCGGTTTTTGCTCCTTATTAAAACCCACACCGTTGTCTTCCACACACAGCACAACGCACCCCTCTTCTTTTTTGCCCACAATGCGAATACAGCCGGCTTCATCCAAAGGTTTGATTCCATGGTAGATGCTGTTTTCCGCCAATGGCTGCAGCAAAATTTTGGGCACCATGTAGTCGTCAAGACCTTCTTCCAGCTCCACCTTATAGCTCATTTTTTCTTGATACCGTTGTTTTTGAAGGAAAAGGTATTGTCGAACATGCTCCATTTCCTGTTTTAGAGGAATGATATCGCGCCCACCGCTTAGAGAAATGCGGAAAAACTTCGCCAAGGATTTTGTGGTTTCAATCACCTTGCTGTTTTCTTCAAACTCGGCCATCCACACAATGGTGTCGAGGGTGTTGTAAAGGAAATGCGGGTTTATTTGGCCTATCAGTGCACGAATCTCAAATTCTTTTAGGCTTTTTTCTTTTTTAGAGAGTTCGTCCATCAGGTTTTGAATTTTATCCAGCATTTCGTTGTAGCTTTGTGAAAGGCTTGCAATTTCTTCGCTTGTGCCTTTCGTCTCGGGTTCAAAATAGCAAAACTGCTCCACTTGTTTCATGTGCTTGCTTAGCCGGCGCAACGGGCGCGAGATGCGCCCGGCAAAATACAACCCCAAAAGCAAGCTGCCGCTGAGCACAAGCAGGCTTGTGAATACCACAAGTTCCAAAAGTTGCGTTTGCAACACTTGCAAAGCCTCCAGCGAAGAAACCAAAAGCAAATCCCAGTTCGTGCCCTCAATGGGAACTTGATAACTTACCATGTTTCGGTCTTGGTGATATCCCAGGGGCATTTCACTCATTTCGAGCAGTTCCCTTTGCTTTTGTTCATCTGTGAAATACGAAACATCCGGATGATACACAAGGCTCTTTTCCTCATCCAAAATATACAGGTATCCTGCCTCGCCAAGCGCCTCCGGCGCCATAAGTTCCTCGATGAAGGAATAACGCAAATCGATGACCAGCACACCGATGTTTTCGCCCGCCTCGTTGTAAATGGCCTGATTTTGCGAAATTACCCAGCTGTCTTCATCCATGCTAAAGCGACGCATATTGGCGCCTGTAAGCGTGGGCATTTCATTTGAAAGAGCATCTTCGTACCACAGGTCGCTAAAATTTTCGGCAAGGCTCGCATCGTCTGCATGCAGAGACTCCGCCAAAATGCGCCCGTCGCGGCTCACCAAAAACAGTGCCTGCACATAGGGGTCGCTTTGCAACAATTGCTCCATTTGCTGTGCAAGGCGCTGTGTACTTTGTGCATTGGGTGTTTCTAAAAATGTGTGCACGTCTTCATTTTGCGCCAGCATTTCAGAAACTGTTTTGACATTGCCAATGTACAAAGCAATGCTTGCGCTGCTTTGCCGAACATCTTCGCTTGTGGTTTCAATGGCATTTTGCACATATTCACGCGAAACGCTTTGGTAAATCACAAAACTGAACACAAGCAAAACAAACAGACTTCCGGCCGCATACAAGGCGGAAATCTGTGTGTTTGTTTTATGCCATTGTCGCTTGAGGCTATGTTTTTTCGGCATCTTCTGCCCCCTGATTCGTATGTTGCATACGGAATTCGCTGGGCGTCGTGTGGTATTCTCGCTTAAAGCAGGCGCTGAAGTAGTTTGGGTCTGCAATGCCCACTTGCTGCGCGATCTCGTAGTTTTTAAGCGGTGTAGACAGCAGCAGTACTTTGCTTTTTTCCAGCCTTAGGTGCAATACATACTCTCGAAAGGCGATGGAAAACCATTTTTTAAACAGTTGGCTAAAATAACCCTCGCTAAACCCCATGGCTTGTGCCGCAAGCGCCAAATTCAAGGCCGGGTTGGAAAGGTTTTGCTGCAAAAAGGAAAGCACGGCCTCTTTCTGCGCCTCGTTTTCACCCTCACCTACCCCTTGCAAACCAAGTGCAATATGCGCACTTTGCACCAGTCTTTGCTCTTTTTGCTTTTTATCAATAAGACCACGCAATATATCGGTGATATCGGTACGGCTTACCGGTTTCAGCACATAGTCGTCCACGCCAATTTTCACAGCCGACACCGCATAATCCAAATCGTCGTAGCCCGTGATAAGGGCAATTTTCAGCTGTTCATTTTCACGTTTTGCCTGTTTTGCAAAAGCAAGGCCATTGAGTTTCGGCATATTGATGTCGGCCAAAACCAAGTCGACGGGGTGTTTTTTCAGTAGGGCCAGCCCTTCTTCCCCATTCGCCGCTTCCAAAACCGTAGAGATGGCAAGGCTCTCCAAATCAATCAATTTCTGAATACCCTGCCGAATCAGCGGCTCATCCTCCAAAAGTAGCAAAGTATACATTTTCCTCTTCCTCTAAAAAGAGATGCTGTAAGTAGCCGTATCCCTCTCTTGGCATGTCTTCGTATGGAATAAACCGCAAGGCCGCACTGTTCATGCAATAGCGCAAGCCCCCATCCTCCTCGGGACCATCTTCAAACACATGCCCAAGATGGGCATCGCCGTGGCTGCTGCGAATTTCCGTTCTCACCGTGCCAAACCCCACATCGTCGTGTTCGCTCACCGCTTCGGGCACGATGGGTTGTGTGAAACTGGGCCAGCCTGTGCCGGAATCATACTTGTGCATGGAAGTGAACAGTGGCTCGCCACTTGTGATGTCCACATACAAGCCCACTTCTTTGTTGCTGTTGTATTCATTGTCGAAGGCACTCTCTGTTCCATCTTCCTGCGTGACGTGATACTGCTCATCCGTTAGCATTTCGCGCAGTTCTTCCTCGCTCGGGGCCGAGTAGTTTTGCGATTCGATCATTTCGCCCACCGTGCCCACCTGCTCTAAATCGATGTGGCAATACCCATCTTTGTTCTTTTTGAGATAATCTTGATGATACTCCTCGGCCTCGTAAAAATGCTCCAGTGGCATTACTTCCACAGCCAGTTCTTCCTCATATGCATCGGCCAACACGTCCATCTCGGCTTCAATCACGGGTAAGTCCGCTTCGTTCACATAATAGATGCCCGAACGGTACGATGTGCCCACGTCGTTCCCCTGGCGATTCACACTGGTTGGATCCACCACAAGAAACAACTTTTGTAGCAAGGTTTGTAAGCTAACCGCCTGTGGGTCGTATAAAACACGCACAGTTTCGGCATGCCCGGTGTCGTTGTACACCACATCCTCGTAACTTGGGTTTTCCGTGTTCCCATTCGCATAACCGGACACCGCATCATACACGCCCGCAATGCGCGACATATACTCTTCCACGCCCCAAAAACAACCGCCTGCAAAATAGATAATCTCAAGGCCGCGCTCATTTTGCAAGGCCTCTGTGTCCAGTGGTTGCGCCGTGTGCACAAACGGTTCCGTGCGCACCGACTCACCACTCTGTTGTGGCTCTTGTGCAGCTTGCGCGCTGCAGGCCGACAACAAAAGCGGCACCGAAAGTGCGAAAGCCCAGCGTCGAATTCTGTTTTGATTGGCCATATTCTTACCTCCACTGTATCGGCACGGCCCACCCCATAAATTCAGGGCAGCGGCATGCATTTGCTTTCTTATACTTATTAGTATAAAGAAAAAAACAAAGAATTCCATAGAAAATGAGTGGGAAATTCTTTGTTTTGCATAGTGGCTGTCCTCATGAAACCGGCCATATAGCAGTGTATCGTTTTTCTGGGGAGCCTTGCGAGAAGACCGATTGAAACCCTCTTGTTTAAGCTTTTGTAAACACTGCCTAGCGAATGTCTAAAATGCCGTCAAAACCCGTTAGCGTAAATACTTCCATAATTACATCGTTGCAGTTGAGCACGCAAAAGGAAGCACCTTCTTTTGTGCATTGTTTGTTTAAAAACAAAATCACACGCAGCCCCGCACTGGAAATGTATTCAAGCTTGGAAAGATCCAGTTCCAAACCGCTTAGCCCTTGTAGCTCCTCTTTCATTTCCTCTTGCAGGCGCGGCGCCGTGTTCGTGTCCAGCCTTCCCTCTAAAGAAATGGTTAAATTTTTGTCGTTTTTGGTTTTTGTTATGTTCATTTTTCTGCTCCTTTTTCCATGCTGATACACAATCGATTTTGGCCGTTTGTATATTCGTATTGCAAAGATGATACCAAATTTTTAATAAGGTGAATGCCAAGCCCACCCTCTTTGCGCTGTTCTGTGGGCAGGTCTGTATTGGGGCCCGGTTTCTCTAAAGGGTTAAACGGTGCGCCACTGTCTGCAAAGCACAACTGCACGGCGGTTTCGGTTTCCCACAAGTACAAATCTACCTCGCCCACACCGGGCACATAGGCATAGTGGCAGATGTTTACAAAAATTTCCTCTGCCACCACGGCCGCCTTCATCACTTGGTTTATGGGCATTTGACAATTAAAAAGCTGCTCCTCCAGCCAAGTTACCACTTCTTCCAAGCGCTCGGCTTTGGCAGGCACACACAGGTGTTTTGCATCGGTTATATTCATGTGCACCTTCCTTGCATCTGTATTCTATATGCAATATCATAGCAGAAAAACATACTGAATTCAATGGCCGGGCGCACCCTTTTGTGCGTTACCCTTGTGGTGTATGTAGCCTTTTGATATACTATAGTCTAGAGTGCTGTTGTTGTTTGTACATCCATTGTGTTATCGCTCGCAAAAAAAGAAAAAAAGGGGGGTCGCTGTGAAAAAAAACGTGCAAAAACAGCTTTTGATCGTTTTGATTGTGGCCGTTGTTTACTACGTCCTCACACTGCCGCAAATCGTCTTCACCTTCCCCGATGGGCGCTCGGCTTTGCGCATTTCGGGTTTTGTACCCATTGTGGCGGGGCTTTTATTCGGCCCTGCCGGCAGCATCGCCTGTGGTCTTGGCAATCTGTTTTCCGATGCGATGGGCAATTTGCAGATCACTGATTTCACGGGTTCTTTCGGTGTGTTCATCATGGGCTTTTTACCCTACCGCTTGTGGCACCGCCTTTTTGTTTCACATCAAAACGGGCCCGAATATTTAACGTCTGTCGGCTCTGTTTTAAAATATGTGTTTATTACCGTAATCGCCACATTTTCCGCCACCTCCATCGGGGCCATCGGTGGCCAGCTTTCGCACCAATACAGCTTTTTTGGATTTTTCCCACAGGTAGCTTTGCAGTATTTCGACCTTTCGATTGTGGTGGGTATGTTTTTGTTTCAGTTGCTCAGCCAATACACACCTTTGCGGCCTTGTGTTCCCAAAAACGCTTATCGCACCGAAAGCAATGCTCTGTGCCTGTTGCCGGATTATCTGTTGTGCGCCCTTGTGGTGGTGCTGGCACTGGTTGTGAACACCCTCACCGAGAATGTTGGCGCGAGTGGCTCCCCACTGATTCAACGTTTATGCATTGCGCTACTACTATGCATCTTACTGTTGGCCTTTTTGCCCACCAAACGCCGCGGCCGCGCTTTGCCCGCCGTGCAACCCTTTCATCCGAAAGGCAGCTTGCAGCGCCAACTTGTTACAGGCTTTTTGGCCTTGTTGTGTGCGGTTTTGCTTTTCTACGGCGGCTCCATGATCGTGTTCTTTTTCCTATATTTTACAGGCGGCTCCAATGTGGACATGTGGACACACGTTTTGGTGGATGTGGCCATTGCCTGCGTGGTGCTATTGCTGGTGCTTTCTGTTATGATGAAATGGCTTGAGCATCACCTCACGCGGCCCATTCGGCTCGTTTCATCTTACGCAGCCCATTTTGTAGATGAAAACGCCCTTACACAGCAGGTTTTGCAGTTGCCAAAAACCAACAACGAGATAGACACCCTGGGCTTTTCCCTGGAAGGCATGGTCAAAAGCATTCGTACTTATGTGGAGCAGATAAAAGAAAAAACTGCCGCAGAAGAACGTTTTGCCTTTGAAATGAGCACAGCACATAATATTCAGATGAGCCTGCTTGCCAAAGATTGGCAGGCCGCAGCGCCCTTTGACCTTTCGGCTCAAACACAGCCCGCACAGGAGGTGGGTGGTGATTTCTATGATTTTCGCCGTTTTTCTAACGAAAAAATCTTTGTAACCATTGCCGATGTATCGGGCAAGGGAATTTCGGCGGCCCTATTTATGATGCGTTCCAACACGCTATTAAGTGCACGCAACTATGCCACATTGGCAGAAGCCATCACACGCATGAACGACAAACTCTCGCAGCAAAATGATGCTATGATGTTTGTAACCGTGTTCGCCGGTGTGTTAGACTGCGAAAGCAAAACCTTTCGCTATGTGAATGCCGGCCACAACCCGGCACTGGTTTACCAAAACGGTTCACTGGACGTGCTCAACACCTCGCCGGATTTTGCCGTAGGGCCTATTGAGGGCGTGCGCTACACCGAGCACTGCATTCCCGTGGCTTCAGATTTCCGTCTTTTGCTTTACACGGACGGCGTAACCGAAGCAGAGAATGTAGACGGCGCGTTCTTTGGCATGGCGCGGCTTTTACCACTGGCTGAAGCCACCCTGCGCGAGGAGAATACATCTGAAGAAGTTATCCGATGCATTGCAAGCAGTGTGGCCACCTTTTCAAAGGGTACAAAGCAGGCCGATGACATCACGATGTTGTGCCTTTCTTTGGGAGATGCACACATGGGTAAATAATACCAATACGGCCGCTATCCTTCATATACAAGCGCACACTCTTCGCCTCGTAGCACACGCAAGGTTCCTTGCGTCAGCGCCAGCGTTTCATCTTCACCCGGGAACACATACACTTCCGCCAAGCGGTCTACACGTTGTTTGATGTTGCTGATAAACCGTGTGGAATAGGCAAGCCCTCCCGTGAGGATAACCGCATCCACACGCCCTTCTAAAGCGGCACACATCGCACCGATTTCCTTTGCCACTTGGTAGGCCATCGAATCGAGTAACAAGGAGGCAAATTCGTCGCCGTTTGCAATCATTTTTTCCACGGTTCGCAAATCATTTGTGCCAAGATAGCTTGCGATGCCACCCTGACAAACCACTTTTTCCACCATTTCCGTCTTTGTGTATTCACCCGAGAAACAAAGGTCAATCAGCGGCAAGGCCGGCACGTGGCCGCTGCGCTCCGGCGTGAATGGACCCTCTCCGTCAAAGGCATCGTTCACATCAATCACGCGCCCATAGCGATGCGCCCCCACCGAGATACCACCCCCAAGATGTGCCACCACAAACCGGCAATTTTCATACGATTTCCCCATCTCGTTTGAAAGGCGCCGTGCGACAGCCTTTTGGTTCAAAGCATGAAAAACGCTGTGCCGCTCGATGCCGGGAATGCCCGTTAATTTCGCATGACGGTCCATTTCGTCTACCACAATCGGGTCTACCACATAGGCCGGTTTTTGGTGCTGCACTGCAAGTTCGCTTGCAATGATGGCGCCCAGCGCCGAAGCATGCACAGATGCCGCCGCCGAACGCAAATCCTCCAGCATTTTTTTGTTTACCAAATAAGTGCCGCTGGCCATCGGGTGCAAAAGCCCACCACGCCCTGCTATGGCATCAAGGCTACTCATACATAGCCCTGCTTTTTCCAGATAACTTACTATGCAATGTTTGCGAAACTCTTTTTGCTCGTGCACTTCCCCTGCCAGCTCTTCGCTGCGATGGCGCACCACTTGCTCAAGCACGGCACACTCATTGTCATACAAAGCAAATTTTGTGGAAGTTGAGCCCGGGTTCACTGTGAGAATGCGCAAAACGCCCGGTTCTTTTTCACGCACCGGCACAACAAAAAGTTCTTTTTCCTCCGTATCACGCAGCGGAAGCACCGTTTTCTTTTCGCTGACAACCCCATTCATGGTTACGCGCAAAACACAATCCAAGCGCAACATATGCTCTGCAACAAGCGCCAGCTTCGAGTGCTTTCCTTCTATCTCCATTTCCATGTGTGAAAAAGCTTCGTTTTGGCAGACCTCTGCCGAAAGACGGTTGATGTTCCAACCCTCGTTGCGAATGCAACTGAGCACGCGGCCAAAAACGCCCGGCGCATTTTGCGCCAAAAGGCTGATGCATTGGGTGTTGTTTTCCAAAAAAAGCCCCCCTTTTCGCTGTGAAACCTTCGGGTACAATTCCATTATACCACAAAGCTAGTAGGAATTACAGAGAAAAGGGGAAAAGAACGCAAAAAAAACGCACAAAATGTAGAATGCTGTTCGACTTTCTACAAGGCAATATCACCGAAAACCACAAGAAGTTCACGAAAACAAGAATACTTTTAACCCATGTTACCCCTTGAGCCTTCATCTGAAAAGTGTTATACTGGCTTCATTGTAAATTCAAATCAACCGGAGGTACCCATGATGCAAATATATTATTTCACGCGCACGGAACGAAGCCGTACCATTGCCGAAGCGCTTGCCGCCGAACAAGATGTGCCGATTTTTCAAATCACCGACGACCAAAATTGGCAAGGCGTACGAGGTTTCTTCAAAGGCGGAAAAATGTCGAACACAAAAACACCCGTGCAGGCGCACTTTGATGCACCTGCCGAAAACGGGCGTATTATCCTTGTTTTTCCGCTTTGGGCAGGCAGTTTCCCGCCCGCTGTTCGTTCTTTTCTGCAAACAGTCGGAAAAGAGCGCATCATCGCCATCCCAACCTCTCTCGGTTCGCGCTTAAAAGGGGTTGACCGCGCAGGTTTTGTGCAAGTGCACGATTTGGTTGGCAAACAAATCTCTGCACCGGCGTGGGATGAGCTCAAAACACAATAGTCCACCTTTTTTGTAAGTGGCAACACTCTTCCACCTGAATGTTCTATCGTTTCACTAGAACGCTGTTTTTTCGCGCAGATATTCCAGCAACTCCTCAATAGGAAGACGCACCTGCTCCATACTGTCTCGGTTTCGCACCGTGACAGCACCATCGGTTTCAGAGTCGAAATCGTAAGTGATGCAAAAGGGGGTGCCCACTTCATCTTGGCGGCGATAACGTTTCCCAATGGATCCGGTTTCGTCAAAGTCCACCATGAAGTGTGCACTCAATTTTTTATGCACTTCAAGCGCTGCAGGCGACAGTTTTTTAGAAAGCGGCAGCACGGCAGCCTTAAACGGTGCCAGTGCCGGGTGCAGGCGCAGCACCACGCGCACATCTTCTTTGCCCTTGTCGTCTTTCAACACCTCTTCGTCGTAGGCATCCACAAGAAAGGCCAAGGCTACACGGTCGGCACCCAGGGAAGGTTCAATTACATAAGGTACATAGTGTTCATTGGTTTCGGCATCGAAATATTCCTGTGTTTTCCCACTGTGCTCGTTGTGGCGGGTAAGGTCGTAGTCGGTGCGGTCGGCAATGCCCCAAAGCTCGCCCCAACCAAAGGGGAAGAGATACTCGATGTCGCTTGTTGCGCGCGAGTAAAACGCAAGTTCTTCAGCGCTGTGATCACGCATGCGAATATTTTCCTCTTGTAAACCAAGCGCACACAACCAATTGCGGCAAAAATCCTTCCAGAACGAAAACCACTCAAGATCTGTGCCGGGCTTGCAAAAAAATTCACACTCCATCTGCTCGAACTCTCGCGTGCGAAACACAAAATTTCCGGGCGTAATTTCATTGCGAAAAGCTTTACCCACCTGGCAAACACCAAACGGAATCTTGCGCCGTGTGGAACGTTGCACATTTGCAAAATTCACAAAAATGCCCTGTGCTGTCTCGGGGCGCAGATACACTTCATTTTTCGAATCTTCTGTGACACCGATAAAAGTTTTGAACATGAGGTTGAACTTGCGAATATCGGTAAAGTCCCTTCCTCCACAAGAGGGACAGGCAATGGCATTTTCCTGGATATACAAGGCCATGTCGGCCTCGCCCATCCCGTTGGCATCCGCACCGGCATCCTCGATCAACTTGTCTGCACGGAAACGGCTTTTACACGCACGGCAATCCATCAGTGGGTCGGAAAAACCGCCCACATGCCCCGTAGCCACCCACACTTCCGGATTCATCAAAATAGCACTGTCCAACCCCACATTCGTAGGGCTTTCTTGCACAAATTTCTTCCACCATGCTTTTTTTACATTGTTTTTAAACTCGGCGCCCAAAGGGCCGTAATCCCAGCTGTTGGCAAGCCCACCATAAACTTCACTGCCTGCAAAAATAAACCCCCGCCGCTGACACAAGGAAGTGATGGCATCCATGGTTTTTTCTGTATTCTGCATTGTATATCCCCCAAATCTGTCCTAATTTTTTTGTGCGTTATTCTGTCTCCTCTTCTATTTTACGCGCGCCGAAAGCCCTGTGTCAAGTAAAGAGAGGAAAGCTTTGCATATCCGGGGTAAAGACCTTGCGATTCTGCCCCAAAAGTTGCCACGCCCCAAAATGATACAAAAAGGGAGACTGTTTCAAAACATGTTGAAACAGTCTCCCTGAATACTTTTTATTAAACCGGTAAAGATTTATTTTCGTAGTCTACATGGTCGCCGTCCACACCCTGCAGTTTCTGGTTTCTTTTTTCAAAGAATTTCGGTGCCACCTGTGGGAACATGGCATAGGTAAGCACATCTTCCGGCTGGCGTGCCCATTTGTTTGCCTCTTCCGTCAAGACATCAAGTTCAGGCTCAATCAAATCGGCCGGGCGGCAGGTGATGGGCTCTTCATCGCCAAGCAATTTCTTTTGGAATTCTTTGCTGATGGGTGCAGGCGTTTTGCCGTACTCACCTTTCACCATGGCGCGGAATTCTTTGGTCACCATTTTGTAGCGCTCGCCCATAATGATGTTGAACACGGCTTGCGTGCCCACAATTTGGCTTGTGGGTGTTACGAGAGGTGGATAACCGGAATCTTCGCGCACACGTGGAATTTCAGCAAGCACATCTTCCAACTGATCCTCTTTTCCCGCATCTTTCAGTTGTTTGAGGAGGTTGCTTAACATACCGCCGGGAACTTGATAGATAAGGGTGTTGGCGTCCACGCCCATCATCTTGGGCGACATCTGGCCGCTTTCCAGGTATTTTTCGCGTAAAGTGGCAAAATGTGCACGCACCACATTCAATTTTTTGAGATCAAGGCCGGTATCGTATTCGGTGCCGGCAAGGGCAGCCACGAGGCTTTCTGTGGGCATATGGCTCGTGCCCAGCGAAAGCGGGCTGATGGCACAGTCCACAATGGAGGCGCCGGCCTCAATACCTTTGATAATAGCCATAGAAGCCATGCCCGATGTATAGTGGCTATGCACATCCACCGGAATAGACACATTTTCTTTGATGGCCTTCACAAGTTCAAAGCACGACGAAGGCGTGAGCAGGCCGGCCATGTCTTTGATGCACAACGAGTGCGCACCCATCTCTTCAAGCGTTTTGGCATATCCGGCAAAATATTCGTTGTTGTGCACAGGGCTTAGCGTATAGCTGATACAACCTTGCACATGAGCTTTTTCTTTGATGGCGGCCTCAAACGCAGCTTGCAGGTTGCGCGGGTCGTTGAGTGCATCAAAAATGCGCATAATGTCAATGCCGTTTGCCACACTCTTTTGCACAAAATAGGCCACCACATCGTCACCGTAATGGCGATACCCAAGCATATTCTGGCCGCGGAACAGCATTTGCAATTTTGTATTCGGGCAATGTTTGCGAATGATGCGCAAACGATCCCACGGATCTTCATCCAAAAAACGGATGCAAGAATCGAACGTGGCGCCGCCCCAACACTCCAGCGAATAGTAGCCCACTTCGTCCATGGCCGACAAAACGGGTTCCATCTCCTCCATGGTCATGCGAGTGGCAATAAGGCTTTGGTGCGCATCGCGCAAGCCCACCTCTGTAATTCCTACGGGATGATTGGACAAAATATCACCTCTATATATTCATTTTGCGGCATTCACAGTGCAATGCCCAGTGGATAAACGGGTTTCTAGGCGATGGTGAGGAAGCTGTCGCCCACATTGACAGTGTCTCCCTTGTTCACCAAAACGGCCGACACAGTGCCGTCTTGCGGAGCCACAATTTCATTTTCCATTTTCATGGCTTCTAAAATAACCAGAACATCGCCGGATTTTACAGCTTGCCCGGCACTAACGCGCACATCCAGCACATTGCCGGGCATGGGTGCTGTAACCGGGGTGCCACTCGCTGCTGCGGCGGCAGGTGCCGGTGCTGCTGCGGGTGCAGGTGCTGCGGCGGCAGGTGCGGGTGCTGCGGCCGCGGGTGCTGCTGCAACGGGTGCAGGTGCTGCGGCAGGTGCGGGTGCACCGCCGGCCACTTCCGCAACGCTTACATCATAAGGGGTACCGTTCACTGTGATGGTATATTGTTTCATAAGTTTTGCCTCCGAAAGTATTTTTTTTACAGTGGCATATTGCCGTGTTTTTTGGGTAGGCGCTGGGTGCGCTTGGTTTGTAACATTTGCAAGGCCGCACAAACCGTGCTCCGCATAGAGGCCAAATCAGACACCATATCAGCCAATTTTGCCTCTCTGGCGGCAGTGGCCGTGCAGAACTCGGCAACCCATGCGTTCGCACGTTTTTTGGTTTCGGCTTCGATATTTTCGCCGCTTTGCTCAATTTCCTCACGTTGCAAAACACTCACAATAGCCGTGGGCTCTGCGGGCGAAAGTACACAGCCTTCGGCTGCAATGGTCAAATCGGCACTGCCAAATGCTGTGTATACGGTGCCCACGGCACGGCCCAACACCACAGCCACTTTGGCTGTGGTTGCATCTGCATAGGTGGCAGCCAGACGCGCGCTTTCGCGCAAATTGCCCGCCACATCCTCGCTGGCGCTACACGCAAAGCCGGCCGAGTTCAAAAGGCTGACAACCGGCAAACTGAAAGCGTCACAAAAACGCACAAAACGTGCAATTTTAGCGCTGTCGGCATGTGTAAGTGCCACCGCTTCGCCCTCGGTGGCAACGATGCCCACCGGCGCACCGTCCACTGTGGCAAGAAATACTTTTGCGCCGCTGCCAAAACCAGAAAATAGCTCCAGTGTGCTGTCTGCATCAGCAAGAGCTGATGCGGCATTCTCCGCCGAGTACCCCTGCAAAGAAAATGTCTTGCCGGATTCTGCCACCGGGAATTCGGCCGGAGCGGATAGATTATTGGCAGGAAGAAATGCCAACAACTTTGCAGCCTGCAACACCGCCTCTTCCTCTGTGTCACACACCAAGGCGGCAATTCCCGCCTGCCTTGCGGCCTCGGGTGTGCCGGCACCGGCCAGTGTGTCACCCGCGGCTCGGCTTAAGAAAGGAGCCGTAAGAAAATACTCAGCCTTTTTGCATAAGATAACAAAATCAGCGGCGGCGGCAACCAGGGCGTTTGAAGCCCCACACACACCTGTAATCACTGAAATTTGGGGCACAACACCCGAAAGGCGTGCCGTGGCTTTAGAAAGCGAAGCCGCGGCAGAAAGTGTATGCAATCCCTCTTCCAAAAGGGCCCCTTTTGAATGGTAAAACGTTACAACGGGGTTACCCGTTTTGGCAGCAAGATCCAATGTTTTGATGTGAACATCCACCTCGGAGCATCCCAAGGGGTCTCCGTTCTGCCATACGGCATAAACGCTCTGTCCACTCACGGTACCAAAGCCGGCACGAACCGACCCATTCTCGCTTGCGAACAGAGGTGTGTAGGCATCTTGGTCGAAAAGAGTTACGGGTGAGAATTGCTCCCCGGCGCTTTGTACAGCCATCTACAGCCCTCCTGTTGGTTTTGGAATGATAACTATCCCCCATTATACTATGTCCCGGCAAAATTCACAAGTCCCGACTTTGAGAATATTTTTAATTCTTCAAAAGCTTTGGGTGCTTTGCGATATCAACCACAGAATATTCTGTTTATTCGCCGCTTCTATTTCACATCTATACCCAGTGAATTTCCATTGTCATTTCAAACAGTTCGCGAAATATATTCCGTAGACATTTTATGGTGTTTTCCAGAAAATTGCACAAAGCAATTGACAAATTTTGAGGCATCTGCTATGATATTAGACAAGTTAGTAGATGCTAACTTTGTTTTCAAACTCTTGTGTTTATGCATTTTTTTGAGAGATAGGAGTATTGCCAATGCAGTCGAGCGAATCGGCACTCACCGTAGCCACAGCTGCGCCGGACACAGCTTATGTCGTGGCTTCCATCCACACAAACGATAAAGAATTTGAGAATTTCCTTTTCACCTTGGGTTGTTTTGCCGGTGAGGAAATTACTGTGCTTTCGAAATTGAAAGGCAACTTTATGGTCTCAATTAAGGATGCCCGTTATAGCATTGATGAAGAATTAGCCAACGCGATTGTGTTGCATCCGCACGCGTAACTTGCTGCGCTTTTTTTTATGCCGCAATTAGCAGAGGTTAACTTTTGAGCACTCTTGTGCCAAAGCATGATTATGCCTACGCACAAGTTCTTTTTTACCCTTTTAGGGTTTTCTTTATACCTTTCAATTAGCAATCGCTAATTTATTGGGCACCATTTATTTTGTTGGAAGCTATATTTTGAGGAGGATATTCGATGAAAATTGCACTTGCGGGAAATCCGAACAGTGGGAAAACCACCTTGTTCAATGCCATCACAGGCAAAATTGAGAAGGTGGGAAACTGGGCAGGGGTTACCATCGAGAAAAAAGAGGGGAAAATCAAACCAAATTTGTACGAAGGAGCAGAGCTTGTCGCCGTAGATTTACCCGGTGCTTACTCCATGTCTCCGTTCACGTCCGAGGAGAACATCACCAAGAATTTCGTGATGAACGAGGGGCCGGACGCCATTATCAACATTGTGGATGCCACCAATTTAAGCCGTAGTTTGTTTTTCACCACACAGCTTTTGGAGTTGGGCATTCCCGTGGTAGTGGCACTGAACAAAGATGATTTGAACGAACGCAAAAACAACACAATTGACACGGCCGCCCTATCCGAAAAATTGGGGTGTCCTGTAGTGCGCACCGTGGCCACTGCAAACGAGGGTTTGCAAGAGCTTGTGGCTGCAACGGTTGCATGCAAGGATAAAGGACAAGAAGCACCGTTTTCAGCCGGTGAAGTAAACTTGGCAGATGAAAAAGCTGTGCAAGAGGCAGACAAAGCCCGATTTACCTTTGTAGCGAACATTGTGAAGCAAACCGAAAAACGCGCTGTGAGCAGCAACCGCCAAACCAAACAGGATGCTGTGGACCGCATCATTGCCAACAAATGGCTGGGTATCCCCATTTTTGCCGGTGTGATGTGGTTGGTGTTCACTGTTTCGCAAACTTATGTGGGCACTTGGATTGCCGATTGGCTTGTGGGCTACATTGATATGTTCTATGAATTTGTGGCGGGGCTTTTGGGCGAAAATGTGAACCCTGTTCTTTCTGCCCTACTCTTAGACGGCATCATCGGTGGTGTGGGTGCCGTTGTGGGCTTCTTACCACTTATTATGGTAATGTTCTTCCTCTTGGCTCTTTTGGAAGATTGCGGCTACATGGCCCGCGTGGCTGTGGTAATGGATCGCTTCTTAAAAGTGGTGGGGCTTTCGGGCAAATCCATCATTCCCATGGTCATTGGTACAGGTTGTGCCATTCCGGGTGTTATGGCAACACGTACCATTCGCAATGAGCGCCAGCGCAGAACCACCGCCATGCTCACGCCTTTCATGCCCTGCGGTGCAAAACTGCCCGTTATCGCTTTGTTTGCCGGCGTCTTCTTTGCCGATGCCTCCTGGGTGCTTACACTGATGTACTTCCTAGGCATTGCGCTTATCATCATCAACGCCCTGCTCATTCAACGCATCACAGGCGAAAAGAATGCTCGTTCGTTCTTCATTATGGAAATGCCGGAATATCGCTTCCCCAGCATAAAACGCGCTACCATCGCTATGCTTTCGCGCGGTAAGGCATTTATCATCAAAGCCGGTACAATTATTTTGCTTTGCAACGCAGCTGTACAGCTCATGCAAACCTTCACCCCGAGCTTCCAAGTGGTGGCAGAGGGCATGGAAGACAGCAGCATCTTGGCTATGATCGCCTCTCCCTTTGCTGTGCTTTTGCTGCCTCTTGGCTTTGGTATGTGGCAACTTGCTGCAGCCGCCATCACCGGCTTTATTGCAAAAGAGAACGTGGTGGGCACCTTGGCCGTTGTGTATGGCATCACCAATTTCATTGACACAGACGAGTTGGCCCTTATCACCGGTGCTTCCAGTGTTGCCGAAGTGATGGATATGACCGCCATCGCAGCACTTGCCTACTTGATGTTCAACCTGTTCACCCCGCCCTGCTTTGCCGCCATTGGCGCTATGAATGCTGAAATGGGAAGTAAAAAGTGGCTGTGGGCCGGCATCGGATTGCAGTTCGGTGTGGGCTATGTGGTGGCCTTCTTCGTATACCAGATCGGTACGCTTATCACGCTTGGAACCCTTGGCACTGCTTTTGTTCCCGGCCTTATCGCCGTTGCTATTATGATTGGTATTATGGTGGCTATGGTGCTGCGTGGAAACAAAAAATCGGCTGAAAGACTACAGAGTTATATGGTTTCGGGAAAAGCGTCCTAACACGCATAGATACATGAGGTGTTTGCTATGACAAATCTTCTGGTTTTGGGTCTTTTGATACTTATTTTGGGTGCGGTAATTTTCTATATTGTGCGCGCAAAAAGAAGTGGTGTGCGTTGCATTGGCTGCCCCGATGGTGGAAAGTGCTCTTCAGCCAATTTAAAGGCTGGCGAAAACAAGACCTGCTGCTGTGAAAAGAACCCTTTGGAAGAAGAATCATAAAAAGAACACTTTCTATATCTCGTTGTTTTCACAGGACACAATGATGCAATTTAAAAGCCGCAGTTGGAACCTTAATGGCTCCAACTGCGGCTTTTTGTTGTTTGTTACATTTGAATGTAGGCATCCCTGTCCGGCCCCACTGACACCATTGTAATGGGTGTTTCAAACACACTTTGAATGTAGTCAATGTAGCTACGCGCCTCTTTTGGTAAATCTTCTTTTTTCCGAATGCCCGAAATATCCTTATTCCAGCCCTTCATCATTTTGATGACAGGTTTCGCCCTATCCAGCCCGGCTCCATAGGGAAAATTCTCCGTTGGATTGCCATCGATGGTATAGCTTGTGCACACCGGCAGCTCTTTCATATAGCTCAATACATCCAGCATGGTCAGAACCACTTCGGTGGCTCCCTGCATACGGCACCCATAGCGACTGGCCACCACATCAAAGGGGCCCACACGGCGCGGGCGGCCTGTGGCTGCACCAAATTCATTGCCCTCGGCACGCAAACGTTCCGCCTCTTCGCCGTGCATTTCACACACAAACGGCCCCTCGCCAACACAAGTGGAATAAGCTTTGGTCACGCCAATGCTTTTATCCAAGCTGCGTCCGGGCACACCGGCACCAATGGGCGCATAGGCCGCAATGGTATTGGAGGAAGAGGTGAAGGGAATAATGCCAAAGTCTATATCGCGCAAAGCGCCGAGCTGGGCTTCAAACAAGATGTTCTTGTCTGCATCTGCCATTTCTTCCAAAAACAAGCCCGTGTCGCATATATAAGGGGCAAATTCCGCCGCATAGCACTGCAACC
Organism: uncultured Oscillospiraceae bacterium; assembly: GCA_964371725.1. GTDB lineage: Bacteria > Bacillota > Clostridia > Oscillospirales > Ruminococcaceae > JAAYCI01. Next base: position 87,913 of record CAYJNQ010000001.1, read on the forward strand.
AGCCGAAAATCTCTTCGAAATCCACCTGTTTGCCACCATACACCTTATCAATCATCTCATTCTTCAGTGCCACTGTGTCTTGTAAGCGCTCTTTTATGGAGGCCAAATGCAACAAATCCCCCACACGCAAGGTTTTTTTAAGGTATTTGTCGCTGTAACACGGTGCAATGCCCCGGCGTGTGGATCCATAGGCGTTTTTGCCAAGGCGCTCCTCTTCCAAAATATCGAAAGCCGGGTGATAAGGCAAACAAATAGTTGCGCGTTCGCTAATTTTCAGGTTTTTCGGTGTCAAAGCCACACCACGGCTGCGCAATTTTGCCATTTCTTTCGAGAGGTGGTCTAAATCCACTACCATACCCGTACCCATCACATTCACAACCTGCTCACGCAAAATGCCGCTGGGCAAAAGATTCAAAACAAATTTTCCACGCTCGTTGATAACGGTGTGCCCCGCATTGTTGCCGCCCTGATAACGGACAACTACGTCATACTCCGCGCTGAGCAAATCCACCATACGTCCTTTGCCCTCGTCTCCCCAATTGATTCCACTAATGGCTGTTAACATACCGGCTCCTTCGCCCTCTATTAGGCATCTGTTTTTCTTTTGCAAAAGGCGTGCCCTGCACGCTTTCACACGTTATATTGTAGCACATTCCCATTTATTGAACAAGCGAACTGCCCAAAACTTTACCATTCTCTTTTCTTGCTAAGTTAGCGGCACTTGGTTTGAAATTTTTAGCGAATACATCAGCAACACTCTTTCTGTGAAGCCCGCCCATACACGGCCGTCAGCTCGGCCAACTCTTTGGCCAGCCGTGCGCTAAAGTCCTCCTTGGTGGTGCGCCACTGCCAGTTCCCCCCCAAAGTGGAGGGCGTGTTGATGCGTGCTTTCTTACCAAGCCCCAGCCAATCGGCCATGGGCACAATGCACAAATCGCCCACACTGGCAAGGGCCGCGCACACAAGGCCGCGCGTTCCGTCTTGTTCCTTTGCAAGGTTTAAATAGCGCTTGCAAAAGGCCACATCCGCCTTGGGTGCACTGCGAAACCAGTCTGCCGTGGTGGTGTTGTCGTGTGTGCCCGTGTACACAACACAATTTCTTGTATAATTGTGGGGCAAATAGTCACTGTCTTCACGTGCGTCAAACGCAAACTGCAATACCTTTGTGCCCGGAAATCCACTGTGACGCAAAAGAGCATACACATCTTCTGTGAGAAAGCCAAGGTCTTCGGCAATGATGTTCATGTTTGGGATATTTTCTTTCATTGCATCAATGAAACCTGTGCCGGGGCCCTCACACCAACGACCTTTGCGCGCGGTTTCAGCCTCTGCCAAAATAGCGTAGTATCCTGAAAACCCGCGAAAGTGGTCGATGCGCACCACATCAAACAGAGAGAGCGCATGCCGCAACCGATTTTGCCAAAACCGATAGCCCTCTTTTTTGTGGTACTCCCAGTCGTAAAGGGGGTTGCCCCAAAGCTGGCCGTCGGCTGAAAACGCATCCGGTGGGCAACCGGCCACTTCAGTGGGGCAGCCGTTTTCGTCCACTTGGAACCATTCGGGGCGCGCCCACAGTTCGGCCGAATCGGGCGAAACATAAATGGGCATATCACCGATGATAGAAATGCCACGCTCATTCGCATACTCTTTCAGTTGCATCCACTGTTCAAAAAACCAAAATTGCACCACCTGCCAAAAATGGATTTCGCCGGCAAGGCGCACCTTTGCACGCCGCATGGCTCCCTCTTCCCTTTGCCGTAGCTCTTCACTCCATTCACTTAAAGCACACATATCGTTTTCGCTCTTCAGTGCCATGAACAAGGCATACTCATAAAGCCAGTGTTCTTGCTCCTCCTTAAAACGCAAAAACGATGCATCATCGGGCTCAAAACGTGAAACGGCCTTTTGCAAAAGCGGCTTTCGATTTTGGTACAGCTTATAATAATCCACACAATCTGCATTTGCGCCAAAATCGGCGGCCTCTATTTCCCTTTTCGTCAAGAGACCCGCTTTTTGCAAAAGCGATAAATCCACATAATAGTGGCTTGCTGCAAATGCCGAAAAACTTTGATAGGGGCTGTCACCATATCCGGTTGGACCCACGGGCAAAATTTGCCAGTAACTTTGCTTGGCTTTATACAAAAAATCCACGAAGGCAAAAGCCTCTTTACCCAAAGACCCAATGCCGTGTGGCGATGGCAACGCCGAAATCGGCAACAAAATACCTGCTCCTCTTTTCATTCCTTCATCCCCCGTCTACAGCGCCCATTCCGTTGTATGTTTGTTTTCAATCAGTCATTTCATGTTACCACTTTCCCAAATCAGTGTCAACAATACGCTGTACAGCGCACTTTCGGCGCTGCAACAGCGCTAAGTTTGAATTTTTGCTTCATTTTTGGTACACTGAATGCATACTTGAAAGAAAGCGAGAGGCAATCCATGGTCATTTTGCAGGGAACCGGTGCTTCTCCCGGCATCGTATTCGGCACACTCTGTTTTTGTGCACGGCAGCTTGCCGAGTTTCACAACTGCTCATTCCAAGACAGTAAGCAAGAAATAGAGCGTTTTTTTAAGAGTGTTCAAATGGCCAAAACCCAGCTGGAGGAGCTGGGTAGCGCCAGCGTGGAAATGCTGGGTGAGGACAACGCCAAAATTTTCGATATTCACAAAATGATTTTGGATGACCCCTCTTTCCTGGAAACTGTGCAAAACCACATTGAACAGGGCAGTGTCTGTGCAGAACATGCCGTAAAACAGGCTATTGAGGCGTTTGTTGCTCAATTTTCTCGAATGGAAAACCCCTATTTCAGCGCACGCTCTGCCGACATTGACGATGTTGGCACACGTGTTTTGGATTTATTGAGTGGCTACCATGAGAAGACGGGAGCCGGTTGCCCATCGGGTATTTTTGTGGGTGAAGAATTCTCGCCCAGCGAAACGGCCGGTTTTAACCGCGAGCATGTCTTGGCGCTTGCGGTGCGCAAAGGGAACGCAAACTCCCACGCCACCATTTTGGCACGTACCATGGGCATTCCCACCGTCATTGGCCTGGGCGAAACGCTTTCGGCGGAACACAACGGGCTTGAGGCCATTTTAGATGGGGAAAGCGGCCGTCTCATCATCAACCCAGACCGGGAGACCCAGCGCGCATATAAGCAAAAGCAGGCCGACTACACACGGCAGCATGCCCGCCTGCTTTCCCTGCAAAACCAGCCTGCGCGCACAAGACAAGGGCTCAGTGTGCGCCTTTTGGCCAATTTGGGCACCCTTTCTGACCTTTCCGCCGCCTTGCATGCCGGTGCCGAGGGGGTGGGGCTTTTTCGCAGCGAATGCCTGTTTTTCGGCCGCAACACGTTACCAAGCGAAGAGGAGCAATTTTCAGCCTATCGTGAGCTGGCCGAGAAAACAAAGGGTCTGCCTGCCGTTGTTCGTAGCCTGGATATCGGCGCAGATAAAACCCTACCCACCTTGAAGCTGCCCAAAGAGGAAAACCCGGCACTTGGAACACGCGCGATTCGCCTATGCCTTGCGAACCCAACTCTGTTCAAAACACAGCTTCGCGCCGTATATCGTGCCTCGGCCTTTGGAAATCTTTCCCTGATGCTTCCTCTTGTAAACAGCGTAGAGGAACTGCAAAAAACCAAGGTACTCGCCGCACAGGTGCAAGCTGAATTACAAAGTGAGCAACAAGCCTTCAACCCACGGCTCCCCCTTGGTATCATGATAGAAACCCCGGCCGCTGCCCTTACAAGCGATTTGCTGGCCAAAGAGGCCGATTTTTTCAGCATCGGCACCAATGATTTAACCCAGTACACCCTTGCCATAGACAGGCAAAGCCCTTATTTTGACCAATACCATATGCCACCTCACCCCGCCGTTTTACGCCTCATCGAGCAGGTTTGCAAAAATGCGCACAATGCCGGCATCCCCGTGGGCATCTGTGGCGAACTTGGTGCAAACCAAGCGCTCACAGCCTTCTTTTTGGAGTTGGGCATAGACAGCCTCTCTGTTATCCCACCCGCTCTTTTGGCTCTGCGTGGGCACATCCGCACCCTGTGATGTCACGGAATTTTCCATAACAAAAGCCGATTCAAAATCATTTTGAATCGGCTTTAATTTCATCTAAACACTTTTCAGCGCATACGCCCTACTCTTCTGTGATAGAACCCCGTTTGTTGAGCATGGTGATGATTTCCTCATAATACTTGTTGTCATCGGAATCGCCACTTGGCGCTGCCTGCTGGGGCTGTTTCTCCGCCGGCTGACTTTCTGCCGCAAAAGCGTAGCCTTTTTTGGACGCCGCCGCTTCGCTTTGCCCCACATTGCTCGTATCAAAACCCGTTGCCACAACCGTGATACGCATGGAATCTTTGGCCGTTTCATCAAAAGTAGCACCCCAGATAATGTTCGCATCCGGGTGGGCTGCATCGGTGATGTGTGTGGCCGCCACCTCTACGTCTTCCAAGGCCACGTCGGGCGAAGCCGAAATGTTGATGATAACACCACGCGCACCTGCAATGCTCGTTTCCAAAAGCGGGCTTGTCACAGCCGCCATGGCGGCGTCAATGGCCATGTTGCCGCCATGTGCTTCGCCCACGCCCATGTGGGCATAGCCTGCGTCGCGCATCACGTTGCGAACATCGGCAAAGTCCAAGTTGATGAAGCTGGGCACATTCACAAGAGACGAAATGCTCTCCACGCCCTGGCGCAACACATTGTCGGCCGCTGCGAAAGCATTGGCCATGGTAATCTTCTCCTGGCTTATCAGTTTTAAGCGCTCGTTCGGAATCACAATCAGGCTATCCACACGCTCTAATAGAGCCCTGATTCCCTCTTCTGCCTTATTCATTTTCATGCGGCCTTCAAACGCGAAGGGTTTTGTGACAATACCCACCGTGAGAATGCCCATTTCTTTGGCAATTTCCGCCACCACAGGTGCCGCACCCGTGCCCGTGCCGCCGCCCATGCCTGCTGTAAGGAAGGCCATTTGGCTGCCTTTCAGGGCGTTGGCAATTTCATCACGGCTCTCCTCGGCACTGCGCTGGCCAATTTCCGGGTCTCCACCCGCACCACGCCCACGTGTCAATTTCGAACCCAGCTGCACTTTTTGGGTCGATTTTGAAATAAACAACACCATTTGGTCTGTGTTCATTGTGATGAATTCTACACCCTGCAGGCCGTATTCAATCATTCGGTTAACAGCGTTTCCGCCGCCGCCACCAATGCCAACCACCTTAATATTGGTTACGTTTTGCATCTCTTCGTCGAGAACAAAGGCCATTTTTTTTCCTCCCGCTGTGTTTATACTCTTAATAACAATACCAGAATCGTTCCGCGAATTCAAGTGCTTTGCCCTGTATTCTAAAAATTATTTCCTGTTTTTTGAAAAACAGCGCCCTTTTAGCCTATTCAGGTGTAAACCAAACTCTGTCTGTGGTGGCCGGATAACTGCTTGCATCTAAAACACCTCTATCGCCAGCCGTAATTTGCCCTGTTTCACTGTTCAAAAGCAGAGCGGCCACAAATTCCAGCTTCTCTTGCAAATGGTTGTAGGCACCCAGCTCTACCGTAATCCTGTCTTCATAACGAAAACGCAAATTCAAGGGATCGCTGATATCCACCCAAGTAATGTTGGAAAACCCAAGTTCTGAAAACAGTTGCAACATTTCCTCAAGCTGCACAAGGTCTATGTCTTGTGGCTCTTGTTGTGCTGCTTCGCTTGTACTCGCTTCGCTTGCGGATGTTTGCTCGGAGCTTATTTCGCTAGAGCTTGTTTCACTTATGCTAATTTCACTGTTGATAATTTCACTTGAAACAATTTCTTCGGAAATTATTTCGCTGCTAACAATTTCACTTTCTTGCACAACCGCCTCTATTACGGCCGAATCCTCCAGCACCGCACTTTCCGTTGTTACGCCTGATTCTGCCGGTTCTGCCGCCATACTTTCTATGGGTGGTGGCGTTTCCTCGGGTGGTGGGGTTGTGCTTTCTAAATAGGCTTCATACGAGCCGGAAAACCCGTTCTCTTCGGGGCCTTCCTCCAGTGGCTTGCCAACCTCTGCACTGATTCCGTTTAGCCCGTAAATGGCTGTAACCCCTTCCGGCGTTGCATCATCAAAACGTAAGATACGCCGGCTATCACTCATCACAGCCCAACCCTCATCATAGGGAAAAGCATAACGCTCTGTGGCTGCTGTAAGGCGCACAACCACAGTTTCCGGCAATTTTCGCCGCACCTCGGCACTCTCCAAATAGGGCAGCGCAAGCAAGAGGCGTTCTTCGGCTTCATGAAGGGAAAAACTCAGCAGATTGTCACCCTCGGCCAGTTGCAATGCCTGCAGTATTTCCGCCTCACTGTACACGGTTTCACCTTGAATGGTAAAACCGCGAATGGGGAACAACACATTGAATGAAAACACGAGCCCTGCGATGATGAGAAAAAGACCAAAAATGGTGACTGCTAGCCGCCTTTGCCGGCGCCGCGTGGCCGGGTTCACACGCCTTTTGGGGCGGCTTTTTGTTTTTTGGGTGGCTTTCTCTTGTTTCGGAGGTTCAGGCGGTGGTTCCGGTGCACGATTTCTTTCCAAATGGTCGGGCGCTTTGCGCCTTGGCAGGTTTTGAAATGCATCCTGCCCGGGCACACGTGTAGCGGGGTTTCTCTTTGCATCTTCAGGCTGTGCCACCTCAGTGCCACGCCTTGCCAATCGGTCGCCTTTAGGCTTCTCGCTCTTTGCCTCGGGCCTCTTTTTTGGGGGTGCCATATCACCACCTCCCTTTTCATGGTTTAACTTGCGATTTTATGTGCTTTTAATTGTTTTTGAGCACAGCTCGCAAATCGTCCACAATCAGGTCAAGAGAATGTGGTTGCGCCAAACTTTTTGCCGCTTCGCCCATCTTCAAAAGGAGCTGTGGTTTTTGTGTAAGTGCCTCCACAGTATCTATCAAAATTTTACCATTCAAGTTTTTTTCTTCAAACACTTGTGCGGCACCTGCCTTCGAAAACTCCATCGCATTGTGGTACTGGTGATTTTCGGCCACATTGGGCGAAGGGATGAGCACCGAGGCGCGCCCTACAGCCGCGAGCTCCGCCAGGGTTAAAGCGCCTGCGCGGCAAATCACCAAGTCAGCCGCAGCCAGCACGGCCGGCATATCGTTTATAAACTCCCGAATTTCAAAATTCGGGCTGCTGTCAATGCCTTTTTCTGCCGCCAGTTTAGCAAAATCATCTCGCTCTATTTTGCCGGTGGCATGGATGTGTAAAAAGTCGCGGTTTTTTAAATGCCATGCGGCCAAGTCCGCCACTACTTCATTGATACGCTGGGCACCCAGGCTGCCGCCAAAGCTCACAAGAACCACGCGGTTTTCAGCCGAAAAACTGTGCCGCGCGACCTCTCTGTTTTGGCAAAACCATTTAGACGCCACCGGGTTTCCCGTCACGAGGCTTTTTTCGGGATACCCAAGACGCGAAACGGCGCTTTCCGATACCGCATAAATACGCTGCACCTCTTTGGCCAAAAGACGATTTGTCACACCCGGAAAGGCGTTCTGCTCGTGCAGGGCCGTGGGAATACCCAGTTTTGCTGCCGTGCGCACCAAAGGCCCACTTACATAGCCGCCGGTTCCCACTACAAGTTGTGGACGCACTTTGGCCAAAATGCGTCGGCTCGCTTTGGCCGACTGTGCCAAACACCACAGGGCTTTTGCATTGCGTGCCAAACTTTTCAATCGCAAGCTGCGCTGAATACCATACACCTCAATGGGATGAAAAGCATAGCCCGCCCCGGTAACCAAACCGTATTCCATGCCGCTTTTTCTGCCCGCAAAGTGAATTTCTGCCGTTGGAAAACAGCCTTGCAAACCGCTTGCAATGGCAAGTGCGGGGTTCACATGCCCTGCCGTGCCGCCGGCCACCATCAAAATACGCATTACACTGCCTCCGCCGATTCACCCTCTGTTTGCAAAGCATCCACATTCGCGGCCTCCTGTGCCTGCCTTGCCTCCGCTACGCTCGCATAGGCCCTGCGCGACACACTGAGCACGATGCCCACCTGCCCCATAAGCATAACCAAAGAAGAGCCGCCCGATGAGAAGAAAGGTAAGCTGATGCCTGTGGGTGGAATGGTGTTTGTGTTCACACCAATGTGCAAAAAGGTTTGCAGGGCAATTTGCGCCGCCACCCCCACACACAGCATGGAACCAAACTTATCTTTGGCCCGCAAGGCAATATGAAGACCCCGAATGAGCAAAAGTAAAAACAACACAATGAGGCACACTGCCCCAAAAAAACCAAGTTCTTCGCATACGATGGCAAAAATATAGTCGTTGTACATCTCGGGCAAATACAAGAATTTTTGCACGCTGCCGCCGATACCGTTGCCCGTAAGTCCACCTGAGCCCACCGCAATGAGGCTTTGGATCGTTTGGTGAGACGAGGCAGGATCCACGCTATAGGGATCAAGCCAAATTTGAATGCGATCCATGGCATAGGGCACCAAATCCGGTATGCTCACAACCAGGAAACTTAGGCTCACAGCTCCGAGCGCTCCTGCCAGGGCAAACCAGCGCAAGGCAACACCCCCGGCAAACATCATTGTAACACCAATGCCTAAAATCAATATGGTGCCCGAGAGGTGTGGCTGTTGTAACATCAGCGCCGCTACTGCACCCAATATTGTCACAAAAGGCAAAAAACCATACGTGAACGTTTTGATGCGTTTTTGGTTGGCCGCCAAAAGCGCCGCGAACAGCAAAATGATGGCAAATTTTGCAATTTCGCTGGGCTGAACGCTTTGTGTTTGTGAACTGTTGAGCCAAATCCAGCGTTTGGCACCGTTTTTGTCGTCCATAAACAGCACAACCACGAGCATGAAGAAAGTTAAAAACATCAGTGGCCAGGCAAATTTGCGCAGGTGGCGATAGTCCACAAGGGCAGCTCCACACATCACCACAATGCCCAAAAGTGCATAGCGAATTTGGGGTAAAATAAAGGCATAGCTATCTCCATAGCGCATATACCCCGTTGGATAAGAGGCAGAAAACAGCATCACAAGGCCAAATACCAAAATCACAAACACGAGACTTAAAAAGGGCAGGTCGATGTGCCCAAAGCGACGCAAAAGGCTGCTTTTTTGAACACGTGCAGTTTTCGGCGATGCCGCAACCTGTAGCGTGTTTGCCTGGGCATTTTGCTTTTTCCCAAAATGTTTGAGTTGTGCCATGCCGGTTTTCTCCTCTCTTGTTTTTTGTTCGATACAAACCGTACCAATATACAGCTGGTTTTAGCCTAGCAGAAAGGCGTATAAATAGGCAATGGCCACACAAAACAAAGTCACAAGGCTAAACACAATGTCTATTTTCACCTCGCTCCAGCCCGTCATTTCAAAATGATGGTGTAGCGGTGTCATTTTAAAGATACGCCTTCCCGCACCATATTTTTTCTTTGTATATTTGAACCAGCTCACCTGAATCATCACACTTACGGCCTCGACAATGTACAATAAAGACAAAATCACCAAGATGTCCGGCCTACCCATGCAGAAACCAAGTGCAGCCACGCTGCCACCTAAGAACATACTGCCCGTATCGCCCATAAAAACCTTGGCCGGATAGAAGTTCCAAAACAAAAATCCCACGAGCGCTCCGGCCAAGGCCGCGGCCCACAGCGACAGCTGAAATCGTGCAAACAGAGTGAGCAAAAGGCCATAGCCACACATCACCCACAGGGTTACCAAGGTGGCCAGGCCATCGATACCGTCGGTCAAATTCACAGCATTCACCACACCCACAATCAGCAATATGCTCAGCGGGTAGAAAAAAAATCCAAAATCCACTGCCCCTACAAACGGTAAGCGCACCACCGTGGAAAGCCTATCCATAAAGTAGAGGCTGACAAGAAAACTGATGGCAATTAAAAACTGCATCACCAGTTTTTCTCTGGCCCGCAAACCCAGGTTTTTTTTGCGCACCACTTTCAAATAATCGTCCACAAAGCCCACAAAGCCAAAGGCGAGGGAGGTGAACAGCCCCAAAATCACCAGCGAGCTGGCCATTGGGTCCGCATCTGTACTGACGCCCTGCAAAAGCGGATAGGCCAGCACAAGCCCCAACAATGTGCCCACCACCATCATAATGCCGCCCATCGTGGGTGTTCCACCCTTGCCCTTGTGCCAAACCGGCCCCTCTTCATTGATGGTTTGTCCGAATTTTAGTTTGCGCAAAAACGGCACCGCAAAAATGCCGGCCAAAGCTGTTACAAGCAGGGCAACGCCCGCCGCCACCAAGGTTGCATACTGTGCCATCCAATTTCCCCCTTTACACCCGCTTTTCCAAATACACAAGCACCCGGCCTTTGGCTAAAGCATCCCCTCTACAATCTCCTCAAAACGCATGCCTCGGCTGGCCTTTACAAGCACTGTGTCATCCTCTTGCAACGCTGTTTTCAAGAAGTTTGCCGCCTCGGCGTTGCTGCAAAACGCGCGCACTTCCACGCCCTGTTTTTGAGCTTGCGCCGCCGTAATTGCGGCTAGCTCGCCCACACAAACAAGCAAACGCACACCGCACTGTGCGGCCTGTTCACCGAGCTCCAAATGCGAGGGCTCGGCTGCCGTGCCAAGCTCCAGCATATCCCCCAAAACGGCCACCTTTCGTGCTCCATCCATGCCACAAAGCAGCTGCAAGGCAGCCTTCATGGAGTCGGGGTTGGCGTTATAATAGTCCTCCAAAAGAGTCATTTTTCCCACTTTTCGCACGTGCTGGCGCATCCAAGCCGGCTGATAATTTGCAAGACCACTTGCAGCCGTTTGCGCATTGAGGCCCAACCTTGTGGCCGCCGCATAGGCCAACACAGCATCGAGCATCATGTGCTTGCCGTGTGTGGGAATAAAGGCTTGCAGTGTGCCAAACTGCCTATCGAATATTTCGAAGTGTTGCCCCTGCTCCTCTTCTTTTAACACCTCGGCATAAATTTCGCAGCTTTTATCTTCCACCGAGGCATACACGACATGGATATCCTCAGGCACAGCGGCATTTTTCAAAAGAGCATCGTCGCCGTTCAATATAAGCGGCCCACCCTTTTGCAGCCCGGCACAAATTTCCATTTTGGCCGATAAAATGCCCTCCATGCTGCCTAGGCGATCCATGTGCACTTGGCCTATTTTGGTGATGATGGCGGCGTCGGGCCTTGCGGCCAGTGTGAGCTTGCGAATTTCGCCCGGCCCTTGCATTCCCATCTCCAAAACGGCATAGCGCGTGCTTTCCTCTAAACGAAACAGCGTGTTGGGCATTCCTATTTCGTTATTTTGGTTACCCTCGGTTTTCAAGGTGTCGCCAAAAGCTGAAAGAACACCTGCACAAAACTCTTTTGTGGTGGTTTTCCCCACACTGCCGGTTACACCCAACACAAGGGGTGAGTATTGGTTTCTGTAGTTCGCACCCATGGCAATCATTGCGTCCAGCACATCACCCACAAGCACGGTTCTGTCCGGTGGCACATCCTCGATGATGTGTTGTGCCACCACAAGCACCGCGCCATTTTCACAGGCTTCTCTTGCATAGTCGTGTCCGTCCACACGTTCGCCCTCTATGGCCACAAACACACTGCCGGGCCCTGCTTTGCGGCTGTCTGTCACCACAGACTGTATCATCAAACCGGCAGGTGCGGCCGGCCACAAATCTTTAAACAATTCCTTTGCCGTTATGCTTTGCATATTCTTCCTCGCTTTCTCTTGCCAAAACGCCTACCCTTTGCACACTTTAGAAGACTGTCTTTTCCTGTAATATCTCTGAAACCAACTCTTTCTCATCAAGATACACTGTTCGTTCCTTTAGCACCTGATAGTCCTCGTGCCCTTTTCCGCACAGCGCCAGTACGTCTCCCTCGCCCAGGCTTTTCATGGCGGCACACACAGCTTCGGCCCTGTCTTTTATCACCGTAAACGGCACAGCAGATTTTTCCAGCGGTGGCAATGCATCGGCAAAAATCTGTTCCTCCTGTTCATTGCGCGGATTGTCGCTTGTTAGGAACACCTCGTCTGCATAGCGCACCACGGCGCTGCTCATCTCTTTGCGCTTCGAGCGCTCGCGCATACCCGCACAACCGAACAACACCACAAAACGCCCCTTCACAAACGGTTTCAATGCCGACAGCAATTTTTCAAGGCCGTCAGCCGTATGGGCGTAATCGCGCAAAATGGTATACTCTTTATCATACAAAATTTCGCAGCGTCCCGCAACACCCTTTGTGTGTGCCAAGGCCTGCATCACATTTTGCGGCGCATGGCCAAGTAAGATAGCCGCTCCACCGGCTGCCAACGCATTGTAAGCACTGTATTCTCCGGGCATTGGAAAAGCCAGCGGATACAGTTGCTCGCCGGCTAAAAAACCAAAATCCACTTCGCCCGCTTTCGGCCTTAGGCGATGAGCCACAAAATCGGCTGCATCACTTTGGCAGGAATAGCTGTGTTTGCTTATATTGGGCACTTCACTAAGCAGGCGTTTGCCATAGTCATCGTCCAGGTTTGTAAGTAAGGCATCTGTGTGAGAAAACAAGGCCCGCTTTGCTTCAAAGTATTGCTCCATATCACCGTGCCAATCCAGATGATCTTTGCTCAAATTGGTGAACACACACAGCGCAAAATGAAGGCTGAGCAGACGCCCCTGCTCAATGGCCTGGCTACTGGCTTCCAACACCAAATGTGTGCACCCCGCCTGCACACAGCGATGCATCAAGGCGGCAAGGTCCCAGGCCTGTGGCGTGGTAAATCGTGCGGGCACGGTCATGTCGCGAATTTCACTTTGCACGGTTCCAATCAGGGCACAGGACACCCCTTGTGCACACAGCACCTGTTTTATCAAGGTGCTAACCGTGGTTTTTCCATTGGTGCCCGTAACGGCAATTAGTTTGAGTTTTTTAGCCGGATTATCGAAAAACTTCTGGCACAACAGGGCATATGAAAGCCGTGTATCTTCTACAAGCACCTCGTTTTTAAGCCCAAGCGGGCGCTGGCACACCACCACGGCCGCCCCATTTTCCACAGCCATTTTTGCATGATCGTGCCCATCGCTTGTACGCCCTTCAATACACACAAACACCGTTCCGGCCTGCACGCGGCGGCTGTCTTGTGCAACACTCGTCACATCGCCTTCGGGCAAAGTGCCCGTCTTTTTCAGCCCAGAAAACAACTCTTCAAAACACATGCACTTTCCCCCTTTTTCTATTCTCCTACCACACTCACATCCTGCATGGTTAAGGTGACCAAACTACCCCTTGGCATCATGGTGCCCGAAGCCGGTTCTTGTAACTGCACTTGCACATTCTCACCGTTATCCGGCGCCCCGGTGGTAAGCACATTGAAGCCCAGTGCTTCGAGCTCCTCTATGGCTACACTTGGACTTCGCCCAAGCACCGCCGGCACCTGCACACTCTCTTGTGGCATCTCCGCATCTGTATATAGCACCACCTGTCCACCCGCCGGCACTTGTGCGTAGGCCTCGGGGGTTTGCGCCGTCACCGTGGTCCCCTCGCCCAGCACCATGGCACCCAAGCCATTCTGGCTTAATGTAGCCGTAGCTGTGGCCAAATCTGTGCCCACAACCGCCGGCGCCGATATGGTGGAGCGCGTTTCACTTTCTGCCACCCCAAAATGTGGCTCCACACCCAAAATGGGCAACGTTTCTTCGATAATGCTGCCCACATAAGGGCCTGCAAGCCGTGTGCCGAACCAAGTTCTCTCCACCGGTGCGTGTGGGTCTGTGGATTCATCCAGCGCCACCAAAACAGCCACTTCCGGATCACTTGCCGGCGCAAAACCAAGGAAAGACGAGATATAGGCCTCGCGATTTTCGGCTGCAAGCACCTCCAATTTTTGCGAGGTGCCACTTTTTCCGCCCACTTCATAGCCGGCCACATAAGCGTTTTGCCCGTTGGGCGTTTGGCTTACCAAATCTTCCAATGCGTCGGCTAAGTAGGTGCTGGTTTCTTCGGAAATCACCTGACGGCGTAAGATGGGCTCTATCTCCTCCACCACATTGCCTTGTGAATCCAGAACACTGCCCACGATATAAGGTTGCATGAGGTTGCCACCATTCACCGCGGCCGAAACCGCTGTAATCATTTGTAGCGCTGTGTATTTGTTGCTCTGCCCAAAGGCTGTGCTGGCCAGCTCCACCGGGCCAAGTTCGTCTTCATCATACATGATGTTGTCAATTGCCGTAGCACTTGGCTCGCCCGGCAAATCCACACCCGTAGGTTCGGTTAGGCCAAAGGAGTTCAAGTAATCGTACCAGGTGCTTGCCCCAAGAGCCGATGTTATCTGCACACTGGCCACATTGCAAGAGTTGATGAGTACGTCACGCATGAGCTGTGAGCCGTGTACAGCGTCTTGCGCACAGCCAAACTCTCTATCTTCCACGGTGATGCCACCGCTACAGGAAAGCGCGGATTCTTCGTTAAACACGCCCGAATCCAAAGCTGCAGCCACCGTAATCACCTTCAAAACAGAGCCGGGCTCATACGTGTCGGCCAGCGCCTTGTTGCGCCATTGCAAGGTGCGTGCTTCGCCCTGCATTTGCACGCGTTCTTCACTTTCCGGCATGGCCTCCACTTCAAGACGCGCGGCCTCGTCGTAAATTTCGTAGGGGTCGTTTGGGTTGTAGGCCGGGCTTGTGGCCATGGCCAAAATGGCACCGGTGTCGATGTCCATCACAATCACCATGCCGCGCTCTTGCACTTCGTTATAGGCCACGGCCTCGGCCAAATACTCCTCCGCAATCTGCTGAATGTCAGCATCCACCGTGAGCACAATGCTGTTGCCGTCTTCCGCCGGATAAAGGTTTTCTTCCTCTGCACCCGTGGGCACTTCTCCACCCCAGGCATTGCGCACGCCGAGTGAACGCCCGGGCGTGCCGGCCAACACCTCATTATAGTAGCTCTCAAGCCCCTCGATTCCGTTTCCATCGTCGTTTGTAAAACCCAAAATGGTGGCCGCGAGCTCCTCATAGGGATAGTAGCGACGTGTGTCTTGCCTCAAATAGATGCCCTTGATATCATATTCCTCGCAGGCTTCTTGCACAAGGTCTGCCAGTGGTTTTTCCACTTTTGCTTGCACTTCATAGTAGTTCGTGTCCGAAAGACTCAAATTGTCATATAGCTCGGTTTCATCGAGATCTAAGATAATGGCAAGCTCTCTTGCGGCCACGCGCGCCGGATCCTCTATGTTGCTTTGTGCCAACACATCCGGCGCCGCCTCCACACTCCACACCGTGGCGCTTTGCGCCAGAACCTGCAGGTTGCTGTCGTAGATGATGCCACGTTCTGGTGCTATTTCCATGTTGGCCAGTTGCTGGCCCGAAGCTTCTGCCTGCCAATAGGCAGCCTCTACCACCTGCAACTGAAAAAGGCGCATACCCAGAACACCGGCCGCCACCACAAAAACAGCACCCACTGCCACACAGCGCAGCAGCATGGAACGCTGATATCGATTTACATCGTTTTTTTTCTGATTCATGAAAAAGTTCCGCTCCTATTTTGGCAATGCCACCGTTTATTCGCGGCCTCGCGTTTGTTTTCCTATCTACCGGCATGATCCGGGCCGTGGTTACACCGGGTGTCAATCGTCTGCTTTGTTTCATGCCAAAGTGAAAACCACTAGCTTGGGTTCAGATGGTCCAACACTGTTTTGATGCCCAAATCAAAATCCATGCTAAATTCTTCCAAAAAGCCCGGGGCAACCTCAATCTCATTGTCTTCCCGCACTTGCACATAGGCAATTTGGCTGCTGCTGATAGGCACAAGCCCCATTTCCCCTGCACGCTGTTCCACGGCTTTTGGCGTTGTCATACTCTCAAGCTCAAAGCTCAAATAGGCATGCAGTGCTTCCTCTTCCACAAGCTCGTTGCTTCTTTGGGAAATCTGGGTTTGCAATTCTGTTACCACCGTTTGTGTATACAAAACACTGCACACCAGACACACAAACACACAAAAAACAAACCAATTGCGAAAAGCACGTAGCACTTTATAAGCACGACTTGGGCCTTTTTGAACCACGCGCAGCTTCGGTTTTTCCCGTTTTTGCGTTTCCCCTTTGGCAAAACGCTGTAAATCGTATGCGGTTTCTGCCATGGTTCAATCCAACCTTTCTACTTATATTTTTTCAATGCATCGCAGCTTAGCGCTTCGACTTCTGCGGTTTTTCGCCTGTTCCTCTGCCGAGGGAGACTGTGGGTTTTTAAACGGAAATACGCCCTTCGCCACACCCGCACAGCGACACAGGGGCCACTCAGGCGGGCAGGTGCACGCCGTTGCAAATTGCCGAAAACGTTGTTTCACCATGCGGTCTTCCAGTGAATGAAAGGTTAAAACCACAAATCGACCTTTTGGTGCCAACATGTCAAACAAGCTGTCGAGCCCATCACCCAGTGCACCCAATTCATCGTTCACCGCAATGCGTAAAGCCTGAAAAGTTTTGCGCGCAGGGTTTTTCGCTTTGCGTCTCTCTGCCGGTGGCAGGGCCGCACATATGACCTCGGCTAGCCTTTGTGTACTTTTAATGCTCTCTTTTTCTCTTTCAGCCACAATTTTGCCTGCAATTTGCCAGGCATATTTCTCCTCGCCATAACTGCGCAGAATGTGGCAAAGCGTCTCTCGATTCAAGGTATTCACAAGCTCCTCTGCCGTTTGGCCGCTTTGGCTCATGCGCATATCCAAGGCGGCGTCTCGGTGGTAGGAAAAACCCCGTTCGGTGCTGTCAAGTTGATGCGAAGACACGCCCAAATCGAGCAGAACGCCATCGACTGACAAAACGCCCTTGTCTTTCAAAAATTCTGCTGCATGGCGGAAATCTTTTTGCACTACGGTGGCGGGAAGCCCTTTCAAACGCTCTGTTGCCACCTCGACGGCGGTGGGGTCTTTGTCGAAAGCATACAGATGCCCCTCTCGCAGTTTTTCGGCAATGGCACGGCTGTGCCCGCCACCGCCGGCCGTGCCGTCCACATAAACACCATCCGGCTTTATGGAAAGTGCCTCTAGGCACTCATCAAACAAAACAGATACATGTACAAATGCATCACTCATCAGAATCCCAGCTCCTCCATGGCCGCTTCCATGCTATCGCTGTCGAAATCTTCGTTTTCCAGTGCCCATGCTTCGGCACCCCAAATTTCGGCATAACGCCCAACCCCGATGACCACAGCCTCACGCTCAAGCTGCACGGCACTTCGCAGGGCAGGCGCAAGCAATACACGCCCCTGTTTGTCGGGCTTTACCTCGCTTGCCCCGGCATACAGCTGTCTTTTCAGTTTACGGCTTTTCACAAAACTTTTGTCTTCAAAAAGTGTTTCGATGTTCTCCCATTCTTTTTGCGGAAAAGCCACAAGGCAACCGTCCAGCCAACGTGTAATCCAGAACGTTTCGCCCATCTCTTCTCGAAGCTTTGCCGGAAAACTTAGGCGACCTTTTTCGTCCACCGCGCAATTGTATTCCCCATGCAGCATGGCCGCCCTCCTTCCCGTTTCTGAAAAAAGCGAAGCTATTTTTCCCCACTTTTCCCCACTTCTTACCACTTTTATTCAATTATACAGATTTTTGATAAAAAATCAAGCTCTTTTCCTGTATCCACAGATTTTCACAAAATAAAAAAGAGCGGTTTCAAATTTGTTTGAAACCGCTCTTTTTTATTGAGTTTTCGTTGAAAATCTCCCCAACGGGGAAGAGGTTCTGTTTTCCTTAGCGCTTATCACGGTGCCGAATTGAGGCACGCACACTTTTCACCTCATTCATGCTTTTCACAAGTTGCTCTTCGGCCTGATGCAAAATGTTTTCGCAGTAGTGGTTCACCGAACTGCGCATCTCCTTTGCGCCCTGTGTGGCCTTTCGCATGATGTCGTTTGCGCGTTGTTCGCTGGCCTTTACAATTTGCTGTTCACTCACAATCACCTTTGCACGCTCCTCGGCCTTTCGGATGATGCCGTCGGCCTCTTTGCGCGCACCCTCCACAATTTCGGCGCGGTCTTGCACAATGGCCTTTGCCTGGCGAATTTCCGTGGGCATATTCAGGCGGATATCATCGATGATGTCGCGCATTTTTTCGGCATCGACCATCCTTTTTCCCGAAAGTGGCACCGTAAAAGCCTCCTCCAAGGTTTCATCCATCATATCCAGCAAATCATCGATGTTCATGCAAAGTCTCCTTTCAACGCAAATGCGTTCCTACTTTATATTTTTCTCTGTAAACAGCCTGCGGTGAATATCCTCTTCTATCTCTTTTGGCACAAAACCCGTAAGCGGGCGGCCATATCGTGCCAGCTCACGCACCACGCTGGACGACAAAAACATATTATCTGCATCCGTTGTGATAAACAAAGTTTCCAAATTTGTGTTCAGTTTTTTGTTCACAAGCGCCATTTGAAACTCATATTCAAAATCCGACACAGCACGCAAACCCTTTACAAGGGCACAGGCACCTTTTTCGCGGGCATATTCTGCCACCAGTCTATCGCAGGCATCCACCTGCACATTGGGCATGTCACGCAGTGCTGTTTTCAGCAGTGCCACGCGTTCTTCTTTTGAAAAAACCGTTTGCTTTGCCACATTCACAAGCACCACCACAATCACTCTATCGAACAATTTCGTGGCGCGTTCGATGATGTTGATGTGCCCGTAGGTGACGGGGTCATAGCTTCCCGGACAAATTGCAATGCGCATTTTGTTCCACCTCACTGACTGTTTGCATAGCGCCAAACCTGTACTGCGCCATAACGATATTGCTTTTTGAGACGCAAGCTGCCCACTTCACTTGGCAGGTTTTCTTCTCGGCTTGTTTCGCACAGCACCTCGGCCCCTTCCGTGCACAGGTGGCACAGCCCCAAAAGCAGCCCCGGCCACGATACCATGCCGAAGGGTGGATCCAGCAGCACCAAATCGAACTGTTCTTCACAACGCTGTATAAATAGCTCCGCGCGCTCGCATGTAACGCGGCAACACGCAGAAAAACCCAAGTTTTCCACATTGCACCGCACCAGCTCTGCGGCTTTTGGCGCACTGTCTATAAAGTGGCAAAACGCGGCCCCACGTGATAGAGCCTCCAAACCCAGTTGGCCGCTACCCGCATACAAATCCAGAACCCGTGCACCGGGCACACGTTGTGAAACCGCACTGAACATTCCCTCTTTTACACGGTTTAAAGTGGGACGTGTTTCCTCCCCCGGCAAGCTCTGCAACGCGCGGCCGCGGCACACGCCCGCAACTACTCGCATCTTTTCCCTCCAAAGCCATGTAAGCTTTCGTTCTGCCACACATCGGCTATATTCCATTATGCGGCCTTTTTTTTTGTTTGTCAATGCAAAGAATGACATATCCCAAGGAAAAACGCCCCTGCTTTTAAGCTGTTTATTTGCCGAATTCTGCGTAAAAAGCCTTAGCGTATCGCCTTAAATCCCCACCTCTTTTGGAAAATAGGCACCCATTTCAAAAAGGTCTTATGTGGTGAAAACCCGCAAAACACAAGGGTATGTGGCGGAAATATTGCAAAAATTTACCTTGATAGGCTAGCACACAACAAAACCACCCACCCCGGCTAAGCCTGGCAGGCCTTTTTGGCTTTCGCCATTTTAATACAAGGTTTCCTGCTTCACATCACAGTCCGCGATGTCCAAATATCCCTCTTTCAGCAAGGTATAGCGCGCGGCATACATATTGAAATCGTTTGGCACCTCCACAAGCAAGCGCTTTCCACCCTTGTTTCGAAAAATATGCACAACCAAGCACGGCCCACTCACAAGGTCGCTTCTCTCTGCATTCGAATCGGTGCTTTGAAAACCGTCTTCCAGAAATTTAACACGGGTTGCTTTGGCCACACGCACACGGTTATCCATACCTTTGTACATAATCCTCATTGTCTTTCGTCCTCCCTGTGTTCTTTGTGAAAGTATGTCCACACGGCTTTTGCCGTGTTTCTGCTAACGCCTTGTGTTTGGGAAAGCGTCTCTTCGCTTGCCTCGGAAATGCGCCGCAATGTTTTGAACTGCTTCATTAGGGCTTTTGCCGTTTTTTCTCCCACACCATCTATCCCCATAAGCGTGGGCGAAAACGTTTTCTTTTTTGCCAAAGTGCGTTGATAGGAAATGGCAAACCGGTGCACTTCTTCCTGCACACCACTTAAAAAGCGAAACACGCCGCGGTGCATAGACAGGGTAATCTCTGCACCCTCTGCCGACACAATGCCTCTTGTTCGGTGGTGCGTGTCTTTTACCAACCCGAATAAAGGTATATCGGAAAAAGCAGTGCCGGCAAGGCTTTTCTGCACTGCATGCACCTGGCCGAGGCCGCCGTCAAGCAAAATTAAGTTCGGTTTTATGCCAAACTGGCCGCCCGCTTTGCTTTCAAACTCGGCCGCACGGCGCAACAGCGCCTCCGCCATACTGGCGTAGTCGTCGGTGCCCACCACGCTTTGTATTTTAAAGCGGCGATAACCCGATTTTTTGGGCTTCCCATTTTCGAACACCACCATTCCACACACGCTGGTGCCCTCGCCCCAGTTGGAAATATCATAGCTCTCGATGACCAGCGGTATATCCGAAAGGCCCAAAAGCCCCGCCAATTCATCGAGCACCTTGTCTTCTTTGCGTGTCTTTCCGCTTTCTTGTGCAAGGCGCTCTGCCGCGTTTACATAGGCCATATCCAAGAGTTTTCGATTTTCGCCCCGCTTTGGTATATAGATACGCACCTTGCCGCCGCGCGCTTCACAAAGCAGTTGTCCTAAAAGTTCTTCATCCGGCAATGCAGCCTCCACCGCCACCAAGGGCGGTATTTCCTCGCCGTCTTGCAAATAATACCGTGGCAAAAACTGCTCGCGCAGGTCGTTTAAATCATCCTCGCCGGAAAACAGAAATTCTCGTTTGTCTGTTAAAAGACCCTCTCGAAAGCGCAAAACAGCCACACAGGCGGCGCTTGCCCCTTTCGCAAACGCAATCACATCCTGGTTTTTCTCGCCCTCCCGCACCACGTTTTGCCCGGCATTCACCTTTTGCAATGCGCGCAACTGGTTTCGCAAAAGCGCCGCGTGTTCAAATTGCAAGTTTTCGGCCGCCTCGTACATTTGCGTTTGCAACAACGAGGCCATCTCCCCTTGGCCGTCTCGAACCATGCGCAGGGCATTTTCCACGGCCTCGCCATAGTCCTTTTGTGCAATTTTACCCGTACATACGGCCATGCATTTGCCGATGTGGTGATACAAACAGGGGCGAGCCTTGCCAAAATCCTCGGGGAATTTCCGGCTACAACGCGGCAAGAGGAAAACATCTTGCACCACCCCCACCATTTGGCGCACAGCAAAGGCCGAAAGATAGGGTCCGATGTAATCGGCTTTGTCGTCTCCTTTTTGCAAAACAGCCGAAAGGCGTGGCCATGCTTCACGTGTTATACGGATGTAACTATAGCCCTTGTCATCTTTCAGCAAAATATTATATTTGGGTTGATACTGTTTGATTTGGCTACACTCCAGCACCAGCGCCTCGTATTCACTTGCCGTAACAATGGTGTCGAAGTCAAAAGCAGCTGCTATCATGCGCTCGGTTTTTGCATCATGCGGCACCCCGGCACGGAAATATTGCCCCACGCGTGAAAACAAGCTCTTGGCCTTGCCCACATAGACAACTGTTTTTCGCTTGTCGTACACAAGATACACGCCCGGCAGTTTGGGCAGTTTAAGCGCTTTTTCATGTAGCTGTGCCCTTGTCAAAAAAAACCTGCCCCTTTCTGTGTTTAAAACCAAAAAACGCCGCCCAAAGCAGGCAGCGCTTTCGCTTGCATTTTTTACTCGCTAAAACCAGAGGTGACCAACTTCACCAAGCTGTCTACAGCGGCTTGTTCATCGGAACCGTCTGCAATTACGCGGATGCTTGTGCCTCCTACAATTCCCAAAGACAAAACACCCAATAAACTTTTGGCGTTCACTCTGCGTTCTTCCTTTTCCACCCAAATAGAAGACTTGAACTCATTTGCCTTCTGAATAAAAAAGGTGGCCGGACGGGCATGCAATCCCACCTGATTTTCCACCGTAACTTCTTTCACATACATATGTGCCACTCCTTCAGTTTGTCCTCTCAAGAGCACCAGAGGCCCGGGAACCACGTGCTTCTTATACCTACTATTTTAATGCCTTACGCGGTAAAAATCAACTTTTTTGCCGCCTTTTGGCATTATATCTGTTTGCCTTGCCATATTCTGTGTATTTTTATGGCTTTTGACATGCCTTTTCCTATCATTTTACTATTTTTTCAGGATTTGCGATGATTTCGCAAATTTTCTTTTCTGTTTTCTTTCCTTACAATTTCATTTTTTCGTGTGTTTTTTCTGGTTTTTCCTTGTTTTCATTCTGTTCTGCTTGCCATGTTTCATACAAATCCGGCCTGCGTGTCTTTGTGCGCTCGTGCATTTTCGCCTCTCTCCACTCGCGGATATTTTTTTCGTGCCCGCTTAGCAATACCGGCGGCACCTCTAGGCCACGCCACACGGCCGGGCGGCTGTACTGGGGATATTCCAAAAGCCCGTTGTAGTGGCTTTCGCCCTTGTATCCCTCGGCACTTTTCAGAACTCCGTCTTGCAAGCGCAGCACACTGTCGGCCACAGAAAGTGCCGCCAATTCCCCGCCTGAAAGCACAAAATCCCCAAGGCTTATCTCCTCGCTGGCATAGCTTTCTATCACGCGTTCGTCAATGCCCTCGTAGTGCCCACACACCAAAACAAGGC
This sequence comes from uncultured Oscillospiraceae bacterium, assembly GCA_964371725.1. Taxonomy (GTDB): domain Bacteria; phylum Bacillota; class Clostridia; order Oscillospirales; family Ruminococcaceae; genus JAAYCI01. The sequence continues at coordinate 110,654 of CAYJNQ010000001.1, forward strand.
CCTGCAAGCGTGCAAATCGCTTCGCATCCTCCTGTGTGTAGGGTTTTCCGGCCGGTGTCATAAAACAAATGTGAGGCCGCCCTTGTCCACTTTCCTCGTGTTCCCACAAAATTGTATCCAGGCAACGTGCAATTGGGTCGGCTTGCATCACCATGCCGTGCCCACCGCCATAGGTATAGTCATCCACGCGTTTTTGTTTAGAGAGCGTATAATCACGAATGTTGTGGCAATGCAAAGAAAACTTGCCCTCGCGCCGCGCCCTGCCAATGATGCTTTCGTTCATCACGGTATCGCACATTTCGGGGAAAAGGGTTGCAATATCAATTCGTATCATGTTCCGTTCCTTTTCCCTGTTTTTTTGTGCGTTTTGGTTTCTTTTTGGGCTCTGTTTTTTCAAACATTCCCTCTATCGGGCGCACAAGTGCCACCTCATTTTCCAAATCGAGACGCACCAGAAATGGGGCCACGGCCGGGAACCAGTGCTCGGCCTCGCCATCTACAATGCGCCACACATCATGACGCCCCGGGTGGCTCACCTCGGCCACACGGCCATAGCAGTGGCCTGTATCGACATTTTGCACCTCGGTGCCAAGCAAATCTTGCACAAAATAGCGCCCCTCTTCCAAGGTGGCGTCCGCCCTGTTGATATACACGGTTTTGCCCAAAAGTGTCTGCGCTTGCTCTACGCTGTTTATGCCTTCCACCTTCACCACACACACATTTTTATGAGGGCGCACCGACAAAATGGTCAGTGCACCCTCTCCATGCTCGCTCAAATAAAAGGTTTGAAACCCCTGCAAAAAGTCGGTGGAGTCGCACCACGGATACAGGCGCAACTCACCTTGCACCCCGTGCACCCTCACAAATTCTCCGGCTTCCAAATAGTGCTTTTTCATCCCCACTCTCCCTGTTTTGGGCCGGGACTCACTCTTGCTCCGATTCCGTTAACGCTTCGGGCAAAAGAACCTCTTCCTCGTCCCAGTCCATCCTATTTTTACAGCGAAGTTTTGCAAACTTGGCTCCCGCACAAAAAGCACAGGCCAAGGCCAACATGTTGCACACACAAATGAGTACGGCCAACACCATGCACTTGCGCAATACGGCCTGCATATGCTCGTGCATGCCGTCTTCCCTGCTAAATGATTTGAAAAACATAATAAACCCTCCGTTTTGTATGAAATTGTGGTAAAAGTACCTTGTGTTTCCACCATACCATACCACACACCTCAAAAAACGTAAAAGTGTGCCGAAACGGCGTTCATCTTTTTACAAAACCCTGTGCAGGCCACACAAATGGCCTGCCGTTTTCGGGCATACACCCTTTTGGCAGGCCACACATCGAACTTTTTTTGCACAATGGGGAGCCGAAACGCCGGTGTGCCTCAGATAGTGTCTACACCATCTAATCTATTTCCACCCTGGCGCGCTTGCCCTGTTTTGCGGCAACGGCACTCATAACCGTGCGAATCGCACGGGCTTTGCTGCCTTTTTGGCCAATCACGCGCCCTTTGTCTTCCTCTGCCACAATAAGATGAAAAACAACCTCTCTTGGGTTTGAATCATCCACTTGCACCTGCACGTCCTCCGGCCGGTCTACAAGCCCACGCACAATCGCTATCAGCACATCTTGCATAGACTTCTCCTTTGCTTACAGAACCTCTTTCTGCTTCAGTAGCTTGCGCACGGTCTCTGTGGGTTGCGCTCCGTTCGAAATCCATTTTTTTGCTTTTTCGCCGTCTACTTCCACCACACTGGGGTTCTTTGTGGGGTCGTAGTAGCCAATTTCTTCAATGAAACGCCCATCACGCGGAAAACGGGAATCGGCCACCACAATGCGATAGAACGGTGCTTTTTTTGCACCCATGCGGCGCAATCTGATTTTTACTGCCATAGTTTTTGTACACCTCCGGTATATTGTTAAAAATTCTTATTTATATTAAACGGTTGCCCGGCTAATATCTTAAAAACCACCCTTTAAGCCACCCAACATGCGGCCCATCTTTTTCGGGTTTTTGCTGAACTTCTTCATCATTTTACTCATCTGTTCATACATTTTCAGAAGGCGGTTCACGTCTTCCACTCGTGTGCCACTGCCTGCGGCAATGCGGCGTTTGCGCTGAGGTTTGATGATAGAGGGTTTTTCTCTTTCCTCTTTTGTCATGCTTTGAATCATGGCTTCCACGCGCACCAGCTGGCTTTCGTCTGCCTCGGGCACGGCACCGCCGGCGCCCGGAAGCATTCCGGCCAAAGCCGCTATGCCACCCATTTTTTTCAACTGTTGCAGCTGGGAAAGCAAATCGTTCATATCGAATTTGTTTTCCATAAAGCGCTTCGCCGCTTGTTCGGCCTCTTTTTCGTCGGCCACTTCCTGCGCTTTTTCAATAAGGCTTAAAACATCACCCATGCCCAAAATACGTGATGCCATCCGCTCGGGATGGAAGGCCTCTAAATCATCCAGTTTCTCGCCCACGCCCGCAAACTTGATGGGTTTTCCCGTTACAGCGCGTACACTGAGCGCCGCGCCACCGCGCGTGTCGCCATCGAGCTTGGTGAGGATAACCCCATCTACACCATTTTTTTCATTGAAGTTTTCGGCCACGTTCACTGCATCTTGCCCCACCATGGCGTCCACCACCAAAAGTGTTTCGTCCACGGCCACGGCATCTTTGATGCGAAGCAGTTCGCCCATCAGTTCTTCGTCCACATGCAAACGGCCGGCCGTATCCAGTATCACAATGTCGTTGCCGTGGTCTTTTGCATGGGCATAGGCTTTTTTGGCAAGCGCCTCGGGTTTTTCCCCGGGCAAGGTGAACACGGTAGCGCCCGCTGCCTCACCCACTTTTTGCAGTTGATCAATCGCCGCAGGGCGGTAGATGTCGGCCGCCACAAGCAAGGGGCGATGCCCCTGTTTTTGAAAAAACCGTGCCAGTTTTGCCGTGTGTGTGGTTTTACCACTGCCCTGCAAACCACACATCATAAGCACCGTGGGTGGGGTGGATTTTAAATGTACATACTCATTTTCCGTGCCCATCAGGGCCGTCATTTCCTCGTTGACAATCTTCACCACTTGCTGGGCCGGGGTAAGGCTTTCCATCACCTCTTGCCCAACGGCGCGCTCGGTAACCGTGGCGATAAAATCCTTTGCCACTTTATAGTTCACGTCGGCTTCTAAAAGAGCCATCCGCACTTCCCGCATGGCGATTTTGATGTCGGTTTCATTCAGTTTTCCCTTGCCGCGCAGTTTTTTAAATACCTGCCCCAGCCGGTCGCTTAACGATTCAAATGCCATGAAGAAAGTCCTTTCTCGCTTTTTGCCGCGTTTTTTATTCCGAAAGCCGTTCGATGATGCCGCGCATATCGTTTACCTGCTGCGAAACATATTCCTGTGTAGCAAAACCCGTGCGGCTGTGCTCTTCCAGTTCTTTTAACGAGGTATCCAGTTCTACCAAGCCCTCTTGCGTCGCCTTATAGCGCTGTGCAAAGCCCACTTTTTCCTCTAAGTCCAGCAAAATGGCTTCGCCCCGTTTGATAGAATCGCGCACGCCCTGCCGTGTGATGCCAAAATTTTCCGCAATTTCTGAAAGTGAGAAATCGGCATTGTAATATTGCTCCATCACATCCCGCTGTTTTGCGGTGAGCACTTCGCCATAGAAATCTAAAAGATACGATAGTTCTAAATTTTTGGCCACCGTTCTCGCTCTCCTCTCCACGCATGCATGCCTGTGTAGCGCGTCTTTGTAAAGCACACCGCTTTACAGAACTTCTTTATTATACTCTGTGTCGGTTCTCTTTGTCAAGGAAAATGTCTTCACACCAAGCGGAAAACAGCCGCCGGCCGTGGGGCTTGCCTGCTGAAAGACCACGGCCTTGCACTTTTGTTTTTTGCCTTTTCATTTTAGGGGTAAAAACGCAATGGACGGCATCCAAATATGCCCCACAAAAGTGATTTTCAGCACTTTTATGGGGCATATTTCAGAGGGTCGGCTCCCCCCTCGGGGGTTTATGCCGCATACATTGCCTACACCTCGCCGTTTTCGATGCGTTCTTTTAAGGAAAGGATATTTTCGTGGATGCGCTTCATCGTTTCCAAAAATGCCTCATCACCCTTGCCGCTCGGGTCATCAAGGCCCCAGTCTTCTCGGTGTTTGCAGGGCAGAAACGGGCAGGTAACATTGCAGCCCATCGTCACCACAACATCCACGGGCGGAATGTCCGCCAGCAGTTTGCTGCGTTGGCTCTCCTCCATGTTGATGCCGTATTTCTGCTTCATCAGGCGCACAGCATCCCGGTTGATTTGGGGTTTTATTTCGGTGCCGGCCGAATAACTTTCAAATACATCTTTTGCCAACTGTTTGCCAAGCGCTTCCGCCATTTGGCTTCGGCAGGAATTGTGCACACAGATAAACGCCACTTTTTTCATTGTCGACCCTTTCTTTTCTTCCTACTTTATCGGTTTTATAGCATATGATCGGAAATAGCCCTGCAAATGCCGGCCACATCCACGCGCCCCGTAAACTCGAAGCGAACCTTACCAAGCGATGAAAACCACATTTCCAATTCGCTGTCGATGTCAAAAAGGCCGGCACTTTCCACAGAATACACCTGAATTTTCGAGTAGGGAAGCGAGGTGAAATCTTTCTTTTTGCCCGTGACGCCCTGAATGTTGATGGCGATGGCACGCTTGTTTGTGAACACAACCCCGTCGCGCACGGTGCGATAGCTGGAAAGGATGTGCTCGTTTTGGCCAAGCAACGGCGTGACAAGCTCGGCGAAATCCTCGTCGGAAACTTGGCGCAGCTTTAAAAAAGTGGCGTTGTTAAAATCAATCATAAGGGCAAAACCTCCTGTTTTTTTCTGTCAGTCATTGTTTTCATCATACTGCCGCACACAGCGAAATGTCAAGCCGCAAAGACGCGGCACAAAAGGAAAATCCCCCTTGCAATTTGTGCATTTGTTTGCTACACTGTGTACAGTGTTTTTAGGAGTATTTTAAATAAATTAAGATAAAAGGGGTATTACCATGACACAAACCAAACGAAATCGCGCGCTTGCCCTTGTGCTGTGCGCCCTGCTCGCCCTGCTGTTCTCGGTGCCTGCCGGGCTATTTGTAAGCGAGCCCATGCAGGCTTATGCCACAGGTGTTATGACGGCAAGCTATGAAGGCGTGGGCGCCACTGCTGGTACAGCTAGATTTAAACTCACTTTGACAGCGCCGGATACTTTTGAAGGGGAGGGAGACGTCTATGATATCATGTTCACCCCCACGGGTGGAGCGCAAGGGCCTGAGCTGGGTCCTGTAACCGTTGCCTCCGGATTCACGGATACTTTCACCTTTGAAGTGGATGCTTCAAGCGCCACCACTGCCGGGGAGTTCTCGTTCACCTATACTCCCATCAATCCCGGCGCCATTTCCGGAGCACTCACGGCCACCGTTGCCTACGCCCCTCCCGCACCCCAAGCCGTGCCCTTCGTAGGGGTTCTCTTAGCTCCCCCTAATCAATTTAGCATAGAGGCAAAAACAACAGACAACACCATCAACGGCGGCAACTTCCCCGCCGGCACCATGCGACTCCTCGCCCCAGACGGTAGCGAAGCGGCCACAGCGATTACAACAGACGGCACTGCCTCCTTTGTGAATTTCGCCACCTTTAATGGTTACTCACAAGACACCACCTACACCCTAAAATTCACCCCCACAGATACAGTAAACTATACTCAGAGCACTGCCACCATTGAGGTGAAGTATGCTTCGTACGATGTTCCCACTATAGACCCCAGCGCCGCCTCCTACAGTGTGGATGTTGCCAATGTGCAGGTTTCTTCGGTGCCCACAGGATTCACGTTCCGCGCTTCTGCTTTCAACGCCAGCGATTATGGCCAAAGCACCCGCTACGCAATGGGCGAAGCACTGGCAAATAAGGTGGCTGCCTCCGGCCTTCCCGCCGGGAAACTGGTTGGCCTGTACGACTTTTCATTCATCCCTGACGGTGGAGATGAAACACCGTATGCGGGCAGCGAAACCTTCCGGCTCACCATTCCCATTTCCGGCGTAGCCAATGGTGAAACCGTCACTTTCCTGCACTACAAAGGCGCCCACCCGGAACCCATGCTTTTTGAGTCTATCGAGGCCGAATACATCAATGCCATCGTGCAAAACGGCGTTGCCACCATCGAAGTGACCAGCCTTTCCCCGTTTGGCTTGTATGTAAACCCGTCCTCCAGCAGTTCCAGTTCTAGCTCTAGCTCTAGCTCTAGCTCCAGCTCCAGTTCCAGCACCACAACCCCCACATCGACCGCCACCACCACGGCGCTTAGCCCACAAACAGGCGTGTATGCTTAGCAGGGTGTTTCACGAATTTGAATGAACCATAAAACCGCCCTTTGTTTTAAACGTGCACAAGCACCCAAAACAAAGGGCGGTTTTCTGCCTCTATACACCCCACCAAGTGGCCAAAAGACATTTTTAAAACAACGTCTTTTTGTTAAAAAAAACGCCCGGAAGCACAGATATCGACAAACCGGAAATGCTGTGTTATAATGCAAAATAAGCAGGGCTATCGCACAAGAAGACACGCGAAAAGTGTCCTTGCAAAAGGAAGAAATGGGAATCGAGCTATGACACAGGAATTTACGGAAAAATTGTTGGAAATCAGCATTGCGTTGGCCTCGGAGCAAAACCGCGAGGCTTTGTTGGAGCGCATTTTAACCGCGGCCATGGATTTAACCTCTTGCGACGGTGGCACATTGTATATCAAAAATGGGGATGCACTGGATTTTAAAGTGATGATCACCCATTCGCAAAATGTGCTGCAAGGTGGAGGCCATGGAAAAATTTTGTTGCCACCGGTTCCCTTGGAAAAAAGCAATGTATGCGCCTATTCTGTTTTGGAAAAAAGAATTATCAATATACCGGATGTGTACGACAGCGACCTGTTTGATTTTGCAGGCCCCCTTCGTTACGACGCCCTCACGGGCTACAAAACCACCTCGATGATGGTGGTGCCCATGGAAAACAACTACGGCGAAATCATTGGTGTGATGCAGCTTATCAATGCACAGAACGAGGCCGGTGCCATCACAGCCTTCAATCCTTCGGCCAAAATATTTGTGCAAGCGCTGGCTTCGCAGGCGGCCATTTGTCTCACCAATATGCACTACACTGTGCAGGTGGAAGATTTGATGGAGTCCATTGTGCGCACCATTTCCGCGGCCATTCACTTGCGCTCGCCCTACAATGTAACGCACACGAACAACATGGTGCAATATGCGCAAAATTTTATTGCTTGGCTAAACAGGCAGAGCGATGTGGCCTGGGAATTTTCAGATTTAGACGAACGCCTGTTTGTGTTAAGCATCTGGTTGCATGACATTGGCAAATTGATTACCCCCCTTGAAATCATGAATAAATCCACTCGCCTCGATTTTCGCTATGACGGGATGATGGCAAAGCTGGATTATATTTCGCTTTCCGAAGAAGTAAACGCCTTACGAAGCGGCCAAGATCCACAACCATTGATTGACGAAGTGGAGCGCGTGCGTGCCTTTGTGCAGGACGTGAACACCATGGGGTATCTGGATGAAGATACCCTTGCCAAGGTGCACCTTTTGGCAGGCAAAACCTATTCAACCAGGCGCGGTGTAGCCTGTGCCTGGTTTACAAAGGACGAGCTGGAGGCCCTGTCGATACGCAAGGGCACACTCACCGATAAAGAGCGCGACATCATGCAGGAACACGCCGTTTTAACAGAAAAAATTCTAAGCAAAATGAATTTCTGGGGCGAGTATGAAAAAGTGCCGCGCTGGGCCACAAAGCATCACGAGCTTTTAGATGGCACGGGATATCCGAAACAGCTTTGTGCCGAGGAGATTGACAAAGAAGCGCGCCTTTTGACCATATTGGATATTTACGATGGGCTCATCTCCAACGATCGCCCCTACAAAAAACCGTGTTCACAAGAAAAAACCTTGGCCATCATGAACGAGATGGTGAACGCAAACAAGCTGGATGGGCCGATTTTCAATCTGTTTGTACAAAGCAAAGCTTGGGAAGGCAAAGACGACGAGGGCGTTATCGGCGTATTGGAGGGCATCTTGTAAGCTGTGCCCGGCGTTATTGCGGCTACCGAGGGGAGGAACCACATGAGAACCATATTGGCATCGGACATCACAAACGCAGTTCACAGCCTTTGCATAGAAGCCTGTGAGAAACTGCCGCAGGATGTGGCCGATTGCTTGAACACATATGCTAAAAACGAGCCGTGGCCGCCTGCTGCGGCCACTTTGTTGCGTCTTTGCGAAAATGCACAGCTTGCCAAAGACGAACACCGACCACTTTGCCAAGACACGGGCATGTGCTGTGTGTTTGCAGAACTTGGGCAAGAGGTGCACCTTGAAGGCGGCGATTTCTACGAGGCTGTGAACGAGGGGGTGCGCCGCGGCTATACCGAAGGATATCTGCGCAAATCCATTGTAAAAGACCCCTTGCGCCGCCAAAATACAGGCGACAATACACCTGCCTTTGTGCATGTGAATTTGGTTTTGGGAGACCGGTTGCACCTGCATGTGGCACCCAAGGGCATCGGCTCTGAAAACATGAGCCGCCTTGCCATGCTGCCACCTTCGGCTGGCGAAGCGGGTGTTTTGGATTTTGTAGTGGAAACTGTGCGTATTGCAGGCGGCAACCCTTGCCCACCTGTTGTGGTGGGGGTTGGCATTGGCGGCAATTTCGACCGCGCACCGCTTCTTGCCAAGCGCGCCTTGCTTCGCCCTGTGAATGCACGCCACGAGGACGCCTATTATGCCGCTTTGGAGGAAAAGCTTTTGCAACGCATCAATTCTCTTGGCATTGGACCACAGGGGTTTGGCGGCAAAACAACAGCTTTGTGCGTTTCCATTGAAACAGCGCCCACGCACATTGCAGGCTTGCCCGTGGCCGTCAACTTGAATTGCCATGCTGCGCGCCATGCCTCGCAGATTCTATAAGCGCAAAGGAGACAGGCATTATGGAAAAAATTTTGCACACACCCTTTTTAAAACAACAAGCCGAGGCCTTGCGTGCAGGGGACAGCGTTCTTTTAAGTGGAACCGTTTACACCGCACGTGATGCGGCACACGCACGTTTGCTTGCCCTGCTGAACGCCGGAAAAGAGCTGCCGTTCCCGCTTGAAAATGCCATTGTGTTTTATGTGGGCCCCACGCCCGCAAAACCGGGCGAAGTGATGGGTAGTGCCGGGCCCACAACCAGCTACCGCATGGATGCATACACCCCGCCCCTGCTACGCGCAGGTTTGCGTGGTATGATTGGCAAGGGCGCGCGCAATGAAGAAGTGTTGGCCGCAATGCGCGAAAACAGCGCTGTTTATTTTGGCGCACTTGGCGGCGCCGGTGCTTTATTAAGCAGCTGTGTGAAGGCCTGCCGTGTTGTGTGTTATGAAGACTTAGGCCCCGAAGCCGTGCATGAATTGCAAGTGGAAAATTTTCCGCTTACAGTGGCTGTAGATTGCCGTGGAGAAAGTTTGTACGAAACCGGGCCAAAGGCCTATTTGGAAAGTTTGTGCAACTAGCACAGCAAGCAACCATGCCGGTGCTTGCCAACAAAAAGGCCGTGGGGCGTTGCCCCACGGCCTTTTGATTTTATAATCGACCAAAATACTGTAAGTTGTATTGAACACGCAACTCGTTGTCCTCTGTTTGAGCCAGCGTTTGCAACTCTTTGTGCAGAGAGTGCAAATCCTCTGCCCCGCTTTCGTGTGAAAGCAAGCGCGTGGCAATGCCCGAGCAATGGTCGGAGATGCGTTCGTAATCGGCCAGAACCGTGAGGAAAACAATGCCCGCTTCCATGTTGCACACACCTTTTTTCAACCGTTCGATGTGGCGGTCACGCAAGGTTTCGCATATGGCGTCAATGGTTTCTTCCAGTGGTTCCACACGTTTTGCAATCTCGTCGCTCTCGTTTTCGAAGGCCTCGGTAGACAAGCGCAAAATCTCGCCCACGGCCTCGCTTAAAACAGAAAGCTCGTTTTGTGCATCGCTTGAAAAAACAATGCCCTTGTCATACACTTCGCCACCGCGCTCGAGAATGTTTACAAAATGGTCACCAATGCGTTCATAGTCCGTTACAAACCCAAATAGTTTTGTCACTTCACGGCTTTCATACTCACTCATATCCATCCCATTCATGTTGATGAGATAGTTTGTTACTTTCACTTCCAGTTGGTCCATGATACCCTCACGCCGCTGGGTGATATCGGCCCTCTCGCGCGCATAATGCACAAGGTTTTCAACGGAATCAACCTGCATGGCCTGGCCCATTTTAGCCATTTGCAAAACGGCTCTGTGTGCTTGTGCCAAAGCCAAAGACGGGCTATGGTAGAGGCGCTCGTCCAAGTGCACACTCTCTTCAAGTTCGGGATGTTCTTCGCCGGGCTTGTCTCGCACAGTAAACTCTGCCAAACGCACCAGCCATTTTGAAAATGGCAGGAAAATCAACGTTGCCAGCACATTGAACAAGAGATGGAAATTGGCCACATCGCCCGTAGTAATGGAGGCATCCCAGTTGGAAAACCCGATCAGTCCCTCAATCAAATAGATGATAACGATGAACAATGTGGTGCCGATGACATTGAAATATAAGTGGCAGAAAGCCACACGTTTTGCGGCTTTTGAGGTGCCGATGCAAGCGATGAGCCCCGTGGCACAGGTGCCGATGTTCTGGCCCAAGATGATGGGAATGGCACTGCTCCAAGTGACCACGCCCGTGATGGTGAGTGCCTGTAAGATGCCCACTGAGGCCGACGAGGATTGCACGGCCACCGTGATGAGCAAACCTGCCAAAATGCCAAGTACAGGATTTTGCAAGCTGGCAAATACTTCGGCAAAGAGCGGGCTTTCGCGCAAAGGATGCACGGCCGCTTCCATAGCAAACATACCACTGAACAAAACACCGAACCCCAGCATGATTTGCCCAACATTTCTGCGTTTGGCATTTTTATTAAAGATATATAAAATCATGCCAATGAAGGCAATTGAAGGCGCCAGCGTGGACGGTTTTAGCAGAAGCAAAAAGAAATTATCGCTGGTGATGCTTGTGAGGCGCAAAAGTTGAGCCGTCACCGTGGTGCCGATGTTCGCACCCATCACCACGCCCACGGCCTGTTGCAATTGCATAATGCCGCTGTTTACAAGCCCGATGATGATAACCGTGGTTCCCGAGGAAGACTGCAAAAGTGCCGTGGCCACAGCCCCAAACAAAACCCCTCGTCCTGTGGAGGAAGTGAGTTTTTGCAAGACACTTTCCGTGCGCCCGCCCGCAATTTTTTCAAGCCCGGTTCCCATCACGTTCATGCCATACAAAAACAGGGCAAGCCCCCCGGCCAGGCTTACAAAACTAAAAAAATTCATATGTTTCCTCTTCGTATTTCTTCAATTTCATCTGCGTAAAAAAAAGACACTTCCCGATGACAACCCGAAAATCCCTTTCATACTTCTCTTCTATTATACCCCCTCACGTATGGGGTTTCAATGAAAATCTTACAGAAAATTCATAGGGAGCAAGCAAAAAGAACATAACTTGGGGCTGTGACGAAACGAGATGCGTCACAGCCCCCTTATGATGTTTGATTTGCTAGGCTTGTACCATTTCTTTTGCGCGTTTTACAATGTTTTCGCTGTGTAAGCCGAATTCTTTTAGCAAAGAAACAGCGCTGCCGGAATGGCCGAACTCATCCTCGATACCGATGCGGCACACGGGCACAGGGCACGAAGTTGCCACACAGGATGCCACAGCTTCCCCAAGCCCGCCGATTACGCTGTGCTCTTCGGCCGTTATGATTCGTTTGCACTCTTTGGCCGCTTTCAAAACCAGTTCTTCATCCAGTGGTTTAATCGTAGCCATATTGATGACCCGAGCCGAGATGCCGTCTTGCTGCAAGGCCTTTGCGGCTTCCAGCGCCTCCCACACGAGAAGGCCGTTTGCAATGATGGCAATGTCATCCCCCTCGGTAAGTTGTTCACCTTTTCCAATTTCAAAAGTGTAGTCCTCTTCGGGGTTGAACACAGGCACGGCAAGGCGCCCAAAACGCATATACACAGGTCCATCGTGGAGATAGGCCGCATGCACGGCCGCTTTCGCTTGCACGTCGTCTGCCGGGCAGATAACGGTCATGCCGGGGATGGAACGCATAAGGGCAAAATCTTCGTTGCATTGGTGCGAAGCACCGTCTTCACCCACACTGATACCGCCATGAGTGGCACCAATTTTCACGTTGAGGTACGGGTACCCAATAGAGTTGCGTACTTGCTCAAATGCACGGCCCGCAGCAAACATGGCAAAGGTGGAGGCAAAAGGCACAAGGCCACTTGCAGCCATGCCGGCGGCCACACCCATCATGTTGCTTTCGGCAATGCCGCAGTTGATGAAACGCTCGGGATATGCCTTGTTCAAAACGCCGGTTTTCGTGGCGGCGCTCAGGTCTGCATCCAGCACATACACATTTTCGTATTTTTCGGCCAAGGCCACAAGTGCGTTTCCATAGCTGTCTCTTGTGGCAATTTTTTTCATGTCGCCCATCTTAGGCACCCCCTTTTAGCTCTTCGCAAGCACGCTTGTGCTCTTCGTCATTCGGGGCTTTTCCGTGCCAAGAGGCCTGCCCTTCCATGAAGCTCACACCCTTGCCTTTTACGGTTTTGGCCAAAATGGCCGTGGGTTTGCCTTTCACTGTACGCGCCTTTGTAAACGCATCTTTGATTTCGGCCATATTGTGCCCGTCGATGCAAATCACCTCGAAGCCAAAGGCGCGCATTTTCTCGTCTACCGGGGCTGTATTCATCACATCTTTTGTGGCTCCATCAATTTGCAAACCGTTTAAATCAATGATGACACACAGGTTATCCAGCTTATAGTGGCCGGCAAACAAAAATGCTTCCCAGCATTGTCCCTCGGCCAATTCTCCGTCGCCCAAAAGGGTGTATACACGGTGGGTTTTACCCTGTTTTTGTGCTGCCACGGCCATACCGCAAGCTGTGGAAACACCTTGGCCAAGGCTGCCCGTGCTCATATCCACACCGGGTGTCATGCGCATACTTGGATGGCCTTGTAGATGGCAGCCGGGTTTACGCAAGCCTAAAAGGTCGCTTACCGGAAAGAAGCCTTTGTGGGCCAAGGCCGCATACAAGCCGGGGGCCGTGTGCCCTTTGCTCAGCACAAAACGGTCGCGGTTTTCGTCTTTTGGGTTTTGGGGGTCCACATTCATCTCGTCAAAATACAACACCGTAAAAATGTCTGCAGCACCAAGGCTTCCACCCGGATGCCCGCTGCCGGCGGCGTGCGTGGCATCCACAATGCCAAGGCGCACTTTCTTAGCCATCGCTTCCAATGCCAAAATTGGGTTTTCGTGCATCATTTTATCCTCCAAATACAGCTTCATAGTCTTGTTTGAACTTTTCGATGCCCGCCGTGGTAAGCGGGTGCTTTGTCATTTGCTCGATAACCGAATAGGGAACCGTGGCAATATGTGCACCGGCCAAGGCACTGTCTGTCACATGCATCGTGGTACGAATGGAGGCCGAAATGATTTCGGTTTCAATGCCATGCAGGGCAAACATATCGGCAATGGAGGAAATGAGGTCAATGCCCGGCTGGGAAATATCATCAAGACGCCCCACAAACGGCGACACATAAGCCGCACCTGCGCGCGCAGCCAAAAGAGCCTGGTTTGCCGAGAAAACCAACGTGACATTGCAGGCAATGCCTTCGGCAGCCAACACTTTTACCGCCTTCAGCCCCTCTACCGTCATCGGGATTTTCACCACCATATTTTTATGAATCTTAGCAATTTCACGCCCTTCTGCTATCATGCCCGCTGCATCTTCGGTGGTGGCTTTCACCTCGCCGGAGATGGGTCCGTCCACAAGCGAGGCGATTTCCGCAATCACCTCTTCAAACACACGACCCTCTTTTGCAATCAAGGATGGGTTTGTGGTTACACCACAAATAACGCCCATGTCGGCCGCCTTTTGGATATCGGAAACGTTGGCTGTGTCAATAAATAATTTCATTTTTATCCTTCCTGCCGATACACTCGGCCGCTCGGTTTTATAATCGGTTTTTGGCTGTTTCGCTTAGCACATCGCGGATGATCTTGTTGAAGTTTTTGGCATCCCAGGCACTGCGTCCAATAAAAAGTCCATCCACATTATCAAGGCCAATAAAGGGCACGGCGTTTTCCGTGTTAACACTACCACCATACAAAATCGGAATACGCTCGCCCATGTCCTGCCCGTAGAGCGCGCACAAGGTTTCTCGAATCATCGCGTGTATCTCACGCACATAGCTAGCATCTGCCGGTACACCATTCACACCAATGGCCCACACAGGCTCATAAGCAATCCACAATTGTTCCGGCCTTTCGGGTTTTGCAGAAAAAAGCCCCACTTTCAGCTGCGTTCTCAGCACCTCAGCCGAAATGCCATAGTCTTTTTGTTCCTTCGTTTCGCCCACACAAAGCAGCGCTGTGAACCCGTGCTGCAAGGCCGCACACACTTTTTGGTTCTCCATCTCATCGGTTTCATGCAGCACATGCCGGCGCTCGCTGTGGCCAATTTCCACCACCTTCACGCCCACTTCTTTGAGCATCAGGGGGGAAATTTCACCCGTGAATTGGCCTTCATCCTCCCAGCCCATATTCTGTGCACCCAAGGATATGCCGGTCTCTTTTGCCACTACACGGGCCGACTCAAGACTGGTAAAAGATGGAATCACAAACAGTTCCATCCACTCTCTATCTATATCTTCAGTATAACGCCCCAGTTCTTTTAAATAGTGCAAGGTATCCGCAATGGTTTTGTACATTTTTGTATTCGTTCCGAGATACAGCTTTTTTTGCACCGGCATCACCCCTCATCCATGCATTCTATTATTTGAAATTCTCTGCTTCTACCGCTATGATTTTTTCCACTTTCGATGTCGAGGGGCCATCTTTGAACTCAAGGCCCATCCACTCTTTCAAAATGGTTTTGGCAAGTTCCGGGCCAATAACACGTTCACCAAAGCATATTATATTGCCGTTGTTGCTCAAAATAGACCGCTGCGCAGAAAAAATATCATGGCCCACAGCCGCACGAATGCCTTTGCACTTGTTGGCTGTCATGCACATGCCAATGCCCGTGCCACACACCAAAACACCGCGTTTTTCATAGTCGCTCTCTATAATTTTATCGCACACAGCCTTGGCAAACAGCGGATATTCCGTGTTGTCTTCTTTGGAAAAGGCCCCCACATCTTCCACTGCCACACCCATATCTTGCATGGTTTTTTTAAGTTCATCTTTCAACGAAACTGCCGCATTGTCGCATCCTATCACTACTGAACGCATCCTTTTCCTCACTTTCATAAAGCCCTTCGCTATTTTGCCGGGCTTCGTTTTTAAATTTAACCGCCACTTGCCAACTAAATGGCGAAATGCACTTCAATGCCCATATCTTTCAATAGCTCTTGCCAGCTTGCCGAAAGCTTTGCATCGGTTACCACAATATCAATTTCCGAGATTTGAGCAAAATGTGCCGGACAAATGTTCGAAAACTTACTGGAATCGGCCAGCAGAATTTTGGTGAGGGCCGAATCGAGTACCGCACGCTTCAAGGGCACTTCGTGCCCTTTTGCACAGGTGATGCCCAAAGTTTCATGCACACCCGAGGCCGATAGAAACAGCTTGTTTGCCCGAATACTGCGCACAAGCTCAATGCTTTGGTCTGATAAGAACAGCTGCTCTTTTGGATAAAAGAAGCCCCCACCGAAAATGATGTCTACACCTTCTTTTTGGATAAGCCGTGTTAAAATATTGTAGTTATAACAAAACACGGTGAGCTCCTTGTGTTCCGGTATATGCTTTGCCAAACGGTCTGTGGTAGAGCCTGTGTCTATGAACAACACATCCCCTGGCTCTATCAAACGCACCGCATAGCGTCCGATGGCATCTTTTTCCACATTTTGCTTTTCTTGCTCACTGCGCAGCTCATAATCCGTGTCTGCCATTAAGGGCGCCATTCTTTGATACACCGCTTTTCCATGGCTACGCTGTACACGGTTGTCGGCTTGCAAAACATCTAAATCGCGCCGCACCGTCACATCGGAAACACCCATCGACTGTGAGAGCTCTTTTACAGAAATACTCCCATTTTGTCGCACAAGCTCTTCCATTTTGATAAGCCTTGAATCGCGCTTTCCCATTGTTCTGTCACCACCCATTGCAATCAAGTTGTCCTCTTGGCCCGTTCCTTCCCCTTCATGCCGTTACTCTTTTGGCGGATAATTCTCCACTTCCACCTTGTCCTGTATTTGGTAGGGCGCCAGCATAAATACAGCCTTAAAGGGCACGGTGCCCGGGTTGCGCAAGTAGTGCATGTCGGGCGGTGCGCAATGAATCAAATCACCGGCTTTGCAAAAGTAAACTTCTTCGCCCACATGAATTTCCAATTCGCCCTCTAGCACAAAGAAGTTTTCTTCCATGATGTCGTGATAGTGTGCCGGAAAAGACTCTCCTGGCTGCAACTGCACCACACCACAGCTCATGCGCGGACCCTTCATAAGATATTTCGGTCCACTGTCGCCAAAGCGGTATTCTGCTTCGTTTTCGTTCATCACCTTTTTTTTGTTTAGCAGTAAACTTTCCATTTTGTCTCTCCTTTTCGCTTTCTTTCCCGATACCCAACGCTTAGCCGGAAAGGCCGGGCGCACTCCACATATGCTTTGTCTTTTGTGCATCGGCAAGTCCCAATTGCACTGCGTATATTTCCTTCCATGCCTTGTAGGCCGCTCGATACACATCTTGGTTTGCCGCGTTTGGTGTGTACACTTTTTCCACTTCCAGCAAAGAATCAGCCACATCACTTGCTGATTTATACACCCCGGCGCCCACACCGGCCAGCACGGCTGTGCCAAGGGCACTGGCCTCTTTCACCTTGGGCACCTTCACAGGCAACTCCAAAACATCGGCCAAAATTTGGCACCAAAGCGGGCTTTTGCTTGCACCGTTTGCAAACAGAATTTCACTTGGCATATTGCCCGTCACCTCGTGCACAAGTTCAAGATGCCCTTTGGTAACCAAGCAGGCATTCTCCATGATGGCACGATAAAAGGTGTATCGGTCGTGCTTTGTGGGGTCGATGGAGAAGTTGGTAAAGGTGGGGCTTGCATGTTTCCACGAGATATAGTTCATCACATCGGAAAAGGCGCACTGCATCCCATTGCAGCCTGCCGGCACTTTGGCCGCGTGTTCGTCCATGATTTGGTAGGGGTCTACCCCCTGTTCTTCCGCCTGCATTTTTTCAAGCTGGCAAAAAGCATCTCGATACCAGCGCATCACAAGCCCCGGATAGAAGGCCAATGCTTCGAATTGCCACACACCGGGCACGGCATGGCAGTTCACGCGCACGCGGCAGTTTTCATCTGTCTGCGGCTTGTCTGTGTTGTATTCATACTGCCAGAAACTACCCCCAAACACGGCAGCTTGCCCCGGTTTTATCAACCCAAGACCCACACAACCAAGCTGGGCATCACCACCACCGGCCACAAGGGGCGTGCCCGAGGCAAGGCCCGTTTCAGCCGCAGCGGCATCACTCACGGCACCAATCACGGTGCCGCTCTCGGCCACAGGCGGAAAAATGTCGTCTTTCAGGCCACAGGAGGCCGCAATGGACGGTTCCCATGCGCGTTTATCCAAGCTGAAAATGCCCGTGGTACAGGCATTGCTCGGCTCGCTTGTTAATGTGCCACTCAGTTTGTACAAAATCCAGTCGTTAAACATAGAGATGTAGGCCGTATTTTCGTAGACCTCGGGCAGGGTATTTTTTACCCACAACAACCGCGGCAAGGCACCCAGTGCATAGGTTTGCCCCGATTGCGCATAAATACTTTTCTGGCGCTCTTCATCACTTTTCACAAGCTCGGCTGTCTCGTTTTGGCTGCGCGCATCCACATTCGCACAGGCCCAAATTTCCTCTTTTTTCGCATTGTATAGAACAATGCCCTCGCGCATACACGTGGAGGAAATGGCTGCGATATCAGCCGCATCAACGCCCGTTTTCTCTAAAACCCCACGTACACACGCACGTGTTAAATCCCAGTTGAAGGTCCAATCAAAATCCATGGAGCCGGGATAACGTGGGTCTTCCCCATGTGTCCATTCCCTTTGCACGCAGCCGAGCTGATGCCCTTTCAAATCGAACAAAACCGCGCGCACACTACCGGTTCCCGCGTCGATTGCCATGAGATATTGTTTCATAACAGACCTCCTTTTTTGCTTGGCTTTTGCATTTTTTTACGCACTTACACTTTGTACATAGGCACTCATCGTTTTGAAAATCACCCAAACACTTGTGGCACCCGCATCTTGAAAACCAATGGTGCTGCTTTGCGTTTTAGCACGTCCGAATTTCGCTTCAAAATCCTTCGTGCTCTCCATACCTTTTTCAGCGGCCTCAGCTGCTTTTTGCAACAGGTTAACGAAATCTCCGCCTTCATTTTCTTTCAAAGCTGAAACGGCAGGCGCCAGTGCATCCACCATGGTTTTGTCTCCCACTTCGGCCTTGCCGCGCTCTTGGATGACTGCGAGGGAACGCTCGAACATGGAGGCAAACTCGGCTGTGTTTATTTCAGCCTTTGCTTCGCATCCTTTTGCACCGCCCATGAACAGGCTGCCAAAGATGACGCCCGAGGCACCACCCATGCTCATGAGCATGGCTTTTCCCGCCGCTGTAAACAGGGCATACACATCTTCACAATCCTGCATACCCTCTAGCTTGGTCTTTGCTTTTTTCAGGCCACCCTCCATGCCGATTCCGTGGTCGCCGTCGCCGATGGCGCTGTCCACTTCCGTGAGCATCGGCTTTGCCTCAATGATGGCATCGGCCACCAAAAGCAACATCTCGCGTGCCTGTTTTGCATTCAATGTGTTCATCTACCGGCCCTCCTTTGCATAATAGGGGCAGAAACAAGGCATGTTATACAGTTTTTTCATCTCTGCATCCACACGCAAAATAGAAACCGACAGACCACCCATCTCTTGGCAGGTGCAAAAGCTGTTGATGTCTGCGTCGTGCACGATTAGACCGTCGGCTTGCAAAAGCGCATTCAACTCGCGGTAGACAATGCCCATCTCCAAAATGGTCGTGCTCCCAAGTCCGTTCACCAGCACACACACTTCATCGCCTTTAGAAAGCGGCATGTCCTTGCAAATGTTTTCATACAAATGCCGTGCAATCTCGTCTGCCGTTTGCATTTTCACGCGGGCAATGCCCTTTTCGCCGTGAATACCCATGCCATATTCCATTTCGTCATCGGCAATTTCAAACGTGGGTTTATCAAGACCCGGAATTTGCCCGGGGCTTGTAGCCACACCGATGCTACGCAAATTGTCGCGTGCTCGCTCCAAAAGTGCCACCACTTCGGAAAGACTGTAGCCCGCGTCACATGCGGCACCCGCCAATTTCACCATAAACAAATTGCCCGCAATACCCCTGCGGTCCGTCAGGCGCTCTTGCGGTGCCGAGGCGCAGTCATCCCACACACGAATTTGTGCGCACTCGATGCCCTCATCTTGCAGCATCTCTTCGGCCATGTCAAAATTCATATTATCGCCTGCATAGTTTCCATATAAGAACAATACGCCTTTCCCACTTTGCACGGCCATGGCTGTTTCATAAATCACCCCCGGGTTCGGCGAGGCAAAGATGTTGCCACAGGCAGATGCATCGGCAAGCCCTTTGCCAACAAACCCACCAAACATCGGCTCATGCCCGCTGCCGCCGCCTATTACAAGTGCCACTTTGTCTTTGCGCGGGGTTTTACTCAGAATGCCGTTCACATCTTCATGTTTTGTTATATACTGATTATAACAGGCTACCAGGCCTTCAATCGCCTCGTCCACCACATTGTCTGCATGGTTCATGATTTTTTTCATACACTCATCTCTCCCATCACATGGATACACAAAACTATTTATGTTTGCTTTAGCTTAACCGCTGTACAAACTCCAGCTCGCAACCATTTGGTTCCTTCACCAAAATATATTCAAACCCAAGTTCTTCGCTGATGCAAGGCCCTTCCAAAATGGGCACACCGGCCTGTTTCAGGGTTTGACATACTTGCTTCACATCGTTCACTTCCATGGCAAAATGCCGAAAACTGCCTGCCGCATTCGAGGGCAGGGCACTGCTTTCTGTTTCGAAGCGGTACTCGACCAGTTCCAAGCGAACACCTCCGGGCAAGCCGTAGTAGTAGATGTGATGGTCGCCTCGATCTACCTCTTCCAGTTTTGGCAAGCCCAAAAGCTCGCCATAGAAACGCGCCGAATCCTGAACATTACGAATGTTAATGGTAATGTGGTTCACAGCTGAAATCATTGCTTTCCGCCTTTCTAAGCACTTTGATTTACGTATATTTGCAATCATCCTTTGCCAGCCGCAAGATGCCCGCATCCGGATGGTTGATTTCAAAATTAAGGAAAAAGCCGAAGCACACGCTGTTAAATTATAAGGCGCATGCTCCGGCTTCTTAACAAAATTCACCTGTTTTTGTCAAAATAACTGATCATTATAAGCTCTTTTTGACAGTATTAGCCGTTGTCACGCATGGGCGGTGCCAAGAAATCTTTGCCCACCTGCTCAGGGATATGTTTTTTTACAATGGCTTCCATTTCATCGCACTGTGCGTCGGAGAGGCTCCAGCCCACACAGCCCTCAATCAAATCGAGTTGGTCTTTGCGGCGTGCACCCATGAGGGCACAGCTGATGCCACGATCCAAAACCCAACGCACACTGATTTGTGCCACGGTTTTATCCAATTTTTTTGCATACTCTTTCAGTGCATCAATCGCAGCAAGATGTTGCTCGAATGCGGCACCTTGATATTTCGGGTCGTCTTGAGCGCGCATGTCGCCCTCGTTGAATTTGTAGCCCACATAATATTTGCCGTGCAACATACCGCGGCACAGGGCGCTGTATCCCAAAATGCTCATATTGTTCTTTTGCGCATAGGGAATGGGGTTTTCAAACAACTTGTCTTCAAGGATATTGAAAGAAGGTTGGTTGAAGTGCAAGGGAGCCGCACTGCGCCACTCGTCCATTTGGGCGTTCGAGAAATTCGACACGCCGATGGCACGAATCATTTTTTGCTCAAGGAAGCTATTCAAAGTTTTGGCCACTTCCTCGATGGATACTTTTTCGTCCGGCCAATGCACTTGGTAAATGTCGATGCAATCGGTGCCAAGGCGCTCGAGGCTGGCTTCGATTTCCTTTTTCAAGGTATCGGCACGGCTGTCGCGATATACATTGCCCGCGTCGTCCCAGCTCAAACCGCATTTGGTTGCCAAAATGCAACGTTTGCGATAGTCGCCTTCGCTAAGAGCCTTGCCCACAAGGCGCTCAGAATGGCCTGCTCCATAAGCCGGAGCCGTATCCACCAAGGTAACGCCCATGTCGATAGCCGCTTTCACACACTCCACGGCCGGGTCGTCCACAATGCCACCCCAACCTGCGCCACCCATCGCCCAGGTGCCAAGACCGAGGCGAGGAATTTCAAGACCCTCTACTGCTGTTTTAATGAATTCCATTCAATTGCTCTCCTTTGACTTATCCATATCGTTTTTTAGGCTTTTCCCTTTAAATCCAAATAGCACTCGTAGGCTTTCGCATCATCCAGCCCACCATGCACAATTTCGCGCACCGCTTGAATCATGGCCACAGGGTCTTCTGCTTGGAAAATATTGCGGCCCATATCAACACCGCGCGCGCCGGCCTGCATAGAGCGGTAGGTCAAGGTAAGCGCCTCGTTTTCCGGCAATTTTTTGCCACCGGCAATTACAAGTGGCACCGGCGAAGCCGCCGCCACTTTTTCCAAAGAATCACAATAGTAGGTTTTGATAATTTGCACACCGAACTCAGCGAGCATTCTTGTGGCAAGGAAGAAGAATTTATCTGTGCGCTCCATCTGTTTGCCCACGGCCACCACACCCATGGTGGGAATGGAATAACGTGTGCCAAGGTTTACGGCCTCATTCACCGCTTTGATGGTTTGCTCTTGACCACTTGCACCGATGAATGTTTGAATGGCCATGCAGCTTGCATTCATACGCACGGCTTCTTGAATGTCCAAAACCAAGTCTTCATGACTCATATCGTCTTGCAGAACACTGCTTCCCGAGGTGCAACGAAGCGCAATGGCTTTGTTCATGGTGGGGGGCACGCAGGTGCGAATGGCACCACGTGTGCCCATGAGGCAATCTGCATAATTTGCAAGTGAGGGGATGGACAAATCCAGGCGTTCTAGGCCGGCTGTAGAGCCCATCATATAACCGTGGTCAAAGGCCAGCATCACGGTATTGCCGTCTTCGGGGCTAAAAATACGCGAAAGACGGTCTTTCATTCCCCAATCGAAGTTTTGTGCACCCTTTACATGATGAGGCGCTTGGATGGCGAAGGGGGTTTTCTCGTGATAATTTTTTGAACTGATATTTCCTACTGCGTCTGCCATAGTAACCTCCTAAGGCTTATAACATAATTTTCAGATGCTTTTCGGCTCTCTTGTAGAAAGCCGAAAAGCACCCTTTCATCGTTCCTTAACTTAAATTGTAGCTTTTTTGTCAGTCAGACACGGTCTTTGTTTAGAAGTCGTAGTCGCCAATGTTGTCAGCGGTAAAGACAAGACGCTCTGGCATAACCACCACGCCGGAATCATCTGCTGTGTAGGCATTGGGATCCAAAACAGTGTTGGGCATTACTTCCACTTCACCGATTTCGGGGATGTTGATGGTGTCGCCCACTGTGAAGGTGTTGCCGGCTGCAAGCCAAGCGCCCAAGTATGCGCCCATAGCACCTTGCTCCACGCAATCCCACAGGCCAAACTCAGGCACTGTGCCGTTTGTCACAAAGTCGCGCATGGCGTTCGGAGTGGCAAAACCGGTTACGATGGTGGTGGTGTTTTCAAGGTTCTCTTTGGCTTGTGCTTGGCCGGGCAGAGCGGTGGAGTCCGGGCAGATGATGGCATCTACGTCGGGATAGGTTTGCAGGATGGATTCACCCACAGACACAGCTTGCTCTGCATCTTGCTCAGAGTAGAAGTTGTCGGGAGCCAGGTTGTTCCAGTTCGGATAGTTTGCAGCGATGTATTCTTCGCCGGCTACCTGCCAAGAGTTCTGGTCAGTAACGGTGGAGGAAGAATAGTGCCACACATAGTCAATGCCTTCTTCTTTTTGCTCGTCGGTCAATTGGCCAGCCACCATTTCAACCAGCATTTCGCCCAGTTGTTCGGGTGTGCCTTGAGCCACATGCAAAGAACGATATTCGTTTTGCACGTCGGAGTCCCAGCAAACCACTTTGAGGCCGGCATCCATAGCGGCTTCCAAAGCTTGGTTGAGGCCGTCTACAGTCAAGGAAGAGATGGCGATTGCATCATAACCTTGTTGTACGGAAGTGTTGATAAGTTGCACTTGGTTTGCAACAGCAGCCTCGGGGCTACCATTGTAGTCAGCGGTGAAGCCGTTGGCTTCTGCAATGGCCTGGGCGCCGTCGTTTGCACCCTCAAAGAAAGAGTTGCCTGTCAGTTTCGGAATGAACGATACACTCATGCCGGACACGTCGGCCACTTCGCCACCTGCGGCAGCATCATCGCCTGCAGCTTCGCTGCCGGCTTCACTTGTAGCTTCGCTCATGGCAGCTTCGCTCTCAGCAGGAGCTGCGCTCGATGCGGTTTCGGCCGTTTGGCAAGCCACCAAAGACAGTGCCAAAGCCAGAGCAAGAACAGAACCAAATAGTTTTTTCATCCTCATTTTTTTCCTCCTTAAATTTTCGGAACGATTTATTCTATAAAATACAAGCATATTGCCGTATCCATAGACCCAAGTACGACCTCACTGTTTGCCCAAAATTTAGGCTTTTGAGGCCTTTGAGAATTTGTTGCGCAGCGTTGAGAAAGCACCGCTGCCACTCAAGGCACGCACGGCCACCACCACAACAAGCAGAATGCCTACAGGGATATCCAGATATTGTGCCGGAACACGGGCCATTTGCAAGCCAAAGCGTAAGATGCCCACCACAAGGCTGGCCAAAGCTGTGCCGATAACGGTGCCGCGCCCACCGGTGATCGATGTGCCACCAAGCACCACCGAGGTGATGATGGGCATGGTGAGGTTGCTTCCCAAATCACTGCGTGAACTGCCAAGATAGCTGGTTAAAAGCACACCTGCAATGGAGCCTGCGAGGCCTGAAAGAACATAGGTGCTCATGATGATGCGCTTGTGGTTGATGCCCGTGTAACGCGCGGCATTTGGGCTCACACCCACAAGATACACTTTTCTGCCGTATTTTGTACGTTGCAGTAGGAAGTAGGCAATGACCGTGAGCACCACAAAGATGATAAAGGGGTTTGGGATACCCAGGATTTCGCCGTTGGCAATTTCTACAAAGGCGTCCGGATAGCCTGCAATGCCCTCAAAGGCACTGGACACCGATAAAAGCCCCAACACAATCGCGAGCCCCGCGTAGAGGAAGCTGCCTCCCAAGGTAACCACCATGGCCTGCACACCGGCATAGGCCACAATCACACCATTGAGTGCGCCACACAGAACACCGGCGAACAAGGAAAGGAACATAGCTACCCAGATGTTGAGCCCCACGTCCTGCCAAAGCAGGCCCAGAACCATGCTTGTAAGGCCAACAATGGAACCACCCGATATGTCCATGCCACCCGTGACAATGACAAAGGTGACAAACAAAGCGATGATGCAAGTAAACACAAAGTCATTGACACTACCCAAAAGCACACTTACTTTTAACATGCGTGGGTTGATGAGCCCAAAAATTAAAATCTCTGCAATGAGAAACACCACGAGGGCCGTTTCCCAGCGAAACAAGATACCCTTTGCTTTTCCGTTCAATCTTGCTTGCTTCATTGGGCACCTCCTTCGGCCGTTTGGCCACTCTCACCAATCTTCGATTTAACCAGCAAACGCTGTTTTCTGGCTTTGTCCTTGCGACGGCGTTGCAACAGTGAGTCTGCCACCACAATGATGAGAAGCAAGGCACCCGTGATAACATTGTTCCAATCGGACGAGAATTGCATGAAAACAAGGATACGACTGATGCTACCCATGAAAACGGCACCGATGGCCGCACCGACTACACTACCCATACCACCGGACAGGCTGATGCCACCAATGACACATGCGGCGATGGCCGTCATTTCATAACCCGTGCCCGCTGTGGTGGACACAAAGCCCACCTGAGAAGTAAACACAAGGCCCGAAATAGCTGAAAACAAACCGCTTAACACGAAGGCCAAAATTCTCGTGCGTGCAACGGGGATGCCAATGAGCGCCGCACCTCCCGCATTGTCGCCAAGGGCGTGAAAGTACTTTCCGAACGAGGCAAAGCGCATCACGAGGAAAATCAGCACCACCAGCACAAAGGCGATTATAAAGAAAAGGTTTACAGTATTCATAAGGGTGATTTGATACAAGGACTTAAACTCTTCGGGAATGTTTTCCACCCAGGCACCTTCTGTATAGATATAGATATATCCGCGGATGATGCCGGAGGTTCCCAGCGTCATGATGATGGCCGGAACGCGCAATTTCGCCACACCGAAGCCATTGATAAAACCAAGGAAACTACCCAAAAGCAAGGTGAGCGGAATCACAATGGCATAGCTCATTCCGTCGCGAATCAAGGTGCCGGAAACAGCGGCTGTAAGACCCATAATAGAACCCACGGAAACGTCGATGTCACCTGTCATGATAACAAAACTCACACCCACAGCCAAGAACACATACAACACACTGCCGTTGATAGCTGAAATCACATTGGCCGGTTCCAAAAGGAAACTTGGGTTTACAATGCCCACCACAGCGAAGGTGCCAAGAAGGAAAATAAGCGAGGAAAGTTCTCTCACATCAGACAATTTTTTTGTCGCTGTTTTCATACTGCTTCCTCCCCTTCCTTCACCACACCAAATGATGCCGACATCAAATTGTCTAGGGTGATTTCTTCTTTTACAAAGCTCGCATTCACCCTGCCATGGAACATGGTCACCACGCGGTCAGACATTTCCACCACTTCTTCAATATCCGAGGAGATAATCACCACAGCCACGCCAGATTTTCTCAGCTGTTCAATAATTTTGTACACATCGCCACGAGCCGCCGCATCAATGCCACGTGTGGGTTCGTCGAAAATTACCACCTTCGGGTCTGTTGCCAGTGTTTTGGCCAACACCACTTTCTGCTGGTTTCCGCCCGAGAGTGAAGCGATCAGCTGGCCAAGGCCTGTTACCTTGATGCGAAAATCTTTTACATACTGTTCGGAAAGTTCCCTCTCTTTCGCATCATTGCTTAAAATTTTGGAATATTTGTCCTGCACACCGGCCGACACATTTTCCGTTACATCCCGAATGCCGAAGATGGCGTTGAGGCGGCGGTCTTCAGGCACATAGTTCACGCCTTGCTTTATCACCTCGTAAGGTGCAAAACCCGTGATATCTTTGCCGTCTAAGTACACTTTCCCGGAAATCGGCTCTGTGATGCCGAAAATGGTTTCGGCAAGCTCGGTGCGCCCGGCACCCACCACGCCCGCAATGCCCAGAATTTCATTTTTATAGATACCCAGATTCACACCCTCGAAACCGTAGCCGCTGAAATTTTCAATTTTCAGCACAGGTGTTTCATTTTCGTAATCCACCTGTGTATGATTTTTGTCTTTTGCCTTTTCCTCTGCCACTGCCTCATGTGTGGAGGGCGGAAGAAGGCCGGCTATCAAATCGGCCTGGGTGAATTCACGCACGGCGCCGTCCATGGTAATGGTACCATCGCGCAAAATAATCACGCGGTTTGCAATTTCAAAAACCTCGGTAAGGCGATGTGTGATGTAAAAGATACAAATGCCCTGGCTTTGCAAGTCACGCACAATTTTAAACAGGGATTCCGTTTCGCTGAAGGTAAGCGCCGAAGTGGGCTCGTCCAAAATCAAAATTTTAGCATCACGCATCATGCCACGCAGAAGTTCTACAAGTTGCTGGTCTGCAATGGTCAAATTGTCGGCCTTTGTGTCTAAAGTCAGGCTCCAGCCCAATTCTTTAATCAACTTGGAAAGACGCTCGCGCAAAGCGGGGCGCGCCCCACGAAAACCCAAAAGCACATTGTCCTCCACCGTCATGTTCGGAAACAGCATGGGCTCTTGCGGCACCATGTAAATGCCATGGTGCAAAGAAGCCGCCGGTGAATGAATTTTCGCATCTTGTCCATTTATATATATGGTGCCCTCATCGTTTGTGTAAATCCCCATCAAAATCTTCATCAATGTACTTTTCCCGGCACCGTTACCACCAATAATGGCCAGCACATCGCCACCGTTTACCTCTAGGGAAACCCCTTTGAGAACTATATTGGAGGCAAAACGCTTCGTGATGCCATCCAATTTCAACAGTGCAGATGCCCCTTCGCCATGGGTCTCTTGCATACAATCCCCTCCCAAATCATTGCTGAACATCAAAATGTTCATTTTTTATAAAACAATCATTTTTCATGCATTCTCTTCAGAGAAAGCTTTGTTTTCACACCAATTTTTATTCACTAGTGCAATAATACCAAAAGAAACCCTACTTGTAAAGGAAAATACGCCGCCTTTTCCGACAAATATCTGTTTAAAATTTTGTATGTTTTTACGAAACGTTCTCAATTGCTTCATTTTTTCTTTACAATTCTGTATTTTTCTCAAGTTTTTTGATTGTATTTTCTTTTTCATTATATTTTTATCATTTTTTGTTCGTTTCCTTCTTTTTTTGTTCGTTTCCCTTTAAAACAATCAAAAAAAGCGGCCTAGAAGGCCGCCAGAGGAGTCGTTCTGAAATGAGGCTATTCGTTTTGGAATTCGAATCCACCCCTTTTGAAAATTATAAAACGGAGCCGTGAGAAGTAGCCGTTACGCTCCATTTTCGCTGAGCACACCGTCACGGATGTGTAAAATGCGTGTGGCTGTTTCGGCCACTCCGCTATCGTGCGTAATCATGACAATGGTGTGCCCCAAAGCATGCAGTTTTTGAAATAGACGAATCACATCCTTCCCCGTTTTGCTGTCGAGTGCACCCGTGGGTTCATCTGCCAGCAAAATGGCCGGTTCACTTACCAATGCCCTTGCAATGGCCACACGCTGTTGCTGGCCACCGGAAAGTTCACGTGGCTTATGTTTGATGCGGCTTTCCAACCCCAGAAGCTCCACGGTTTGCCGAGAACTTTCCACGGCCTGCCTGTGTGTAAAACCACGCGCAAGCAGGGGCATGATGATATTTTGCTGTGCCGTATAGGTGGAAATGAGCTGATATTTTTGAAAAATAAACCCTATTTTTTCGTTGCGAATTTGGCTTAGAGCTCGACTTTTCTTTTCATGCACAGGCACATTGTCCAGATAATATTCGCCACAGTCCCATTTATCCATACAACCAATAATATTCATCAAAGTGGATTTGCCCGAACCGGATGGCCCCAAAATGGCCACAAATTCGCCCGCTTTCACCTCTAAATCAATGTGTTGCAAAACAGGCAAGTTCTCTTCGCCCACCTGATAGCTCTTGCAAATGTCGTACATTCGAATCATGATGTTTACCCCAAAATGTTGATGGACACGACTTGGTCGTTTTCATCGGTGCTCACAGTGATGTACATATCGGCCGTGATTTGTGAAAAGGTCATCTCGGTGCCGAACTGCATAACCGGTGTATCCACGGGCACGGTATAACTGCGCGTTTCATCTGTAAGGGTAATGATTTCGGAGTAATCTTGGTCTTCCATCTGTGCACCGCCACCGCCGCCTGCGCCCTCGGGACGGCCACCTCCTTCGGGCATCGAAGCACCTTCAGGCATCTCCATTCCTTCGGGCGGGCCTTCACCCTCGGGGCGCTCGCCCCCTTCGGGCATAGAGGTACCCTCCGGTGGACCTGCACCTTCGGGGCGCTCTTCACCTTCGGGCATGGAACCGCCTCCGGGTCCGCCTTCACCGCCCATGCCACCCGGGCCAAAGTCTCCCTCACCTACCTGCATGCTGATTTCGTTACCCAGCACCTCGGTAACAAGGCCCACCGTCTGTGTCAGGTTTTCACGGTTCTCGCCGCCACCCCCACCGGATGCCGCCGGTTGTGCGCTGCTGTCTGCCCCTTCGGACGAGCAGGCGGTAAGACCCAGTAGCAGCACGGCCGTGCACCCGGCCAAAATCATTTTGTTTTGTTTTTTCAGTATCATGTTTTCCATCTCCTTTTTATTCTTGATTCAACGCCTCGATGGGCAAGAGTGTAGATGCTTTGAAGGCCGGGTAAAAACCGAATACCGTGCCCGTGACAACGGCAAAGGCAAAGGCAAACATAAAAGCCGGCACCGTGAGCACCACGCGAATATCTCCGGTTTGCAACAGGGCATAGGCGGCAAAGCTCACACCCATGCCAAGTAAACCCCCGATGAAGCCAATCATGGCAGCCTCCAGCAAAAACAAGAGCAAGATGTCGCGCTTTCGTGTTCCCAGCGCTTTCAACACACCAATTTCAGATGTGCGCTCTTTCACAGATACGAACAATACATTCATAATGCCAATGCCACCCACTACAAACACAATGATGGCCACGGCCAAAAGCAACAAAGACAAGGTATTGGCCGATTCCATGGCCGCTTCCATCGTGGCACCGGCATCTTCAATGGCATAGCTCGAATTCGGGTTTTCCTGCGCGAGAACCAAGGCCACGTTTTCCATGATGGTGGATACTTCTTCCATGTCGGTGGCAAGTAGCGTAAACTGGGGCTGGATATCGGGCGTGAACAGGTATTTGTCGGCCGTTGAATAGGGCATGAACACGCTCGTGTCCGGGTTGATGCCCGACACGACACTGCCCATGGCTTGCAATACACCATTGACCACGTAGCTGCGCCCGTCTATTTCCACCTTGTTGTCATAGGCACTTTGTGCCGAGCCAAAAATTTCCACGGCTACATCGTAGCCCAAAATCACACAACGCACCTCATTTTCCTCATCCTCTTCGGTTAAAAAACTGCCGATGACGGGCGTGAGGTTTGAAATGACAGCATAACTGCTCTCTGTGCCCACCACCTCATAGCTGATGGCCTCTTCCAAATCGCCCCCAATCACCTCGGCATCCACGGTAGCCGAGATGGCACCGCTCACAAGATTTGGCACAAAAAAGAGGATGTCTTCAAGGATTTCGGCACTTAAGCCACCTGTGTCCATGGGTTGGCGGGCACTTTCCGCCCCGGTGGAAGCTCCTGCGGCAGCCGTTCCACCACCACCGGTCGGGCCACCACCGCCTCCCGGGCCACCACCGCCTCCCATCATACCGCCACCCATCATGCCGAAGCCGCTTTCCAAGTCGGCCCCTACGGTAATGGTGCCGGCATTGAGTGTTTTGTACTGCTCTTCCACATCCAGCCGCCCGCCCTCACCGATAGCAATGACCATCACAATGGTGGCCGTGCCCACAATGACGCCGAGCGACGTGAGGAGTACCTTGAATTTATTCTGTTTCAGGTTCATGAGCACGAGACGAAAGATTTCACTCAACCGCATTGCTCATCACCACATTTTCTATGAGAACCGTATCGCCTTCCGAAAGGCCGCCCGTAATTTCTACATCAAAGCCATCAGAAAAGCCGGTTTGCACTTCCACTTCCTCAATGCTACCGTCTGCAGCGAGACGCAACACAATTTGCCGCCCGTCTTCACTGACAATGCACTTATTCGACACAAGGAGCACATCCTCCACCTGTCTTTGCACAAAGGTCACCTCGGCAGTCATGCCCTCGTATACGGTGAGTTCCGGCAAGGCCGATAAATCACAGGCCACCACCACCGTGTAGTTCACGGAGCTTTGCATATTGCCCGAAGACACCAGCGAAATACTCTCCACCGTGCCGGATAGGCTCTCGTTTTCATAGGCGTCCATCCATACATTTGCCTGCATACCCATCTCGATATCAACAATATCCTCTTGCGGAATGCTCACAGAGAAACGCACGCGGCCGTCATTTGCTAAGCTCACCAAGGCCGTATTCGCCTGTAAGGCGGTATCGGTTGCGGCAACACTCATCACAAGCCCATCTTGTGATGCGGTTAAGACGCCTTCCTGCGTCACCTGAGAAAACTGTTCCATTTCGGCCGTTAGATTATCCACGGCCTGCTGTGCCTGTGTTAAAGAAGCTTGCACACCTGTTAAGGCACTGTCGTGCACACTTTGTGCCGTTTCGTAGCTGTGCATCGTCGCCTCGTATTGTGCGGCCAATTCCTGTTGTTGCATAGGCATGGTGAGCGCATAGTTGTCGCGCTCGTTGTATTGCTTTGTCAGGTTTTCCTGCACGGTGGCAAGCTGGCTTTCCAAGCTTTGTGTGCCGGTGCTTGTGCT
>CAYJNQ010000001.1:142191-149047 GCA_964371725.1 uncultured Oscillospiraceae bacterium
GTGCTTGTGCTTGTGCTTGTACTCGTGCTTGTACTTTGGCTATTTTGCGCCGCACTAATCTGTGCGGTTTTTTCGGTTTGCTGGGTTTGCAACGTGGCCAGGCTTGCTTCCAAAGCGGCCACATCATGCGAAGTAGAAGGGCTTGTGCAAGTTGGGTCGGTACTGCCTAGGCAGCTGCGTGCATGGTTCAGCTCTGCTTGTACTGTGGCTATTTGTGTTTCTATGGAAGCGAGCTCGCTTTGATAGGTTGCCAAGTTTGCCGTGGCCGCGGCTGCCTCGGCAATTTGACGCTCTAAATCTGCCTTTTGCGCTTCAAGACTTACAATTTCATTTATAATTGTGGCATAGCCATTGTCAAGCTGTGCCAGTTGCACAGAATAGGTACCGGCAGCTATTTCGCCGTTGTGCACGCTGGTTTCATAGCTTTGGTTGGCATTGGCCGTTTGCACACCGGCGTCGATTTGTGCCTGCTGCAACTGCAAATTAGCCGCCTCAAGCTCGGTTTCTTTGGCCTCATACATTGTCTCAAACTCTTCTATGTCCAGTTGCAATAGGGCATCGCCCTCCTGCACATAGCTACCGGGCTGCGCCAGCACCTCGTCGATGCTCACCTCAAACCCAAGGCTCATTACGGTGCTTTCCATGGCCGCACTGCCCGTTTCAGAAAGCCCCACCACAATGTCGCCACGCATTACGGTTTCCTCTCCATAGGCCTCGGCTTCGGTGGCGGTTTGTGTTTCATTTGCCGAAAACAGCACCTTCCACAAAAAAAACCCCAATGCCGCTAGCAACACCACACCCAAAAGTACAAAAAGAACTTTCTTTTTGTTCTTTTGCATCGTTTCCTTTACTCGTCCCCATGTTTGCAAAGCACTCGCACTCCTTTTGTTTTGAAATGTGCCCAAGCCGAGCACTGAACACAGTATAAAGCGTGCTTTTGATGGAGTTGTGAGGAAGCCGTTTTATGAAAAACACAATACAAACCTTATGGAAAAATCACTTTGGAGCCGTTGACAAACAAAGACTTTGTAAAAACCAGAACAAAATTTTTGTCAGATAAAACAAAATGCGCAAGCGATGCCGTGTGCATGGATGAGCATTTTTGTAAAATATGACGGAAATTTTGCCGACGTTTTTTGAAGTCGATTTTGTCAACAGCTCCGCTTTGTAGGGGCGCCCACTTCCTTATGTTCAAAAGCAACAACCGGTCAACAAGGCTATCTCCCCCGCCTGTATTTGTCATTCCTCCCTCAAAATTGGCAACGTGAAAGAGAACAAAACCCCCTCTTTTTCATTTTTCGCCTCACAATGCCCTTCGTGCCGCTCCACAACGGTTTTCACAATGTGCAATCCCATGCCCACATTGCCGTTTTCGCGCACACGCGCCTTGTCCGAACGGTAAAAACTGCTCCACAGGTGTGGAAAATCTTCTTCGGCAAGGAAACTGCCCTCGTTGTACACCGAAAATATGGCTTTGTTCTCTTTTTTGTACAAGCGAACCTCAATGCACCCGCCTTGTGGGGTGTGCTCCAAGGCATTGGTTAGAAAGTTTTTCATCGCCTGTTCTAAATAATATGCATCGCCCAACACAAAAAGCCCACTCTCTATTCGCCTTGTAAAGGGATGCCCCTGTATCAAAAGTTCCATTTTATCCAAATGTGTCTTGACCAAATCCGACAGGGATAGTGCCTCTTTTTCAACAACACTCAGCCCATTTTCCAAAGCCGAAACGTCCAGCATGCTGCTTACCATATTGCTCAGCTTCTCGCTTTCCTCCACAATCACAGCACAATATTCATCCTTGTCTTCGGTGTTCACATTGTTTTTCAGGTTGTCGGCGTAAATTTGCAAAAGAGCCAACGGCGTTTTCATCTCATGCGATACATTTGCCACAAACTCGCGACGCATCCCCTCTAGCTTTTTCTGTGCGCCCAAATCGTCTTGCAACTGTTCGTTTGCCGAGCTTAGATCTTCTATGGCGTGTTGCAGCCGAGACGCCATGGTGTTGATGTTTTCTGCCAGTGACGAAAGTTCTTTTGAGCCTTGTGCCTCTTCTACTGGCTGTGAGAAATCGAGGTGTGTGATGCGGGCAGCGGCAGCTCCGATGTCATCAATTGGCTTTGTGATGGTGCGCGAAAGCGCAAAAAAGAACAAAAGGCCCACAACCAGCACCACAGCTGTGATGACCATGCCGGCCCCGGTGAGCAGGGCCACGCTGTTTTCAATGGAATCAAGCGTTAGAGACATGGCCACCGTAATGGTTTCCCCCGTATTGTCAAAACTGTCCACAAGGCGTAAAAGCATGGTGTTGTTTCCCGGCCTGCCGCCTTCGTGCATCACCAGTGTCGGCGTAGAAGCACTTAATTCTGTGTCGAGCTCTTCCGGCATATCTTGTGCTTGTGGCGGGGTAGGCGGCCCCGGGCCACCCGCTTCGCCCTGATGCAGCGGAAAACGGTTTGATGTTGTATACAGGGGTGTTTCCCCGCCATTGTTTACATGAAAATCAATGTTGTAATTGTTTTCATACGAACGCAAGATATCCTCAATGTCTTCGGTATCTCCGTTGTAGCTTGCCTCTATCGCCTCATAGGCCTCTCGCATCACATCGGACATATGCCCCACATAATATTCTTTGGCAAAATACACATTGAAAATAAGCTGGCACAAAAACAAAAGTACCATAAGTAAAACAAACGACAAAGAGAGCTTAGTTTGAAGCGAAAATTTCCTCATCTGGCACCTCGAATTGGTATCCGATGCGATGCACCGTTTTGATATAAGCAGCTTCGTTTCCGAGCTTTGTGCGCAATTGTTTTATGTGGGTGTCCACCGTGCGGCTTTCGCCCTCAAAGTCGTAACCCCACACGCTGTCTAAAATTTGTTCCCTCGAAAAAATAAGGGAGGGGTTCGAGGCTAAAAACAACAAAAGTTCAAACTCACGCTTTGTAAGCTGCAACGAGCTCCCCGCACACAACACACTGCGTTTGGCAACACTTATCACAAGCTGGCCGCGCACCAGATCGCTTTGAGCCGTTTTACCCATGCGCTTAAGCAAGGCCTCCACGCGCGCCAAAAGCAGCGAGGGCGAAAATGGTTTTGTGATGTAATCATCGGCCCCGCTTTGAAAACCCTTCACTTGGTCGTATTCTTCTCCACGCGCCGTTAGCAAAATAACCGGCGTAAGTGCATGGTTCTGCCGTAAATTTTCCAAAACCTCATAGCCGTTCAATTGCGGCATCATCACGTCCAAAACAATCAAATCTATTTCGGCGTTGCGCTCATAAAACACTTCCAATGCTTCTTCACCGTTGTAGGCACGCAGCACGAAAAAATCGTGTGCTTTCAGCAAGTCATGTATGGCACGCACCATCTTCACCTCATCGTCCACCACCAACACACAGCGTTTCGAGCCCACCATAGAAGCATCCCCCTAAATTTTATACTTTCTTTAAGTTCCTTTCATTATAAGTGAATTTGTGATGAAATTATGAGATGTGTGCAAAATGCTTTCCCTCGTGCTCGTGTGTCATTTTTTTATCCATTTCTTTTGCCGGGATTAGAATGCGAAAATGTGTTGTAAAAAAGAGGATTTTGTTGTATACTGAGGCGTGCTGATTATTGTAGGAAAACAAGAACTTGTTTTCTTTAAAATTAAAAGATACAAAGGAAGCGTACGCTATGAATATTATCGTTGTGGGGGCAGGCAAGGTGGGGGCCACCATCACCGCCTATTTGTGCGAAGAAAACCATGATGTGACGGTGATTGATACAAAAGAAGAGGTATTGGACGAGGTGATGAACGCCCTGGATGTGCAAGGCGTTCACGGCAACGGCACCATCTATTCTGTTTTAAAAGATGCCGAAGTGGCCAAGGCCTATCTGGTTATCGCCACCACCGCCTCAGACGAAATCAATATGCTGTGCTGCATGACAGCCAAAAAGATGGGTGCCAAGCACTGCATTGCACGTGTGCGAAACCCAGGCTATATCCGGCAAATCCCGTTTATGAGAAAAGAACTGGGTTTTTCTATGATTGTAAACCCGGATTATCAAACAGCCTTGGAAATTTCCAGAATTCTGCGGTTTCCCTCTGCCATCAAAATCGAAAGTTTCTCCAAAAGCCGTGTTGATTTGGTAGAGCTTAAAGTGCAAGAGGGAAGCAAACTTGTGGGTGTGCAACTAACGCATTTGCACAAGCTATTTAATGTAAAAGTATTGGTTTGTGCTGTGCAGCGTGAAGCCGACATCATCATCCCCAAAGGGGATGTGGTTCTGAAAGCCGGGGACAAAATCCATCTCACGGCCACCCACGCGGACCTCAACAAGTTTTTTAAGCGTCTTGGCATTTTAAAGGACCCCATCAAAACGGTTATCATTGTGGGCGGTGGACGCATTGCCTACTACCTTGCAGACCAACTTTCCGACATTGGTATGCATGTAAAAATTATTGAAAACAAGGAAGATGTTTGTGTTTCGCTTTCCGAGACTTTGCCAAAGGCCTCCATTGTGCACGGCGATGGCACAAAACAGGAAATTTTGCTGGACGAAGGCATCGACACTGTGGATGCTTGTGTATCGCTCACGGGTATTGACGAATTAAACATGATTATTTCCATGTATGCGCAAACTAAAAATGTGCGCAAAATCATCACCAAAATCAACCGCAGCGAGCTCATTGATTTGGCCGAAAACTTCGGCAATGACAGCATTGTGTCCACAAAACTCACCACGGTGAACACCATTTTGCAATATGTGCGTGCCAAGCAAAATTCCTATGGCAACCATGTTATCACCTTGAATAAATTGATAGACGGAAACGCTGAAGCGCTAGAGTTTTTTATGAATCGAGATTCAAATTTAATTGGGGTACCGCTGAAAGACTTAAATATTCGCCATGATGCCATCATTGCAGGCATCGTGCGCACCAATGTTGCCCTCATTCCCGGCGGCGGCGACACCATCAAAATGAACGACAATGTCATCGTGGTTACCACAAGCCAGCACATCAAAAACATCGAGGATATCTTGGTGGAGGAATAAAAGGAAACCGTGTTATGAGCTATGCAATTGTTGCCAAAACTCTTGGCAGAATTTTGTTGATTGTGGCCGCGCTTTTGTGCCTGCCACTTTTGGTGAGCCTTTATTATGGCGAATCCATCGCCTATGCATACCTGCTTCCCATCGCCCTGATTGTTGCCCTTTGCGTGCCCGCTCAAATCCTCATCAAAACAAAAGGGCATTTCCACGCCAAAGAAGGCTATATCATTGTGGCTTTAAGCTGGATATTGCTGTCTGTTTTTGGTTGCTTGCCGTTTTTTGTAAGCGGGGGCATACCCTCTTTTGTCGATGCTTTTTTTGAGACGGTGTCGGGCTTCACCACCACGGGCAGCAGCATCTTAACCGATATCGAGGCTTTGCCAAAAAGCCTTTTGTTCTGGCGCAGTTTCACCCACTGGATTGGTGGCATGGGGGTGCTTGTGTTTGTGTTGGCTGTTTTGCCCAGCACCCAAGGTGCCGAAATGCACCTCATGCGCGCAGAGGTACCGGGCCCAAAAGTTGGCAAGCTTGTGAGCCGTGTGCAGTTCAGCGCACGCCTTTTGTATGCCATCTATTTAGGGCTTACCCTTTTGGAAATCATCTGCCTACTCTTGGCCGGCCAACCCCTTTTCGACAGTGCCGTGAACGCCTTTGCCACAGCCGGCACCGGCGGTTTTTCCGTTTTGAACACGAGCATTGGCGGCTACCACAGCCCCGCCGTTGAATACATCATCAGTGTGTTTATGCTGTTGTTCGGCATCAATTTCAACCTGTTCTATTTTCTTTTGCTGCGCAAATTTTCGCAATTTTATAAAAATGAGGAGCTACGCGTATATCTGCTTGTTGTCACAGCGGCCATCGTGCTCATTTTTTTGAATATCTACTCGCTCTACGGCACTTTTGAGGAAACCTTCCGTGTCACCTTGTTCCAGGTGGCTTCCATCATCACCACCACGGGCTTTGGCACGGCCGATTTTGCCGCTTGGCCCGTGTTTTCACAAACCATTCTTGTGCTTCTTATGTTTGTGGGTGCCTGCGCAGGCTCTACGGGCGGCGGTCTTAAAGTTTCCCGCGTGATTATTCTATTCAAACAAGCTCTCAAAGAAATCAAGCACACCCTCAACCCACGCAATGTCATCGCCGTGAAAATGGAAGGCAAAGCCCTTCCCTCCTCCATTCTAAACGGTGTTTGTGTTTTCTTTGTTGTGTATATACTGCTCATGGGTGTTTCGGTGTTGCTCCTTTCTCTGGAAGGGTTCGATATCACCACCACCGTCACGGCCGTCATCGCCTGCATGAACAACATAGGCCCGGGGCTCGGCGCCGTGGGCCCCACGGGAAACTTCTCGGGTTTTGGAGATTTCGGAAAATTGCTTCTGAGTTTTGATATGCTGGCCGGACGGCTGGAGTTGTTCCCCATGCTTGTTCTGTTCTACCCGCGCACCTGGCGCAAAGCCTAAAATCAGAAAACCCGTCTACACACGCCCCTGGAACACGGCCCCAAACTTTGTCACTTTAAAAAAGTGGACAACCCTTACAAAAAGGGCACCTGCAGAAAACGTTTGTGTGAATTCGTTTGCATAAGCACAATTTTTAATGAGCGCACCCACAGGGTAGCAAGGTTTTACCTTGGATTGGATCGTGTCAACATCCGTTGAAACGATTGGGCGGGGCCGTATTCTATGTGCCCTTTGAAAAAACTTCAGGACTCTCTTTTTCGCAAAACAGTCGGGGTGTGGGGCGCTGGCCCCCCCCCATGGCCCACCCGGCCCGCCACCGTTTTGGGGTTTTTTTTTAGCCCCCCCCCATTTTGCATATT
>CAYJNQ010000001.1:149057-217644 GCA_964371725.1 uncultured Oscillospiraceae bacterium
TCCATCATCGGCGGTTCGGCCCCCCCCCCCCCCCCCACGCTTGCACAAGCCGGCCCTCTCATGTTTCGTCTATTTTTTCTCGCACCACCCTGTTTTCCATTTCCTCCTCGGCAAGGCGCGCCGTTTCCCTAGCGGCAGCCTCATGCCCGGTTAAAGCCGCAAAGGGTGCAAACTGCGCTGCACGATCACGCCTTTTCATTTTGGGGTGCTTTTTCGAAAATGGACGCTCGCAGCGCAAAATATCATCATAGCGGTGCTCGTCATTCCTTGTGCCCGCCAATTTGTTTGTTTCGCTCAATGGTGGTAGCCCCCTTTTGCAAGTTCATGCCTTTCACAACGGCGTTTTTTCCGTATTTTTTCTTCATCGACAACACGGCCTTTTGCACACGTTTCTCGCGTTCTAAAACATCATTTTGCGCCTCGTTTTCCACTTTTGCCGCTCCGTAATCGCAAAACAGGCTCAATTGCTGCACCTCATCTTGGGTATCTTCGTTTTCAAGATGATTGGCCGTGAGCGACACACGCCGTACAAGCAAATTTTTGTTCACGATTCTGGTATACAGTTCTTCTGCGGCCTGCACAAGCAATTTTGTGGAGGCCGTTTTTCTGTTTAAATTTATTGTTCCATGGGCGCTTTTCGGAATTTTCCGCCCATAAGCATCCGTGGTAATTTCCCCTCGATACTGTGCTTTGCGCGTGGGCTCTTGCAAGTTTTCAATGTCGTAGCCTACGGTAAGCACGAGCTGGTCTGTAACAAGGGCACGATCCGCCAAATCCAACGAAAGCAAATCCGTCATCTCGCGCACAATAAGCCTTGCTTTTTCGTAGGGGTAGGGTTCTTGCAACACCTGCCCCGAACAAATGCTGCTATTCTCCGGCTTATAGGCTTTGATATCGACCATTTCACACGTTTCTATGCCAAAAGCATGGTCAATAAGCAATTCCGCGTTCACACCAAACAAGCGATATAATAAATCCTCGTTATAATAATTCTCGGGGCTTCCAAGGGCACAACGCGCAATATCCCCCATGGTATGCAGGCCATACTCCCTCAATTTTTTTTCATATCCTTTGCCGATACGCCAAAAATCGGTAAGCGGAAGATGCGTCCAAAGTTGTTTTCGATAACTCATTTCATCTAGTTGCGCAACACGCACCCCGTTTTCGTCCGGCGGAATGTGCTTTGCCACAATATCCATAGCAATTTTGCACAAATACAAATTTGTGCCGATACCGGCCGTTGCCGTTACACCGGTTTCTTTCAGCACCTGCGCTATCATGTGCATGCAAAACTCACGCGCCGTGGTTTTGTACAGTTTCAGGTATTCTGTTGCATCTATAAACACCTCATCTATCGAATAAATATGGATGTCCTCGGGTGCCACGTATTGCAAATAAATTTGATAAATACGTGTGCTTTCTCGTATATAGTGTGCCATTTGGGGCGGCGCCACAATGTAGGAAAGTTCCAGCATCGGGCAGGCCGCAAGTTCCACTGAAGAATGGGACACACCCTCGAACGGCTTTTCCAAAATACAACGACGACGCTGCGCATTCACCTGTTTCACCTTTTGCACCACCTCAAACAAGCGCGCGCGCCCAGAAATGCCATAGGCTTTTAGCGAGGGCGAAACGGCAAGACATATGGTTTTTTCGGTGCGAGAGGCATCCGCCACCACAAGGTTTGTTGTCATCGGGTCAAGCCCGCGTTCCATGCATTCCACCGAGGCATAAAAACTTTTTAAATCTATGGCGATGTAGGTTCTGTTTTGCACGCGGTGACGGCTCCTTTCTATTTTTTGTGTTTGCTTTTTTATAGGCCAATAGCAAAAAAGAGGCACCGGTTGCCCCTCTTTTTCTGTTCTGTTTCTATTCTATTTTTTCATGCATCCTCACCCATTCACAGGCTCTGCCGAGTTGTATTTTGCACAGGTGGTGCCCGCGGGCTGCTTCGTGTGCCTGCACGCCCACGGGCACCACCCCAAAAAGCAGGAAAAGCTTAAAAAGAGTGCCGCTGTTCTCTTTTTTTGTTTTTCCTCTTTCGTTTCTATAAGCCAATCTACTAAAACCATTATACCACAAATACATCCCGGCTGAAAGATTTTTTCAAGAACTCGGCACCGTGTGTATGCTTATTTGACACAGTACCTGCGCAACGATACAATAAAGACACACAGCACCCTGTTTTATTGTTCTTTTCCATACAGACATTTTTTGAAAAGAGGTGTTTTTCATGAGAAAACCCGCCCTTTGGCTCTGTTTATGCCTATTTTTAGCCCTTTTCGGATGCGCTTCTTCCCCCGCTTCCATGCCACCGTCCGAATCGCATCCCATCGCCGAAAAACCCGTGCTCTACCTCTACCCTGAAACGCAAACAGAGGTTCGCGTCACTTTGGAATTGGATGGAGAACTTTTGTTCAGTTATCCATCCTATGAAAGCGGCTGGGAAGTGCTCGCACAGCCAAACGGCACACTTCTTCACGAAGGGCGAGCATACAGCTACCTGTTTTGGGAAGGGCAACTGCACGAAGACTATGACATGAGCCGTGGTTTTGTGGTGCCCGGGGAAGACACCGAAGCCTTCCTAACTGAAAAATTGCAATACCTCGGCCTTACCCCACGGGAATACAACGAATTTCTTGTGTACTGGTTGCCGCAAATGGTACAAAACCCCTACAACCTTATCACTTTCCAAAACGAGGCCTACACACAGCAGGCCACTTTGCACATTGAACCCCAGCCGGACAGCATTCAGCGCGTTTTCATGGTCTACAAGGCCTTGCAAACACCCATAGACATAGAACCCCAACACTTGGAAACATTTTCACGCCGGGGTTTTACCGCTATTGAATGGGGCGGCGCTGAGCTGCACGGCTAAACTTGAATGAACTATGCCGTATTGAAGTGCTGTAAACCGATGGGGCAGCGCGCATGGCATTTCCCCTTCTTTTCTTTATTCGCACTGGGGGTTTGAAAGTTCGAATCGGTCGCCTATGTTTTCCTTTCCCCAGCGGCACATCATCTCCAAAATCGGGAAAAGGGTTTTTCCCTTATTTGTGATGGAATATTCCACCCTTGGGGGCACTTCGGCAAAACACTCTCTTTTTACCAGTCCATCTGCTTCCAGTTCGCGCAGTTGACTGGTTAGTGTTTTTTGCGAAATTTGGCTCACTTCCCGCATAAGCTCTTTAAACCGCTTTGGCCCCTCCTCTATCAAAATATAGAGAATCAACGGTTTGCATTTGCCGCCTATCATTTTAAGTGTCACCTCTATTTCGGTTCCCACCACTACTTTTTCCATTTCTTACCTCCACTTCAGCTTGTGAAAACAAAGTACCTCATTGACAAATTTGTTGTATTCTCCTACAATAGTTCCATAATAGTATTATGTACTGTTATGGAAAAAAAGTCAATATTGATTAAGGAGAGCGTACATATGAAAAAACTGGTCGTCATCACCGGGGCAAGTTCCGGGTTTGGTAAGGCAATGGCCTTGGCATTTCACAAAGCAGGATATCCGCTTTTGCTTTTGGCCAGAAGGGTGGAGCTTTTGGAGGATTTGCAGCTGGACAATACGCTGTGCGAAAAAGTGGATGTCACCAACAAAAGCGCTTTTGAAAAAGCCGTGCGAAAAGCAGAGGCCGTTTATGGAAAAACGGACTTGCTTGTGAACAATGCCGGGGTGATGCTTTTGGGCAACCTGGAAAACCAGGATGCGGCAGAGTGGCAAAAAATGCTTGATGTCAACGTGATGGGTGTTATGAACGGGATGCAAATTGTGATGAATGACATGAAAGAACGGCAGGGTGGCACCATTGTCAACATCTCCTCTATTGCCGGTGTAAAACCGTTTGGAAACCATGCGGCCTATTGCGCCACCAAATACGGCGTTGTGGGGCTTTCCGAGGTGGCACGGGGCGAGCTTGCCCCGCACAATGTACGGGTGATGCGTGTTTGCCCCGGTGCCGTGGCAACAGAGCTTTTAAGCCACACAACGAGCGATGCTATTAAAGATGGCTACAACGAGTGGCGTGACACACTGGGTGCCAACAGCATCACCGCCGAAGACGTTGCCAAAACCATTCAATTTGCCTATGAGTTGCCACAAGGGGTTAATTTGAGAGAAATTCAGATGGCCGACACAAGGCAAGACGGCTAAGCAGGGGGGCCTATGCAGTATCGAAAACTTGGAAAGTGCGACGACGAAGTAAGTGTTATAGGGCTTGGCGGCGAATGGCTGAATGGAAAACCCGAAGAACTTGTGCGCGAAATTCTATGCACCGCGTTGGACAACGGCGTGAATTATCTCGACCTTTTTATGCCGCAGCCGGACGTGAGAACGGCCATCGGGAATGCCCTGGCCGGCCACAGAAAAAAGATGTTCATCCAAGGGCACCTTTGCACCGTTATGAAAGATGGCCAATATGAAAGAACGCGCGACCTCGAAAAAACAAAGGCCTCTTTTGAAGACTTGCTCTACCGCTTGAAAACCGATTGCATAGATGTGGGCATGATTCATTATGTGGATAGCTTTGAAGATTATGACACGGTTTTCGGCGGTGCTATCATAAGCTATGCCAAATCTCTAAAGGAAAAGGGCGTGATACGCCACCTCGGCGTGAGTTCCCACAACCCACTTGTGGCACTTAAAATGGTGGAAAGTGGCCTTATCGATGTTTTGATGTTCAGCATCAATCCCGCCTATGACCTAGAGGATGAGCACACGGAAATTCGGGAGTTGATGGAATACAAGGCTTTTGAGAAATCCGAAAGGGGCATCAATGCGGCAAGGCAGAAATTATATACTGCTTGTGAAACACGCGGGGTGGGCATTACCGTGATGAAAGCCCTCGGTGCAGGCACACTTTTAAAAGCCGAGAGCTCTCCGTTTAAAAAGGCCATGAGTG
The DNA here is from genome assembly GCA_964371725.1 of uncultured Oscillospiraceae bacterium. Taxonomy (GTDB): domain Bacteria; phylum Bacillota; class Clostridia; order Oscillospirales; family Ruminococcaceae; genus JAAYCI01. The sequence goes on from CAYJNQ010000001.1 coordinate 153,965, forward strand.
TTGCGCAGTGCTGCCACTATTGTTTGACCCGCCCCGGCGTCACATCCGTTTTGCTGGGGTGTTCAAGCGTTGGCGAATTAGAAGAAGCACTTTCCTACTTAGGAAGCACAGATGAAGAGAAGGACTATGCGTGGATTTTCCGTGAAGCCGGAAAAATTGAGGCGAGCGGAAGGTGTATGTATTGCAACCACTGCTTGCCCTGCCCCGTAGGCATTGACATTGCACAGGTAACAAAATTTTTGGACATTGCAAGAGAAAGCACGGAAATTCCACCCACCATCCACTCGCACTATCATGCCCAAAGTGCAAAAGCGAGCGACTGCATTTTGTGTGGCAACTGTGAAAAAAACTGCCCATTCTCTGTAAAGATCCGAGAGAATATGAAACAGGCAAGTGACTTTTTCGAAAAAGGAGAAAGCTAAAATGAATATTTTGATTGTGAATGGAAGCCCACGAAAAAAAGGCAACACAAGCATAGCATTGAAAGAAATTGAAGCCTGCACACAAAAGCGATGTCCTGAGGCAGAAATTGATTTTGTGGATATTTCTGAGCATCACATCGACGCTTGCACTGCTTGTGAGGCTTGTAAAAGCAATGGTGGCGTATGCGTGATGCCCGATGACAGCGCAGGGCTGATGGATAAGGTTTTAAGAGCCGATGTGATTATTTTCGGCTCGCCTGTTTACTGGTGGGGTGTTTCGGCACAAACCAAACTCTTTCTAGATAAGTTTTACGCAAGAGACGGGTTGTTTCAAAAAAACCCACCCAAAAAGCTTGGCATTGTTATCACCGGTGCCGCTGACTTAGACGACATTCAGTATCGCTTGATACAAGACCAATTTAAGGCTATTTGCAACTACATCGGCTGGGATATGATTTTTTCGAAGTCCTTTTCCTTTTCGAAAGCGGGCGAAATCGCCGAAAACGAAGAAGCGATGAAGGCGTTGCGTACCTTGATTTTCTAAGCATTTGTCCGGTTTGAAATGATAGGGAACCGGTTTAAAGCCGCCAATTGAATGAATATTATAGAAAAAGCAAAAGACCTCCCACCGGTGAGGTCTTTTGCTTTTTGGTTAAGCTCATAATCATGAGGATTTTTATAAGAAAAAGTTAAATGCATACCCGGAAATAACCGCCACAGTAAAAATGCAAATGAGAAATGTGATGATGAATTGTTTTTTGAATAAGGTGCTGAGCAAAGACACCTCCGGAATGCTGGCCCCTGCACCACCGATGATCAGTGCCACCATTGTGCCAAGACCAACGCCTTGGCCTATAAGCAAGTTGGCAAGTGGCAAAACGGCCTCGGTGCGAATGTACATGGGTACTCCCAAAACAGCGGCTATCGGCACAGCAAACGGGTTTTGCTCGCCGGCAACTTGCACCAGAAACTCTGCCGGCACAAAGCCATAGATGAACGAGCCAATCCCCGCGCCTATTAAAAGATAGAGAAGTATTTTTCGGAACTGAGAAAGGGCATCTTTGAAAGAGTAACTCCACACTTTCGCATTTTTTTGCCAGAAATTCCCGGTTTGATTTTTATACGACATGTCGGGCGCGCCACAGCATCCACCTGCCTCGCTTTCAGAAGAACATCCGCACGAAGCGTCAGCCGCCGTGGTCGATTCAAGAACTTCGCAGCAAGCGCTCTCTTCACAAATAGAAGAAGAGCAGTCGCACGAGACTTCGGCTGCCGGCGCCGAACAAGCACAGGCCGTGCCCACGGTGGGGGCCGCACAGCAAGAAACAGAAACACCCACTTCTGCAGATGGCGAAGCGTTTTTGCAGCAAGAGACATTTTGCGCCGTAGAAACGGCTTGTAGCTTGGTTGTGGGCTCTCCACAGCCACAACCGGCATTTTCCTCATATCCTGCCACCATATTGTCTTTGAAATAACGTTCAAACCCCAAACGGTCTAGGATGTAGCCCACCACAATGGCAAACACCAGGGCAATACCGGAATACATCAGGGTTGGCACAAAACCGAAAAAACTGAAAAAGACAATCACAATCATCGGGTTTAAAATCGGTGAAGTGAGCAAAAAAGATACCATTCCGGCAAAGGGGGCACCACTCTTTCGTAGCCCCACCAAAAGTGGGATGGTGGAGCAGGAACAAAAAGGTGTCACAGAGCCCAGCACCGCACCCAGAACGCTATTTAAAAAACGATATTTTGTTGTCAGGGCTTTTTGAATTTTCTCTCTTGCGATGTAGCTTTGCAGTAAGCCCACAAAAAAACTGATGAGAATGAACAAAACCATGAGTTCGCCAAACAGAAATACAAAAGTACCCAGCACATTTCCCACCATAGGCTCGCCAATGCCCATTTGTGCCAGCAGAAAAGTGAAAAAATCAATCAGTTGTTGTTGCATAACAGTCAATCCTCCGTTTACTTTATATGGCAGAATGAAAAGCTAGGAAAGAACTATCTGCTTCTACACCGAAATTTCAGCCTACAACTGCACATATCAACACCTCCAATAAAACTATAAAACCAATTTACACGAATTGATTTGGATATATAAAGCACACGCTTTCGTGTGCTTTATATAAATTCACTTACTATATCTCTGGCTTTTTCAAATTGCTCCGTGTTGAGGGTGTAGTAAGTCCATTTCCCTTCTTTTCTTGGAAAAACAAGGTTTGCATTTGTCAACACCCTTAAATGGTGGGCCAGGGTAGAAAGAGGCATCCCGATTTTTTCACTGAGATGGCAATTGCATTCTTCGCCGTTCTTCAGAATTTTCAAAATCTCGATTCGATGTGGGTCTGCCAATCCTTTAAATATCAAATATCCGTTTTTTTCTTCTTTTCCCATTGCAGGCCACCCAAACCTTTCTTACAAAACCTTACTTCATGCCGCACCACAAAAATCGTCTTCCAACAGGATAACTACACCAATCTCTTATACATTTTTTGAAAAATTCTTATGGATTTCAGCCGATTCAATCTCGCTCTGTTTGGTGGTTTTGCACAGCACATCGTCTTGTTCCACAAAACCAATTTTATAGTTATATTGTATCTGAAAACACAGGACTTGTCAACAGAAAATCCACACAAAAGTCGATTGGGTTGAAAAGTGGTTGGGGATTGACGAACAGAACTTTTGTTTATCGAGACGAAAGGATGAACACCACTTTATACATCGTTATTGATGACAACGCAGAGAAACGGAATTTATTTGGTAAAACGTGTTAAATTTCAGCTTAATCGGCCCTATCTTTATCCGTGGTACTTATGCAAAAAGACACCAAATCCCCGAAGATGAGGAATTCGATGTCTTTGGCGTTCTACCAAGTGTTGCTCTTGTTTCAAGCAGAGCCCAAACAGGCTGGCTCTGCTTAGAAATTAACAACTAAGATTTCGAAGTAGGCTCTTTCGTGCTTGCACACCGGACACAGCTCCGGTGCCTCTTTGCCCACATGCACATGGCCGCAGTTCGTGCAAATCCATGATTCTTCGCTTTCTCGGCTGAAAACGACCCCATCCTCGATGTTCTTTTTGAGCGCTAAATAACGTTCTTCGTGGCGTTTTTCAATAGCGGCAACCCCTTCCATTTGGCAGGCGATTTCCACAAAACCTTCTTCTCGAGCCGTTTTGGCCATCTCGGCGTACATATCTGTCCACTCATAGTGTTCGCCGGCTGCGGCATCGATTAGGTTCGTCACAGTGTCGGGCACAGCACCGTCGTGCAGTGCTTTAAACCATAGCTCGGCATGCTCTTTTTCGTTTCCAGCTGTTTCCAGGAAGATGTTGGAGATTTGAACATACCCTTCTTTTTTTGCCTTAGAGGCATAGAAAGTGTACTTGTTTCGCGCTTGGCTCTCGCCCGCAAAAGCGGCTTGCAAATTGGCCTCTGTTTTTGAACCTTTCAAATCCATTTTCATACTCTCCTTTTTTTAAATTGACAAAACAGAATCAGAAAGAAAATTCTTTCTGATTCTGTTTTGATTTCACATACCGTATGTTACAAAATACTACATTTTGTTCAAGCGCTCGACTTGTGCTTTGAGCAATTCGTCCATTTTGGCGGGCAAACGGCTGCCAAATTTGGCATACAGTTCAGCTGCGCCTTTGGCATCTTCCAACCACAGCTCTTTGTCCACACTCAACAGGTCTTTCACGGTTTCAAGGCTGATGTCATCAAGACCATCAATGTTGATGTCCTCGGCTTTTGGCAGGTAACCAATAGCGGTTTCCACTGCATCCACTTTTCCGTTGCAACGGTCCAAAATCCACATCAAGATGCGCATGTTGTCGCCAAAGCCCGGCCAAATGAAACGGCCTTCGTCATCGGTGCGGAACCAGTTTACATTGAATACTTGTGGGGCTTTGTCGCCCAATTTTGCACCCATGTCGAGCCAATGTTGCCAGTAGCTGCCCATGTTGTAGCCACAGAAAGGAAGCATGGCCATTGGGTCGCGGCGCACAACGCCCACGGCACCGGCTGCGGCGGCAGTGGTTTCACTGGCCATGATGGAGCCCACGAACACACCGTGTTCCCAATTGAAACTTTGGTATACCAGCGGGGCCGTTTTGGCGCGGCGGCCACCAAAGACAATGGCCGATACCGGCACACCCTTCGGGTTTTCAAACTCTTTCGAGATGGACGGGCAATTGATAGCCGGTGCGGTGAAGCGACTGTTCGGATGGGCACCCTTGTCACTGCTTGTTTTGCCGTTCCAAGCTTGACCCAGCCAGTCGGTACCATTTTCGGGCGGATTTTTGTCGAGACCTTCCCACCAAACGGTGTTGTCGTCGTTATTGCGCACCACATTGGTGAAGATGGTGTTGCTGCGTGTGGAGGCCAACGCGTTGTAGTTGCTCTTGTCGTTCGTGCCCGGGGCCACACCAAAGAAGCCGCTTTCGGGGTTGATGGCATAAAGCTGGCCGTCGTCACCGATGTGCATCCATGCGATGTCATCGCCCACTGTCCACACTTTGTAGCCTTTGTTTTTGTACACTTCCGGCGGAATAAGCATAGCAAGGTTTGTTTTTCCGCAAGCCGACGGGAAAGCACCTGTGACATATTGCACGTTTCCGTTTGGATCTTCAATGCCCAAAATCAGCATATGCTCGGCCATCCAGCCCTCTTTCCAACCCTGGTAGGAAGCAATGCGCAAAGCAAAACACTTTTTGCCCAAAAGCACGTTGCCGCCGTAGCCACTGTTTACACTCCAGATGGCGTTGTCTTCGGGGAACTGCACAATGTAGCGGTTCTCTTCGTCGATGTTGGCTTTGGCGTGCATGCCGCGCACAAAATCGTTCGAGTCGCCCAGTTGGTCAAGGGCACACTGGCCAATGCGAGCCATGATATCCATGTTCAAAACAACATAGATGGAGTCAGTGGTTTCCACACCCACTTTGCTGTAGGGCGAGCCCACAGGTCCCATCAAGAAGGGAATCACATACATTGTACGGCCCTTCATAGCGCCATCATACAGAGGACGCAATTTGGCTTTCATGTCGTCAGGGTTCATCCAGTTATTCGTAGAGCCTGCATCCTCTTCATTTTTGGTGCAAATGAAGGTGCGGTTTTCTACACGGGCTACGTCGTTCTTGGCTGTGTGATGCCACAGACAACCGGGCAGTTTCTCTTGGTTCAGTTCACTCACTTCACCGCTTGCCACGGCTTCATCGCGCAGTGCTTTCAGTTGCTCGTCGCTTCCGTCAATCCACACCACTTTGTCGGGTTTGCAAAGAGCTGTCACTTCATCTACCCAGCTCAATACTTGTTGGTTGCTTGTCAATTTGCTCATTCAGCGTACCACCTCTCAAAATATTTCCGCTTGCGGGGTTTGCACCGTATCCGTAAGAAAAGTAGTGACCCACAACAAAACGTATTCATAGATAATTGTACCCTACAAATGTAAAATACGCAAGCATCCACCCAAATGAACCACTCGCTTTATCGAATCCCACACATTTTTGTGTGTAAATCCCTTGTTTTTGTGCCTAGTCTACACATGAAAACGCTTGATGAACTCATTTTTAATGTTTTTGTCTGCCAAAAACAGTGTGCAAAGTAGCCCCGCCAAACCAAGACCCACACTTACCAACACAAGCGGCAGGTTTTTCGACAAACCCAAAAAATAAAAAAGTAGCGGCAATAGCCCAAGTGCACACACCGAAACTTGGTAAAAAACATAATGGCTCCAGTTGCGATAATCCAAAATTGAAACGATGCCGCTTATCACCGTTCCGGCTATCAGAATGGACGGCACCACATAGTTCATGCTCCATCCCCTGTACCCGGTTACAAAATCCACAAGCACCATTGCCACACAGGTAAGCATCACCTGAAACAACAACACACGCACCACATTGGCCCTGCGCAGCATCCACGCCGGCACCAAAATCCACGTATAGGCAGCCGCTGCCAAAACCAAAAAGCTCCACCAGAGCTCGGGGGTGAGTAGAAAATTCACCAAAACCGAAAACAAACAGGCAAACACCGTTGCCGCTTGCAGCACACGGCGCATAAGGCTGAAGGTGGCAAAGCGCGTGTGCAGGTTTGGGTAGCTGTTCTTGGCGCGAAACATGGCCGGTTTATCCGATTTTTCCAGTTCTGCACCGCACACGGGGCAACCACTCCCCTTCACTCTCACCTCGATATGGCACGCATTACATACTCGCATAATCCACCCCGTTTGTCTCCACTGTAACCTCTAGCCCGTCTTGCGCTAATTTTCGAATAATATTGCGCTGAATATCCATGCTGCGCAGGGTGCTGCTCATGGAAAACGCAAAATCGTTTTGATAAAAAATGGCGGCGCATTTAAAAGGCTCTTTTGGCGCACAGCTCAAAAGCAATGTTGCCCCCGTAATATAGCTCTCGAACTGCTTTGGCAGTTGCATCGCACCGAGGCTGGTGAAGCTTAATGTTGTGCTTTTGGAGCTTCTTTCAAAAACCGTACGAAGCGCCAGCATTTTAATGGGCAGCGGCAAGGCACGTATCAGCGGGTTTCCACGCGTGGCTGTGGTGTAACTGATGTGGCTTTGCATACTCTCTTTGTTGATTTTTTCCTTAAACTGTGCTTTCACATCCTGTAAAATTTCATCAAAGTCCGCGTCGTCCTCATAGTCAAAACGAATGAACACATTGGAAAAGAAATTCAGCGCCGTCTTCGACTCGAACATATCGCGCAAGTCCACGGGCAAAAACAGGTGCACGGGCTGACGCTTTAAGATACCCGGGCGTTGTTTGCACACAGCCCAGCCAATCACGGCCGACAGATATTGTGCACGACTCACGTTTTTTTCCTTGCAAAAAGAACGAAACTGCTCCATATCGATGTGTACATGGAATATGCTTGTGCTTCCTACAAGGCTTCGCTCACCTCGAATTTTGTACGCTCGCCCAATGCGGTAACCACTTTTTTGTTTCAAATTGTAATTTTTCAGATAACTGTCTTCCACTTCACTTGCATTTTCGGCAAACCAGCGGCGGCGGCGGTCTGCTTCATTGAATGCGTTTGGATAAGCCATCATTAGGTATTGGCACACGAGTGATGACAGGAAGTCTTTTCCTGCATTGCCATCTGTCAATACATGGAATACTTCCAAGTTGATACGATTTTCAAAATAACTCACCCGAAACAGAAAGTGACGGTTTTGCAAAGGGTCGATATAGCGACAAGGGTAGTCTTCTTCCCTATATACAGACGGTTCTTCGTTGTTTTCCTCAAGATAGTACCAGAAGAAACCGCGTCGCAATCGCACGCGAAAATTTGGAAACCACAAAATGATGCGGCTGAGCGCCTGCTGCAAAACCTCGGGACGCACTGTTTGTTGCAAGGTGACGGCAATGCGATAGACATTGGAATATCGCGGTGACGAAATAACCGGGAATAAGTTCGCCGTATTGTCAAGCTTATGCCAATGCTTGGTGTTTTCACTCATGTTGTTTCCTCGTTTTTGTTCAATCGATTGTAGCATACACGCCTTTTGCTAGGTATATAGTATAACATAAATCGTCTAATAAGAAACACGGTTTGTGGAAAAATATGCTTGTAATGCCAAAAACCACTTGCACAAACCGAAATATTATAAATGCATGTGAGCCGATCTCATGAAAATTCCTTGTAATACATCTTGAAAAGGAAGGTGCTTTCTGCTATAATGCTTAAAGTACCTTTGCGCAGTAGCAGGCTTGCTCCTCATAGGCGGCACAACACCTCTACCGGGCAAATGGCGAATTTAAACATTGAGGAGAAAAAAATGGTAAACAAACAAGACATCATGAAAGAGTATGCTGTGCACGAGGGCGATACAGGCTCTCCGGAAGTGCAAATTGCGCTGCTCACTGCACGCATCAACCACTTAACAGCACACAGCAAGCAAAACCCGAAGGATCATCACTCGAACCGCGGATTGCTCAAGATGGTCGGCCAGCGCCGCAACTTGCTGAAGTATCTGCAAAAGAAAGATGTACAACGCTACCGCAGCCTGATTGCCCGCCTTGGCTTGCGTAAGTAAAATGGGAAAGTGCCTGAAAGTGGTGTGTCGGCTTGGCACGCGCTTTCAGGTTTTTTATACACACAATCAATTGCAGCGAAGAATCTTAGCAATGAACGGAACCTTTTGAGGAAACGATTTTTAAAAGGTTGCCTTGATTGCTAAATTTCTTCAAAAGCAACGGTTCACAAAAAGCCTGAACGCTTTTTGTGGCAGAAACGGAGGAGAAGAAATTGAGTGAAATGCAAAACCCGATGAGCCCAAAAGTGAGCTATCCCCATCACAAAGTGTTCAAAACAGAATTGGCCGGCCGCCCCTTGGAGGTGGAAGTGGGGAAAATGGGGGGACTTGCCAACGGCAGTTGCTTCATCCGCTACGGCGATACCTGCCTGTTTTGCAATGCTACAATGAGCGGACGCCCGCGCGAAGGGATTGATTTTTTCCCGCTAAGTGTAGATTTTGAGGAAAAATTATACGCAGTAGGGCGTATCCCCGGCTCGTTCATGCGCCGTGAGGGCCGCCCGGGTGAAAAAGCCATTTTAACAAGCCGCGTGATTGACCGCCAAATCCGCCCGCTGTTCCCAAAAGATATGCGCAACGATGTGTCTGTGGTGATGACTGTGATGAGCGTCGACCAAGATTGCAGCCCTGAGGTGGTGGGCATGATTGGCACCTCCATTGTGCTATCTATTTCAGACATCCCCTGGAACGGCCCCTTGGCCGGCGTAATGATGGGGCTTGTAGACGGCGAACTGATTGTGAACCCAAGCGAGGAGCAGCGCGAAACCGGAGACCTGGCCCTTACGGTGGCAGCCTCCAAAGAGAAAATTGTGATGATAGAGGCCGGAGCCAATGAAGTGGATGAAACCACGATGCTTCGAGCCATTCAAGAGGCACACGACGAAGTGAAAAAACTCATTGCTTTCATTGAAGGCATGGTGGCAGAAATCGGCAAACCCAAGGTGGAATTCCCCTCCATGGAGCTGGATGCCGCGTTGCTTGCCGAGGTGAAAGAAGCCTACTTAGAGCGTTTCAAAGCCGCGATGGACACAGACGACAAAAATGTGCGTGATGAGCGCTTGGCACCGATTCAAGACGAGCTCATTGAGCGTTATTCCGATGAATTTGGCAGCTCTGTAGTGGATGAGCTCATGTATAAAATGCAAAAAAATGTGGTGCGTCGTTGGCTTTTGGATGACGGCAAGCGTGTAGACGGCCGCGGCATCAATGAAATTCGCCCCTTGGGCGCAGAGGTGGGCTTACTTCCGCGCGCTCATGGCAGCGGCCTGTTCACGCGTGGGCAAACGCAGGCCCTCACAGTGGCCACGCTGTCCACCATGCGTGATGCCCAAATCATCGACGATATCTCCAGCGAAAATGAAAAACGATACATGCATCATTACAATTTCCCACCCTATTCCGTGGGCGAAGCACGTGCACCACGCAGCCCGGGGCGCCGTGAAATTGGCCACGGTGCCTTGGCAGAACGTGCCCTGATGCCCGTTTTGCCCAGTGTGCAGGATTTCCCCTATTCTATGCGCCTCGTTTCGGAAGTGCTGTCCTCAAATGGTTCCACAAGCCAGGCTGCCATCTGTGGTTCCACATTGGCCCTCATGGATGCAGGCGTGCCCATCAAGGAGCCTGTGGCCGGCATCTCTTGCGGCCTCATCACCGAGGATGATCGTTGGATGACCATGCTGGACATCCAGGGCGTGGAAGACTTCCACGGCGACATGGACTTCAAAGTGGGCGGCACACGCAACGGCATTACAGCCATTCAGATGGACATCAAAGTGGACGGCCTCAGCTACGAAGTTGTAGAAGAAGCATTCGAAAAATGCCGCAAAGCGCGCCTTTATATCCTAGATGACATTATGAAACCGGCCATTGCACAGCCGCGCGAAGAATTGTCTGCCTATGCGCCCAAGATGCTGAGCATTACGATTGATGTGGACAAAATCCGTGATGTGATTGGCAAAGGCGGCAAGGTGATTCAGGAAATTTCCTCCACAAACAACGTGAAGATTGATGTGGAAGACGACGGACGTGTGCATGTTTCGGCCATCAATATCGACGATGCTCGCCGCGCTTTGCATACAATTAAAACCATTGTGGAAGACCCCGAAGTTGGTGCCATTTATAAAGGCAAGGTGACACGCCTGATGAACTTTGGCGCCTTTGTGGAAATTGCACCGGGCAAGGAAGGGCTTGTACATATTTCAAAACTCGACCAAAAACGTGTGGAACGTGTGGAAGATATCGTGGCCGTGGGTGACGAGTTGCTTGTGAAAGTGACCGAGATAGACCAGCAAGGCCGCTTAAACCTTTCTCGCAAGGACGCCTTGGCAGATTTGGCTGCAAAGCACGGGGAATAAACAAAGATAAAAACGGAGTGAGGGTGGCATACAGCCACCCTCATTTTTCTAAGAAAAGCTACGGCGGTGTAGCTGTTCTTTTTATTGTTTGCGTGTTATAATACAGAAAAGGCTTGCAAGGAGGGGTACAAAGCGGTGGAACTAAGCATCTTTGAAATTTTGGGTCCTGTCATGATCGGTCCCTCCTCTAGCCACACGGCCGGAGCCGCCCGCCTTGGGCGTGTGGCTGCCATCATTGCAAAAAAAGAATTTGATGTGGTGTCGTTTGGCTTGTCCGGCTCGTTTGCCAAAACAGGCAAACCGCATGGAACACACAAAGCTCTTCTTGCGGGTGCCCTTGGATTTCATACAGACGATGTGCGGTTGCGAGACGCTTTTCATGAAGCTGAAAAACGCGGTATTCGTGCTGAATTTCATGAAGAGGACCTCGAGGAAATGCATGAAAATGCAGTTCACATACGTTTTTTTCATCTCGACGGCACACACAGCGATATCTACGGTGCCTCTGTGGGCGGGGGAAGAATCAGCATTCGACGCATCGGCGAGCTAGAAACAGAAATCACTGCAACAAGCCCTACCTTGGTGGTGTATTACCTGGATAAGCCCGGCTTTGTAAGCAAAATGGGACGTGTGTTGGCAAAACAGGAAATCAACATTGCCGTAATGCGTGTGTCACGCACAGCAAAAGGGGGGTTTGCCACTGCGGTGATCGAGGCCGATGAATCTTTCCCCGAAGAAGTTGTAGACGCGGTGCATGGAATCAACAATGTGATGGAGGTGATGGTAATCGATGTACCGGAGCTTTGAGGAACTTTTTGCGCAGGCAGAAGAACAAAACGCACCTCTTTGGCGCATTATTTTAGACAACGAAATGAATGTTTCAGACAAATCGGAGCAAGCGGTGATGCACGAGCTGAAAATACGCTGGGATGTGATGAGCGAGGCTGCCTTGCAAGGCTTGACCAAACGCCTGACGCAAGAGCACTCCATTGGCAAAGACAGCCTTGCAAGCAGGCAAGAAAAATACAGTCTGCTTGGCACGGTTACGGGCAAAAACATCAACCACATGATGGCCATGGCCTTTTCTGCAAGCGAAGTGAATGCCTCGATGGGTCGCATTTGTGCCGCGCCCACGGCAGGCTCCTCCGGTGTGTTGCCGGCCGTGCTACTCAGCGCTATAGAGGGCACGCACACAAGCGACGAGCAGCTCATGGAAGCCTTGCTTGTGGCCGGTGGTGTGGGTGCTATCATCACCCGCAACGCCACTGTGTCCGGCGCAGAAGGTGGTTGCCAGGCAGAATGTGGTTCGGCTGCTGCAATGGCAGCCGCTGCTGTGGTATATCTGGCCGGTGGGACGCCCGAAATGGTGGGCGAAGCCGTATCCCTCTCATTTATGAATTGCATGGGCCTTGTTTGTGATCCAGTGGCAGGGCAGGTGCAAGTGCCCTGTTTTTATCGAAATGCCTCTCAAGCGGTCAATGCCGTTATCAGTGCCGACATGGTGCTGGCGGGTCAGTCGGCCGGCATTCCGCCGGACGAAGTGGTGGAGGCCATGTATAAAACCGGAAAGCGTCTGGCACCAGAACTCAAAGAAACAGCGGCCGGCGGTGTTGCCATAGCACCCACCGCTGCGCGTTATGCAAAAAAATTGCAAAACGAAGGGTGCGAGGAAGAAAACAGCCAGTAAATGGTGTGGCTATTTTGTTTAAGACCCACCACCTATACGCATTCTGCAACCAAAAACGCCACCCAGCTTGATGCGGTGGCGTTTTTTATGACGTTATGTTTTGAAGTTGCAGTGCTGTGAAACCAGTTTTTGAAACTTGTAAAATTCGGACTATCTATACTGTTTTACAAGAATGAAAACATGGAAGCCTTGTATGAAATGGATATGATTTCCTACTTAGAAATGTTTACATATGTGTTTACAAATTGCCTACTTACAAGAACTGAACACTTTCCAGCAATCTATATGGAAACACAAGGTTCACTACGCGGTATGTTTCGGTAAAGCATTTAACCAATTATTGTATTTGGCTTACCAGTCCCAAGTCAATAATTATAATCCATCTTACAAAGTATGACTTACTTAAGCGCTGTCTGTTGCAACTACTTTGTATTTTGCTTACCGCTTGCCACCTTGTTTTCTTGTCAGGCGGCTTCCCTTTCAAAAACATAAACACTGCTACATCAAAAACCAAGGAATCTATCTTTTCTTTTTGTCCTCTTTGTTTCCCACGCTAAACTCTATCTGTTTTTCTTTTGGGGAGTGCAAATTTGCAAATAGCCGGCAAATAGCATTCACAAAGATTTCCAAAGATTCCTTTTTTGGTATCTTCACGAACAGATACCCGCGACTGTTTAAAGCTATAAATCAATACCCTAGGTTTTACCATGTCTTTCCTATCATACACAAACCATGTGCAAAACCCGCCGATGCCAAAACAGTGTATACCCAAAACATATATACATCTGCTGTACAAACAACTTCGTGCCCTTAAAGCGTATTGACAGAATCTGTTTGCGTCGAATTTAAGTCTTGTATGGCACCGTTTCGAATCTTTCTGAATGATTCTATATCTAAACTGTTCCTATCTGAACTATTTCTGTCTGAACTATTTCTGTCCGATCTATTTCTATCTGGACTGCTCCTGTCTGAACCGTTCTGAACCTTGAAACAGCGGAACAAACCCGGTATTTGCTTCATTCCTCTACTCGGTTTTGCATTTGCATCGCAGTTTGAACATACATTATACCAAGAAAAACAAACAATTCTTTAGCTGAAAGAACAATGAAAAACCACTATCAATGGCTGTTCTGTCAAATCGAAAATTACCTAAAGTTGATGCATTTTTTTGCATTACCGACTGTTGTTTCCATAACTGGATGTAGGTTAAGCAATACCACAGGGTTTTGCGTCCCGCGCTTCATAAAAAGGGTCTTCTAAATCGTACATGGGACTCACCCCTCTCTGTTTTGGTATCTTTAGTATATCACACTGTAGTACATCTGTCCACGGTGAATATACACAAAAAAAACTGTGACAGTTCATAATACTCAAATTCACACCAGAATACCCCTTGCAAAAAAATCGTGTGTACATTTAAAAATGAACAAGCCACAACGAGTAGACTCGCTGCGGCTTGTGTTTTCATATTCGTGAAATGCCCAAACTCTATTTGAGTTCGATGGTAGCACCGGCTTCTTCCAATTTCTTCTGCACTTCTTCTGCATCGGCTTTGGAAACGCCCTCTTTTACATTTTTCGGTGCATTGTCAACCAGCTCTTTGGCCTCTTTCAGGCCAAGACCGGTGATTTCTTTCACCAATTTGATGACAGCCATTTTGTTGCCGCCAACTTCTTTAAGAACAACATCGAATTCGCTCTTCTCTTCTTCACCGCCACCGGCTGCAGGTGCAGCACCGGCCATCATAACAGGGGCCGCGGCAGAAACACCGAATTTCTCTTCAATGGCTTTTACCAGCTCGTTGAGCTCCAAAACGGTAAGCTCCTCAACGCTGGCAACAATTTTATCAATTTTTTCAGACATGGTTGTTACCTCCAAATTATAAGTTTTACAAAATGTTTATTCGGCTGCGGGAGCCTCTTCGGTTGTGGCAGGAGCTTCTTCGGCTACCGCCGGAGCCTCTTCGGCTGCTGCGGTAGCTTCTTCAGCTGCAGGCGCTTCTTCGGCACCGGCTGCTGCTGCGCCGCCTTTTTCGGCCAAGGCATTAAGGCCACAGGCCAGACCACGCAAGTTGCCGGTAAGGGCCGATAGCAACATGGAAAGCAAACCTTCGCGACCGGGCAGTTTGGAGAGTGCCTCCACCTCGCCTGCCGGCACGACCTTGCCGTCAATGTAGCCGATTTTAACCTCAAATTTCCCTTTGGACTTCTCGGCATATTTGCACAAAATACGTGCGGGAGCCAAACTGTCTTCTTCGTTTGCAAGTGCAAGGGCTGTGGAACCTTTGAGTGCAGAATCTAAATCTGCATAGTCTGTGTCTTGAACAGCCAAGTGTACCATGGTGTTTTTCACCACTTGATACTCCACACCGGCTTCTCGCAGTTCACGGCGCAAAGCGGTATCGGCCTCTACATTGATGCCAATGTAATCCACCAAAACACCGGCCGGAGCCGCCAAGATTTTTTCTTTCAAATCTTGCACACAGGCTTGTTTCTGTTTCAAAATTTTCTCGCTGGGCATAGTTTTCACCTCGTTTCCTTCGAAATAAACGGGATTGGGCATAATAAACGCCTCTTTCCCATAGAGAAAGAGGCGCAAAAACTTGTTTGCTTTTGGCCAGTTTCTCGGCAGGAAGGGAAATTCCCTGTTATCTGTCTCCTGCTGTCTACAAAACAGCAATTTCTATTTTACACAGCTTTCGCTGTTTTGTCAAGCATTAGGCACCTTGTGTGATGTATTTTGTTCCACTCACTCTCACGCCGGGGCCCATGGTGGACGCCAACGAGATGCTACGCAGGTACTGACCTTTTGCGGCCGAGGGTTTTGCTTTCACAATGGCACCCATCACAGTATCCAGGTTCTCGCAAAGTTTTTCTGCTCCAAAAGAAGCTTTACCAATGGGCACATGGATGATGTTGGCCTTATCAAGGCGATACTCAATTTTACCTGCCAAGGCTTCCGATACAGCCTTGCCCACGTCCGGTGTAACGGTTCCGGCTTTGGGGTTTGGCATGAGGCCGCGCGGGCCAAGGATTTTGCCAAGACGGCCTACAAGGCCCATCATGTCCGGTGTTGTAACCAGCACATCAAAGTCCATGAAGCCTTCATTTTGAATACGGTTCACCAAATCGGCTTCGCCCACTAGCATGGCACCAGCTTCTTCGGCGGCTTTTGCAGCATCACCTTTGGCAATGGCAACCACGCGCACATTTTTGCCCGTTCCGTGTGGCAACACAACGGCGCCGCGCACTTGCTGGTCGGCATGGCGGCTATCCACACCAAGGCGCACATGCAATTCTACTGTCTCATCAAATTTTGCTTTGGCCATTTTGCACACCAGTGCCAAAGCCTCTTCGCTATCGTATGCTTTGCCGCGTTCCACTTCTTTTGCGGCATCTGTATATTTTTTTCCGTGTTTCATCTTTTCCTCCTGTGGTGATGAAAGCGCACTGCTTTCTGTCGGATTTTTCCTCCCACTTTGGGGTTTTAGTCTTCCACTACAACGCCCATGCTGCGGCAGGTGCCGGCAATCATAGACACGGCCGTTTCAAGGCTTGCGGCATTGAGGTCGACCATTTTGGTTTTTGCAATCTCTTCAAGCTGAGCACGTTTCAATGTGGCCACCTTGGTTTTGTTGGGCTCGCCACTGGCTTTTTCAAGGCCGGCCGCTTTTTTAATCAGCACGGCTGCCGGTGGTGTTTTGGTGATAAAGGAAAACGAATGGTCTGCATACACGGTGATAACCACCGGAATGAGATAGCCAATGTCTTTGGCTGTGCGCTCATTGAATTCCTTTGTAAAAGACATGATGTTGACACCATGTTGACCCAATGCCGGGCCAACAGGGGGGGCCGGAGTTGCTTTACCGGCCGGAATTTGGAGCTTGATATAGCCCACTACCTTTTGTGCCATTGATTATACCTCCATGAATTAAATCGGTTTTACTTGGTTCAAGTCGAGCTCTGCCGGGGTTTCACGCCCAAACATAGAAACTTTCACATGAACCTTTCCGCTGTCGTGGTCGATGACGTCCACAAGGCCAACAAAACCTTCCAGCGGGCCGGAGAGAACCTCTACACTGTCGCCCACATTGTAGTCGACGCTGGATTCCGTTTCGTCGAGCCACAAAGATTCCACCTCTGCCTCAGACAAAGGCACAGGTTTGGAACTGGGGCCCACAAAACCGGTAACCCCTCTTGTGTTTCGCACGATATACCAGCTGTCGTCCGTCATCACCATTTTCACCAGCACATAGCCGGGAAACAGTTTGCGCTCTACTTCGCGCGATTTTCCGTCTTTGATTTCTTCTACCATTTCCGTGGGCACTCGAACTTCTTGAATGAACTCTTGCAATCTTCTGTTCTCTACAATGGTAGACAAGTTTTGGGCCACTTTCTTCTCGTAGCCCGAATAGGTATGCACCACATACCAGTATGCTTGCTCCATGCCTTCTCCTTCACTTTGCACGCTGTGTTTATGCGGTTCCCATCAGGGAAATCAGTCTTTCCAGAACAAAACTGAAAATGGCATCAAGGCCAAATATAATCACCGCTGCAATGAGGGCGAAAACAACCACAACTAAAAAATTGTTCAGCACCTGGTTGCGGCTGGGCCAAACCACTTTTTTCATCTCACCTTTGGTGTCGCGAAAAAAGCGCGCAAAGCCCTTGCCAAACCGTTTTACAATGTTTTCTTTCTTAGCCGATTTCTCTGCCATGCAAATGTCCCCTTCCCTACTTCGTCTCTCGGTGGAGTGTCTGCTTGTGGCAGAAACGGCAGTACTTTTTGCGTTCCAGCCGGTCGGGAGTGTTTTTCTTGTTCTTGGTTGTGTCGTAGTTGCGCTGTTTGCACTCCGTACAGGCCAGTGTGATTTTCACTGTCATACTCTTTTGCACCTCCATTTGGTTCGGTATTGTAAACCTCCCTCACAAGTGCCTTTTAAGGCTGTTTGCAAGCCCTTTGTGTCTTCGAAAAAGAATAGCACAAAAAAATAGACCTGCAGTGAGGTACGAATATAATACCATACAAGCTTCATTCTGTCAATGTAGTATTTACTATTTGCAAAGAAAGGTTTTGCCTATTCCTTTTAGGAGCTGTATTTCTTTCGCCTTGCCGAAAATGACGAATGTGGTATAATGCTGTTAGCGAAGAAACGCAAAAAGTTTTGTATTGTACAAAACAGTGTACAAAACCGACGCAGATGAGGAAAAACATGGACAAACGAAAGCAATGGACAAAAAAAATAGCAATTGGGCTTGCAGCTTTGCTTTTGGCGGCAGGGCTCTCCTATGTGATTCGAGATGTTTTGGCGGCGCAAAACCCGGAAAGCGCCCTGCCGGTGATTGAAATTGAGTACAACGGCATACCACTGCCCACCCAGCACTATATGATGGACTCTTACTCTTGGCGGTTTTTGTTCACCACAGTGGATTGGTCTCAGCCAAACCGCAATGCGGCCGATATGCTGGAACCGGCTCCGGTGCTACCGGGCGCCCCCTTGGAAATCAATTTTTCATTCCCCTGTAACAGTATGCGCGTAAGCCGCTCTTATGGAACCCGAAACGAGTTTGAACCGGTGACAGGCAGCTTGCAAACACCCTTTAGCGGAGGCACATACACCTACCGAATTGAAGCCGAGTGGGGAACCCGTGGGTCCGTGCTTTATTATATCAAGGTGCGCGTGTGAAAACAAAAAAATTCATGCAGTTTTTGAAACAACATACAACAGCCGTTTTTTCGGCCTTAGCTCTTATTATTTGCGCTGGAATGCTGGCTTTGGCCACCCAATGGGATTTGGCTCTGGATGCCTTTTTGTACCACCCCGAAACACCCTGGGCCATTGGCATGGAGGCCTTTGGCTGGTGGGTGCTCTTTTGGCCGGGTGTACTTTGGTTACTTCTAAAAGCTGCCCACGCAAGGCAAAACGCGCGCAGACAAAGCCTTGCGTGGCTGGCAGGCGCGGTCGTGTTACAACTGGGTCTATACGTGGGCAGTGTCCACTATTTGGTGGGAAGAGCACTTTTGGAAGGCATGTTTCACCCAAAAACTTGGCTTTGCTTTATGCCCGTGGCATTTTTATTCTGCCTTGTCGCACGCTGGGCCTTTCTGCAAAAGCCACTTGCCATGCACAAATGGCAATTCTTCGCCATTTGTGGCAGTGTGTATGCCATTTGCAATTTGGCACTGGTAAACCTCGTGAAATTTATTTGGCAACGCCCACGCTTTGATGAAATGTTGGCCGAAGGGCGTCTTTCGGATTTTACAGCCTGGTATGAACCCTTTGGGCCGGGCGGCAGCTCGTTCCCGTCCGGGCATACGGCCAGTGCCTGCGGCATCTTAATGCTTTTGGTTCTGTGCGATTTGTTTCCTGCCCTCGCACGTCACAAGGTGGGAATATCTGTTTTTTGCTGGGGCTACATCGTCCTCATGGCCTTCTCTCGCCTCGTAATGGGGCGGCATTTTTTATCGGACACGGTGGCCGCCGCCGGCATGGAATCGGTACTGTTTTTGTTGTTCCATCAAAGCGCATTTTATCATCGAAAATTGACGCAAACAAACGCTTTTGAGGAAAGGGAAACCAAGGCATGAACTTTCAAATGGTAGCACCCTGCTATTTTGGCATGGAGAAATCGGCCGCGTTCGATTTTAGACACATCGGGGCAAAAAATGTGCAAGCAACAGACGGACGCATCACCTTCGAGGGGGATGCGGATATTTTAGCGGCCGCCAATTTGTGGAGCCGTTGCGCCGAGCGTGTGCTCATTCGGCTGGGCAGTTTTCCCGCCGCCGATTTCGACGCCCTGTTCGACGGTGTTTTTTCCCTACCTATCGAGGAATATCTGCCGGCAAATGCATGCTTCCCGGTGAAAGGTTCCAGTTTGTCCAGCCAGCTTAGCAGTGTGCCGGCCTGCCAAAAAATTGTAAAAAAGGCGGCTGTTGAACGCCTAAAAAAAGGGCATCATGTGCAGCATTTGCCCGAAGACGGTGCCGAGTATCGCCTGCGGTTTTCCATACGAAAAAATATGGCTGAACTTTTTTTGGACACCTCGGGCGCCGGCTTGCATAAGCGTGGATACCGCCGCATATCGGGCACAGCACCGCTCAAAGAGACCCTGGCCGCCGGCATCGCAGACATTGCCCGTGTGCGCAGGGACAGCCGGGTACAAGACCCCTTCTGCGGCAGCGGCACCCTGCTGATTGAATCGGCACTCAAGGCAAAAAATATAGCGCCGGGCTTAAAGCGCAAGTTTGCAGCGGAACAATACAGTTTTCTGCCACACGATATTTTTGGGAAAATGCGGAAACAGGCCAAAGAGCAAGAAAAGGAGGCGGCGGATTTTGCCGCTTTTGGCAGTGATGTGGATGAGAGTATGATACAGCTTGCTAAGGCCAATGCAAAATTGGCCGGCGTGGGCGCATTTTGTCGCTTCGAGCGGCAGGATGTGCGCCAATTTCGGCCGGATTCGGCGGCCATTTTATTGGCAAACCCACCCTACGGCGAGCGCATGATGGAGGTGCCCGAAGTTTTGGAACTCGAAAAAATATTCGGACAAGTCTTTCGAGAAAACCGACCCAAGGGTGCGTATATTTTAAGCTCCAACGAGGAGTTTGAACGTGGTTTCGGCGAAAAAGCAACCAAGAGACGCAAAGTGTATAACGGCATGATTCCCTGCCAACTCTACATGTATTTTTAGAACATAGGAATTCCGAAATCCGGCCAAATGCAGAAAACGCCCCTATCTGTAGGTTTTCCGGGCCACACGGTTCTCGCCGCTTGCACATGCCCTAAAGAAGGAGCACTCGTTGCATCTCCGGCTTTCCAAAAAGAAAAGGCTGTTCCCTGCGGTGTGTAGAAAAGTGCCCCTATAAAAGGGGGCCTCCACACAGAGTGGCAATGATCAACAAAAGGCCGACAGATTTTTCTGTCGGCCTTTTGTTTTAAAGACAAAAATGATATGTCAAGTTTTCACACACCCACAGGCGTGACTGCATGGATATTTAAACAGACATCTACCTCACACCTACAACCGTGCATATTACTTCCCAAACCGTCTGTACGGTGCTTCTCTTATTCCGATAGCGAAGATGCTTGTGTGTCCGCGGGTGGTTCTGCCGGCAACGGCGTTTTGCGCGGACGCCCCCGCGGGCGTTTGGGCGCATTGAGTTCCTCTTCCGTTTTCGGTTTAGGCGGCCGTCCCCTTGGGCGCTTTGGTGCGTTGAGCTCCTCTTCTGTTTTCGGCTTCGGTGGCCGCCCGGGTGGACGTTTGGGTGCATTGAGCTCCTCTTCCGTCTTCGGCTTTGGTGGTCGTCCACGGCGCGGTGCTGTGGCAGGGAGATCGCCTTCTTGTGATTTTAAAGAACGTTTTCTACGAATATCTTCCGCCAAGTTGGTCGCGCTTTCCAAGCTGACATCCCCTTTGGCGGCCGCCAATTTTTCCTCGGCAATTTTGGCTTTGGCGCGCGCTTCCTCAGCTCTTTTTTGTGCATCTGGTGCGCCTTGTACGGTATTGGGTTTTGCAAAGGCACCCATGTCGCCCGGCATTTTCCCACCACCACTCCAAGCCCTGGGTTGTTTTGGGGGTTGCCACGGCTGCGAAGCGGCCTCTAAGTCGGCCGAGGAAACCGCGTGCGAAGACACATAAGAACTCGTTTTACCCAGCACTTGGCGGGGCGTGATGTCCCGAACCGGTGGTGGGGCATCCGGGTGATCAAGCAGCGGTGCAGCACTTTGTCGAACATTCATTTGTTCCCAGATGCTGCCCGTTTGGTCCAACCCGAGCGAAGGGGCTGCCGGTTTGGGGTTCAAGATATGTGCGCGCGAATCGGGGCGTGATGCTGTATTTCCGGCGTTCGGGTCATCTGCAAACGAGGCTAATTGATCGGTACGGATAGCCGGAAACGCTTGAGAGCGAGCCGCCATGGAAGCCGCTTTACGCCGTGCAACAGCCGCCGCTTCTGCCTGCATACGCACAGCTTCCACCGCCTTTTGGCGCTCTTCTTCACTTTCAGGTGCTGTTTTGGTAACGGCCTCGGCGCCTGTTGCATTTTCTTTTTGGGCCTCGGGCGATTCCGAGCTCGACGGCACCGACGGATTCACCTTTGTGGGCATAGGCACCTGTGTGGGTGCCACCGATTGCGGTTTACCCTCTTGTTCCGATTTTGGCTTTCCGCCTAAAGATGCGAGGAAAAATGGAAGATTGCTTTTTTTGGCCGGTGTATGAACCACGGGAATTTCTCCGGTTTTTAGCATCGTTTGAATGCTTTGTTCGCTTAAATCTTCCACATCATGGTCTTTTTTATGCACAATTTCGATGGAATAGGTGATGACCATGTAAACCGTGAACAACACCAAAATTCCGATAAGACCAATTAAAAGCCAAGTGATGACATCACTGAAATATCCTCGTGTAGAAAAAACCAACAGAATGGCTCCCGCCAAAACAAGCAGAATTACCAGCCCGCTGAGAATTGTAATCAGTAGCCTTTTAACCAACAAGCCACACTCCTTTCGATATAGACAACACAGGTTACATCCCGTAGATAATTTTGTGAAATACCCAACGATAAAAAAACATAGTTGGCCAAAAATGAAACAACCTTTATTGGCCGCTCTCTGCATTTTGCGAAAGCCGGGCCGCACGCTCTCGTTCGGCCTGAGGAAGACGCAAATAGTTGGGAAAAACGCTTGCGGCGCTGCAACAAAGCCCTTGCGCAAATACATGTTGGGCAGCCTTGGCCACCCCACGTGCAATAAAAGGGCTAGGCTCTGAACCCAAGGTTGCACACACAGTATTATAACACAAACACGCGCCATCACCAACTACGAAAAAGGCATCCTTCTGCTTTTGCAAAAACGAAGTGGCCTCCGAAGCCGGAGAAAGTGTATCCTCCACCAGGCGTACAAAGGGCTCAGAACCGTGAAAAGCGGCCCAATACACTTGCTCACGTCGGGCGTTGATGGCCGCTAAAACGGGCCCGGTCCCGGGGGCACTGCGCGCCATGGCCTCCAAGGTGGAAACAGCAATCAAGGGCAACTGGTTTGGCAAGGCAAGCCCCTTTGCCAAAGCAAGGCCGATGCGCAGGCCCGTAAAGCTGCCGGGCCCCACGGTTAGAGCCAACGCCGACAAATCCCCCAAAGACAGGCCGGCCGAAAGCAAACCACGTTGTACCAAGGGAAGAAGGGTTTCCGAGTGCGTGAGGCCACGGTTCAAAAATTCCTCATATAGGGTTTGATTCCCTTTTTGAAGGCAAAGGCTTGCGGTGGCGCCACTGCAATCTAAAGAGAGTATGGTGCTCAAAAGTGACAAGCCCCCTCAATGCAAATTTCTCTTGTGTTTTCGGATATCAGCCGAATCTTTATCTCAATGACATCGGTTTTGGGCAGGCTTGAAAGATTTTCACTCCACTCTAAAGCAACCACGGCCTTTTGCTCCAGGTATTCATAAAAACCGGCCGCCTCCAAATCGTCCTCGCTTTCGATACGCCATGCATCGAAGTGTGCAAAGGCCGGCGAACCACGGTAATAATTGGCAATTGTGTAGCTGGGGCTGGAAACCTCATCCAAAACACCCAGCCCCACAGCAAGCCCTCGGCAAAAGGTGGTTTTACCGGCTCCGATACCACCGGTGAAAGCAATGAGTTCACCACCACGAAGGCAAACGGCCAAACGTTTTGCCAAGGCAATGGTTTCTTCTGCATCATGGGTGGTAAAACAAGCCACAGCCAAAGCCTCCTCATGTGGACGAACCAATCAATAAACGGAAAACAAAACCTAATCAAACATTATACTCTGCTTTTCAAAAAACCGCAAGCCCTTTGGTTTGTGAAAACTGCTGCGTGTGGACCAATGCAGCCTATGCCCTGTTCTTGGCCGCTTCACATTTTTTAAACCACTCCCTGCGTTTTCTCCTTAGAAAACAGGTGTTTTTTCAGAATCTTCACCAGCGCAGGAACCAGAACAATTTGAAGGATGATGCCGGGCAAGCCCGTTGCAACGGCGGTTAAAACAGAGGCCACTTGCCCAAAAGCCGCAAGTCCCAACAAATCCCCCAGCACATACACCGTAAGCAAATATCCAAAGCGTCCGGCCACCATTGTGCACAAAAGGCTGACATACACATTCCATTGATATTTCTTATACAAAAGCCCGCTCATAAAACCATACAAGCCCAGCTCCACGAGCATCACGGGTAGCATCAGTGCCCCGGGCATTCCCGTGAACAGAAAAGACAAAAAGGGTATCATCACCCCAAGCCCCAAACCAATGCAAGGCCCGTACAAAAAACCAATGAGTAAAACCGGAATATGCATAGGCAACAAGATGGTGCCGGGAATTCCCATAGCATGCCCCGTTGCGTAGGGCAACACGATTCCCAATGCCAGAAAAAGACCCAATGTGGTCAATTCTTTTGTTTTAGACATCTATTTCACCTGTTTCAATTGAGGATATGGGTGCTGCTTCCGGTTTCATCCACTTCTTTTATAATGTCGATGGCCATTTTATAGGTATTCCAGATAGCCTCCTCGGTTTGACTGGAAACATGCGGTGTGAGCACAATGTTATCCAGCTCTCGCAGCTTTGCATTTTTGGGCAGCGGCTCTGTTGCAAACACATCAAAGCCTGCGGCACGTATTTTTCCCTGAGACAGCGCCTCATACAAATCGTCTTCGTTCACAAGATTTCCGCGTGCGGTGTTCACCAAAACGGCACTTTCTTTCATCATCGACAAGCGTTTTTTATCGATGATGTTGTGCGTTTCCTTCTTGTAGGGCATATGGATGCTGATCGCATCGGCAGTTTTGAATATAGTATCTAAATCACACGAATTCACGTTAAGTTCTCGTGCCTCTTCTGCACTCAAAGAGGGGTCATACACCAAAATATTGCAAGAAAAACCCGAAAGCAAAACAGCAAGCATCCTACCAATGGAACCAAAGCCCAATATACCCACAGTCGATCCCACAATTTCATTGCCCACATCTTTTTCCCAGCGTCCCTCTTTCAAGCAGCGCTCGCTTTTAAACAAAACACGCCGGCAGTTTAGCATCAGCATCAAGGCCATCTCTGCAACAGCCTCTTTGTTTGAATTGGTGGTTCTGGCCACTGCAATGCCATATTCTCGTGCTTTTTTCAAATCTACAGCGTCGAAACCCACGCCAAAGCGCACAAGCAGTTTTGTTCTATTGTGAATTTCTTTGAAAATTTCTTCGCCATAAGGTTCAATGCCAATGATGCCCACATCGGCCTCTTTCAGTTCTCTTGCCAATTCCGCGCTGTTTCTTTCAAACTTAGGCCGATAGGCATAATCATACCCAAAACCGCGTGCATACTCGGCCGCGCGTTTGTTCAGCCGCTCATAGCTTTCATTTTCATCGCCAAACAGGGATACGATTTTTTTCATTGGTTCTCCTCAAAGAATAAATGGTTTGCATTGTTGTAGTATAGGTTTTTCAGTTCTTCTTTTGTGAACAATTCACTTTTTTCAATATAATTTGCCAAGTGTGTGTAGCTGTCATTCACGGCAGCATACGGTGTGTCCGAACCCCACATCAGCTGTTTATCTCCCACAACATCCATGGCTGTGCGCACAATTTTTGCAATGTCTGTGTAAGGATACGGCTCTGCCGACACCAACTTCGGCAGGCAAGAGATGTCAAAAAACACATTGGTTCGTTTCAACATCTCCCATTTTTTTTGGCTCTCACTCAAATTTTGTGGGTTTGGGAACAATAGGTGACAGTGTACAATTTTTAATTTCGGGAACATTTCGCTTATTTTCAAAAGGTTTTCCGGCTGATGACTGTGTGTCGTTTCTTCCCCCACATCCAAGGCCAGAATCGCCCCATTCTTTTCAAGCAATGCATAAATAGCACACATTCTATCGTCTATTAAAGAGAATGGATCGTGACATCCCATTAGCCCCCCGGCCGAGCTGATTTCAAACTTAGCAAGCCGAAATTTTTCCTTTTCTATATAGTTTGTCATCGTTTCGAGCGCATTGGTCATGAATGGGTCCACGGTGCATGAAGGACAAAAACGGCTTGGATACTTTTTCATGATTTCCAAGTGGTACTGGTTCTGAAAGCCATACATACTGCCGTGCATCAAAACCGCTTTTTCCACATCATGATCGTCCATAATTTCAAGTGCCCGCTCCACCACAAAGGAGGTATCTCCAAACTCTTTTGGAAGTAAGTCGAATATTTCGCCGTTACCCCATTGCGCCTTTCCGTTTCCAATTGCACGAGATTCCCCACGCCAGCAATAGCCCGCAACCACTTTGGCCACATGCAAATGTGCATCGATTTTTTTCATATCCTTCCTCCCTCACTCACCTCGTCGAAGATCGGATGAGGCGATAAAAATGGAAATCATCTTCAAAATATATTGAATGGTGTTGATTTCCTTCTCACTCCAAGCACGATGCTCGTTTTCATCATCGAGGCCAAAAACAAGCCGAGTATGTCCCTTTCCCTTCGTTTGTGTCAATAGATAAGCTCTCTTGCCCTCAAACCCCGGAATCCCGTTGGGGTCGAGTGCCACGGAACCCGGGCTGTTGTTGTACATGACGCCGTTTTGCTCCATCTCCGCAAAAAAGTCTTTGATGTTCTGAACCGGGACGTCTTGGAATTCTTCTATTTTCTCAAACTGCCGTTTTGCCGCCCACTCGTAGGAGATACTATAGCTTTTCCCTGCATTGAAGGTTTGCGCAATATAGCAACGATCGGCATTCATATGCATCCCTATCAGTTTCAACGCAGTGTTTATAGCCTTGGCAACATCCTCTGCCTGATACATAAGATCGAACACCGCCGAGGTGATGTTCACATCAAAAAAGCTGTTGGTTAATTTGTTTGTGTTGTCCACCGCGGTAAGATTTTTTGTGCTGGCATCCGATATTTTGTCCGAATAAATCGTGTATCGGTCTTTGCCCGCTGTTTTTGAGCTGTACAACGCCTTATCGGCACACCTATAAAGCTCCTCGTAGCTATCTGCATGTTTTGGATACAGGGCAATACCAATGCTACCGGAAACTTTATAATCTTTGTTTTCGCCCGAATAGCTCGTTTTAAAGGCATTGGCAATGGCTTTCGCCTTGCTGTTTATCACGGTTTCATCCGATATGTTTTGCAAAAACACCAAAAACTCGTCCCCACCGATGCGACCAATCACATCGGCACCGCGAAAATTCGTATGCAAATTCTTTGCGATGTCCATGAGGGTTAAATCTCCAAAATAATGCCCAAGTTCGTCATTCACAGACTTGAAATCGTCCACATCGATGAGGAACAGCGCATGCGACATGCCCTGAGAATTCTCCAGAATGTCTCGCACGGTATTTTCCGTTGTGATTTTATTCAGGCAATTCGTGAGCAAATCGGTTTTAGAAAGCACCTCCAGCCTTTTTTGCTTGTCTATGTCATAGGTTTTGCCAATGGAAAACGTCGGTTTACCATTTTGGTTGTACATGGTTTTGTAGGTGATGCGATAATAGCGGAAATTTCCGCTTGGTTGCACAAAACGAACCTCTACCGGCTCCACCACGCCGTTTTTCAGGTTTTGATCGAACCGCAAAAAAGTATCCAAATCATCAGGATACACCATGCCGCTGTCTACCACATAGCTCGGGAATGGTTTTTTTTCGGCCGCAAGGCCCAAAATTTCCCTGCCCTTTCCAAAGAACTGTATCACGGACATACCCACATCGTATACCCAAAACCACTCCTCCGTCAGCTCTGCCACAGTGTTGAATAAATTTTTGTAGCTCACAAGGTTATGATAGTAGCCGTCCAGCATCATCTCCTCTGCATCCCCGGCCAACTGCGGGCGCAAATCGTGCATAAAGCTCACCAATAGCTTGTTGCCATTTTCGTCTTCTATGCCCAGTGGATAAATTGTGATGTGCAAAGGCAACTCTTCGCCTGTCAGCTTTTTATCCAACCAGTTGAATTTTGTCTCGCCCTTTTCCAGTGCATGCAGAACATGCTCTGCAAAGGCCGTCTTCGAGTTTTTGCCATCCGGCTGTGTTTCCGGCACCAAGTTATAAAATTCTTTCAGATATGTGCTTTTATCGCAGACACCGTATAGTCTCACCGTATAGTCATTGCAATAGATGCTATCGGCTTTTTCATCGACAATATTGATACAAAGAGGAACATAATCCAAGATAGCCAACAGCTGCTCCAACGTAAACCGGCCTTCCTTGCATACCAAGCTTTGGTCATTTGCATCCTTTGTGCTACTCTTGTCTTTCACGATGTTCCCTCCGTCTCACCTATCTCATTTTCATCATATCTAAGCGCATCGGCCATTTTCCATTATGAAAATCCAGCTTCGGTCAGGATAAATCCTCAAAGTACTTTTGCTCAAATTCTTTTATACAAATGGGCTTGCTAAAATAATAGCCTTGCCCTTTTTGACAGTGTAAATCCTTCAAAATATGATATTGCTCGACCGTTTCGATGCCCTCTGCAACCGATACCATGCCCGGAAATTCTTCACAAAGGTTCAGCACCGCTTTGGTTAATATTCTGGATTTCGCTTCAAGATGCACCTCCCGTGTGAGACCCATGTCAATTTTTATCTCGTCAAAATCCGACATCCTTAGAGAACATAGGTTGGAATGTCCACTTCCGAAATCGTCTAAGGAAACACAGAAACCGGCATTTTTCAAAGATGTAATCACATAGGAGAACACTCTATCGTCTGTATGTCGGATGGTCTCTGTGATTTCCACCACAAACCTCGATTTGCTTACCCCATACTTTTCACATAAAGACGACAACTTGCTTACAATATCTTTTTCCATGATGGTGGAGCGCGAGCAGTTTACAGAAAATTTGATATCGGTTTCCACGCCACACTCTTTCCAGTGGCGCAAAAGGCGACATACCGTTTCAAATACATGCAAGTCAATTTGTGAAATCATGCCCTCTTTTTCATAAAAGGGCACAAAATAAGCGGGAGACTGCACGTTGCCGCTGGCATCGATGCGCCGAATCAGAGCCTCGGCGCCGTCGAGCTCACCGGTTTGAAAATTGATTTGCGGCTGTAAATACACCGCATATTTCCCTCTTTTTATTTCTTTTTCAAGGTTCTTGCTCAAGATGGCCGTGTAGTTTTGGCTGTCCCACACGGTATTGTACTCGCCCATCTCATCCTCATCTTCGTCCTCGAAATCGCTGTTCCATGTAAAACCCACCGAGGCGTTCAGCTCTTCCTCTTGGAAAATAGCATCTTTCAACACATTGATTTTGCCCTCAAAGGCAAGCTCTTGCACATTTTTTTCCAAAACCACAAATTCATCGCCACCCACGCGAAAGAAATTTTCCGAAAAAATTTCGCTGAGTATATGCGACATCCGCTTGACCATTTCGTCCCCATAGCGCGTGCCCTTTTCCTCATTGATTCTGGCAAGGCCCGTGATATCCACATAGGCAACACCCAAAGAAGACACTTTAGCCTCGTCTATTTCATGAAGAGCCCTGCGATAGCTGTGGCGGTTTTTGGCACCGGTTAAGGTATCGTAGTAACTGAGCTTGTTGAGTTGCGAAATGAGGTGATTTTTTTCAAGGAAGTCTGAAACAAACACGGAAAGTGAGCCAAGCAACCAGTACTTGTCTATATTTTTTTCAACATTTTCAAGGCTGAATATCCCCATAAAAGCCCCGTTTGCATCTAAAATCGGCGCACAAAGCACACTTTTTATGCCTAGGCTTTCTGTGATGGCAATAAGTTCTTTTTGGTTTGCAAAGGTATTTGAAAAATCCGGCAGGTACTCTGCCCTTTTATTTCCAACCCGTTCAAAAAAAGGTGCAAGAGCTTCCATAGGCAGGTTTTGCAAATCGTGCTTTCTCTGTTCTGTGTGCTCGCTTGTCCACTCGTGCGAGCTGTACGCACTGAGCCCATCCTCTCTCACTCGAAGAATGACAGCCCGCGACACACCAAAAAACGCACCCACGATTCCGAGAATTCGTTTGATAGAAGCATCGGGTGTGCCACCCGTGTGCAACATCCGAATGCATTCCAAAAGCAAGTCTTGCTCTTCCAGTTTATCTGTAAGTTTTGCTTCAAGCCCCACCATTTTTGTGATGTCTGTGGCCACCTGCAATTTCACCATTTTGCTGCCCAGTGGCACCAGCTTGTCTTTAAATAGGTAAGTTTTTTGGAAGCGAGGGTTGTAATAGGTCCACTCGTAAAAGGCATTTTCGGTTACATATTGGTTGGTGCAAAATTCGCATGGCTCGGTTTTTTCGTGCAAAAGGTCATAGCATTTTTTGGTTCTCCACACCGCTTCAGGCGGGTTGTTGTACATGCCCAACGCCCTTTTATTCATGTGAAGAATGTCAAAGGTTTCCGGATCCACAATGTAGATGAAGTTGTCTGTATTGTCGGCCACAAAGGCCGATATTTTGCTGTACTCACCCAGCACTTTCACCTCTTCATCCAAGTGCTTGCCCTGCAAAATCACAGAGAGTATTCTGGCCAAATATTGCAGCGTGTTGATTTCCACATCTTTCCAGACACGCGTTCTTTTGCAGTCCTCCATGCCAATAAAAAATAATACAACATCCTCTTTTTTGATTTGTGCATGCAAAAACGCCTTCGTGGTTTCTCTTTTAATCGCCTCTGTAAGCGCACCATCAATCGAGCAATCTTCCACGTTTTCACAAATGTACGTGCCATTTGGCAAGGCGCTGCCAAATAATCCCTGTAACAGCTCTGCGGGCACGGTGCCCAGCTGCTGAATGTGCGAAGAAACACCCTGCTCACACCACTCGTGCGTGAAACGGTAGCTTTCACCCTCATCAAGCGACTCTGCAATGAAACACCGGCTCACATCAAAATGTTGCCCGAGATAGCGTAAGGCCGAGGCAACGGCCATTTTATCGCTGTTGCGCTCGTACAATAAATTGAAAACAGCCGAAATAACCATGTGATCCATGTGAAGGCCGGCAATTTTGTTGGCCTTGGCTTCTTTTATCAGCCGCAGGGCCGATTCGTCCTCCAAAACGCCCTCGCAGCCGGTATCACAAAACTGCCAAGCACCGCCGCCCTTGCTTTTCACAGCATACACTGCACGATTTGCACTTTGCAGGCACACCTCGTAAGAAAAGCGGTTGTCTTCGCAAAAAGCCACGCCCATGCTCACCGAAATATCCGCACAGAAACCAAATATTTGATATCGCTCATTCACGCCCTTGTGCAAAAGCTCCAGACGCTGTGCAAAAGCCTCTTTGTCTTCCACACAATTTACATACACCACAAATTCATCGCCGCCCACGCGGCCCACAATGTCTTTTTCCTCACTCCACTCTTTCAGGCGTTCGGCCAGCTGCCTAAGCACCTCATCCCCATAAAAATGCCCGTTTTTTTCGTTGAAATCCTTGAACCTATCCAAATCCACGAGCACAAGCGCGCCCCGCTTTACCTTGCCGGCAGCCACTCTTTTTTCTATCAAGGCCTCCACATTCACACGGCTGTAGCACTGGGTAAGAGAATCAAACTTCGTTTTCTCTTCCAGCACCTTTTGTTCTCCGATGTCGATGCCCTTGCCCACCACGATGATGGGCTCCTTCTTTTCGTTATAGATGAATCGGTAAACAATGCGGTAATAGCGATAGCCACCACCCTTTTGCAAAAAGCGCATATCGTGCGGTTTTTCAATTCCTGCGGCCATATCTTGAACAAGCGCCCGATACTCTTCCACATCATCTTCGTGCACATATTCTTCATTGTATGCCGCCGACATCGCGTTTATCCCGTCCACGCCCGCATTCTGTTGATGCTTGCCCAAAAACTGAATGGTTTTGCTTCTCCTGTCGATGGCAAAAAACAAATCATCCGATATTTCGGCCACCTTGCTCAAAAAGACTTTTTGCGGGATGTGATTGGGAAAATAAAATTCCTCCGCCTCTTCACCCACACCCTGCCCGAATTCCTCGCGTAAATCGCGCACAAACCCCACCACATGGTCTTCCCCTTCGGTGAGGCTCACCTTAGACAACGTGATTTCGGCCGGCAACTCTCTTCCGTTGCTGTCTAAATGCATCCATTTGAACCGGCAAGATCCATCTTCCTTCAACCTTTGCATATACAGCTTTATCAAATCATCCGAACGTTGCCCGTTTGGCTGATATTCCGGTGAATATGTGTGGAATTCGCGCAGGTATTCCGCTTCATTTTCCGCACCAAAAACGTTGAGCGCCTGCTGATTACACGCGATGTTGTTTAAATTTGCATCCCACAAATTCAACCCGAGCGGTATTGCCTCTGCAATGGCTTTGACCACTTTTGGAAGCTCTGCCCTCTCTCGCTTTTCCGCCGTATCATTCCATTCTTTTCCCATGGCACCCATCCTCTTTGCACGCACCCGTGCGAGCTTTTCCCTTTGTGTGCTTCAAAACCCCTTTGGCAAACCCTTTGTTTCCAGGTTGCGCCACTGCCTCATTCGGCCTGCCTATTGTTTCATTCTTTTACCTGAATCGGACAAGAACTTGCTCAAATATACCCGATTGAACGACTGTCGAAACCTCTCGGAACTCACATTTTCATCATTTTACCATATTTTCATATTATTTAAAATAGACCTCGTTTTATTCCACTGTGATACGCCCTTGCGGAGCGGCATATTCCGAACCCACCACACCGGCCAATGTATCTGTAATATAGGCTGCAAAAGCATCTTCCAAAAGCACGCCCGAATCGATAACGCTGCCCTCG
The DNA here is from genome assembly GCA_964371725.1 of uncultured Oscillospiraceae bacterium. Lineage (GTDB taxonomy): Bacteria > Bacillota > Clostridia > Oscillospirales > Ruminococcaceae > JAAYCI01. The sequence goes on from CAYJNQ010000001.1 coordinate 186,208, forward strand.
CTTGCCTGCGTGAACACATAGTAGGAATCCCCACCCATGGCCAAAAAGTCTATGGTCACAAGCGTGTATACGGCCTCGGGTGAAAAATCCTCCCCCGAAACACTGTGTATCTCCACACGGCTACCCGGCTGAAGTGGGGCGTAGAATGTCGAGTCTGGGTAAGCCTCGCCTTCTTCATAGGCGGTTTGTGTGTGTACGGTGTATTCCACTCCGCTTACCTGGGCAAAAGGTGCGGTGGGTTCAGGCAGCTCTGCGCTGGCCGCTTCCAGCGCCTCCAAAAGCTGTGCACCTGTGATGTTTAAGGTAACAAGCGTGTTGCCGTAGGGAAACACGGTTTTCACATCCTCGAGCGTGATGTCCCCTTCGCCGATCGATGCACGAATGCTCCCTGCATTCATCACACTCACATCTGCTTCTATGCCGAGCTCTGTGTTGGCATACCAAAGCATCGCGTCGGTGGTCAGGTCACCCAAATTGGTTTCCGAGTTACGCACGGTTTCATATTCTCCGTCTAAAACCACCTCGGTTTGCGCCACGGTTTCGCCAAGGGAATCATCCACCTCCTGCGTCACCTCTTCTGCATAGGCCTCGGTGTCTTCATCTTCGATAACGGCCGGCAAAAGCTCTGCGCTCAGCACCCCATCTTCGTAGGAAGCCACGCCAAGGTTATGCCCAAAAGCACCCGTGCTCACCAAAAGAGTGTCCCCTTGCATCTCATTGAGTTCCACATGGCTGTGTGCGTCAATGAATAAATCGATGCCCGAAACAGCCTCTATCACATCATAAGAACGGCTTCCCATCGTGCTGTCGTCTATGCCAAGGTGGCTGAGGCAAACAACCAAATCACAGCCTTGTTCTTCGAGCACATCCACCTGATTTTGTGCGGCCGCATACAATTCTTCGTCCGCCAAAAAGCGAATACCCTCCACAGCCGAGGGCGTGGTAGTGGTTTTGGTAGAGGGCGTGGTCAGGCCGAACACCCCCACCTTTACGCCGCTTTCGCTTGTAAATATTTTGTTTTCCAAAAACACCGGCGCATCGTCTTCCTCGTACAAAATATTGGCACTCAACATGTCAAATGTGGCTTCGTCGCGCAGTGCCAAAAGATTGTCAGCGCCCCAGTCGAAATCGTGGTTACCGGGTGTCATCGCATCATAACCGGCCGAGTTCATGAGTTCAATGGCTGTTGCCCCATCGCTTTCGTTCACATAAGGTGTGCCTTGCAGCACATCACCGGCACTAAACAGCAGAACGTCGCCCTGCTCTTGCAATTCATTCTTTATCTGTGCAATTCTCGCATAACCATAGGACGGCTCATCGGAATCATTGTTGATTCTGCCGTGAATATCGTTTGTAAACAAGATGGTTAGGGCAGAATCACCCTGTTCGTTGCCCCCTATGCCACCTGCCGGTGTAGACGATGCAACCGGTGCACCGGCACACGAAGCCAACAAAAGCGCCGAGAGCAAAAATACAGCAAAGCGAACCGTGAGTTGTTTCATCCATTTTCTCCTTCACTCGGCAGCAAAGATGCTGCACCTTTATATCTTTTATCTGTATTCTATCTATATCTATACTGTATAGTATACTACAAAACAAGGAAAAGACCAAACCATTTTTCCATTTTTTGAAAAAAATGATTTTCATTTGAATTGCATCGTGCTATACTAAAAGTACAAAGCAAAGGAGCAAAAAATGAAAGTGACAGAACATGAGTTAGACATCAATTTAGGCATTGCAAATACCACAAGATTGCACCGAGATTTAAAAGACAACCTGATAGACAAACTGTGCATGACTGAGGTAATCAATGCCGATTTATCCATTGCCGCCTATGGGGAAGAAACCTATTATGCCGGTTGCAAAGATGTTTTGCAAAATGTGCAAATGGGTTTGGAGCAAATGGGTCTTGACGAGGTGATTTTTCTTTACGCATACAACTACAATAAATTCGTTCTGGCCGCGAACCGTTCCATTTCTAAAGAAGATTTTCTCGAACTCATGAAACAGTTCTACACACAATTTGAATCGGCCTCCTCTTCGCAAGTAGATGTAAGCGGCGTATCTCGCTTCGCCGTGGTGATGCAGGATGACCGCCTGATAGAAAGAGCTCTGCTTGCATTGTTGCTTGCCAAAGACACACATGAAAACTTTCATATAACGCCCGATGAATTGGACATTACCGACACCATTCAAAAAGATGCGCAGGTGCTGGATTTAATCAATTTTGCGATGCAGAAAAAACGCATCATCCCCTATTATCAGGGCATCCGCAACAACCAAACCGGCAAGATCGAAAAATTTGAGGCGCTGATGCGCATCGCCGATGAAAACGGAAAAATTTACAACCCCGGCCAGTTTTTGGAAGTTGCCAAAAAATACAAGATATATAACCGTCTCAGCCAAATGATGATAAAACAGGCACTCAGTGAATTCATTGATCGGCCCGAACAGCTTTCGGTGAACATTTCGGCCTATGACATTTCCAGCGAGACCTTCCGGAAATGGTTTTTTCGGCAACTTGGGAAATACCCAAACTGCCAAAACTTGGTGATTGAGTTTGTGGAAACCGAAAATTATCAGGATGAAACACTGTTTGGTTTTATCGAAAAGGTGCGCAGCTTCGGTTGCCGCATTTCCGTGGACGATTTTGGCTCCGGATATGCCACTTACACCACCATCATTTCCCTTTCTCCCGCCTTCATCAAAATTGACGGCACCATCATCAAAGACATTGCCGTCTCTGAGAAAAACGTCATCATCCTTCGTTCTATTTGTTTCATGGCCAATCTCATAGGGGCCAAGACGATCGCCGAATTTGTGGAAAACGCGCAGATACAAGAGGTGCTGGACCAATATGACGTGCACTATTCGCAGGGCTACCTCTACAGCAAGCCAAAACCCATTTCCGAATGCGAAATAGAACGGTAATTTGCCCCTGTGGGCATCTCCGTTTGCACAAAGAAAACCGCCCATAAAGGGCGGTTTTTTTACAATTTATAGCCGAATTTGTGCTCCTATCCTTTTTCTTTTTGAATTATTTCACAAAGATGGTCGAGGATAATGCGCTGAAAAGCAGGCGAGTAGAAATTCATTTGAAACCGCCGCCCATACGCCTGCCGCTCTTGCACGGTGATGCCGGCTTCAAGACCGCTTTCTGTGGGATCTTTACGCGTGCGATTGCCACCCTGCGAAACAATGCGCAAGTATCCCTCTGCCACCAGCCAAGAGGCTATCTTGGCAGCGCTGAGCTTACTACAAGTATGTTTTTCAAGCGATTCATTCAAGTGGAACGTAAGCTCTGTGAGAGAAACCGCCTTTTCTGCCACCGGAATGCTTTGCAATACCTCCTCGCTTGGCAGGTGCAGCAACGAGGTGGTTTTTTGCTTTTGCATCATTTTTAAACCCGGTGAAGCCAATCCCCGCTCCTTGCAATAAGCGGCCACAACCTCCACGAATAGGGGGCCATATTGTTGCGCTTTCACCTCACCAACTCCCGAAATATTTCGAAAACCCTCTACCGTCTGCGGCAACCACACACACATTTCCGTCAACGTTTTATTGCTAAAAACCATATAGGCGGGGATGTGTCTTTCGTTCGCCAACGTTTTTCGCAATTCAAACAGCCGCTGATATAAAACGGTGTGTTCGCCAATTTCTTGCAGAAAATCGGTTTTTGTCGGTTCCTCTTTCACTTCGGCACGCTTCATATGCAAAGTTCTTTTTCCCTGGAGAACCTCTTGTGCAGCGGGCGCAAGCTTTAAAACCGTATACTGTCCTTCGTCTTGCAACAACACCTTTTGGTGCAGCAATTCCCGAATGATAAACCGAAGCTCCTCTTCACTTTTATCGCTGATACCGTAGGTGGAAAGATTTTGAAACCCCTGTGAAAGGACACGCTCGTTTTTGCTTCCACGCAACACAGAAACGACCATGCCCGCGCCAAACCTTTCGTGCATGCGATACACACACGAGAGAATTTTTTGTGCGTCAACGGTAATGTCCACTTCTTCAAAGCGGGTGTCACAATTGCTGCAGTGCCCACAATATGGCGGTGGCATTTCGCCAAAATAATGCAAAATATGCCCGCGCAAACACTCCTTTGATGTGGCATAAAAAGTCATTTGGCGCAGTCTTTCGTAATCTTGCTGTTTGCGCGTTTGTTCCTCTTGTGTGTTTTCGTTTTGCGAGGAATGCTCAATTAGAAATTGGTTTGTGCGCACATCTTGCCCGCTATACAGCAAGATGCAGCGCGCCGCACTTCCGTCCCGTCCGGCTCTGCCTGCCTCTTGATAATAGCTCTCAAGGTCTTTGGGCATATTGTAGTGTACCACAAAGGAAACATTCGATTTGTCTATGCCCATACCAAAGGCATTTGTAGCCACCATAACGGTGGCACTATCGTTTAAAAATCGCTCTTGATTATCTCGGCGCTCCTCATCTGAAAGTCCGGCATGATAGCGTACGGCTTCAAACTTCCGTGCCTGCAACGCCTTGCAAACCTCCTCCACCGTTTTCCGTGTTAGGCAATACACAATGCCGCTTTGCTCTTTGGCCTGCTCCAGAATGTGCAACAGTGCAAAGAGCTTGTCTTTGGGCTGTGCCACCTCAAGATAGAGATTTTCACGGTTAAATCCTGTTACCAACACATGGGGAGTCTGCAGCTGCAAAAGCGAGACAATGTCTTCGCGCACACGCTTTGTAGCCGTGGCCGTAAAGGCGCAAAGTGGTGGGCGTTGTGGCAAACCATCTATAAATTGTGGAATTTGCAAATAAGCCGGGCGAAAATCTTGCCCCCACTGCGAAATACAGTGCGCCTCGTCCACAGCGAGCAACGAAAGGGAAGTTTCCGCAGAAAAACGCAAAAAATCTTCGGTCAAAAGACGCTCAGGTGCAACATAGAGAAGCTTATAGCGGTTGTTTTTTGCATTCTCCATTACAAGCGCCATTTGTTTTGCAGATAGGGAAGAATTCAAATAGGCCGCCGGAACACCCGACTGAACCAAGGCCACCACCTGGTTGTGCATCAAAGAAATGAGCGGGGAAACAACCAACGTAAGCCCTTCGAGAAGCAGGGAGGGCACTTGGTAGCAGATGGACTTTCCGGCACCTGTAGGCATAATGCCCAGAACATCTTGCCCTTGTAGTAGCGCGCGTATAAGTTCTGCCTGACCCGGGCGAAACTGTGTGTATCCAAACGTGCGCCGCAAGACCTCTTCAGCCTTCATGGCTTCCCACCTCCCCGAATCGCAAGGTTTTGAATGGCTACGGATGCAAATTAGACCGTGCTAAAACCGGGCTGAAACGATCTAGCCCAAAATGGTATCGGCCAGGGTTTTTCCGGCCGGAATCATCGGCAACACCATTTCATTTTTGTCGATGGGGCAATCGATGAACACCGGTGTTTTCGACAAAAGTGCCTCTTTCAGAACCCGTTCGAACTCCTCCGGGGTATGCACCCGGTAGCCCTTTGCGCCAAAACCTTCGGCCAGTTTCACAAAATCGATATCACATTCAATATCGGTTTGCGAAAAATGGTCGTTGTAGAAAACGTGTTGCCACTGGCGCACCATGCCAAGCGATCGGTTGTTGAAAACCACACTTACAATGGGCAGGCCATTTGCCATAGCCGTGCTACACTCATTGAAATTCATCAGGAAACTGCCATCGCCCGTGATGTGTAAAACACGTCGGTCGGGTTCTGCCATTTGGGCACCGATGGCGGCACCATATCCAAAGCCCATGGTACCAAGCCCGCCACTGGTAAGAAAGCTACGCGGCTTTGTTCTTTTACAATATTGTGCCGTCCACATTTGGTTTTGTCCCACATCGGTAACAAGAACGGCATCCTCCCCAACTGTTTCATTGATGATTTCAATGAGCTGGTGTGGGCGCAGACGATCAAAGGAATCTTCCGGTTTGTAATCTTTTTTGCGCCAAGTGGAAATTTCAGTCATCCAGTCATCATATTTTCCAGGTTCCAAAAGGGGAAGCAACTCTTCCAACACAAGCTTCATATCGCCTATCACAGCGTGGTGCACGTGCACATTTTTGTTCACTTCACTCGGGTCGATGTCAATTTGCACAATGGTGGCGTTCGGCGCCCATGTTTTGGGAGACAGGGCCACGCGGTCTGAAAAGCGGAAGCCCACACCCAAAATCAAATCGGCATATTCCAGCGCCAAATTGCCGCTAAGGTTCCCGTGCATCCCCACAAGCCCCATGTTCAGCGGGTCGTCCCAGCTAAGCACACCGGTACCCATAAGGCTGTGCACGGCAGGCAAACCCGCCTTGTGCAATACCTCGTGTAACACTTCACTGGCGCCACTTGCAACGGCGCCGCCGCCATAGCACACAATGGGTTTTTTGCTTTTTGCCAAAAGGCGTGCAATTTCTTGCACACCGTCTTTATTTTCAAATACAGGCGCCTCACATTTCACAGCCGGCGCCGGTGTGAATTCGTACTCTGCCGTGGTTACATCTTTTGTGATATCCACCAGAACAGGGCCTTTGCGCCCGGAGCTTGCAATTTGAAATGCCTCTCGCAGGGTACTTGCAAGCTCTTTGATGTCTTGCACAACGAAATTGTGTTTTGTGATGGGCATGCTCAGCCCCACGGTGTACACCTCTTGGAAGCTATCCTTTCCGATGAGGTGCGAGGGCACATTGCCTGTGATGGCCACCATGGGTACCGAATCCATATAAGCCGTGGCAATGCCTGTTATAAGGTTGGTGGCACCGGGGCCACTGGAGGCCAACACCACCCCGGTTTTGCCCGAAAGGCGAGCATATCCGTCGGCCGCATGGGATGCCCCCTGCTCGTGGGCGGTAAGCACATGTTTGATTTTATTGCGGTATTCGTACAATACCTCGTATATATGGATTACCGCGCCCCCCGGATAGCCGAAAATGGTATTTACTTCTTGCTCCAAGAGCACCTCTGCCAAAATTTGTGCACCGTTCAATTTCATCCTCGTTTCCTCGCTTTCACACTTGTACCTGTGGGTATGCATGCCACACACAAAAGATACTCTATAATAAAATAAAAGACCTGCCTCTCTAAGAGACAGGCCTTGCCTGCGGTACCACTCTACTTGCCATGCACACAACACAGCCCCTCGGCGAGCATCAAAAACACAAAACACATTCTTCCCTTGTAAGCAAAGAAAAAGAACCCAAAAGCGTTTTTATAAATGCCGCGCACCGATAACGGGGTGCTTGCCGTTTGCACCTACACAAAGGCATCGCCTTCTTCGGGCAACTGCTCTGGGAAGGACAGCCGCGCAAACCATTGGCACCGCCTTGCACCACCCGGCGGCTCTCTGAGCCTTTTGTGTTTGCCAGCCCTGTTTCCCGTCTTTGCATGTTTCCTGTTTTCTGCCGGTGCACTTTCTATACCCGAACCCACACCGAAAGATTACAAATATTATAGCCTTTGTTTTCGCCTCTGTCAACCGTTTGGGAGGGGCGCTCTCCGGCTAAGTTCTACTACTTTACACCCGACATCTTATTTGCGAAATTCATCGAACATTTTTTCGAAGTCTTCCATCGGCTCTGCCACATGATACACATATTCGTCCGAGGGGAATACACCACCACGCACGTCGCTGGCATATTCTTTGATGGCGTTGGTTTCCACTTCGGCCACATTGGCATATTTTTTCACAAATTTCGGTGTGAACGCCTGGAACATGCCCAGCATATCGCCGCAGATGATGAGCTGGCCGTCTGCAGGGCCTGCACCGATGCTGTACACCGGAATGGTGAGCAACTCGCAAATAAACGCAGTCACCTCGGGGGGCACTGCCTCCACCAACAGGGCATAGGCACCGGCCTCTTGCACGGCAAGGGCATCTTTAATCACTTCACGTGCATTTACCACGTCGCGGCCTTGGGCTTTAAAGCCGCCGAGCTGGCCGGAGCTTTGCGGTGTAAGGCCGATGTGCCCAATGACGGGAATGCCGGCGTTGGTAATGGCACGAATGCGGCTGGCAATGCGCACACCACCCTCCAGTTTGATGCAATCCGTGCGGGCTTCTTTGATGAAACGGCCCGCATTGGCCACGGCATCCTCGTCCGACACTTGGTAAGACATGAACGGCATATCGCCCACTACCCAGGTGTTCGGCGCACCACGCTTCACAGCCTTGCAGTGGCTTAGGCAGTCTTCCATAGTTACAGGTTCTGTGCCGTCGTAACCAAGCACCACCATGCCAAGGGAATCGCCTACCAAAATCATATCCACGCCCGCTTGCTCTGCAAAAGAGGCAATGGGGAAGTCATAGGCTGTAATCCACACAACCTGCTCTTTGTTTGCTTTCATTTTACGAAAATCAATAATGCTTTTTTTCTTTGCCATGCTCACTTGCTCCTTACATTCAGATTAAAATTTCAATATAAGCCGCATCATTCAGGCTCTATAGCCGAATGATGCGGCTTTCGCAACTATAAATGTTTTGAAAGACCCAATGGTTAGATTAGGCCATTTTCCGTGAGGAATTCTTCGGCCACTTCCTGCACGCTTCTGCCGTCCATGTCCACTGCCAAGTTCACCTCTTGCAACACTTCCTCGGTGAGCAGCGGGGCCAAAACATCCATCTCTTCCATCAAGGTGGGATAGGCTTCGGCAATTTCTTCACGCACCATGTAGCTAAGCATATAGGTGTTGAAGAAGTCAAGATCGTCTTCCAAAATTACCAAATCCATGGCGACAATTTGTCCTTGTGTGGTCAGGCCCATGGCCACGTCGGCTTCCCCGTTGGCAAGCGCTTCATAGTCCAGCCCACTCATACCATTGGTCAAAAGCTCCTCGTCGAACTCGAAGTCATAGTGCTCCATGAGGCCGGCAACGCCATCGGGGCGCTCCCAGGTTTCCAGGCCGAAGAAAGTGCTCACAGGCTCGCCTGACTCTATCAACGCTTTCAAATCCGAAATCGTTACAAGGTCGTTCGCTTCGGCAAATTCACGTGTGGTGATAAGGCAATAGGTGTTATTCACATCTGTGGGCGCACCCCAGAGAATGTTGTTGTTCTCTGCGTCAAAGGTCTTCACAAAGTCGTAGCTCTCTTCAAAACTCAGTCTTTCCTCTGAAAGTTCTTCGAGCTCTACAATGGCATTTGTGAAATCCCAGTAGATATCAATTTCATCGCCTTTGATAGCCGTGCGGCAGATGGGCGTGGGACCTAGATTCAAACGGTCTTCCACCTCATAGCCGAGGGATTCGAGATATTGCTTTGTGATTTCGCCGTAGAACAGGGTTTCGGTGAAGTCTTTGCTGGAAACAACGATGGGCCCACGAACGGCTTCGGCATTGCCCTCGGCAGCTTCACTGCCTGCGGCTGCACTTTCGGCCGGTGCGGCTTCGCTTTCGGTGGTGCTTTGGCAACCTGCAAACAAACTTGCCGTTAAAGTGAGTGCCAAAGCCAAACCCAGCATTTTTTTCGTCGTGTGTTTCATTTTTCTCCTTCTAGGTCACACCCTATTAGATACATGTAATTGTGTTGAATGGTTAGATCAGGCCGTTTTCGGTAAGGAATTCGGTGGCCACCTCTTGCACGCTTCTGCCGTCCACTTCCACTTCAAGGTTCACTTGTTGCAGCACTTCGTCGTTGAGCAGTGGGCACAAAACGTCCATTTCTTCCATCAAAGTCGGGTAAGCTTCGGCAATTTCACCGCGCACCATGTAAGAGGGCATATAGGTGCTGAAGAAGCCCATGTCATCTTCAAGAACAACATGTCCGAAAGAGGCAATTTGACCCTGTGTTGCAAGCCCCATGGCAATGTCGGCTTCATCGTTGGCAAGCGCTTCATGGTCAAGGCCGGTCATGCCTGTGGTAAGCAGGCTCTCATCGAACTCAAAGTCATAGTGTTCCATCAAACCGGCAATGCCATCGGAACGTTCCCAAGTTTCCAGGCCAAAGAAGGTGCGCACAGGCTCGCCTGCTTCTATCATCGCTTTCACATCCGAGATGGTTACAAGGTCGTTTTCTTCGGCAAAGGGGCCAGAAGCCATCAATACGTATGCCGTGTTCACTTCTGTGGGTGCACCCCAGAGAATATCGTAATTTTCCGCATCGTACTCTTTGATAAATTCATAGCTCTCTTCATAGCCAAGCATTGCCTCGGAAAGCTCTTCGGTTTGGATAACACCGTTGGTGTAATCCCAATACAAATCAATTTCATCGCCTTTGATGGCCGTGCGGCAGATGGGCGTGGGGCCAAGGTTCATGCGATCTTCTACTTCATAACCAAGGGATTCGAGGTACTGTTTGGTAATTTCGCCGTAGAAAAGAGCTTCGGTAAAGTCTTTGCTGGAAACCACAATGGGGCCACGAACGGCTTCTGCATCGCCTGTGGCTTCGCTCATAGCCACTTCACTACCGGCGGCTTCGCTCATGGCGGCTTCGCTTTCGGCCGGTGCAGCTTCGCTTTCGGCGGCGGTTTGGCAACCTGCAAGCAGGCTGACTGTTAAAGTGAGTGCCAACAGTAAAACCAGAACTTTTTTTGATGTACGTTTCATTTCTTCTCCTCCAAAATTTTTGTTTATTGCTAAGCCAAACGTCGCCAACTCAAATCCAAAATTCGAATTGGTTTTTTTTGGCTAAAGCCCAATATGCATACTTTTTGCCGATTTCTTGCTGATATAGCCAATGCCTTTATCCAATATAATAGCCATGAGCGTGGTAAGACCCGCACCCACGATAATTTGCTCGGAGCGCATCATCGTAACACCTATGAAAATCATGGTGCCAAGGCCACCTGCACCGATGAGTGCCGCCACGGCCGTGGTTGCCACCAAAATAACGGCCGTAGTTTGAATACCGTTTAATATAATGGGCATGGCAAGCGGCAATTCTACGCGAAACAGCGTTTGTGTTTTGGAAAGCCCCATGCCGCGCGAAGCTTCCAAAATGTCTTCATCCACCTTGTTGATACCCGCGATGGTGTTGCGCACTATGGGAAGCAACCCGTAGATGGTAAGCACCACAAGGCTGGGAAACAAGCCAACGCCCATAAAACGCATACCCAATGCCAAAATGGCAAGGCTTGGCACACTTTGTGCCACATTGAGCACGGCTAAGACAGCACCGGAATACCGCTTGATGCTCTTGCGAGTGAGGAACACACCCAGTGGCACCGCCACCGCACAAGCACAGCTAAGGGAAATCAGTGTGATGTAGATGTGTTGCCACAGCAAAGTGGGCACATCTTCCACGAACAGCTCTATGATTGTTTCAAAAAAATCTGTCATTTCACGCCGCCCCCTCTCTTAATTCTAAGCCCTTTTGGAATGAGAAGCCACTGCACACCGCCGGCGGCGATGTCTACCAAAATGGCCAAGATGGAAAGAATGACGGCACCCGTTGCAATCATGGTCAGGTTTGTGCGCGCAATGCCCTGTGAAATCAAAAGGCCCAAGTTACGCTCGCCAATGTACACGGTAAGTGTGGAAATGCCCACCATCATCACCAGTGCCACACGCACGCCGGCAAAGATAACCGACATAGCCAGTGGCAACTGCACTTTTCTTAAAATCATGCCGTTGCTCATGCCCATGCCCCTAGCGGCTTCCATTACATCCGGATCTACGCTGTTTAAGGCCACATAAATGTTGCGCACAATGGGCAACATGGCATATACAAGCAAGCCCGCCACCGCGCTTTGCCGCGAAAGGCCAAAGCCCGGAAGCAAAATGAGAAGACCAAAAAGCGACATGCTGGGAATGGCCATGAACAAATTGCTGATGCTTAGCACCACGCCGGCTGTTCTTTTATGGTTGCGAATGGCGATACCCACGGAACCCCAAAGCACCACTGCGCAGAGAATGGCCGTGACTACCAGCGAAAAACTCTCTTGTGACAATTCCAGAATATACTCTAAATTTTCGCTAATATATTCGGACATAGGTTGAATTTCTCTCTCCATCACTTCACCTCCGGCAAGGTGCAGCTGCTGCCCACATAAGAGCGAATGCTGTCGAAATCGGCAAGGCCGATATAGCAATCGTTTTCGTCCAGCACCGGGGTAACCATCTCGCCAAACTGGAGCAAGGCCGTGATGGTTTCTTTAAAGGTAGAGGTAGTTCTAATTTTAAACGACATCTCGGTCACCCTAGATGTACGTGCAATCCCGCTTTGTTCGGCAATCTCTCTTGCAATAAAACCCATTATCTTTTTTGTATCTCTGTGCACCACGGGAATGGTGTGGTCCCAGCGGTCCGAAACAGCGAGGGTTTCCTTGTCCAGCTCATCATGCCAAACGGGGTTCACTCCCTTTTCCACCACCTGCTCGGTGTACAGAATTTGCAACACTTTCAAAGCCCGGTCTTTGCCCACAAAGTTTTCCACAAAGGTACTGTTTGGGTGCATCAGCAGGTTTTCGGGCGTGTCGTTTTGCATGATTTTGCCCTGGTGCATCAGTACCACACGGTCGCCCATTTTGATGGCTTCCTCGATATCGTGCGTTACAAAGCAAATGGTTTTGCGAATGTTCTTTTGCAGTTTTAAAAATTCGTCTTGCAAAGAGGTTCGTGTGATGGGATCCACTGCGCCGAAAGGCTCGTCCATTAGCATAATGGGCGGGTCTGTTGCCATGGCTCTGGCAAGGCCCACGCGCTGGTTTTGCCCGCCGGACAGTTGCGAGGGATATTTGTGGGCATATTCCTTTTCGTCGAGCCCCACCATGTCAAGCAATTCGCTCACGCGCTTGTCGATGCGCGCCTTGTCCCAGCCTTTCAGCTTTGGCACAGTGGCTATATTATCGCGAATGGTGTGGTGCGGAAACAAACCAATTTTTTGAATTACATACCCAATGTCACGGCGCAGTTCGTTGGCATCTTTTTTCATGGCATCTTCGCCGTTGATGCGAATGATCCCGCCGGTGGGCTCGATAAGGCGATTGATCATCTTCATCGTGGTGGTTTTACCACATCCGGATGTGCCCACCATTACACAAATTTCTCCTTCATTTACCTTTAAGTCGATACCATCTACTGCACTGCGCTCGGTTCCGGGGTATACCTTTGAAACGGATTCCAATTCAATCATGTTCCTGTGTCCCTCCATAATGTTTTATAATTATTGTAAGAATCAGCTGTGAAAATAGGGCATATTAAGAAATCACAACATGAGTACTAATAAATACAAGAATTTAAATGTTTGGAATAAATACATGACTTTATATGTCGAAACGCACTTTTTCGCCGAGTTTTGACAAAATGTATGATTGCCTAAATTTTGTTTTGATTTGCACGGTATATTTGTTTGAATTTAAAACAAGTATAAAACACGACAATACAAATTGTCTATAAAATATTGGTCTTTTTTTGTAATTATTAGCTTAGTTTGATAAAAACGCTTGAAATACGAAATTTGACATCGTATATTAGAGACAACGAAATCAGGAAAGCATTTTTCCTTTTCTATAAAAATTCAGTTATACCAGTGTGTCGGCATTCTTCCGATGTACTTGATAAAATATTATTTTATTGGAGGCAGAAAGAAATGAGTAATGTAGCGTATTTACAAGACAAACCCATCGTGGTGTTGGGTGCCGGCGCCGTGGGCAAGGCCTGTGCGGCCGAGTGTGCATTGGCGGGCGCCACTGTGCGCATTTGTGAACTGGAGCAATTTGCAAGCACCAACCTTTACAATGTAGAGAAAGAGGGCATCGGTTTTTCCGGCCCGCAAGACAACCTGTACGACTTCCACCGCGAGGGCACGGCCGATATTGACATGGCCACCACAGATGTGGCCAAAGCTGTGAAAGGCGCCGGCATCATCATTGTGGCCTGCACAGCCTATGGCCATGAGCCTTTCTTTAAACAATTGATTCCGGCTTTGGAAGACGGCATGGTTATCCACATCATTCCAGACAACTTCGGTTCTTTTGTGTTCCGCCGCATGATGCGTGAAATGGGTTGCACAAAAAAAGTGATTGTGGGCGGCTGGACCAGCTCCCCTTACGGCGCTCGCGTTGCCATTCGCGGCGGCATCACCATGCCCCGTGTGCGCATTGGCTATCGCGCCATCAACCTGCGCGGTTGTGCCCTTCCCGCAAAAGACAACGATGCTTTCATGGAGAGTGTGCAATATATGGGCTGCATGGATGCCATTCGCAACGGCGACGGCACCACCGCTGGCGAAACCGCACTCGACATTGGCTTTAGCAACATCAACCCCGTTTTGCATTGCCCCGGCGTGCTGCTCGGCGTTTCCACCATGGAAAACTTCGGCGTGGTGTTTGGCCCGCACAACAAAAAGGAATTCTCCATTTACTCTCATGCATTCTGCCCGTCTATTTCACGCGTGCAGTATGCCTTCTATCAAGAGGAAGTAACCCTGGCCAATACCTTGAACTGCGGCATTCAACATTATAAAGAAGAGCAATTCTTCTCTCGTTCGAACTTGCTTGGTGCAGAGTTCATGAACGAAAACTATGCCATCCCGTTCGACGAAGTGTACCCGGAAGCCTATTTTACAGGCCCCTACAGCGTGCAAAACCGTTACGTAACCGAAGATGTGCCCGTGGGTTGCCGCGTGTATCACGAGCTTGGCAAAGCCTATGGTATCAAAACCCCCACCATTGATTCCATCATTCAACTGGCCTGCATCATGACCGAGCACGATTACTTCGTGGAAGAGGGCCTCACGCTCGACCATTTGGGCATCGAGGGTATGTCCATTGAAGCGTTGGGCAACTACCTGCGCGAAGGCAACTAGTGGGGGTGTCTATGAAACCGATAATCAATTCGGGTGCTTTTGCAGAAATGGAGGCATTTCTGCAAAGCAGCCAAAACAACATGATGGCCGATTTGCGTGATATTATGCAAAAATATGGCACCCCTGAGGAAATCAACCGCAAGGCGAAGGCCGCGCGCGACGTGCCCACCATTTTTGCAAAACTGCGCGAGATGGACTATCCCTATATGCGCGAATTGGAAGAACTTTTGGAACTACGCAACAAGGGCGCCTTTGTAAGCATGACGCAGTATCGCGAAAAGGTGCTGGGCAAAGCCGCGGCCACCACGCCGCAGCGCACGGTGAATGCCGTCACCATGGAAATTAGCCCTCTGCAATATTTCCCCTGGTTCATTCAGCAATATCAGCAGGCCATCGACAAAAAAGAAATTATGCCCTCGCGCTACATTCGCCTGCGCAAAATGCGCGAGCAAGAGGCCGACGGCGATTTGATGGCCGTGGTGGCCGCGATGCAAATCATCGGTGCCTCACAGGTAGACCAGATTGAAACAAATGGCTCCGACGGCTCGAACGTGCATCTGGGCGACCCCTTGCAAACCATTGCCGGCTACTACGGCGGCGTGGGCCAACCGAATGACTATCCCCTTAAATGGGTGGACGAAGCCTTATATTACTATACAAACTTTGGCACAAATGAGATGATCAACATCAACAACGGCACCATCTTACTTACCCATATGTTGTATCAGATGGGCGTCGATCTCACCACCAAAATTTCGGTGCTGATGGGCAACGACAACCCCTATGCCTTCCTTTGGTATATGATGACAGCAAAAATGTTCCAAAGGGAAGACGGCTCCACCTCCATTTGCGGGCTGAACCTTTCAAACTCGGTGAATACCGAAACCATTTTGGCCTGTGCCAACATCCGTAGGCAATTTGGGCTGGAAAACGACATCCGCATCGAACATCATGTTACCGAACCCTACAAGGGCATGGTGCGCCAGCCCTATATGCGCCGCGACCAACTTTTGGAAATCGCCCCGCATGTGAAAAACCTTTCGGCCAAACACGAGGGCGGAGAACCCGAAATCGAGGCCAAACGCCGCCGCCCCTCTTGCCACCAAGACAATTTCCTACCCATGGATGTGGTGAAAGAAAAAGGCATTTGGGACGATATGCAACTCAGCTTTATGGACAAACACCACTCGCTTAACTTAACCGCACAGGCAATGACAGAAAACGGTCTTGCCTTCATCGGCGCCAAAAACCTACATCGCAGATAAGTTTATAAGGAGAAACAGAATTATGGGAACCAAAAGCATCGATTCCAACATCATGTCCTGCGGAGCAAGACGTTTTGAAGTATTTAGTGAAAACGAAAACGAGCGCATTTACAAAAGCGCTCTCGAAATTTTAGAGCGCACCGGCGTGAACATCAAAAATCCTGAGGCTGTGGAACTTTTGAAAAACGCCGGCTGCTATGTGGACGGCACCATTGTGCGCATTCCCTCCACCGTGGTGGAAAAGGCCCTTGCCAACGCCCCGAAGCGTGTGGTGCTGTGCGACCGCAACAAAAACCGCAAAATCCTTTTAGAGGGTCATAACAGCTACTTTGGCCCCGGCCCCTCTTGTGTGAATTTCATCGATTCAAAAACAAAAGAGCGCCACCCCGCCAAAAAGAGTGACATCATCAACGTGGCACGCCTCACAGACTATCTTGAAGATCTTGATTTCGTGATGGGCCTTGGCGTCATTGCCGACCAGGAACCCGTTTTGGCCGACGTGCACGAGTTCCACGGCCTTGTGCAAAATACAACAAAGCCCATTATCGCCTGGGCCTTCGGCGTGGACAACCTCAAATACGTCATCGACATGGCCGTCGAAGTGGCCGGTGGTATGGATGAATTGCGACAAAACCCGTTCATGGCTGTGTACTCCATGCCGGTTACGCCGCTTACCCACCCGGAAGATTCCCTTGCTAAATTGCTGTACACAGCAGAACTGGGGCTGCCGCAAATCTATTCTCCGGGCGCCTTGTTCGGCGCCACCGCCCCCATCACCATTGCGGGCACCTTGGCTGTGGGCATTGCCGACACCCTCACCGGCCTTATCATTGCACAGCTGAAAAACCCGGGTACGCCTTTCATTTGCGCCTCCTTGGCCGGCGGCCTGGACTTCAAAACCATGCAAGGCATGTATGCCTCAAACGAAAGCAACCTGCAAGCCATGGCCTCTGCCTCGGTGCTGCGTTATCTTGGCATTCCCATTTGGAGTGTGGCCGGCTGCACAGATTCGAAATGCATCGACGCGCAGGCTGCCGTGGACGCCACCTTGGAAATTTACAGTGTAGCCTTGGCCGGTGGGCAACTTGTTCACGACCTCGGCCTTACCGATGGCGGTCTTACAGCAAGCCTTGAAATGCTCTATCTTTGCGCCGAAGTTGTGGGCCGTGTACGCCGACTTATGAACGGCATTGCCGTGAATGCGCATACCATCCCCATGGAGCTCATCGACGAGGTTGGCCCGGGCGGCGATTACCTCAGCACCGACCACACCTTGGACAATTACCAAGATGAGCTGACATTCTCTGAGGTGTATGAGAACCGTGCCTATGAACCATGGGAGGCCGACGGCAAAAAGACATTGGAAGACCGCATCACGGCACGTGTTCTGAAAATTTTGGATGAACACAAACCGGAACAGTTGCCCGCAGAAACCGTGAAAAAATTGGATGCCATTTTAGCCGCTGCCATTGCCGAGGGCTAAAACAGGGAGGGATTCTGATGCTTTACCAAAACAGAGACAGGGACCTCAACCTCATTCGTGGCAAAGGCCACGCCTGCTATGGCATGGGCCTTGGCGTGATGCTTTTGAGCGACACCTACCCGGGTTCTCCCGGCGATTTACGCAATGCCAGCGCATTCCCCTACCCTGTGCAGTATGAGGTAGCAGATGTGTCTGCCAAAACGGTGGTTGTTGGAGACAAGAGCGAACGGGAGGCCTGCGTGCCCCAAATTATTGAGGCCGCTAAAAAACTGCAAAGCATGGGATGCAAGGCCATCACGGCCGAGTGTGGTTTCTTTTCGTTCTTCCAAAAAGAAATCGCCGGTGCCTTGGATGTGCCGGTGTTCATGTCCAGCCTGTTGCAGGTGCCCTTCATTCAGCAAGTTATCGGCCCTAAAAAATCCGTGGGCATTGTGTGCGTAACACGCTGGGCCTTAACGGACGACCATCTTGCGAATGTGGGCATTGATCTGAACTCCAATTATGTCATCACCGGTGGCACCGATGATAACAATTGCACGGAGTTTGAAAACCTGTGGGTAGCTGATGTGCGCCCAAACCCACCCGAAGCCTACTACGACAAAACCGAAGAGCAGATGCTCACGATGTGCCGCCGGTTTGTAAAAGAAAACCCGAATATTGGGGCACTGATGTTGGAATGCACCGGTATGCAGCCATTCGCCAGATCTGTGCAACGCGAGCTTGGCTTGCCCGTGTTCAGCTGGGGCACTTTGATGGACTATATGTATTCCGTTGTGGTGCATCGAGAGTATTACGGACATCTGTAAAAACAAAAAAAGGAAGCCGGCAGAAAATTTTCTGCCGGCTTTTTTATACCATATGACGGTTTGTGGGCAACATGGAATTCAAGGTTTCACTGCGGGTATTGGGTTGGTTTTGCCCATAAGCAAGGCGATATTTTTTGGGCGATATACCAAGCTGTTGCTTGAACACTTTTGAAAAATAGCTTGGGTCGTTGAAACCCACCAAGATGGCCACTTCCAATAGCGTGTGCTCATTTTCACGAAGCAATTCCTTGCTTTTTTCAACACGCAATTGGTTTAAATAGCTATTGAACGACTTGCCCGTTTCTTTTTTGAACAACTTGCCAAAATATGAGGGAGACAGATGCACCCATTCCGCAACCTCTTCCAACGTCACTTTCGAGGCAAATCGCTCGAGCAGATAGTTGAGCGCTTTTTGCATCACATTGACGTTGTTCACATCTTTTAGACGAAGGGTTAAATCCAGAAATTGATCCAAAGCATCGGAGATGAAATGGCACAACTCCTCCACGCGCTGAATATCTTGAACGCTTTTCTGATGAAAAAGCGCCAATTTCATAGCCTCCTGTGGATCGGCTCCACCATCGATGGCAGAACGTGAAAACAGCGTAAGCAATTCTGCCAGATACAATTTCATTTGCAGGGTATCTGCGCCGGTGCGCAAAACCAAATTGCCCAAAATCACGTGTAGCATTTCTTGAATATGGCCGCGGCGATCCCCTTGTGTAATGGCCACAAGCATCTTTTTTTCCGTTTGATGCGGATAATTGTGGTCTTCTTGTTTGTTCAATTGCAGCACCACATTGCCAATTTTCATGAGCATTTTATTGGATTGCTGCGCTTTCAACAAGCCATCATCCGCTGTTATATCATTTAAAAACCCAACAGACATGAACAGCAATGTGGAAAGCGCATTCACCTTTTTGGCCGCAACAAAGGGTAGGCCTTCCACATATTCAGCAGCATTTTTTCGCCGAGAGCGATCCTTTCCGCAATAGCGCGCCAACTCAACATGAATGTATTCCTCTTTGTTTACCATGAGAAACGGCCCCGCCGTCACCTGTGCCACCACCTCGGTCTTCAAAAAAACCGCCACGGTGAAATGGGCAAGCCCCACCGGACAAGCATAGATATAAAGCCCTCCAAAACGCTCGGCTTCCTTCAACCCAAAGGTGTGGCAATCTCCACACGCCGGGGGCGAAATGCCCATCAAATCGCATAAATCACAGCGACGCTGTTTGTTTGCGCTGAACCACAAAACCTCGCCCTGCTCACCGGACACCATGCAGTCTAGCCCACTGGAAATGTGAAAGGCCGATGCCAGTTTTTTCACCAATTCAAAATCGAACGATTCTGCCACAACGATGCTGTATGCCTCCTTTCGCCCCCGTGTTTTGCGCCGCAACACCTTTAGAAGCCATCGCTGCCGGATTTATATTTTTCATGGCACAATTTGGCCGCAAGCTCGGCCGCCGATATGGCATCTTGGGTATAGTAGTCGGCCCCAATTTCCATGCAATACACCTCACTCACCGGCGCACCGCCAATCATCACCTTCACTTGGTCTTTTATATCACTTTTTCCCACCTCCTGCACCACTTCGGCCAAAACGGTCATCGTGGTGGTAAGCAGTGCTGAACAGCATATGAGATCGCACTCTTCTTTTCGGGCAGTATCCACAAAAGCTTTGGCCGAAACGTCTATGCCAAGGTCAATCACCTCAATACCCCTGCCCTCCATCATCATTTTCACCAAGTTCTTACCAATGTCGTGCAAATCTCCCTGTACCGTGCCGATACATGCCTTCCCATGCGTTTTTTCTCACGATCGCTGAAATACGGCTTTAAAAACTCTGTGCTTAAGTTCATAGCGCGCGCAGCAATAAGCACCTCCGGCACAAACACATCATTTGCCTTAAACTGCTCGGCAAGCCTATCCATGCCAAGCAGCAAACCGTTTTGCAAAATATTCCCGGCACTGATGCCTTGTGCCAAAGCCTTTTCCATCAAACAACCCACTTCTTTGGCATTTCCCAGTTGTAAGTAGTGTGCAATTTCCTCATAAATATTCATCCGCGAAACCCTCATGCCGGATTTTCAATGTATATATGCTATTATAATACACTGTTCATGAAAATACAATGCATGAAAGACAATAAACGGCGAAAATCGTGAAAAACCAGACCCCTGCTTTGTATAAAAATGCCTCTTTGGCCTGCTTCTCATTTTCATAAGATTTTCTCGGTTTATGGAGCATAGGCCAAAAGAACCGACATACCCACAGCACTTTCTTGCTCCATGGCATCAAACTCTCCGTTGTCTTCCACTTGCACATTCACCTCATACACCGTGTCCGCTTGGAGCTGAGTCTCTTCGCTTAGCATATTCCAGCTTTCGGGTGGTAGTTCCTTGTAATCACCACCCTCCTCTCGCACATAAAGCGAGAGATTCTCAGCACTACCTTCCAGCCCATTGATCCGCAAGGTGACAGATACCGTGCCGTCTTGGTCGTTTGCGTTGTACACAACGACATTGTGAAGATAAGAGGCCACCTCTCCCACACCCCCAGCCGCTTTAAAGTCCGGTGTTAAGATGCGTTCTCTTCCCATATTGTCTAAATCGAGCGCACGATAGGGCGATTCGGTGAGATAGGCAAACCTATCTTGCAGGCGAAGCAGCTCAAAATTGCCCGTTGGGCAGTACAAGGCATTGGTTTCAGGGCTTGAAAACACACCCACAGCCATGTTGTTATAGCCGCTCAGTGTAGAAATATCGTATGTATACACCGTTTCACCTGTTTCATAATCCAAAATCACATATTGCCACATCCCGTTATCCATATCTTGGGCGTAACCGTATAAATATCCCGTTGCTGTAGACAGTTTGAACATGGCCGTGCTTCTTAAATCGTCGCGGCTCCACACGGAAACCAACTCTTTTTCGCCGTTTGTCTCCACAAGGTCGGCCCTTTCAATGCCCGGCATGATGGCGCTGTTTCCGTTTAGAATCCAATCGGGGTTATACAAATTATCATAGGATTGTATAGAAGAATCACTGTCCGGATTCGACAACCCCGGGTTGCTTGCGCCAAACCAGTTGCACAAAACCACACCCACATCCCCGTTTTCCGCTTCATAGGCAATGGCCGCATTGTCTATAGAAACCGGCATATCCACCGGCAGAGAGTCAATGACAGGCAGTGTGTCCAGCACTTCCCCCGTAGAGAGTTCTATGGCATATAGCTGAATGGGGTCTGCATTGTCTGCAAAAAATACATAGTGGTTACTCAAAGCCGGAGATGTGCCACTGCCCCAGGAAAGGCCACCGCCCACGGTTGCATCCCCTTCACTTCCACTGTTTTCCCCGTTGCTCTCATAGGCAACACGCCAAGCCACATCGACCCCTTCTTCAGCCGTTAACAAATAGCAGGCTTTGTTGGTTAAAATCACCGCGCCATGAGGGCTTGAAGCAATGCCATTTTCTGCGCCCTCGCCCGGCTCAAGCTCATAAAAATGCACTTCGCTTTGCAAATCCGGTGCCCCACCATTTAAAGTTTCCTCGATGGCATGCGCCGAAACATAGCCCACAAAACCGGTTTCTTCTCTATCGGGATAAATCCGAAAACCACCCGTAGAAAACCACAAATTGCCCGCATAATCATAGGTGATGGACATGAGCGTTTGCTCGAAAGTTTTGCCCAAAACCTGCTCAGCAAGTTCGCCCACATGGATATCCAACACTTTGTTAAAGGTCTCCAATACATTTCCCTCTTCATCCATCGATTGTAGAATGATGATTCGGTTGTCTGTAGTGGGGGCCACAATGTTGTCGTTGCTATCAATAAAACTGTAGGACTGTTGGATGGCATACGGGTGGTCGTCATCTTCCCCCGGGTAATAAGAACCCAAGGTTTCAATTATTTCGCTGTCAAGGTCTCGAATGGCAATTCCGGTGCTCAAATAGGGGGCGTAGGCGTTCCCTTTGGAATCATAAAACACAGAAGGAGGCGCATTGGTGCTTTCGGTTTCAAAAGAAGTCGTCACTTCGCTGTCAATGCCGATTGGCAACACAAAGTCGGTTGCATCCGAGTTGTAATTGTCTACATGCACAGAATTTTCCGTTTGTGCCATAAAAGGGTTTGCTTCTATGTTTTTGGGCGCCAAAGGCCTTGGTGTTATGGCTGTACTTTGCGCTTCTTGCGATGCCGGAGCCGGCTCGCTCGCCTGTGTCTCCTGCCCTTGCGAAGAAGACAAGCTGTTTTGCACGGGTGCGGATGTGCAGGCGACCAAAAGCAGGGCCGCGGCAAGAGCCAAAAGAAAAAACCGTGTGTATTTCATTGTGCACCTCTATTCTGCATAAAATAAATAAGGGAAAATTCAATCCGTATCGTCAGGGTATCATTTCGCCAAAAACCGTTGTTGGATGTTGTTCACACAACGGTTCCATCCTCCCATTTCAACCTGTTTCGACACCTTCCAAAATGCCCTTGCAAACATTTTCCCACAGGGCATTTTCCAAACAAGGGCTTGTGGCTGTATCATCCTCTATCACCATTTGAATGTTTCGGGCAAGATTTGCTTCGAAATTTTCTAAAACCTCGCGGCATGGCTCCTCCATGGGCGGTGTTTTGGGCAACGCAACATAAACCACGCCGCTGTTTTCTATATTTTCATCTATCCACTGTTTCACTCCCGGCAAATCGGTGGACACAACCCGCAAACCGCAAGCCAGCGCCTCCAGAATAACCAAAGGCAAGCCCTCGGCAAAAGAGGGCAAAACCATCACATGGCATCGGTTAAAATGCTCTGCCAATTTCGGCTGATTTAATTTTCCTAAAAATTCAATTTTAATCGGTATGGTTTTACTCAAGTTTAAAATTTCGGCATATTCTTTTTCATCGCTATATCCTCCGGCCAAAAAAAGCTCGAATTCGGTTTTGCTTTTTATCCTCGCCAAAGCCTTCAATAAAGAATATACTCCTTTGGCATGGGATATTTTGCCGGCAAATATTATTTTGACGGGTTCTTTGTCTTTTGGATATTGTTTGTTGAAAAAGATATTGTTGTTATAGCCAACGCCCAGAATTTTGATTTTTTCCGGCGGAAACGCATAAGCCCCGGCAATTTCCTGTTTTTGCACCTCATGCAAGGCAAAAATCATGTCGAGATTGGCCATGTTCTTTTTGATTCTGGAGCATTGCAAATCCGTTTTCTCCAGTTGACGCAAATCTGTTCCATGGCAAATCCCAATCATGGTATGCGTTGGAAACCGTTCGCGAATAATCGAGCTTAAAAAATACAAGTGATGGCAAATAATCAAATCGGGTTGAAACTGCGCAATCGTATGCTGCGCAGTTTCAAGAAAGGCTCGCTCCATTTGAGCTGCCATTTTCTCGTTCAGTTGATTGTAACGGGTGCTTGGATAAGGCATATTATCCGACATGCCAACAACCGGAAAAGGCAATGCCTCGGTGTTAAAGAAAACAGGGCAAAACATCACATTTTCCGGCAACACCACCTCGTCTTGCGCGTCGATACCCGCAATAACGGCTTGTGAATGGCCCATTTTATGAAAGTGCTCAACGAGTTCAGAAAGATAAACACCGCTACCGGTTGAATTCGGTTTTTGGGCGGTTATGCTTAAAATGCGCATCTTTCTCCATGACTCCTTTTTTCTAGTGAAGCGAGACGAGACCTTTTATATCTCACCTTGTCATACCTCCGGCACATCTTGCCGTCTAAACGAAAAAAACTCTGCCGTATCTTTGTTCATGCCCCAGTCTGCGGCAACGGCTAAAAACATCCGGTTTCCGTCTTCACTGAAATAGGTTGCATAAATGCCGGTATTGGGGAAAGAAGAGATTACAACCGGTGCATCCGCTTGAAAGCCTTGTACCGTGTCCGCATCGAAAGTGCCCACATCCAACACGGTATTCTCTGCATCCAAGCAGATAATATTGTCATCATTGGCATCATTTTCAGAAAGGATTTCAATTTTGACAAAAGGCAGGTCCGACGCACCTTCCAAAACCCACTCGCCAACCGGGGAGTGTTCCGAATCCGTGTAAGAAGTATCAATCTCACTTTCCACCTGCATCATGCTTGCAGAGCTTACACCTGAACCTATCCTTTCGGGCTTCCCCTCCGAAAAAGTGAATCGATCGGTGGAATCCAATGCGATGTAGCGAACGCCGTCCTCCTCGCCCAAGTACACATTGTGTTCCGTGCCATATAGGGTGATAAAATGCAGTTCCTTGTCATCGTTGTATCCCAGTGTGCCATTCCCCTGCTCGCGGCCCTCTTCATCAAAATAATTCACCTGACCGTTTGCATCGATTTCCGCATAGAAAAACGGAGGCTCTGCCTCAATGCCCGTTTCTCGCCACTCAAAAGACCACCAGCCAACATAATCATCGTCGGCATCGGTGTTGTATCTGGCATCGGTGTTTGCACAGCCGGTTAAGCAGGCCAGCAACACAAGCAACACCACCGCGAAACCACCCAACTTCTTTTTCATCACTCTTCCCCCTTGGTTCTGTTGGATTGACCGCCCAAAGATCAACCGGAAAACAGCAATGCAACCTTATAGTGGAGATTATTTTGTGTACACAGCACCGGAACCCTCCAAAACAATGCTTGTGTCGTCTTCAAAATAAAATGTGTCATACTGCGTGTCTTCCAGGTCGCTCGCTTGCATCATGAATTTATCATTTTCATCCATATATTGCAAACGCCCACTGCTAAGGAGTGCGCCCTCGGAATCGTACATCTCATAAGCGCCGCTACCATCCATCCAAACCGAGCCGGCTTCCGGGTCGCCATTTAAAAACCAGGTGCCCTCTGTTTGGTTGTAAACACCCGAATCCTCCGGCTCGGATTCATCGCCGGTGCTTGCCGGTGCAGCGGGTTGAGACAGAGCCTGAGAGCTTACATCTGCCGAAGTTGAGGAAGAGGCCGGCATTTCTTCGCTTGTGCAGGCCACAAATAAAAAGGATACATACATTGCCAAACAAATAACAACTAATTTTTTCATGCAATCCCCTCCTAAAAACACAAGTAAACGGGCACATTCAATCGCTTCATTCAGGGCTAACCCAAATTTATAAAGCAACCGCCCTACACACCTATAGTATAACGTATTTATACAACAAAGAACAAGGGTGCTCACTCAAAAAAAAGGGACTCCCTCCTTTGAGTAGTATCCTCACCTGTGTTTTCGCAAATTAAATCCCGAATGGTTTGCATGCAAATATCGCCGGAAGCCATTTCGTCGGCAAGACGTTTGAGCTCGGCTTTTATGAGTGCGGCATTTTGGATTTCTTTCTTGTACTTCATCTTGTGCTCGAGGCTGGCCCAAGAGTCTTGCGAAATGGTTCTAAGCTGAATTTCCACCGGAACATCAACGTCGCCTGTTCGAATTTTTAGGAGGATATGATAGCTTCGATACCCATTGGGCTTTGGATTTCTGATATAATCCTTGCTTATGATGTGAGAAGATGCCGCCCCTGCTTCTATCGCAGTGGCCAACTCGTATACGTCGCTTAGAAAGCGACAAACAATGCGCACACCGACAAGGTCATTCAAATGAAGCAGGGCGCTTTCCACACCTATTTCGCAGTGCAGGCGCTCCAATTTTTGAATCACGCTCTGCTTCGATTTCAGGCGCACTTTCAGGTGCTCCATTTTTTCGCTGCAATGCAGCCGCAAAGACTGCTCCAAATCGGTTTTTGTCCGCTCGAAAATTTCATGGTATCCGGCATAAAAAACCTCGTTTTCTTCCACCAAAAAAATCACCTCATCATACCGTTCATGTGTTTTGCAAAAATATACAAATAACCACGGACATACATTCTAAAACAGTACGGTAACAGCCACAGATTTCTCGGTTTTGCTTTCGGCCGAAATTTTGGCGCCGTGCAGCTCGCAAATGGATTTTGCCACAGACAAACCGATACCAAAACCTTTTGATTCGCTGTTACGGGCCTTGTCCTCCCTAAAAAATCGTTCAAACCATTCAGGATGTGCACCCATTTGTACATTTTCGCAAGTATTTTCAATGCGAAATACTTTTCGATATCCTCTTGGATACAGTGCAATGTGTATTTCCGAGCCTTTCGTGCTGTACTTTATCGCATTTTCCAAAAGAAGGGAAAACAGCTTCCGGAGGTAGGGCTCATTGCCTTTGTACATAACATTCTCGGCAATGCTGCAAGAAAGTGAAAGCTCTTCATTTTGCAACGAGGAGGAAAACTCACTGAGGGTTTCGTCTAGCGCCTCCGAAAGGGAAAACTCTGTTTTCACCAGTGTTTTCGGCCCCTCCTTTATCTTCGTGAGAGAAACCAAATCTTCCACAAGTGCATCCAATTTTGTAATTTGAGTTTTGATGCCGCCGGTCCATTCGCTTTCTCCGCCCTCCAGCTCGATCACGTCGGTGTTGGCCTTTATAATCGCCAGTGGTGTTTTGAAATCATGGCTTACATTCGTGATAAAGCTTTTCTGCCTTTCGTAGCTGTGGGCAATCGGGGCCACCGCTTTTTTCGAGAATAAACAGGCCAAAATGAAAATGAACACCGAGGCTGTGAAGACAATGATGAAAGAGTATAGGACAGAGCTGCGCAAGGTTATCAAAACACTTTCAATATCCAGAAAGAGATAGACCATACCGCTTTCATTTTCCATTTTCAAGTAACGGTAATTGTCTACAATACCGGTGTTTTGGCTGTTTTCTTGCACGCGCTGTGCATACAAAATCGCCTCTTCCTGCGTCACCGAGCCAATGCTCTTTATATCTACATCTTGAATATTGTTTTCTTCATCTGTATTCACCACAAAGAAACGCGTGGTGAATGCAAGCTCTCTTGCAAACTGATCTTGCGGGCGAAACCCCTCCCCAAAGCGCAAATCGTTTTCAATCAACAAGTTTAGCACCGCATCCCACTGCGTTGCCACAACCAGATAATTCGCAATATTGAACGTAAGTGCAATTAAAACTAGAACCGATACGCTGATGGAAGTGGTTAGAAAAACAAATTTTTGTTGCAGTTTTTTTAGCATTGTTCCATCTCCAAAGAATAGCCTGTGTTGCGCATGGCTTTGATTTTTACGTTGGCGTCTAGCAGGGCCAATTTTTTGCGCAGATAGGAAATATAAACCCACACCACATTGATTTCGGCCTCACTGTCATAGCCCCATACCTTTTCAAAAAAACGCTCGGTAGAAATAACATGCCCTTTGTTTATCATCAGCATTTCAAGTATCTGGAACTCTTTGCCGGCTAGTTTCAGTGCATTTTTTTCGGTATACAGCTCAAATGTTTTTCGGTTTAAATTCACATTGCCGGCGCTTAGCACAGAGGTCGCACTGTCAGTGGAATTTCTTGTGATAGAGCGTATGCGGGCAAGCAACTCTTTCATATCGAAGGGCTTTGTCAGATAATCATTCGCGCCCAAATCAAGCCCCATTACCTTGTCGTCCACTTGGGTTTTGGCTGTAAGTAAAAGAACAGGCACAAAGTTCCCTTTTTCCCGTATGTTTTTCAGCACAGAAAGGCCATCTATTTTCGGCATCATGATGTCTAAAATAACGGCATCATAGTTTTCGGCCTCCAAATAACCCAGCGCCTCTTCGCCATCATAAACAGCATCCACAGCATAATGGTGATATTTTAATATTTTAACTAGGGCGTTGGACAGTTCTTTTTCGTCTTCACATAACAAGAGTCGCATCGCTTACCTCCAAAGAGTATTGCTTGGTCTCATAAAGGGTACTATATGAAACTTAATTATAGTTAAAAAAATAGAAATCGCAACCCAATTAGCATTTTCACTTTCAATCGTTTACATTTCACAAGTTTTTGGCCACAAGTGTTGCATACAATTCAGTATACAGAGCCCTTCCGGTGTGCTACGGTTATATGGCTCCTATGCCCAATTTTAGATAAATGAAAGAGGATACACAAATATGCGTTTGCAAACACGGTGCAAAATAGAGAGAAATTTTAAATTACATATTTTTAAAAAATATTGCCAGCCATGCACAAGACGCCCACCTGAGCCGGCATAAACGATGTGTATAAAGTATAAGCATAGAAAACGGATTTTCACCCTTAAACAGAGCTGATACAATCACCATTTTTTCAAATGTATGATGTATTTGGAGAATCGAAACCTGTATAAACAACATGCACCGTGTGCGCGCTCCCCACACAGCAAAAGTTGTTGCCATGCAAAAAGTGACCAACCTTGAACAGTGTGGAAAACGATGCCATCGTGTAAAAAATGTCTTTGGAGGTTGAACAGATGCCCAAAACCAGAACATGCTTTTTGGCATGGAGGGCTTTTTCTAACCGCAAAGTAGCGCTTGTGGTTTTGGAGTGGCAATGGTATACTAAAAACAGAAAAGAGACCGCCCCGTGCGTGTGTTTTTTTTCTAAGATTCATATTTGGTAAAGGCGTTTTCCAATCAATAACACAATAAGTGGCGATTGATATGAAACGAGAAAAAATTGCGTGCATGGGAAGAAAAAGAGCACAAAAGTTTCGTCTTGTGGTTATTTTATAGGAGGGGTCTCCAATTGACTGTTGAATTAAATTCAATCTTGTTTGCACTGTCTTTGCTTGCCATGTTCATCTACCAGTTTTCCACTTTTTCCTATGCATCAAGCCTATTGGTGGGCGGCAAAAGAAACAAGCGGCTGTTTGTAGCATTGGCTTTTGTAAATACATTGATATTTGCTGTAGCTCAATATGCACAGACACCATTTTATTTGATTATTTTGGCTTACCTCATTGTGCTTTCGATAGAGTTCAAATTAATATCCAAAACCGATTTTATACAGATTATTTGTGGAGCTTCCATATTCACGTTGCACATATCCGCCTTTTCAACGCCCTTAATCGTCATTTTTAGCAACGCAGTAAATATCCCCCCGGATATACTGGTTTCCAATACAATTTACGATCATATTATTGCTATCATTGTTTGCGTGGCATTAACCTTAGCACACGAGCTTGTGAAAAAATACATCGACAACACATCTATTCAAAGGGTAACTGTTAAAAGCGGGTATTCCACTATTTTACTTGCCTCAATCATTCTTGTCGTGCTTTTTCAGGTTATCCATTCGGTAACAATGATCAGCGATATTATTTATTTTGAGCAGATCCCACTGTCGTTGACGGTTTCGATTGGGTCTTTGCTGCTTTTTTACCTGTTCTTTTTATACGCAATCAACCTGGTTGATGCAAGTTTATACAAAAGATATTCCGATAAGGTTATTGGCGAACAGCAGAAGATTTCTGAGCAGGAAAAAACTCTATTGACAAAAATTGAAAGAGATGAACTGACCGGTGTTTTTAACCGCAGATATATAATGAATGTACTGGAAGAGATGTGCAAAGATGAGAGCACAGACGAAATGTTTTACGTTTTGTTTATTGATATTAATGCCTTGAAATACACCAATGATACCTATGGGCACAAAGCCGGGGATAGGCTGATAATCAAAATTGCGCATGCTATTTTAAACACCGTGCGTGAGCATGATATTGTGGCACGAATCGGTGGCGATGAATTTTTAGTTGTTTTGCCTCAATTTCAAAAAGAAAACCATAATGATGTTATTGATAGAATCTTGCGCTATATCGAACGTCAAAACGAAACCGAAGAATTTTTGGTTTCTGCCAGCATCGGCTCTATCTATGTAGATAACCAGGTAAAAGAGCGGGGGATAAACTATATTCTGTCGACAGCGGATGAAAACATGAGAAAAAACAAGGCCCGGTTCTATGAAAAGAGGGAGAGTGATTTAGTATGATGACATTATTGTCCGTGTTATTTGTACTCATGTTTATCGCTTATCACTATACTTTTTTTTCATACTGTTCTTATATTTTTAATGTAAATAAATTCCCGAAACTGGCCGGTGTGATATGTGGTATTATTAATTTTTCTTTTTGGTGGATTTATGTATTCAATGTGCCTGTCATTTTCGAGTGTATTGCCATTATTGTATATGCCATTTTCTTGTTTATTGAAACCGGCATTGTTTTCAAAGCCAATTTGATACAAATGCTATTTATTTCCATCACTTTTACCATCAATCTTTTTGCAAAAAGATTGGCTGTATTGGCTACAGTGGCCTTGTTCAATGATGGTATTATCGTTGACGTTATGAGTGATGTCCAGTATTCTGTTTTGGTTGCCGTAATTTGTTTTGCCGTTTCCGTTTCAACAATTGGATTTGCGAGAAAAACGATACCCAGAAATTCTTTGGATACCATTCTTTCAGACAACAAAAATCTTGCTTTTTTAACAACTGCATATTCCATACTTTTTGTCACTTTGTTTGTATTTTTACTTACTATAGATGTGGACGCCGGAAGAGAATTGTTATACCACTATGTCACATTGGGATTCATTTCTATCAGTGCGTTTGCTGTTTTCATTATGTTTGCATACAAACTTGCCGAGCTTAGAATTCAAACCGAAACCTATAAAAGATTGAGCCTTAAAAACACAGAGGACTTAGAAAAAATCAAAAACCTGGAACAGGTTGCCATAAAAGATACACTCACTTATCTTTATACACGGGATTATGCAGACGAGCTGATTCAAAAAATGATAGACGATAAAGAATTCTTTTTTGTCGCTTTCATCGACCTTGACGGGCTTAAAATTGTGAATGACGTGCACGGGCATGAGGAAGGCGATTTTTACATTAAAACCGTTGCCGATATTTTGCAAGATTACTTTAAAGATGATACCGTTTGCCGGTATGGTGGTG
Organism: uncultured Oscillospiraceae bacterium; assembly: GCA_964371725.1. Lineage (GTDB taxonomy): Bacteria > Bacillota > Clostridia > Oscillospirales > Ruminococcaceae > JAAYCI01. The sequence continues at coordinate 217,261 of CAYJNQ010000001.1, forward strand.
ATGAAATTGTAATCGTTGGCACCTGTAATGCCGAAGATGAGACAACGCGGAAATTAATTCAAAGCTATAAAGCCGTTGTTACCATTCCAAAACAATACAATAAACCTTACACCACTTCCATAAGCTACGGTGTTGCCTTTAGACATCCAAATGAAGTCCTTACAGCATCGGAACTCATTGCCATTTCCGACGCCAGAATGTATGCGCTGAAAAAGAGCAATAAGAAACACCGTAAAGTTATTTCAGTAAAGCCATCATGAGATAAGCACTGCTTAAAAACACAAAACGGTAACATAATAAACATTGTCTTCTGGGGTAACCCCCATAAGTTAATGCCTGCTGAATAAACCCCTGCAGAGTTTATTCAGCCCCACCGCCTATCGC
>CAYJNQ010000002.1:0-128029 GCA_964371725.1 uncultured Oscillospiraceae bacterium
GCGGAGTCACCGGTTTTCAAGACCGGCTCCTTAAACCACTCGGACACCTCTCCTCCGTGGGTGTGTTCAGATGCCTAATTATTGTAGCATAAATGCATTCCATGTGTCAATTATTTTTCCCAAATGAAACACAGGGTATATACTTTAGCGTTTCTTTTGGGTTTATGTCCTGCATGCCGTTTTCTTTGCGCGTAAAATGCCGGCGTGTTTTTCACTCTTTTCGTGCGCGGGCTTTTTTCAAAAAACCGGGCAACAATGTTTCACAAGCGGAGCCGGCCACAACCAAAAGCAAACCCAAAATAACCGCCGGCGACGGTATTTCTCCCAGCGCCAAAAACACCCAAAGGGGCGACAAAACCATTTCCGTTAAGGTGATGAGCAAACCTCTTTGCAAAGGAACACTGGCAAGCCCCGCGCTGAAAAGGACATAGGAAAGACCCGAAAGGAAAATGCCGGATAGAACCAAAAGAAGGACGATTTCGGGTGAGGAGGGTGCCGGCTCAAAGTCGAACGGCAAAAGGGGCAGGCAAAAAAACACGGCAATGAGGTTGAGGTAGGCAATTGTGCCGAAAGGAGAGGTGCTGTCTACCCGTTTTAAAAATATGCCATAGAATAAAAAGGCCAGCCCCACCAGTATCCCCAGCAAAGAAGTTACCGGGGAAATTCCTTTGTCCGAACCAAGCACACACAGCAAAACGCCGGCCAAAAGCAATGAAAATGGCAACACACGTTGAATGCCAAATTTCCGTTCTTTTATCATTAGAAAAAAAAGAAGATAAACCGGTGCCGCATACTGCATAGAAATGGCCATGGCAACCGTGCTTATACGCGCAAGGTGCGTGAAGAGCATACAGAGGCCCGTGTAGAAGAACGCGGTTAAAAACAGGGTTTTGCTGGGTTTTAATTTTGCGCGCACAGCAAAGATCATCAGCGCTGCACTGGCTGCCAAACTGCGCACCAAAATTAACCAAGTAACGCTTACGGGAGCCGATTTCACCAAAACCCCCAGCAAACTCCAGCTTAAGGCCGCCAAAAATATGAGTACTTCTCCCGGAATCTTATTTCGCATATCCTGCTGCCCTGCCTTTTCATTTATGGATAAATCCCTGTGAGCGATGGTATAGAACCAAATTCAAACGGGCCCCCAAACTAGCGGATGTTACAATATAGTACAATGTGCAACCTGTTTTGTCAAAACCCCATTGGTAAATTCAACAATCATTTTGGTGTAACTTTGTACAAAAGAACGAAAAACGTATAAATAATACGATTTTGCGTTAATTTTAAAGAAGAAAACTTTTTTCATGAAACGGGTTAATTTCGTGAAAAAATGTTGACCAACCCTTCGGTTCTTTGTTATAATTGTTTAGAGTAAGAATTGAGAAGTAGGATGAGCCGACATAGAGACTGAAACGATTTACACCATACAAAGTGATTTGCACCGGAAAGGAAACAGGATCATGCAAAAGGCAGACATTTACGACCTTCGCAGTTTTTTGGATATTCTAAGAGAGAACAACGAGCTGGAAACCATTGAAAAAGAAGTGGACTGGCAATATGAAATTGGCCGTGTAATTGCCACCTTAGACAAAAAGGGTATGGGCGCGGCCTTGTTTAAAAAGGTAAAAGACCGCGAGTTTTCGGCCGTGGGTGGCGTTTTGTCCTCGATGGATCGCATTTCGCTTGCCTTGGGCGTGCCCAAAGCCGAAATGAATGATTATCTCGGGAAATGCATGGAAAACCCCATCGACCCGAACGTTGTGGAAACAGCCCCCTGCCAAGAAAATGTGCTTACCGGGGACGACATTGACCTTGCCAAAATCCCCATTCCGCAGCATGCGCCGAAAGATGGCGGTCCCTTCATCACGGGCGGGCTCATCATCAGCCGTGGCCTGCACGGTGGGCCGCAGAACGTTTCGTTCCAGCGTATGCATGTAAAAGAGAAAAACAAAACCGGCATCATGATTAACGAGTGGCGCCATTTGAAAGATTTTTACGACGAAGCCGAAAACGAGGGTGAGGCATTGCCTATCTCGGTGGTTTGCGGCTGTGACCCCGTGCACTACATCGCGGCAGGCCTGCGTTTTGCGGGCAATGAAGTGGAGGTGTCCGGCGCCATTCGCGGCAAGGCCATCGACGTGGTAAAGTGCGTATCGAACGATTTGTATGTGCCGGCCACGGCCGAGTTTGTCATCGAAGGCCGCATCCTGCCAAAGAAACGCGAGGAAGAGGGCCCGCTGGGCGAGTTCACCGGCCATTACAGTGACCCGTGGCCCAGCCCCATCTTTGAGGTAACCGCCATCACCCATCGCAACAATGCCATCTATCAAACCATCAATGGCGCTTCTTTCGAGCACATCAACCTTGGCAATGTGTTGCCGCGCGAGCCGCTTTTGAAAAAGTTCTGTAGCCATGTGAGCAGTGGCGTGGTGGATGTGCACATTCCGCCCTATGGCAGTGGTTTCTTGGCTGTTATCCAACTGCGCAAGAAAAACCCGGGCGAGCCGAAAAACGTGGCACTTGCCGCCATGATGAGCTATGTGAACATCAAGAATGTCATCGTGGTGGACGAGGACGTGGACATCTACAACGCCTCCGACATCATGTGGGCACTTTCCAACCGTGTGGTGCCCGGGGACGATATCTTCTATGTGCCCGGCGCGCAAGGGCACGAACTAGATCCCTGCTCGGACAACCGCGGCGTGCAAACCAAAATGGGCATCGACGCCACCTTAAGCGAAGAGAGCAAAGGCATTGAGCGCGTAAGCTATCCCGATGTGGATTTGAGTGAGTATCTGTAAAGGAGCAACGTGTGAATACCTACATCATCGGCATCACCGGGGCCTCCGGCTCCATCTATGCCATTCGGCTCATGCAGGAATTGATTGCGCGCGGGCATCGGGTTTTGCTCACTGTCAGTGAAGCAGGGCAGCTTGTGCTGGAGCACGAGGTTGGTTTGTCCATCTTTGGAGAAAGCAATGAAAATGCACAAGAGATTTTGCGAGCACATTTGGGTGCCGGCGAGCAATTGCAGTATTACGCCTGTGGAGACATTGCCGCGCCCATTGCAAGCGGTTCGGTGAAGGCAGATGCCATGATTGTGGTGCCTTGTAGCATGGGCACGGTGGGCAACATCTGTGCCGGCACCTCTTCCAACTTGTTGCATCGCGCCGCAGATGTGACGCTAAAAGAGAGAAGACCTCTTATATTGGTGGCAAGGGAGGCCCCTTATAATACCATTCACCTCTCGAACATGACAGAATTGAGTCGCATGGGGGTTGTGGTGATGCCGGCCAGCCCCGCATTTTACCAAAAACCAACCACACTTGACGAGCTGATCGACCATTTTATCGGGCGTTTGCTTGACCAACTTGGCATCAAGCAACAATTGGCAACTTCCTGGGAAGGCTGCCCAAAGAACGGTTAGAATATGCGATAAGCGAAAGAACAGCTATTGAAATTTACAAGTATAATAAAAGAGAAGGAGCACATGATGAATAAACGATTTTTTCTACCGACCTCCATTCATTTTGGAAAAGGCGCCCTTGCCTTTTTAAAGGATTTGGTAAGCGAAAAAGAACGTGTCTTTTTTGTGACGGATGGCGGCTTAGAGGCTGCCGGCATTGCACAGCGCGTACGTGATATGTTGGACGAAGCCAAAGCAGACTATGTCACTTTCAACGAAGTGCCCCCAAACCCCAGTGCAGAGCTAACGGCACAGGCGCTTGAAAAATTGAATGCCTACAAACCCACGATGGTGGTGGCACTGGGTGGCGGAAGCCCTGCCGACCTTGGCAAAATTTTGGCGGCTTTGGCCACAAACAAGTTGCCACTTGACGAGTATCAGTGGAACGGAAAACCCTTTGAAAACCCTTCTCTTCCGTTTGTTTCCATTCCCACCACCGCCGGCACAGGCAGTGAAGTGACAAGGGTGGCTGTAATTGTGAGCCGGAATGCAAAAAAGGGCATCAATTCAGACGCTTTGTTTCCAAAATATGCCATCATCGACCCGGAGCTGATGGCCGGTTTGCCGGTATACCTTACCGCTACCACGGGCATGGACGCCCTAACCCACGCCATTGAAGCCTATGTAGGCCTTGGAGCAAACCCCTTTACCGATGCTTGGGCAGAAGAGGCCATTCGCCTGATTGGCCGTTCCCTGTGGAAAGCCTGTGCAAACGGCAATGACCTTGACGCACGCTGTGACATGGCCATGGCAAGCGCTTTGGCCGGTGTGGCCATGGATCAAGCCGGCCTTGGCATGGTGCATGCCATGAGCGGACCGATGTGCGGTCATTTTCATCTGGCCCACGGCGAATCGAATGCGATTTTGCTTGAATACATTATGCGCTATAACCTCATGGCGCGCCCGGAGAAATTTGCCAAGATTGCCGAGCTGCTTGGCTGCAACACCGAGGGGCTAGATACCTTTGAAAAGGCAGAACTTTCTGTGGAAGCCGTGCGGCGCTTGTTTGAGCAAACCGGAGCAAAACCCGACCTTTCTAAATTCGGTATCACGCCAGAACACGCCGATTTGGTGGCAGAGGAAACCTGCAAAATGTTCATGGTAAGAAACAACCCGCGTGTGCCCAGCCACGCAGACTGCAAAGCCGTTTTCCTCTCTGTGCTTGAGGACTACAACCTACTGTAAATCGGGCGGCATTTCCGCTTGTAATAGCTCTGCCATCCTCCCAACGGCCATGGCAGAACCATCATTTTATTTTGCCGTTGGAGAAAGGCAGCATCTAAAATGACAAAATGGGAAGTAAAGCGCTATCAAAATCTAATCGACGGAACTTGGCAAGACAGCAAAACCGGCAAAACAAAAGAATTGATTTGCCCGGGCAACGGTGAGGTGGTTTCGGTTATCCCCTCTTCGGACTTAGACGACGTGAACGCCGCTGTAGCCAGTGCAAAACGTGCCTTCTATGAGGAGGATTGGGCCTACAATCCTCGCCTTCGCACCCAGGCCATGTTCGCTTGGGCAAGCGATATGCGCGCAAATTTAGAGGAACTGGCTACGCGCCTTTCCTTGGAAACAGGCAAACCTTTGGCAGAAGCTCGTTTTGAAATCAATGGAGCCATTGGCTATCTTGAGTTCTATGCCGCTTCTGCACGCACCTTGTATGGCAGCAGCACCGTAGTGGACAAAAACACACTTTCCGTGCTCGCACGCGACCCGGCGGGGGTTATCGGTGTTATCACACCGTGGAACTATCCCATCACCCTCCTGATGCGCGACATGGCGCCGGCTCTTGCCGCAGGCAACACCATTGTGCTTAAGGCAGCCGAGCAAACCACCGGTTGCACACTGGCCGTGGTAGACCCTTTGAAAAACAACAAACTTTTCCCCCGTGGCGTGATGAACGCTGTATCCGGCCTCGGCCGCATCATCGGCAATGCCATTGTGGAGCACCCGGATGTGGACATGATCAGCTTTACCGGCGGTGTAGACACAGGCAAAGACATCATGGTGAAAGCGGCTCCCACAATGAAAAAACTTTCTTTGGAGCTCGGCGGAAAATCCCCGAATGTTATCTTTGCCGACGCCGACCTCGACAAAGCATTGCCCTATGCCATCAAAGCCATCTTTACCAATGCAGGCCAGCTTTGCACTGTGGGTTCGCGCCTTGTCATTGAAAAATCCATTGCCGATGAGTTCGTGGCGCGCCTTAAAACCGAAGTGGAGAAAATCAAAGTGGGCTTCTGCCTAGACGAGGGAACCATGATGGGGGCCGTGACCACTGAGGGCCAAATGAACAAGGTACTTGGTTTCATCGAAGATGGCAAGAAATGCTCGACACTTGTCACAGGTGGTTATCGTGTTACCGAAAACGGTCTGGATAAGGGTTTCTATGTGGCACCAACCATCTTCATGAATCCGCCTATGGACAGTTCGGTTGTGCAAGAGGAAATCTTTGGGCCTGTGCTGGTTGTGCAAACCTTTGAAACCGAAGAGGAAGCAGTTGCCATTGCAAACGGCACATTGTTCGGTTTGGCCTCAAGTGTTTGGACACAGGATGTAGACAGAGCCATGCGTATGTCGCGCAAAATTCGTGCCGGCTCTTGCTGGATTAACTGCTACAATCGCCTGTTCCCGGAATGCGAAACCGGCGGCTTCAAAGAAAGTGGCATCGACCGTGCTGGCGGTATGGAAGGTATCATGAAATATACCGAAGTAAAACACATCTGCATGGATTTTGTGCCTAAAAACATCTAGAATTTGCCTTTGTTGTTTATTTTTCACATATAAAAAGAGGTGTTGTTTCAAATATTTGAAACAACACCTCTTTTTATATAGACTGTTTTAAGCCTCGAAGGAATCTTTTCTTTGGTATTTTGCAAGCCCGAAAAACTCGCGCACTTCGCCGGCTGTGTACAAGGACCCAAACGCACACACAAGCCCGGTTTCACCCGCGGCATCCAGGGCCATTTCAAGTGCATGGGCAATGCTATCGCACGCTTTGGCGGGCAAATCGGGTTGCCAGCTTGTAATACCCTTGGCAAGCTCGTGTGCGGGCAACGCACGAGAGCGGTCAGAGGCCACACAAAACACACTCTCCGCCAATGGCATTACCTCTTTGAGCATACCGCGCCAATCTTTATCTTGCATTACACCCATCACAAAATGCCACTTGCGTTTCGGGTACAAAGCCCGCAGGCTTTTGGCCAGCATCTCGGCCCCTTGCAAATTGTGTCCACCGTCTAGAAAGAACACAGGACGTTCGCAAAGCAGTTCAAGCCGTGCAGGCCAGTTGGCACAAAACAACCCCTTTTCAACGGCCTTGTCGGCAATGGAATACCCTTGCTTTTGCAACTGCGCCACAGCCGTTAGCACCACAGCCACATTTTCAAGCTGGTAGTCGCCCACAAGATGAATGTGGAACTCCTTACGATCCCATAAAAAACGTTGACCATGTATGTCCGAGCACACAGGTGTTAAGCGAGACAGGTCTGTTTGTGTAAAGGGCACGGCCAAAGCCTCGCATTGTGCCTGCAGAACAACAGCAGCTTCCTGTTTTTGTGGGGCACTTACCACGCGTGTTCCGGCCTTGATAATGCCGGCTTTTTCACCTGCGATTTCGGAAAGCTCATTGCCAAGCTCGGCTGTATGATCAAAGCCGATGGTGGTGATGATGGCAAGCTCGGGTGGCGCAATGATGTTTGTGGCATCCGAACGTCCCCCCAGCCCCACCTCCAGAACCACAATTTCACATTGTTTTTTTGCAAAATACAAAAGGCCCAGTGCTGTTACAAGCTCAAACTCCGTGGGGTGTTCGGGCAAGCGTTCGGCATGTATGCGGATTTCCTGTGTAAGCTCAGTCAATTCTTCATCCGAGATGTAGACACCGTTCACCTGTATACGCTCATTAAAGCAGTTGACAAACGGCGAGGTATACAGCCCGCATCGATACCCACTCTCGGCTAAAATGGAAGCCAGCATACAACAAACACTGCCTTTTCCGTTTGTGCCGGCCACATGGATGAACTTCAGTTTCTCATGCGGTGAACCCATAGCCTTGAGAAGTGCATGAACCCGCTTGAGTCCCTTGCTGCAGGTTTTCCAGCTTACCGAGCCCATATATTGAATGGCGCTTTGTCTATCCATTCAAGCCCCTTTCATAGTGAAATCTCCCGGCAGCCAAACGGGCCGGGAGATATTGGATTGGTTGGCACGGCCTGCGGTTTTTGAAACCGAACCGTTTCCTCATAGAATTTTCGTTATGATAGCCAAAGGTTTAGACGTTGTTTTGTTTGCGCGCAGCCTTTACCACATGCTTCACCAAAACAGAGGTGGTAACTGTGCCAACCCCACCCGGCACGGGTGTAATGCCGGCAGCGGTAGGCTCCACGGCGTCGAAATCAACATCTCCGCACATTTTTCCATTTTCATCCACATAGATGCCCACATCGAGCACGTATTGGTTCGGTGCGAAATAATCGCTTGTAAAACCACGTGCTTTGCGCCCGGCACAAATTGTGATGACCTCGGCTTCGCGGCAAGCAGCGGGCAGGTCGTTTGTGCGCGTATGGCACACAGTTACGGTGGCGTTTTTCGCAATAAGCATCATGGCAAGGGGTTTACCCACCACCAGGCTGCGGCCCACCACAGTGGCTTTTTTGCCTGTCAGGTCCACACCGTAGAAATCCAAAATTTCCATACAGGCCTGCGCCGTGCACGGCGGATAACCAAGGTCTGTGCCGCCATACACACCGGCCAAAGAGCCGTTGGTGATGCCGTCCACATCTTTTTCGGCGGCCAAGGTATTGCACACTTCGCTGTCGCTGATATGTGCGGGAAGCGGGCGAAGAAGCAATACGCCATGCACGCCGGCATCGTTGTTCAAGGCGCGAATTTCCGCTTGCAAATCCTCTTGTGTGATATCTTGCGCCAAGGTAACATGACGCACGGCCACACCCACTTTTTCGCAACGTTTTGTGGCGCCTTGCTCGTAGGCAATGTCATCCGGTTTTTCGCCCACGCGCACAATGGCCAGCGTGGAGTGGATGTTTTTTTCTTTGAGTTCTTGCACCTCGGCTGCAATTTGTTCATTCATGGCGGCCACAACGGGCGCACCTTTTAGCAGTTGTGCCATAGTTCTATTCTCCTTCTGTATTCAAATGTATTCAAACAATCAATCGAAACGGCGACAAACGCGCGCATAAATTTCGTCGGCCTTTGCACAATAAGTGCTCAGCATCTCGTTGGCTTTTTTGTTGCAAGCCTCTGCATGGTCTCTGTCTTTCATAATTTTTGTGTTGATGAACACATTGAGGCTGGCCCCTTGCAAAGCTGCTTTGCACATCACCACGCCCACGCCCACGTCGCTGATGGCGATGGCTGTTCCCTTTTCTTCAAACCCTACATGCAAATCAATGGCTTTGCAGCACTCCTCCATAATTTGCAGCGGCACATCGCACGCCTCTTTGAGTGCAGCTTCCATCACACGGGCTTTTTCTGCAACTTGCTCTTCGGTTTCCTTTGGCATACCATAAGCGCGCGACAGAGGCTCAAACACCTCGGCATCGCGGCGCACAAGCACCATCAACGCATCTTGCAGAGCGTCTGCCTGTGCTTTTAAGGCCAAGATGTCTTCTTGCACATCTGCATATTTTTTCTTGCCAACGGTTAAACTGCCCACCATGTTGCCCAGCGCCATACCAATGGCGCCCACTAAGGCCGAGGCACCGCCACCGCCGGGCACAGGCTCCTTGCTGGCCAAAACTTGCACAAAATCGCGACAACTTTGTTCTGTAAAATCCATTGTAATCCCCCTCAGTTTATTGTGTGTTCCAAAGCCGATTTTCCTTTTTGAAAAAAATTCGGCAGATTCATTCTATTATATCTTTTTTTGTAAAAAAAAACCAGCTTTTTTGCCGATATTTTTTTATTTTCAATGTCTATTTGGATAAAAACCATTTTCCAAACAACTGATAACACGAATGCTGATATATAGTCACCACCACGACATAATTTGAAAAACAGCTTCCTGCAGCTGCATTCAAGTCTCCTCTCAAAAATCTTTCGGGCAGAAATGTTCATGTCTTTTTTTCTCTTTATAAAGCGCCAAGGCAGGAACCTTCTAAACCCGAAAGGACAGCTTATAATCCGGTATCGTTAAAACAGGCGTTTTTGCCCAAAATCAGGCAACAAAAAAGCCGTCTATCGAGAAAATTCCCAATAACAGCTTTTTTGTTACACAAATATGGTGGGCCCTCGGGGACTTGAACCCGGGACCGTCCGGTTATGAGCCGGATGCTCTAACCAACTGAGCTAAGGGCCCGACGATAGCTTAACCATTATAACAGATTGCAAGGCGTTTGAAAAGCATTTTTTTCAACACAGTAAGAGAAAAGACAGAGGGAAACCGGGCGTAAAACAGACAAGCTTATTAAAAATGTTCGGCTTTGCGGCGTTTGCGCAATTCATAACGCTTTTGCCCGGCATCCCAAGTGTTTTTCTCCTCGTCGGTTTGTAACATCACAGGGGGCACTTCCTGCGGCGTGCCCTCTGTGTCCAGCGATACAAGAACCAAAAAGGCTTGGTTGATGAGTTTTCGTTCTCCTTTTGGGCATTCGACAAAGGTATCGACCGAAACCTCGATGGAGGTTTTTCCCACATAGCTAATGCGGCCTTTCAACACAACAAAATCGTTGAGAAAGGCGGGGGCTTTGAAGTTCAGGCTATCCACCGAGGCGGTGATTACCTCACTGCCCGTGTGGCGCAAGGCCACCATGCCGGCCACCTCATCAATCCATTGCATCAACATTCCCCCAAACAGGCGCCTTTGCCCGTTGAGGTGTGGATAACGAACAAGATGCACTTGCTCTGTGGCAGAGTCTTGAATACACTTCATATAAGCAATGCCCCCTTGTTCATGTGCGCTAAGTTGCCTTGCCCTGGTTTGCCACACCGGCCATTTTGGCCTCGATGGCGGCTTGGTCTCCAAGGTAGAATTTGTTTAGCACCTTCATATTGTCGTCGAATTCATACACAAGCGGCACACCGGTGGGAATGTTGACACCGATGATGTCCTCATCGGACAAGTTGTCGAATTTTTTTACAAGTGCACGCAAAGAGTTTCCGTGGGCGGCAATCAAAACCCGTTTTCCGGCCTTCATTTGCGGCAGAATGGTGCTTTCGAAATAGGGCCAAGCACGCTCAATGGTGATGGCAAGGCTTTCGGTTAGCGGAAGCTGGGCGGGATCCACGCCACGATATTGTTCTTGTGTGCGGGGGTTGCGCTCGTCGCTTTCCTCCAAAGACAGAGGCGGCACATCAAAGCTGCGGCGCCATACAAGCACCTGATCCTCGCCATATTTTGCGGCGGTTTCCGCCTTGTTCAGGCCTTGCAAAGCGCCATAATGGCGCTCGTTCAAACGCCAGTTTTTCTCAACCGGCAACCAGGAACGGTCCATTTGCTCTAAAACGAGGTTCAAAGTGTGAATGGCACGCTTTAAGTAGGAGGTGTAGCACAGGTCAAAATCATAGCCTTCCTCTTTTAAAAGGCGCCCACCTTCGGCAGCTTCTGCACGCCCCTTTTCCGATAGCGGCACATCTGTCCAGCCGGTAAACAAATTTAGCCTGTTCCACTCACTCTCGCCATGGCGAACCAAAACCAATTTCATCATCGTAAAGTCCCTCTTTCTGTTTCGTCGTTTTTATCGGCTTGTTGCAAAGCGACAAAGCCCGGCAAGCCGCACGGAATCTATCTATAGTATACCATCCTTGTTTTGTGCTGGCAATTGGAAAAAGGATGCATGGACACGCGGCATGAAATTTTGGCAAAACCATCTGGTTTCTTTGGCAAAGAATGCGCAAAAACTTTGGCAAAATGACGAAATGTTCGAAAAAAGCAGATGAAAAACGCTCTTTCGATGAAAATGTTAGAATCTACAAAATCTGGTAAACTTAAGCGGCTTGACACACTATATATAGTGTGTTACAGTGAATTTCATCATGAAGATATTTCGGGCGGTTTCAGAGGATTGCCGCTCTATTTCGGTGGGAGGTTTTGTTGCGGTATGCAAAAAGTTGGGGTGCGCACAATCAAAAAAAGAGATGGACGGGTCGTATTGTATGACGAGGCGAAAATTGCCAATGCAATTTTAAAGGCACTTGTGGCTACGGGGGAAGACGATGCCGTATTGGCGGCTCGCTTGGCCAACGAAGTGGGCGAAGTTATGGCAGAGTATCATGTGGGGGAAAGCTACCGCATTGAGGACATTCAAGACGCGGCCGAGAAAGCGCTCATGCGTGCCGGCTGTGAAGATGCGGCAAAAAAATACATTTTGTATCGCGCCCAGCGCACCCATGTGCGAGAGAGCAACACGGCACTGATGCGCGCTTGCGATGAAATTACAAATGCAGACGCTCGCCTTTCCAATCTGAAACGCGACAACGCCAATGTGGATGGCAACACGTCCATGGGCAGTATGTTGCAAATTGGCTCGGTGGCGGCCAAGGCCTACAACACAGCGCACCTGCTCACCAAAAAACAGGCGCGTGCCCACGGCGAGGGTGATTTTCATATCCATGATTTCGATTTTTATTCCCTCACCACCACCTGTTGCCAAATTGACATTGTGAAAATGTTCGAAAATGGGTTTTCCACAGGGCACGGGTATTTGCGCGAGCCCCAAGACATTCAAAGCTATGCTGCACTGGCTTGCATCGCCATTCAGTCCAACCAAAACGACCAACACGGCGGCCAAAGCATTCCGAATTTTGATTTTGGCCTGGCAACGGGTGTGCGCAAAACCTATCGACGCGTTTTCTGCGAAAACCTTGGCAAGGCTTTGCAATTGCTGGCACCCGAAGCCGGCTTCAACAAGGAACGTGTGACAACGCTGTGCAAAGAAATAGAGCAACAGGGTGCAGGGGTGCCACAACTGAAAGAGGACCTTGTATTTTTGGCCCAAATGGAGGCGCGGTTGGCCGAAACAGTGGGGCAAGAGCGCGCACAAAACGCCTTGGTTTTTGCGCGTGAACAGTCTTTGCAAGAAACCGACAGACGCTGTTTTCAAGCGATGGAGGCATTGGTGCACAACCTAAACTCCATGCACTCGCGCGCCGGTGCTCAAACGCCGTTTTCATCCATCAATTATGGCACAGACACAAGCCCCGAGGGGCGCATGGTTATTCGCAATGTATTGCTTGCCACCGAAAAAGGCCTTGGGCATGGAGAAACGCCCATTTTCCCCATTCAGATATTCAAACTAAAAGCCGGTGTCAACTATAACCCCGAAGATGCAAACTACGATTTGTTCGAGCTGGCCTGCCGTTGCAGTGCAAAACGCCTGTTCCCCAATTTTACAAACTTGGACGCAGCGTTCAACGCCCAATATTATGTGGAGGGAAGGCCGGAAACGGAAGTGGCCACAATGGGTTGCCGCACGCGTGTGATGGGCAATGTATACAGCCCCGAGCGGCAAATCGCCTTTGGGCGGGGCAACTTAAGCTTTACTTCTATCAATTTGCCCCGCCTTGCCATTGAGGCCGAGGGCGACGAAGCCCGTTTTTACGAGAGCCTCGACCATATGCTTGAGCTCACTGCAGAACAGCTCTTAGACCGTTTCGAGGTGCAGGCAAAGAAAAAAGTGCGCAATTTTCCGTTCCTCATGGGGCAGGGCGTATGGTTGGATTCCGACAAGCTGAATTCAGATGATGAGATCCGAGAGGTGCTCAAGCATGGCACCTTATCCATCGGCTTCATCGGGCTTGCCGAAACCTTGGTAGCGCTGTATGGGCACCACCACGGAGAAAGCGAAGAGATGCAAAAAAAGGGTCTTGAAATTGTCACCTATATGCATGAGTACTGCCAAAAGAAAAGTGCACAAATGGGTATGAACTTCACCCTGCTTGCAACACCGGCCGAGGGCTTGTCTGGGCGTTTCTTGCGCATGGATAAAAAACGCTACGGTAAAATTGCCGGTGTAACCGACCGCGATTTTTACACAAATTCGTTCCATATACCCGTGTATTACCCCCTTGGTACCTACGACAAAATTCAGCGCGAGGCGCCCTACCACGCACTAACGCCGGCAGGGCACATCACCTATGTAGAGCTGGACGGCGACGCAGCACAAAACCCGGAAGCCTTCATGGCGGTGGTGCGGTGTATGCATGATGCCGGCGTGGGCTATGGCTCTATCAACCACCCGGTAGACAGAGACCCCGTTTGCGGATATGTGGGCATTATCCATGACGTGTGCCCGCGCTGTGGCCGCAGAGAGGGAGAAGAAATTCCAATGGAGCGCATTGAAACACTGAAAAAACAATATCCTTGCATCCTTGAATTTTCCGGGATTGAGTAAACAAAACTTTCACATGAAACATTGAAAAAAACAAATTTGCAAATAAAGAGAGGAGAAAGCAACATGAACAATGAGCAAAACCTGCCGGGAAAAGGGATTGGATTCGAGAGGATTCGGCGGATCACCGGGTATTTAGTGGGCACGATGGACAAGTGGAATGATGCCAAAAAAGCAGAAGAACAAGAGCGTGTAAAACACGACTTGCAGTGTTGATGAGGAATGAACACAGAAAATAAAGCAAGGCTCCCCGAAGGGGGAGCCTCGTTGATGCTGGCAAAGCACGGCTTTGTGGGCGATTCGATTGTAGACGGGCCGGGTTTGCGCTGTGTGCTATTTTGCCAAGGATGCCCGCACCGATGCCCCGGATGCCACAACCCGGAAACCCATCCGTTTGAGGGTGGTGTGCACACACAGGTGTCGGAATTGTTTGCTCGCATTCAGAACCATCCGCTGTGCAGGGCGGTTACGTTTTCGGGTGGCGAACCATTTTCGCAAGCAGAGCCTTTGGCAAAGCTTGCAAAAGAGCTAAAACAGGCCGGTTATGAGCTGGCTGCCTACACGGGCTATACCTTCGAGAATTTGCTCAGTAGCCCATGTGCAGCGCAACGAGATTTGCTTTGTCAATTGGATATTTTGATTGATGGGCTCTATATTGAGGAGAAAAAAAATTTGACTTTGCGTTTTCGCGGCAGTGAAAACCAACGCATTATACATGTTCCAAACAGTTTGAGGGTGGGGCAAGCCGTGCAGGAAACGGCCGAGCGCTGGCAGGGAAGCAGCTCTTAGCTGATGAGCCCGGGCTCCGGAAAAAGGCGGAACAAGGCTTTCCCCACAATTTTTTCACGCGGCACATAGGTGTTTTGCCAATAGCGAGAATCCCAAGATTCGTTTCGGTTGTCGCCCAGCACAAAATATTGGTCTTCGGGCACCTCGTAGGGGCCAAAATCACCAACAATTTCGGCGTAGACATTCGGCTCTTCCAAAGGTTCATCCGACCCATTCAGGTAAATTTGGCCGTTTTTGATTTCTAGGGTTTCACCGGGCAGGCCGATGATGCGTTTGATATAGTACACCGATTCATCGTCCGGATAGCGAAAGATGATGATGTCAAAGCGTTCGGGGTCTTCGAAGAGGTAGGCCGGCCGTAGGCCGATGATGCGGTCACCGGCCAAAATGGTGGGTTGCATGCTGCCGGTGGGCACCTCAGCATTGACAATGAGCACTTGCGTGATGAACAGTGCAAGAAGAAGGCCAATGCCAAGGGCAATGACCCACTCGCGTAGTTCGCGAAAGACAACACGTCTTTTTTTCTCGGGGCGGTCTTCGTTCATAAAGGCACTCCTTATGGGTTACGGTTGCTTTCAGTATAGCATTCTCCGGTTGCTCTGGCAAGAAAATAGAACGAAGAAACAGCGAACGAAAAATGAAGGGGGCAGTCTTATGCAGGATGGCGGAAAAGTAATTGCACTTTTAATCGATGCCGAAAATGTTTCGCCCAAATACATCAAAGTGGTTTTGGACGAGCTAAGTTTGCACGGCACGCCGGCCTATAAACGTATTTATGGCGATTGGACGAGCGTGGAGATGTCCGGCTGGAAGAAGCATTTGCTGGAAAACAACCTCACGCCTATCCAGCAATTCAGCTACACGCAGGGAAAAAATGCTTCGGATTCGGCTATGATAATCGATGCGATGGACATTTTATATGGGCGCAACTGCGACGGGTTTTGCATTGTATCGTCGGATTCTGACTTCACACGTCTTGCCTCACGCTTGCGGGAAAGCAGAATGCTTGTCATTGGCATGGGAGAGAGCAAAACACCGGCAGCCTTCAAGGCCGCCTGTGATATTTTCAAGTATCTGGATGTGCTGAAAAAGGCACAAAACCAACCGGAAGACAGGGAAAAGGACGAGGGGAACAAAACAAAACAGCCGGTGAAAAAAGCTGGTAAGAGCGGAAAACCGGCCAAGGAAAAAGAGCAGGCAGACCCGGCAGAACCACCGGTTTCGCAAGATTTTTCAGACGAAGTAGGTGGCTTTGTGCCGATGGAAGAGATTGTGGGTCGCATCCAAAGCATCATCGATTTGGAGAGTGAGGAAGACGGTTGGATGTTCCTTGGTCAGGTGGGCAATCTACTCGGGCGTTCTTACCCGGACTTTGATACACGCAACTATGGCTTTTCCAAGTTACATAAGCTGATAGACTATACCGATGCCTTTGAAACCCGATACCACGAGATTCCGAGCGGGGGCAAAAACTTAATGGTGAAAAACAAGGGCTAGGCACTGGCTAGAGGGGGTTTTCTTCGGCCCTACTTCGCCGATAAAGGCGACAGAGAAACAAAAAGCGGAAGATAGAAACCAAAAAGAGGCCCCCGCCGGTCAACAAAAGTGCATAGGCTTGCAAATTGCCAAAAAGTGCCAGGGTTTTACAGCTTGCAAACAGGAGTTCTGCCAAAAGCAAAAGCACCCAAAGCAAACCATCCTCCTTTCGCCGTCCATACAGCAACGTGGCCAACGGCAGCACAAGCAATTCTGCCACAGGGCTGAGCAAAGGCAAATCGGGATAGGCCAGCACAACGAGAAAAAATAAGGCCAGTAGTTTTGCACGTTTTGTTTTTTGGGGGGTGCCTTGCTCGGCCAGAGCCAAAAACAGTACCATGGCGCCTTGCATCACAAGCGAAATGCTGCGAAACAAAAGTGCTTGTCCCAACCCAAAGGCCACCAAAAGCCCGCACAGCGCGCCCACGGTGGCACCAATCAAACCCATCATAAAGCAGGTACTTTTCAGCAGTCGTTTTTTCTTCACAGTGTCTCCTGTTTCTCCAAAAATCCGGCGGATAAATGAACGTGTTCTTTCTTATCATACCGTTGAGCTCGCTTGGCTGTCAACGTTGTAATCTGAAGAATTTTTCTTGACAGTCACACCTGTCGAGCGGTACACTGCCAATATCGGCACTGAAAATTTAGGGGGATGTGTGATGTTGCAGGAAAAAAAATTAGGTGTTATCGGCGGAGGAAAAATTAGCGAAGCCATCTTGTATGGCCTTGTTCAAAGCGGTGGTGTTCACCCCGAACAAATTGTGGTAACGGACCCGGACGCAGAGCGCCTTTCTTTGCTGGCGAAAGAGTGCGGTGTAAACACCGTGCAAAATGATGTGGAAAACAAAGGAGCCTGCAAGCTGGCAAGCGAATGTGATTTGCTACTCGTGGCCGTGAAACCCCAAATGGCGGGTGCTGTTTTGCCATTTTTGGCAAAATCGGTTTCAAAAAGTTGCATCGTGGTTTCCGTAATGGGGGGCGTGACGCTGGCTGTTTTGGAAGAAGCCTTTGCACAAAATCCCGT
Organism: uncultured Oscillospiraceae bacterium; assembly: GCA_964371725.1. GTDB lineage: Bacteria > Bacillota > Clostridia > Oscillospirales > Ruminococcaceae > JAAYCI01. Next base: position 17,165 of record CAYJNQ010000002.1, read on the forward strand.
GTTTCGGGTGATGCCCAACACCCCCATGCGTGTGCGCCGGGGTGTGGCCGGCATTGTGGCGGGTTCAAACAGTGATGCACACAGTGTGCAAACGGTGGCAGACCTGTTTTCTTTGGTGGGCAGTACCTATGTGATAGAGGAAAAGTGGATGGATTCACTCACGGCTATTTCCGGCTGCGGCCCTGCCTTTGCCTACCTATTTATAGAAGCATTGGCAGACGGTGGCGTGCAGCTGGGTTTACCACGTGACTTGGCGCTGGCGCTGGCTGCGCAAACGCTTTCGGGTGCCGGTGAAATGCAGCTGCAAACGGGAATGCATCCCGGCATATTGAAAGACAGTGTTACCTCGCCAGGGGGCGGCACCATTGCAGGTGTGCACGCTTTAGAACGTGGTGCATTTCGCGGCACCGTGGCACAGGCCGTTATAGACAGCAGCCACCGCATGGAAGAACTCTCTAAAAAAGAATAAAATATAAAATTTGTTCAGCGAACCTAAAAAGGGGAAATTATGAAAAAACCAAACATTGCAAGCTCTGCCTGCGTGATGCAGGGTGCCGTTGTCATGGGAGACGTATCTTTGGGGGAAGAGTGCGGCATTTGGCCGAACGCCGTGCTTCGTGCCGATTTCGGCACCATCAAAGTAGGCCGTGGCACCAACATTCAAGATGGCTGTGTATTGCACACAGACGGCCCCGAAACCGGCCTGGATTTGTTGGAGCTTGGTGAGGATGTTACCGTGGGGCATCTGTGCATTTTGCATGGTTGCTCGGTGGGGGACAATAGCCTTATCGGCATGGGAAGCATTTTGATGGATGGTGTGAAAGTGGGAAGCAATTGCATCATCGGCGCGGGTAGTTTGCTCACCGCCCACACCGTAATTCCGGACGGGCACATGGCCTTTGGCCGCCCGGCCAAGGTTCAGCGCGCCCTCACAGAAAAGGAAGTGGAAGACAACCGCCACCGCGCACAGGAATATCGGCAATATTTAAACGACCACAGATAGAAAAGCCTTGAAAGTGTGTGAATAAGAAAGGGCATGGTATGGCGTGTTTTCACGCTTTCCCGTGCCCTTTTTTGCAACAGCGCTTTCTTCAAAGCAGAAAACCACGCCACCTTTTCCATTTGTTGTGCAGTGCCCAATACGGCAATTGACACTTATGGATGACCCCGGTAGAAAACGCTTACCCACCAAAGAATCAGTCTTCTTTTTCTCGTGCACGCAAACGGCGCGCGCTTTTTTCTTCCGTTTCTTCGGGCTTTGGCAAGGGCAAAACGCTCACACGTGCCCAGGCGATGTAGTGGTCTAAAATGGGGTCGGTTTCAATGTGTAATCGCCCAATATCCAGCGAGAGACGTGCGCCGTCATCCGGCAACACATCCAGTTCATTAAACACAAGGCCACACAGAGAATCGTAATCGCGTTCTTCCGGCAATTCAATGTGCAAAGCTTTTTCCACATCTTCTATATCGGTATCGCCCTGAATACGCCAAAGATTTTCGTCCAATTGCAAAATCTCCGGTTCATCCGGCACGTCAAATTCGTCGTAGATATTGCCCACAATCTCCTCGATGAGGTCCTCCAAGGTAACCAACCCGGAAAAGCCGCCGTATTCATCCATGACCATGGCCATGTGGTCTTTATTTTGTTGCATATCGCGAATCAAGTTGTCTGCCTTGATGGTTTCCGGCACAAACTGAGCCGGCCTCAACAAACCACGAACCGAGGCGGTTTGCTCTTTTTGCAAGCTTAGCAAATAACTGCGGACACTCAAAACACCCAAAATGTTTTCGAAATTATCGTCGTAAACAGGGAAGCGAGACATCCCGCTGCTTTGGATGATTTTTAAAACGGTTTCGGTGTCGGCATCCGCCTCAATGGCAACCACATCCACACGATGTGTCATCACATCTCTGGCCAAAGTGTCTCGCAAATCAAACACATTCTCAATCATTTGTTTCTTTTCGGCCTCGATGGTGCCGTTTTCACTTCCGGCATCCATCATCAGGCGAATTTCCTCTTCGGTTACCGTGGCCGACCGACGCTCGTCTTGTATGCCAAAAAGGCGCAGAACCAGACGTGTGGAAACAGACAAAACCGCCACAAAGGGGCGCATAATGGTGGAAAACAGAGAAATGGGGCCCGCCGTTGCGCGCGCCACCGCCTCCGGGCGATGCAAGGCAATTTGTTTTGGCACAAGCTCGCCTAGAACCAAGGTGAAAAACGAGAGCAGTAGGGTGATAAAAACAATGCTAACAACACGCAAAACCGGAAGCTGGTGTGTACCAAGGCTAAAACTGCGCACAAGCCAATTGGCCATGGGGTCTGCAAAATTGCCGGCGGCAAAGGCGCTGGCCAAAAGAGAGGCCGTGGTAAGGCCAATTTGAATGCCCGCTAAAAATCTGGAAGGATTTTGCACCAAATGCAGCAGCCTCTCGGCGCGTCGGTCTCCCCTTGAAAGCTCTTGACGAAGCTTGGTGGGGTTCAGCTGTAAGATGGCTATTTCGGTGGCAGAAAAAAATGCATTGCATAAAATGAGCAAAAACTGCAATACAAGGACAATCAAAAAATTTGAATCTATCAAAACATTTCCTCCTGTTGAAAAACCAAACCATGCAAAACAAAGCATGGCCTTGTGCCCTTGGCACAAACCATGCTTTTGTGTTGTGTTGCTACGGCGGGCTGTCTACAACTGCCGTCGTCATCCATAATGGTCTATGAGTCCTTTCTAGAATCAAATCGCGTCTTTAGCAAAATACTGGCCTTATTATACGAGAGGAGGCCGCCGCTGTCAAGAAACTTTTTGTGTATTTTGGGGTATGGCGCCCAGCTTTTGCAGAAAAAACGCGTCTAGCAAATCACGCGATACAATGGGGTCGCGCTGTGCAAATGCTTCGCGCACAAAACGCAAAGAAAGCCCGGCCGGTTCATTTGCATCAAAGGTGAGCAAATACAATGTATCCAACACTTGCCCGCTGGGACGATGCTCCTTCAGGTTGAAAAACCAGCCACCTTGCGGGGTGGGTTCCAGGTTATAAACAAAGATATCCTGATCATCGTTCTTTTGCAAAAGTTCCCGGCAGGCGGTGGCATTTTTTCCGGGCACGGTATACTCCAGCTGCCAACCCGGTTTTGTTTTGCGGTCTTTTTTATTTTTCTCACTCACATAGGCAAAAAGCAACACGAGAAAAACCAGTAGCAAAACCCCGCCCAAAAGACGCCAGTCAAACATGGAGGAGAGAAGAGAGGTCCATTCCATCGTTGCCTCCTATCTATGCCACGGCCGGTGTTTCCGGTGCGGGCACCGTCTCCGATGCGGGCGGCGGGTCCGGTGTGGGTTCCGGCGTAGGTTCTGGGGTGGGCTCCGGTGTGGGTTCCGGCGTGGGTTCCGGTGTGGGTGTAGAACTGGGAACCGGTGTGGGTTCCGGTATGGGTGTAGGCGCCGGTGTGGACGTTGGGGTCGTGGTTGAGGACGTGACCACCGGCACAGAGGTTGTTGTAACACTGCTCGTCTGCGGTGTGTTTTGCCTGCTGGAAGAGGTGACAGGTGCCGGTGTTTGGATATGTCTCGGCACCGGATCCAACGGTTTCGGACGCGTATCCTCGGTGATGTAGCTATGTGTGCGGAAATACTCAATCATCTCTTCGGCCGCCGTGCTTGTGATGTGATAGCCATCGCTTGCCATAAACGCAGTCTTGGCAAAGCCCGTGTCCTCATCTTTCAACACTTCGCTCCAGTTTAAAAATTTATAATCTTCCTCCTCGGCCATTTCGGCAAGCTGGCGGTTGTATAAATCCACCTCGCTTTGGCTCAGGCTACTGCTCGCTGGGTTCGGAGATACGGGTGGCACGGCACCGATGATAATATCCGCGTAAGGGTAGCTGTCCTCAATCAATTCTAAAAACTCAAGATAAGACTCGATGAAATCCTCCACAGATGTGAACCCGACATTGTTTGTGCCAAAGGTTACCACCACACGGCGGGGCTGCACAATGGCAACACTTTCGGCCATGGTGACATTGGACATGCCGGAAAAGATAATGTTGCGGTTATACACGGCCCCTTGGATGGATTGCCCCACAACACCAATGCCATTTTGCAAAGTAAGGCCCTGTTCTATGCCGAATTCGGATAGACGCACAGTGTTGGAGTCTCCCAAAAACAGGGTTTCCTCCACATATTCCATGCCGGCATCCTCCGTTTCCGACAAAATGGTTCCTTGTAGGAGTTCTGTGGGCAAGCTGTTTTCGTTTTGGTCGTAGTCCTCGTTGGATAAGTTGAGCTCAAATTGAGAGGATGCCTCGGATGTGGCTACGGTTTGTTGGCAACCGGGCAACAAAAGTGCTGTGACAATAAGCACAACCAGAAGAACAATGCAACTGATAAGCACACAAAAAACGGCAAGATTTTTTTTATCCAATGTGCCGTTCGCATGGCGAAGAAATGTAAACGAACCGGTGTTTTTTGTTTTTTCACCGGCGGTGCTTTGTGCAGTATTGCCTGTGGCAGGTGGTTTTGCCGCAGGTTTCTTTGTTCCCCGGGAGGCGCCCGCATGTTGCGAATGCTCTTTACGGGGGGGCTTTTGCTTGCCCATTTTTTCATATCGCACAGTCTACATACCTCGCTTAAATCTATGCCTCTATCGGCTTGGTGGCACCGATGGAAGGGCGCTTCCACAGGAAATCCATGCCGATGTGGTGGCAAAAACTATATTTTCATGGTTTTTTCATGGTTTATTTGATAAGATAAGACCAAGGGTCCGGGTTGCTTGCCCATCCCAAAATCCATAATCTTAGGTATTATACTAAATTTCACACCAAAAGTCTACCGCGTCCCAAAGGCGGGTGCAAAAGGCGAAATCGGAAAGAGAAAAAAATGAAAAATGATCGACAAAATATTATAAAATTGGTGATGCTGGGGCTTGTGTTTTTGGGTGCCATGGCACTGGTGAGCTATTTTGCATGGCCCTATCTTGCACTTTTAAACGACCCTTCCTCAAGAGCAGAATTTGAGATGTTTATAAATTCACTTGGCATTTTGGGTGTTTTACTGGTCTTTGGCATTCAGGTGTTGCAAATCATCGTGGCCTTTTTGCCGGGTGAAGCCATCGAGCTTCTGGCCGGGATTCTCTACGGTGGCTTTTTCGGGTTTGTCATTTGTCTTTTGGGTTGTGTTTTGGCCAGCAGTTTTGTGTTTTGGATAACAAGGCGCTTTGGTGTGCGTTTGGTCAACCGATTTTTTTCCGAAAAGAAACTTGAAAATTTTCGTTTCTTGCAAGAATCGAACAAGCTGGATATCACGGTGTTTTTGCTGTTTTTACTGCCGGGTACACCAAAAGACCTACTCACTTATATTGTGGGCCTTAGCCGGATGAAGATGGTGCGGTTTTTGGTGTTGTCTACCTTGGCACGCATACCCAGCATTGCCAGTTCCACCTTTCTGGGTTCTGCCGTTATGCAAGGGCAGTGGGTGCAGGCAGCTGTTTTGTTCAGCATCACGGCCGCCATTGGTATCGTGGGCATTTTGTGGCGCGAGAAAATTTTACATTTCATAAAAAGCGCCGCCGGCCGAGCAAAAAAATGAAGTAGACCCGGGCAAACTATTGCAAGTTCCGGGTTTATGGTATACTGAAATTCAGCATCACACGGAATGGGGCGGATGGAAATGAAAAGTGTACAAGTGGTTTTGAAAACCGTTGCCGATGTGCAAACCTTTGTAACGGTGCTCACCGGTTTAGACGGGCAGTTTGATTTTGTTGTTGGGGATTATATCTTGGACGCAAAAAGTTTAATGGGTGTGCTGGCCTTGGAAAGAAGTATGCCGCTACAGCTCAACATGCATCAGGAATCACGGCAGATAAAAGAAGCTTTGGCCCCGTTTATTGTGAAGGCATAGAGAATACGGAGGACGAAAATGGCGATTGAAATAGAGTATGTAACCTTAACCATCGGAAAGCAGAAAAACATTGCACTGATTGCACACGACGGGAAAAAACAGGAGTTGCTTGCATGGTGCGAGGAGAACAAAGAGATTTTGCAGCAGCACTTTTTAAGCGGAACGGGAACCACAGCGCGTATGATTACCGAGAAAACCGGCCTGCCGGTGCGCGGATACAACAGTGGCCCGCTGGGCGGCGACCAACAGATTGGTGCCAAAATTGTAGAGGGTCAAATAGATTGCCTCATTTTCTTTTCAGACCCGCTTACCGCCCAACCGCATGACCCAGACATCAAGGCCTTGCTGCGCATTGCACTGGTATATGACATCCCCGTAGCCACAAACCGTGCCTCGGCCGATTTTATCATCACCTCCTCGCGTATGCTGGAGGAATATCCGCACCAGGTGGAAAATTTTCACAAAACCGTGAAAGACAGGGCCGAGAGCCTGTAGCACGAGAAGTGGGGTGCCGCCCATGCGCCTAAAACATGCACGGGTATTCGATGTTGATAAAGGTTTTGTAGAGCGTGAAGTTTGCATAGCGGGCGAATACATTGCGGAAAACAGTGACGGAGAAACGCTTTCTTTGGCGGGTTGCTATCTCATTCCGGGGCTTTGCGATGTGCACGTGCATGGCTGTTTTGGCGGCGATGTTTCCGATGCCTGTGTCAAGGGTTTGCGCACGATGGCAAACTACCAGCTTTCGCGCGGGGTAACGCAATTTTTACCGGCGGCCATGTCGTTGCCGGCCGAACGGCTGGAAGCAATTTGCACAGCCGTGTTGCATCACTGTGAACAAGCCAATGAAGGAGCCGATGTGCTGGGGCTATATTTAGAAGGGCCCTTTTTGAACGGACAAAAGGCCGGGGCACAAAAGGTAGATTTCCTGTGTGAGCCGGAAGTGGCGCTTGTACGCCATTTGCAAAAAGCAGCCGGTGGGCTGATACGGACATTGGCCATAGCGCCGGAGCTCAAGGGGGCACTTTCTCTGATTCGGGCTTTAAAAGGAGAAATGGTGCTTTCGCTGGGGCACACCGCTTGCCGTTATGACGAAGCCATGCTTGCTTTTGAAGCAGGTGCCTCACAGGTGACGCACTTGTTCAATGCGATGGAACCGTTTTTTCATAGAGAACCGGGGCTTGTGGGCGCGGCGGCGGATGCAAACGCCTATGTGGAACTTATTTCCGACGGGGTGCATCTGCACCCTGCGGTGGTGCGCGCAAGTTTTTGCTTGTTCGGAGCTCAGCGTGTGCTGCTTGTAAGCGATTCCATGCGGGCAACCGGCTTGCCGGATGGCTTATATTCCCTTGGTGGACAGCCGGTACAGGTGCAAAATGGCCGCGCTGTTTTGGAAAACGGTACCTTGGCGGGTTCTGCATCAGATTTAATGGATTGTTTGCGCAAGGCGGTATCCTTTGGAATTCCCTTGCAAGAGGCGGTGTTGGCGGCGGCAGTGAACCCCGCAAAGGCACTGGGCATCTACCACACGGTGGGCAGCCTCTGTGTGGGTAAGTTGGCCAACCTCGTGGTACTCAGGGAAGATTTGTCTTTGTGGGGCGTTCTGTTTCGTGGAAAATGGCAAAAAACAGATGGTGCTGGGGTTTTTTTGGATGATGACGGCTAAATGTACCGTCGTAAATTTTTTATTTTTGATGGACATTTCGTGAACAAAATTTGACTTTTTTTGAAAGAGATTGTATGATAAAGTTACTTCAAAACATTTATACACAGATTTAAGGGGGTTTACTGATTATGGAACAGAGATCTATTTCAACAAGTATTATTTTGTCTATTGTAACCTGCGGTATTTATGCTTGGTATTGGATTTACAAGCTCAATGAGGCCGCAGTACAAAACAACCCAAAAGAATGGGACAAAAGTGGAGGCATGGTTATATTGCTTAGCATTGTAACCTGTGGCATTTTCCTCCTCTATTGGTTCTACAGCATGGGCAAAGCCTATGCACCGCTTTTGGGCGAAGACAAAAGCACCACATTCTTGCTTTTCTGCTTCATCCCCTATGCCGGCATGTATATCAATTTGGCCTCTATCCAAGGGGCTATCAATGCCAAGTTGGGCGGCTAGTTACAAGGTTTGCCTGTGTAACGATATCGAGTTCATCACCACGGGATTATTCTCGTGGTTTTTTTATATAGGGAAAGCATCGAGGCACAAATTTTGTGAAAAGTGAAAAAAAACAATAATAATGACGACGGTGACTTGAAATTTTCCACCTTGTAGTGGTATGATTAAAACTAAGGTAGAAAAAGATGGTACGAAGAAACAAAATAGTGCCTAAACGAGCTGAATAAAGAGAGGTAAGAACATGCGTTTGGTAACCAGATCGGATTTTGATGGCTTGGCTTGTGCCGTATTTTTAAAAGAAGCCGGCATCGTAGATAGCTATCAGTTTGTGCACCCAAAGGATTTGCAAGACGGAAAATTCGAGGTGAACGAAAACGATTGTTTGGCAAATGTGCCCTTTGTAGAGGGGTGCGGCCTTTGGTTCGACCATCACTCCAGTGAAAAAGAGCGTGACTTACACAAGGGAAAATATAAGGGAGACAGCAGGCCCTGCCCCAGTGCGGCACACATCGTTTACGATTACTACGGCGGCAAAGAGCGTTTCCCCCATTTCGACGACCTTTTGGACGCCGTGGATAAGGTGGATTCGGCCAATTTGACGGCCGATGAGATTTTAAACCCAAAGGACTGGGTATTGCTCGGTTTTTTGATGGACCCGCGCACCGGCCTTGGCCGGTTCCGTGATTTCCGCATTAGCAACTACCAGCTGATGATGGAACTGATTGACTGGTGCCGCACCATGAGCATTCAGGAGATTTTGGGCCTGCCCGATGTAAAAGAGCGCGTGGATTTATATGAAGAGCAAACCGCCTTGTTTAAAGACATGGTGAAGGAACACACAGAAGTGCGCGGTCATGTCATCATATCGGATTTGCGCGGGCTGGAAACCATTTATACCGGCAACCGTTTTATGATTTACAGCCTCTACCCGAACCAAAACATTTCCGCTTGGATTGTATCCGGCAGAGGCGGGCAGGGTTGCTCTGTGGCCGTGGGTTACAGTGTGCTCAATCGCACAAGCAAGGTAAACGTGGGCACTCTGATGCTCAAATACGGAGGCGGCGGCCACGAGATGGTGGGCACTTGCCAATTTTCGGATGAAGCCATGGGCGAACAGGTGGAAAAACTGTTGGATGAACTGGTGGCGCTTAGCGAAAATACCCCCTGATGTTTTTATGTGAAAAAATTCATGCCACAATCTTCTTTTCGCCAAAGAAGGTTGTGGCATATTTTATTTCACCCTTGTTTTTTTGCAAAGGAATGGGAACGTGCATAAACGATTGTCCACTCTTCACTTTTCTGCAAAAAAATAACACATCGCTACGCGATGTGTTATTTTTGGTGGGAGAAGACGGATTCGAACCATCGAAGCGAAACGCAACAGATTTACAGTCTGCCCCCTTTGGCCACTCGGGAATTCTCCCCTACCAAGTGCCATATTATTATAACAAAAAAAAAATGTAATTGCAAGAAAATTTCCAAAATTTATTCTGTTTTTTTCTTTTCGCTTAAATTCACATTTTTTTGGCGATTTTATGGTGTAGCTTCATGCGTGATGTGGAATTTGATAAAATCATAAATTATCACTTGACAAAATTGCGGTTTTTTTGCTATAATAATCTTCGCAAGTTTCAGTAGCTTCAATCCTGTCACTTGGGGCATTGATCCGTTAGCTCAGTCGGCAGAGCATCTGCCTTTTAAGCAGAGGGTCCCGCGTTCGAGCCGCGGACGGATCACCAAAAAACCATCGTTTTTTTAGCTAAAAACGATGGTTTTTTCTTTGTTATTTACCGTGTGGTCACTGCCGCGGCCAGTGCCACTTCTACCATACACGTGAAATTTTGTTCCCTCTCTTTTGCGGTGGCCTCAGTTTGTGAAACAAATGAATCAGAAACCGTGAGCACACAAGCTGCCTGTTTACCCGTTACGTTGGCCGTGTGGAACAGGGCAAAACTTTCCATCTCCACCGCAAGGCAAGCTCGATTTTCGTGCACTTGTTCCCAGTAAGGGCTTTCTCCCTCTGCCACTTCGCCATTGTAAAAAACGTCGGTGCAGTGCACACGCCCCTCGGCTAAGGGCGCTCTTTGCTCTTTCGCACTTTTGCGCAACCGTTCTGTAAGTGCTTCGTTTGGGCATAAACAATCCCTGTTGCAACCGCTTTGTACCTTGGCAAATGTAGATTCCGAATAGGCCTCTGTTACCAATAGCAAGTCAAATACTTTGAGCTTTTCATCATAGCTGCCGCAGGAGCCTATGCGCACAATCTCCTGCACATCATAGTGTGTAAATAGCTCGTAGCTATAAATTCCCACAGACGGCATTCCCATGCCGTGTCCCATCACGGAAATTTTTTCGCCACGGTAGGTGCCGGTATATCCCAGCATTCCACGAACCTCATTGAACAAAACGGGGTTTTCCAGGTATCTCTCTGCTATGAATTTTGCGCGCAAAGGGTCGCCCGGCATCAGCACGGTTTTGGCAATGTCTCCCTTATTTGCTGTATTGTGTGGCGTAGGCATAAAGCAACACTCCTCTGTTTTGTTTTTTTTCATCATAACAAATTCTTTAAAAAAGCACAAATTTGCCATTTTTTCTTTGCTAAAAATATTTCTTTCTCCCAAAATAAACTTGTAAATTTGTGCGATATGTGCTATTCTATTGAAAATAGTGGACTGATTTTATCCACAGAGATTCCTTTTTTGGGAATTGAATCGATGATTCGAAAGGAGGTCGTTTGTTTTGGGAATCGGACAATCCGTCACGCGGGTGGATGCGTATGATAAGGTGACAGGCCGTGCCAAGTATACCGACGATTTGGCACCCCAAAATGCCCTTGTGGCAAAAATGGTGCGCAGCAGCATTGCCAATGGCCGCGTGCTCTCTTTTGATTTGAGCCTTGCACAGGCAGTGCCCGGTGTAGTGGGTGTTTTCACCTGTTTTGATGCACCACAGCACAGCTACCCAACAGCAGGGCATCCGTGGAGCGTGGAGCCTGCGCATCAAGACATTGCAGACCGTAGGCTTCTCAACGAGCGCGTACGCATTTATGGGGATGACATTGCTGTGGTGGTGGCAGAAACGGCACTTGCCGCTGAAAAGGCAGCGCGCCTTGTAAAGGTAGAGTATGAGGAATACCCGGCCCTTACCGATGCAAAGAAAACCGCGACCGAGGTGCAAGAACCGCTGCACGATGCCTTTCCAAACAATATCTTAAAAGAGATTCACAACGCCCAAGGTACTTTTTCCATGGAAGAGCTCGCCTCGCGAGAGGATGTAACCATGGTAGAGGCCGAATACAACACCCAGGTGGTTCAACATTGCCACATTGAGCCGGTTGTCTCTTATGCTTATATGGAGGGAGGCCGCATCGTGGTGGTTTCCTCCACACAAATCCCACATATTGTGCGGCGTGTCATCGGCCAAGCCCTCGACATTCCCTTTGGCATGGTGCGTGTCATCAAGCCCTATATCGGTGGTGGCTTTGGCAACAAGCAAGATGTGCTCTGCGAACCCTTGGTTGCATGGCTCACGCAGAAATTGGGTGGCCGCACTGTAAAAATTGAATTGACGCGTGAAGAGGTGTTTACCTGCACCCGTACACGCCATGCCATGAACATTTCCTTTCAAACCGCCGTTCAAAACAACGGGCGCTTGTTGGCACGCAAGGGAACTTTATACAGCAACAAAGGCGGTTATGCTTCGCACGGTTTTTCCGTCACCGGGAATGCCTCCAGCGGCTTTCGGATGCTGTATCAAGAGGAACAAGGGCATGAACTGGATGTATACACGGTGTACACAAACATTGCCGCATCCGGCGCCATGCGTGGCTACGGCATTCCCCAAATCATCTACGCTTTGGAATGTCATATGGACGATATCGCCCACACGCTTGGCCTTGACCCCTTGGAAGTGCGCAAGCTCAATTGCATGAAGGAAGGCTATGTTGACCCGGGCACGGACATCACGTGTTACACAAGCGGGCTTTCCGAATGCATCGAAAAAGGAAAAGAAGCCCTCTCTTGGGACGAAAAACGAAAAGCCTATTCCGCCCAAACGGGTCCCCTTCGCCGTGGCATCGGTGCCGCTATTTTCTGCTACAAAACCGGCACGCACCCCATGGGGCTTGAAACGGCGGCCGCACGCATTGTGCTCAACCAAGACGGCTCTGTGTGTGTGCAGATGGGGGCCACTGAAATTGGCCAAGGTGCCGACACAGTGTTCACCCAAATGGCGGCCGAAACCATCGGCATCTCCGAAAACGAGGTGCACATTCAGTCTACCCAAGACACAGATATTTCCCCGTTCGACACCGGCGCCTATGCCTCGCGCCAATCGTATGTGTCGGGCATGGCGCTTAAACAAACAGCCGAGATTTTCCGCGAAAAAGTGCTTGCCTATGCAGCCGAAAGCAAGGGCAAGCAGGCGGCAGATTTGGATATTCAAAACAGCGTTATTGTGGAGAAAGCAAGTGGTACACCTCTTGTAAGCATGGCCGATTTGGCCCTGGAAGCCATTTACAGCCTGGAAAAGTCAGTCCACATCGCGGCCGAATCCACCCATCATTGCAAGGACAACACCTTCTCGTTCGGTGTCTGTTTTGCCGAGGTGGAAGTGGACATCCCCGTAGGCAAGGTAAAGGTTTTGAATGTCATCAATGTGCACGACTGTGGCCGTTTACTGAACCCACAGCTGGCCGAGGCGCAAGTGCACGGTGGCATGAGCATGGGGCTTGGATACGGTTTGTCCGAGCAATTGCTCTTTGCAGACGATGCACGCCCACTCAACGGCAATTTGCTTGATTACAAGTTGCCCACTTCACTGGACACACCCGAATTGCAGGTGGGTTTTGTCGAAACAAACGACCCAAGCGGCCCTTACGGAAACAAAAGTCTTGGCGAGCCTCCTTGCATTCCCGTGGCGCCGGCTTTGCGCAACGCGGTGCTTCATGCCACCGGTGTGAAAGTGAACAGTTTGCCGCTGAACCCGCAACGCCTCGTTGAACATTTCACCGAGGCCGGGCTTTTGGACAGCAAGATGAAGGGAGGCGCCTAAGATGCTTGATTTTTCCGGTATCCATAAGGCAAGCGATGTGCAAGATGCGATAAGTGCACTTCAAAACACCGAAAATGCCGTAGTTGTTTGCGGTGGCAGTGATGTGCTAATTCGCCTGCGAGAGGGAAAACTTGCCGGTTGCAACCTGGTTTCCGTTCGGGATATCCCCGGTTTTTCGGGTGTTTGTTTAGAGGCGGACGGAACTTTGCTTATCGGGCCTGCCAGCACCTTTTCCGAACTCACTGAAAACGAGTTCATTCAAAAATTTGTGCCCACACTCGGCGAGGCTGTAGACCAAGCCGGTGGCCCACAGCTGCGCAATGTTGGCACGGTGGGTGGCAACATTTGCAACGGTGCAACAAGCGCCGATTCTCCCCCGAGCCTTCTCACGCTCAATGCCGAGCTTGAAATTACAGGCCCCGACGGTGTGCGCAGGCAGGCCTTGGAAGATTTTTTTGCGGGCCCCGGCCGTGTGAAGCTTGAAAAAGGGGAATTGCTCACGGCCATTCGAATTGCCAAAGCCGATTATGAGGGATATTTTGGCCACTACATCAAGTTTGCCCAGCGCAATGCCATGGACATTGCCACCTTAGGTTGCGCTGTGCATGTGAAACTGAGCTGTGATAAAAAACGAATTGAAGATGTGCGCCTTGCCTATGGTGTGGCGGCCCCCACGCCGATTCGCTGCCACGCGGCAGAGGCGGCCGTGAAAGACAAAGAGCCAAACGAAGACACTTTGCGCCTGTTTGGCGAAACGGCGCTTACCGAGGTGAAGCCACGCAGCAGTTGGCGTGCCAGCGAAGCATTCCGCAGACAACTGATTTGCGAATTGGCACAGCGCGCTTTGAAAACAGCCATAGAAAAAGCAAAAGGGGAGGCGACTTTGTGAAAATCATTGAGTTGACTGTCAACGGAAAACCTGTGGAAGTTGCCATCGATGAACGTGAATTGCTTGCCGATACATTGCGCAACCGGCTGGGTTTAACCAGTGTGAAAAAAGGCTGTGAGGTGGGCGAATGTGGAGCCTGTACCGTGCTTTTAGATGGCAAAAGTGTAGACAGTTGCATCTACCTCACCGTGTGGGCTGAAGGCCACAGCATCCTAACGGTAGAGGGCATCACCGGGCCAAACGGAGAGCTTTCACCCGTGCAGCAAGCCTTTGTGGATGAAGCGGCCGTGCAGTGCGGTTTTTGCACACCCGGCCTCATCATGACCGCCGTGGAAATTGTGGGCAGTGGCAAGCTGTACACGCGCGAGGAACTGCGCAAACTCATTTCGGGGCATCTGTGTCGATGCACCGGCTATCAAAACATTCTGAATGCCGTGGAGCGTGTGGTGAACGAAACACACAAGGCAGTTGGAAAGCCGGAATAGCTGGGTTTTTTGCCTGCGTTGAAAGACACGGTGGTACCACCCAAAACGATGCCACTTTGGAAAAGTGAATGCGTTTTTGGATGAAAAGCAGGCCGAACAACAGTAGAAACAAAACAAAAGCCGACAGAATTTTTCTGTCGGCTTTTTATGTATTCTCTCGTACATCATGCGTGCACTTTCGAAGAAAATGGTGCTGTTCTCGGGCTCGTCCTCCCGCCATGGCCAAGTTGCGGCCTTGCCTATTCCTGTTCTAAGAGCCACGTCTCACTCACTTCGTCTAGGCGCATGGCATCTGCCTCCAATTGCTTCCCCAGTTCTGAAAGCAATTCATAATCACTGCTGTTTTCGGGCGCTTCCATGGCAGCTTTTGCTTCTTTCATCGCCTCTTCCAACTGCTCAATTTCCCTCTCCAGCGCGCGAATACGGTTTCGTTTTTGCGCATCGTTTGCCCGCCTTTCCTTTTGAGAGAGCGGTTTTTTTTGTTTTTCTTCATCGGGCTGCAAACCGGCTTCACCCCGGGTTTTCGCTGTTTCTTTGGCCTCCAAATAGAAATCGTAGTTTCCGTTGTATCGAATAAAACCGGCAGGGGTAAGCTCTAAAATACTCTGCGGCACACGGCGCAGAAAATAGCGGTCATGGCTAATGGCAATCACGGTGCCTGAAAATTGCCCAAGGGCTCTTTCCAGCTCCTCTTTCGCCTTATAATCCAAATGGTTTGTGGGTTCGTCCAGCAAAAGCACATTGGCCCTGCGCATGAGCAAAATCGTGAACGCCACCTTTGCGCGCCCGGCGCCCGAAAGTTCCCCGATGCGTTTATACACCTCTTCGCCGCCCAAGAGCATCCGCCCAAGCGCCGTGCGAATTTCAAACTCCGTTTTGGTTGGGTAAAGGCTGTGCACGGCATCCAGCACGCTTTTGTGCAAGGGCAGGCTTGCAAGCTCTTGCTCAAAATAGCCAAGGCGCACATTCCCGCCCCAGCGCACCAGTCCCTCGTGTGGCAAAAGGCCCTGAATCGCCTTTAAAAACGTGGATTTCCCCACACCGTTCAGCCCCACAATGGCCAGCTTTTCGCCGCGCTTCACGCCCAGAGAAAGCCCTTCATATAGCCGGCGCTTTGCCCCTTCTTGCCCCACCGACACCGCGAAGTGTTCGCAGCTGAGAACGGTGGAAAACGGCTCTTGATCGTAGTCGAAACGCAGCGAGATATGACGCTTGTCATCGAACGGCTTTTCGAGCCGATCCATGCGCTCCAGCGCTTTCACGCGGCCGGAGGCCATATTGGCTGTGGAAGCCCGCGCCTTGTTGCGCCGCACATAGTCTTCCATGGCTGCAATTTCTTCCTGTTGCTTTTCAAACGCGCGCACGGCTGTGCGCTTACGCTCTTCTTTTTGCACCACAAAACTGCTATAGGCACCGCTATATCGGCTGAGCTGTCCGTTTTCGATTTCGCAAATCGATGTGGCCACCCGATCCAGAAAATAGCGGTCGTGGCTCACGGTGAGGACGGCGCCGGGATAGCCTGCCAGATAACTTTCAAGCCAACCGAGCATGGAAAAATCCAAATGGTTTGTCGGCTCGTCTAAAATTAGGAGTCCCGGGCTGTGCAAGAGCATCTTGGCAATGCCAAATCGCATTTTTTCACCGCCGGACAAAGTGCCCACACGGGTGCTTTTATCAAAAGAACCAAAACCGAGACCCATGAGGACACGGTTTATTTTGGCTTCCACCGCATAGCCTTCGCCGGCTTCCAAGCGGCTGTGCAACCAATCATATTCCCAAAGCAGGTCTTCGTCCTCGGGCGTTTCGGCCAGTTGACGTGCACAGTCGTCCAGTTGACTTTGAAGCTCGTCCAACGCAACAAAGGCGGCACGTGCCTCCTCCTCCAATGTTTTCTCGCCTTCCAAAGCCTCATTTTGGCGCAGGTAGCCAATCTCCAAATGTGCCGCACGCACAATGCGCCCGTCATCTGGTTCTAAATCACCACAAATTAAGTTGAGTAGGGTGGTTTTTCCCGCGGCGTTCACACCCAAAAGGCCGATGCGGTCTTTCGGGCGAATTTCTAAAGAAACCTCGCGCAAAATGGATTTATCCAAAAACCCCTTGCTTGCATTTTGTACACTTACCAACATATTTTTTTCCTTTGCTTTATACCGCGAAGTTCCTTGCCTATTTCCCTATCGCAGAAAAATCCCCCGGCAAGAAAGCCGGAGGAGCAAGACCCTTACAAAACATGCTTACTCTTTGTCTATTTTACGCATATTGAGGTAGAAAATAAATTCATTGACGCCAGCAATCAACATGATTACGCCAAAAATTTGGAACAGAAAACTGGCTACTGCGGCAGGCTGTGTTACACCCACCACGCCACCGGCCACCACCAAAGCACCCATCACCATTTGAATTACATTCACCTTGCCCGTATACTTACGAACCTGAAACCCTTGGAAAAACTGTATAACACCCAGTAAGATGAATAGGATGCCCAGAAAAATTGGCAAAATGCTGGCAATTTGCATATAGAATAAAAACATGCATACGCCAAGCACAATCATGAGTATGCCGCCTAAAACACTGGCCGTGCCGCCGCCTTTGCGCGCCGAAAACAAACCCATAATGCCCAAAATCACCACATAGGCGCCAATTAAGTATACAATAATTTGGATGAAAATTTCCGGCCAAAGAATGAGAGCCACACCCATGGCCAAGCTAATAATCGAACGAATCAAAGCATATTTTTTTAAAAAACCAACCATTGAATTCACCGTCATTACCTCCCGGTTTGTGCTGTTGTTTCGGCACTTCTCAGATAAAATACAGGCTTTCATTATACAGCATAAAACCCCTATCTGTATAGCAAATTTTGAAAAAATTTGAAGTTTATTCAAATAAAATCAGGCCCACACGCTCGCCGGCGGCCAAAGGGCCGCTGCCTTTCGGAATGTCGATGAGACAGTTGCAGTCCAAAAGGGAATGAAGCTGGCTCGACGCGTGCCCCAAAGTGGGAATATGCACGGTTTCCCCCACCACACGGGCGCGCAACAACCGCCGCATCGGACTTTTTTTCTCGAAGGCTGTGCTAACTTTGGCCGTGGCGGTTTGCAGGTGGCAGTCATGCTCTCCCGCCAATTTTTTCAGCAAGGGTACGGCCAACACCTCAAAGGTGGCCAGTGCGGCAAACGGGTTTCCCGATAGACACAAAAGGATATGCCCACCACGCGACAGCGCCAGAACGGGCCCCCCGGGGCGCACACCGATACCGTGAAACAGAACTTCTCCCCCAAGATTTGCGGCCACCTTTGGTAGCAAATCTCGGTCTCCCACCGAAACACCGCCCGTGGTAATCACAAGCGGAACCTCGTTAAGCAAGGCATTCAATGTGCTCAGAAGGCTCTCTTCTTCGTCTGCCAACACACAGCGCGTGTGCACATGGGCGTGTCGTGCATGGCATCGTGCCGCGAGCAAATGACTGTTGCTGTCGAAAATTTTCCCCTCCGGCAGAGCCGTTCCCACCGGCACCAATTCACTGCCCGTGGCAGCAACCGCCACAGCGGGGCGCGCAAACACCGTTACTTCCCCAATACCTTGCCCTGCCAGTAGGCCAATTTCAGCAGGGCCGATTCGTCTGCCCTTTGGCAATAAAAGCTGTCCATTTTCCACATCTTCCCCGCGATGCACCACATTTTCCTGTTGTGCCAAGGTGCGCGTGAGGCACACATGGTCTTCACTGCGTGTCGTCTCCTCTTGCTTGATAACACAATTGGCGCCTTTGGGCAACATGGCACCGGTCATGATGCGAGCCGCCTCGCCGCGGCGCAAAGTGTGGCGGGGCACATCCCCCGCAAACAGCGTTTCCACAACACGTAGCCGCACAGGTTCTGGCCGACTTGCCTGCACACTGTCTGCACTGTGCAGGGCATAACCGTCCAGCGGCGAGCGATCGAACGGGGGGGTACTTTGCACCGCATACACAGCCTGAGCCAAAACACGTCCAAATGCTTCGTGTAAACTGCAAGCTTCCACTATTTCCTTGAAAACCGCCTCTTCCAGCAGCAGCGCCTGTGCGTGTTCAAGTTCTATTTTCTTTTTGTTTTCGGGTGGTGTTTTATGCATGGTTTTCCCCTGTTCGCCCATCCTTTTCCGTATACCGTGCACGCGTGCGTATCATCTCGGCCGCAATGCTGATGGCAATTTCTTCCGGCGTGCGCCCACCCAGCGGCAGACCGATGGGTGCATGAATACGGGCGATATCGGTTTGCTGAACACCTTCTTCCCCTAGTTTTTGCATAGATAGCGCCACTTTTCCACGGCTGCCAATCAGCCCGATGTAGCACGCCTTTGTGTGCACTGCTTTGCATAAAACGCTATAATCGTGCATATGGCCGCGCGTTAAAATCACAATGTAGTCCCTTTCGTCTACAAACAAATCGTCCAGCGGGCTTGAAAAGTTCACCTGTTTTCGCTCGTCGGCCTGTGGCAAACGTTCCCGCGTTAAAAATTCGGCTCGGTCGTCCATGGCCACCGTGTAAAACCCAATCCGATGCAGCACCGGCACCAACTCGGCGCCCACATGCCCCATCCCAAAAATCAGAGCCCTGCTACTGGCGCAAAAGGGATCGGTTAAATACTGTTTCTCACCAAGCAAGCAGGTGTGTTCGTGGTTTGTGTCGGCATAGGCAAGTGGTGCACACCGTTCTTCCTCGGGGGTCAACACAAACACCTCTGCGCTGTCCAGCTTTGTTAGCAGTACAAAGTCTTTTCGTGCCATCAAGCGTGTTGCCGCCTCTTTGTAAGCTTTGTGGCACGCGCTGTCATTCGGGTCTATGTATTGTACATACACGGTAACCTGTCCGCCGCACACCATGCCCAAATTCGCCACATCTGCCTGGGATAGATTGAACTCGCGAATACAGCTCTTCTTTGTTTTCAGCACCTCTTGTGCCGTACGTTGTGCTTCAAACTCAACGGCGCCACCGCCAATGGTGCCCACGGCACTCCCATCCCCCTGCACGAGCATTTTGGCACCCGCACCACGTGGGGTAGAGCCGGAATGTTCTACAATGGAAACCAACACCACAGCTCTGCCCAACTTAGCAGCCTGTCCCACCGCTTCCAAAATCTGCCTCACTTGTTTTGCCTCCTTTGTTGTATTGGTTCTTAGGGTTTTCGCCTATGCCATCTTCTTGCAACAAAAACGGCACAGCCACCTCTTCACACAGTGCAAATGACCAAATGGTCAAACGTGTAACCGGCAATCCCAGCCGTTTTTGCACGGCTTTTGCATATAAATTGAGTTGGTTTTCATATACCTCGCGCAGTTTTTGTGCCGTTTTTCCCCTGTCGGTTTTGTAATCCACAATTTCGATGCTGTTCTCCTGTAGAATCACCGCATCGGCAATGCCTTGCAAATAGACAGGCTCTTTCGCCAAGGCACCTTCCAGCTCGGAATTGAACCTTCCTGCCGGAATGGCTGTGATGAAGTCGTACTCTCGCAAAACCTGAACGGCCGCCCTCATGCGGGCAAACAGGGGCGAAGAAAAAAATTTCGCCAATTCTTTTCGGTTCACAGAAGCTGCTTGCACAGGCGACAGCAGCTTTGCTGCCTCAAGCCGTTTTATCTCTTGTTCCCGGTTCTGTTCTGCGGCGGCGAAATTGGCCAGCTGCAAAAAACGGTGCATGGCCGTGCCACGCTCGGCGGCTGTAAGGCCATTTTCATACAGCAAAGACGGGCGTTTGTACGTGCCGGCCTGCTCTGTCTTCGTCAGCGCCGAAACACTGAGCTTGCGCGGCACCTCTTGTAGAGCCTGCCTTGGCAATACAGCGGAAAAATGCTCCTTTAGCTTTTTCACCGCCTCGTCCTCTGCTTTTAGATTCAAAACAGTTTGCTCGGGGGCATCTTCGCAAGCCTCCACCGTCTGTATGCTTATGTTTACGGGGCATTGCGTCTCTTTTTCCTTGCCGGGGCAAAGGCGAGGCCGCCCAATGGCCTGCCAAAGTGGGGCCGCTTGTTCATGGCGCAACATGGCTGTGAATACCCAATCTCCAAAACACTCCCAGTGGCCAATCAAATAAGGGCGGTTTTCTTCCAGCTCTGCCAGCGCTGCAAGCGCTTCCAATTTCCGCAGTGGATCTTTGTGCGCGTAAACAATTTGCAGGCGGTCCTTCGCCCGTGTAAGGGCCACATACAATACGCGCATTTCCTCGCTAAGGCTTTCTTGCAAGCTGCGGCGGCGAATGGCTAAAAACGGCAGGGTGGGATAGATGATTTGCCCCGCGCGCAAACGAAACCCGATGCCGAATTGCGTGTGAAATTGAACACGCTGTGCTTGATCGCGCAGGTTGAATTGATGTCCTGTATCGGCAAAAAACACAATGGGAAACTCAAGACCCTTGCTTTTGTGTGCCGTGAGCAAACTTACAGCACCCGGGCGGTTTTGATAGCCGGCATTCTGTGGGCCCCGCCCTTGGCAAAGCAGGCGTACAAAGCCGGCCAGGCCACCACCGCTTATGGTTCCCATTTGAGCCGCCCAACTTAGAAAACGGCGCACATTTTCCCTGCGTACCATGCCGTCTTCCATGGCTGCCACGGCCGAGAGGTAGCCTGTACGCAATACAAGTTCTTCGCAGAAACGGCCAAGGGGCATCTCTTTGCTCAAAGCACGAAAGTGGGCGAGTGTTTGCACAAAATCTTTGCATTTTTCTTCCGAGCTGCAAAGCAGAGCACCGTAAAGGCTTCCATCCGCTTGCTGTAGCCGCAAAGCGGCCAATTCGTCGGGTGTGAAGCGAAACAAAGGTCCGAGCATGGTGGCGGCCAAGTGCACGTCATCTCCCGGGTTGTCAATGGCCGACAAAACTGCCCGTAGCGGCAGCACCTCCGGTGTACACAGCAGTTCTTGCGCCCTGTCGCTGTTCACCGGAATGTGTGCCTCCCGCAAAGCCTGTTCGAATGTTGCCATGGCGCTGCGCGCGCGCAGCAAAATACAAAAATCCCCAAAGCGGCAGGGTCTTTGCTGTGTTCCGTCTTGCACCGGCACACGCTCTTGTATCATGATTGCAATGGTTTTTGCCACATAGCGTGCTTCGTCCTCGTCCTCTTTTTTTTGAAGCAAAACCAGTGAAAGGCCATCCCGTATGCTTCCGCTTCCGCCTTGAATCAGCTGTTCTCCCTCGCTGTATGCCACGTCGCCCAGTGCCTCACTCATCAGCTCTTCAAAAAGGCTGTTCACACCTTCCACCACGCCGGGGCCGCTGCGAAAATTGTGCCCAAGGCGCAAAACAGCCGGTTTTTGCCCACTTTCATAGGCGGCCCAGTTTTTTTTCTTTTCCAAAAACAAACCGGGGTTTGCCCTGCGGAAACGGTAGATGCTTTGTTTTACATCTCCCACATAAAACAGGTTGCTGCCATTCCGGTTGCCAAGGCAAGTGTACAGGGCGCTTTGCAATTCGTTTGTGTCTTGGTATTCATCCACCATCACAAATTCATATCGTGTGCTTATCTCCTCTGCGGCAGGCAAGCGCTCTCCCTCTTGGCTCATCAAAAGCCCCAGCGCCAGATGTTCAAAATCGGCAAAATCCAGTATTTTGTTTTCTGTTTTTTTGGCCATGTAAAGCTCGGCATAGCGCGCTGTGGCCCGGCACAGTGCGCGTACCATCGGCGCTGCCGTTTCCATGTCTTCCCGGTGTTCTTGTTCGGTGCAAACGAAACAGTGTTTCAAAAGCTCTTCTGCAATTCCCTTCACCAGCTTGCGAAAGGCTTGCACGCGCTCTTTTCCTTCGCCCTCATAGCCGCGTACAGACGCCAAGGAAGGCCTTTTTTGCGTGCGCAAATGCAATTCGCACGCATCCCACCGCCTCTCTTTCACAAGCTGTTCCAGGTGTTGCCAGGTGTCACACTCTTCCTGTAGCATGGGCAACCAGGCATCCAGCCCGCCGTCATCTCGTGCCAGTTGCAAGGCGGCTTTCGCCAACGTTTTTGCGCCGCTCACGGATCTTTCGGCATGGGCAAACAACTCTTTTCCCCATAGGCTTTCGCACAATGGCGTCTCCTGCTCATACAAAGCGGCAAAATGCTCTAGCTGCTGCAAAGGCCAGGGCAAAGTGCACACGTATCGGTAAAGGCTCTCCATTGCCTTGGCGGCCTCTTCGTCGCTGCGAGAGCGCCCGTAAAGGGCCGAAAACTGTGCAAAGGCTTTGTTCTCATAAGCCTCTTCCAGCGCCTCTTGCAAAGCCTGCTCTGAAAGTTCACTCAAAAGGGCCTCTTGCCCCACACTCACGTCGGGAGCCACATCAAGCTGTGCAAACCACTCGCGCACAAGCTGCTGGCAAAAGGCGTCAATTGTGCCAATAAAGGCACGCTGCAATAGGTTTTTTTGGCGTCTAAAAAAAAGATTGTCGCGCAGGGTTTGGGCCTGCTCGTCGAGGCGCTTTGCAAGGCGCACACGCAACTCTTCGGCCGCGGCGTTTGTAAATGTGAGGATGAGCATTTTGTCTGCCGGTACCGGGTTTTCTTCGCGCGTCATCATGCGCACGGCCCGTTCCACAAGCACCGCCGTTTTGCCGCTGCCGGCCGCCGCATCAATGAGTAGGCTCCCACCCTCGTCCTCAATGGCCGCCCTCTGTGCCTTTGTCCATTTGCGTTCACTCATCAAAGGCGACCTCCTTTGCTCCCGCTTGCTCAATTTCTTTCAGCCGCTGGGTGTCTTGGACAATCGGCACCTCATTGCGGCCTGTTTCGTGCCGACAGGCGGCCGGATAAGGGCAGAAATCGCAGAAACTGCTTTGATCACTTTTCACCAGTGGACGTGCCGAGAAATCACCACCCTGAAGCCCTTCGGCCATTTCTTCAAGCACTTTTTCCACATGCAAAAACAAACCGCCCAGATATTGTAGCGAGGCCAGGTGCTTGCTCAGGCTTGGGGCACCATCCTTTTTATAGCGAACCGGCAAGAACAAACCGCTTTTATCGCAATCCAGTGCCTCCAACACAGCTGCATCCTCGAGCAAAAGTCCGTCCAAACGAAAGGCACTTTGCCCGGCATCATGCCGTGAGCCGGCCGAGGGGCTTGGGTCTGCGCTGAGGTACAGCATTCCGGCCGGTATCGCATTTTGAAAACGCCCATTCTTTTGCTTGCATAGTGCATTCATATAGACGAGCATTTGCATATTTAGCCCATAGAGAACTTCGTGCAGGGAAAACTGTTTGCCCCCGGTTTTGTAATCCAAAATGCACAAATAAGTTTTTCCGTCCTTTTTAAGCAAATCCACGCGATCCACCTTGCCCACCACTTGCAGTTTGGCCCCGTTTTCGCTTTGTAGGCTCAGTGCTTGCACTTCTTGCCCGCCAATGCCAAGCTCTAAGGCTTCGGTTTTAAATTCACTGTTTTTTGCCCAGTTGCGCAGATATTGCAAAAGGGAAAACACCGTTTCCCCAATGCGGCTTAAAATGGCATGGAGGCGTAAGTTCATTTCCGGAAAGTTGGCCTTTGCGAATTCCTCAATGTGTACTTCGGTTTGCCTTCGCAAGCTTTCGTCATCCACCCCCGCAAAGTCTTTTCCCTGCTCTCTAAAAACCTGTTCCAGAACATAGTGCACCAAGCTGCCGCTCTCTTGTACCGAAAATTCAGCGCGCCGACGCGGATGAATGTGCAACACATATTCCATGAGGTAGGCAAAGCGGCATTTGAAATAATGTTCTGCCCTTGTGGGAGAAAGGCGGGGCACTTCGCCCGTTAGCTGGCGCAACGCTTCTTTATCTTTTAGAAAGAAGTGATTTGGCACATGGATTTCTTTTAAGAGGGGCCGGTGTTCGTGTGTGAAGGGGTCCGCTTCTGCAAAAAGAGCCGCATTCAAATTGACCCCCTCCTGTGTGTTCTCGTGGTAAAGGGTGCACAGCCGTTCAAAAGCGGCCTCTTTTGTGGGCACAAGCGCCCATTCGTCCACACACAAAGCCGGTGGGTTCAGTTTTTCCTGCAAAAGGCAGAGGGCCTCGCAAGGCAGACCCCCCACGCCCTCGTGATAGGCAGGATAAGAGAGATGTAAGCTTTGCCGCGCAGACGTGAGTGTGCGATATAAGAACATTTGTTCGAGCAAAATTCGGTTTTGAAAAGAACCCGGCATTTCAATGTTGTTTTCCACAAGCAAATCGCGGTCGCTGTGTGTGAGCAGGCCACTGTAGCCCACTTTGGCGGGAAACTCGCCCTCTTGCAAACCCAGCACAAAGCAGTGTTCCGGCTCTGCAAGGCGTGCACGGTCTGCCGAGGCAAAGGGTACACTTTCCAAGGTTTTGGGCACCTGCCCAAAATCGGTGGAGCGCACCAAAAGCAAGAACAGCTCCTCATATTCTGCCGCACTCACACACTCCTCTTGTAAAAGCAGGGCCATCTGGTCGAGAAAATCCATGCACAAATCCCAAGCCCTGCGGCTACGCTCGGCCAAGGCGTAGTCACCCTTTTGGTTCATGAGTTCTGCTTTTTTTGCATGGTGTAAGGGGGCTTCAAAGTGCTCCATCAGGCGATACAATTCGGTAGACAATGCCTTCGCACTTTTTCCTTTGGCCGCCTGCACAAAGGCCTTTAGAAGGGGCCATGCCGCACTGCGCACCGATTCGGCAAGCTGTAAGCTATCTTGTGCGGCTTCATCCATCTTGCGCAAAAGCCCCTTTGGGTTTTGCGTAAAAGGCACGCGCCAAGTGGCCGCTTTTGGCTGCCAAGTGTATACATAATTTTCCAAAGAGAACAATGCCTGCTGTGAAAAGCCGCATAAATCGGTTTTGAGCAGCTCCAAAATTGCATCGGATACAAGACCCCGCTGCAACAGTTTTAACGCCGCACGCACAAAGGACACCGGTGCTGTATACTCGATGGTATCGGGCGTGTCGCTGTGCCAGGGAATATCGAACAGGGTCATTTCGCGGCGCACAATGCTTTCGTACAAGCCCACATCTCGGCACAACAAGGCCATTTTGCTGTAGGACACACCCTCCTGTGCCAAGCGCCGCATAGCAGCGCAGGCTGTTTTCACCTCTTCGTGGCGGTCGGCCGCTTGCGAAATGGTAAGTTGCCCTTGGGGTGAAAAGGCCCTTGTTCTGCCGCCTGCAAGAAGCTCGTTTACACAAAGCAAATCCCCTTTTGCGGCACGTTTTGGCGTTGTCATTTGCAAGGGGGCCATCACCGAACGGCCCAGGTTTTGTGCATTGCGCAAAAGCCGCTGGGCTGTTTTGCGCGGCGGCGAAAATAGGCCCAAACCACCCTCTGTTTCCTGCAAACCATCACAGCACAGGGCAACACAAACCGCTTCGCTGTGCCGCATCAAAAGGCAAAGCATTTCATACTCCGGCGCCGTGAACCCATCAAAGTTATCAATATAACAAACTTTTCCACAAAACCAATCTGCTCTGGCCTTTTCACAGGCCAAATGCAACCGGTCTTCTTCATCCATGGCGCCGCCGGCCAACATACTTTCGTAAGCTCCTAAAATGAGCGCCAAATCTAAAAACTTGGCATCTGCCGTTTTCAGGCCGATTTGTTGCAGGCTTTCGCTTGTTGCTCCGGCCGTTTTTAGCTCCACCAAGGTTTGGGCGCATAGATTGCAAAAGGCTGTGTCTTGCCTTGTGTGCCCAAGGCGCTTTAGTTTTTTTTGCACGGCCTTTAGGGCCTGTTTCACATAGACAGCTCGCCCCGCTTCGCTGAGAATGTGCACATTCTCCTCCACGCCTTGCAACAAGCGATTCGCCAAGGTGCGAAAGCTCAATACATCCACATAGGCACTGCCCGCATCGCCCAATTTTTCTAAAACGAGCGTTTCCGCCGAGGAGGAAAACTGCTCGGGCACAAGCAAAATACTCTGCTTTTTCTGCTTTGCCCTCGCCTGTATTTGCTCCATCATCCATGTGCTTTTTCCCGTTCCCGCAATGCCGAGCACCAGCTGTAACAAAGCAATCCCTCCGGTTTTGTTTTACTGCGGCTGCTTCATTGTAAGTGAAATGCGGCCTTTTGCCTTGTCCACACTTTGCACCCAAACCGTTACCACATCGCCCACAGAGAGCATCTCGGCGGGGTGCTTTATAAATTTTTGGCTGATTTGGCTCACATGCACGAGCCCATCTTGGTGCACACCGATATCCACAAAGGCACCAAAATCCACCACATTGCGCACGGTGCCTTGCAACTCCATGCCGGCCATCAAATCTTCCATACCCAACACGTCACTGCGCAAAAGAGGCGGTGGCAGGTTGTCTCGAATGTCGCGCCCGGGGCGGAGGAGTTCTTCTAATATATCCATGAGCGTGGGTTTGCCCACAGAGAGTTTCTCTGCCAGTGTGTCAAGGCCAATTTCTTTTGCCTTTTCGGAAAGCCCTTCCATGGCCTCTGTGCCGATGTCCTCCTTTTTATAGCCACACAAAGTGAGAAGACCCTCGGCTGCCGCATAACTTTCCGGGTGCACAGCCGTTTTGTCTAGCGGGTTTTTTCCGTCGGCCAAACGTAAAAACCCTGCACATTGCAAAAAGGCCTTGGGCCCCAGTTTCGGCACCTTCAGAAGTTCTTTGCGGCCGGTAAAAGGCCCTTCCTCTTCGCGGCGTTTCACAATGTTTTTTGCCGTGGCGCTGCCAAGGCCGGCCACGCGTTCTAAAAGCGGTGCCGAGGCCGTGTTCAGCTCCACGCCCACGGTGTTCACACAATCTTCCACCACACCATTCAGCTCTGCCGCAAGGCGTTGGGGCGGCATATCGTGCTGATATTGGCCCACGCCCACGGCCTTTGGGTCAATTTTCACAAGCTCTGCCAAAGGGTCTTGCAAGCGACGCGCAATGGACACCGCGCTGCGCAAGTTCACATCAAACTGTGGGAACTCTTCGGCCGCCAACTTGGAAGCCGAGTACACACTGGCACCCGCCTCATTTACCACCATGTACTCCGGGCGGATGTTTTCCTTTGCCAGTTGCCCCAAAACCTCGGCCGTGAACAATTCCGTTTCGCGCCCGGCCGTGCCATTGCCCACGGCCAAAATCTGCACGCCGTGTTTTTTTATCAGCGTTTTCACGGTGGCCTCGGCCGCAGCCACTTTCCCAAATTGCTCTAACGGGAAAATGACGGCCGTTGCCAAAACCAAACCGGTGGCATCCACCACGGCCACCTTACAGCCCATGCGATAGCCGGGGTCCAGCCCCATGGCCACCTTGCCACGAATGGGTGGTTGCAACAGAAGTTGACGCAAATTCTGCCCAAACACACGGATGGCACCCTCTGCCGCCGCCTCTGTTAAGTCACTGCGCACTTCGCGCTCCAAAGAGGGATGAATCAGGCGCGTGTAGCTGTCTTCAGCGGCCAGGGTCACCTCTTTGGCTGCGGGGCACGGCTGTTTTTTCACAAAACTGCGCACGGTTAGAGCCGCGGCCTCTTCCGCATTCACTTGTATCGAAACTTTTAAAAAGCCCTCTTTTTCACCCCGGTTCAGAGCCAGCACGCGGTGCCCTGCCACCTTTTTAATGGGCTCTTCATATTCGTAATAGGCACTGTACACGCTGTCTTCATCCTTGGCGGCCTCGCTTTCCAGCCGCGCATTCTGCCTGTAAAACCGACGCAGTGCACTGCGCAAATTCGCATCATCCGAAAAATTTTCAGCCAAAATATCCCGCGCACCCGAAAGGGCACTCTCGGCATCGGGTACCTCGTTTTCTTCGTTCACATACTCCTGTGCCAAAGCGAGGGGGTCGTCGCCCGTGTTTTGTTCCAAAATGCGCAGCGCCAATGGCTCCAACCCGCGCGCCCGGGCAACACTTGCCCTTGTTTTGCGTTTTGGTTTGTAAGGCCGATAGATATCCTCCACCTCGGCCAGGGTAAGCGCATTTTGCAAAGCCTTTTCAATGTCCTCGTTCATTTTTCCTTGTTCTTCTATCGACTTTTGCACCTCTACTTTTCGGGCAAGCAGACCGCGCAAATAGAGCAGTCTTTCTTCAAGGCGGCGCAACACCTGATCATCCATGGAGCCCGTGGCCTCCTTGCGATAGCGCGCAATGAACGGAATGGTGTTGCCTTCGTCAATCAAGGCGATGGTGGCCTGCACAATGTTTTGG
Organism: uncultured Oscillospiraceae bacterium; assembly: GCA_964371725.1. Taxonomy (GTDB): domain Bacteria; phylum Bacillota; class Clostridia; order Oscillospirales; family Ruminococcaceae; genus JAAYCI01. The sequence goes on from CAYJNQ010000002.1 coordinate 45,680, forward strand.
GGCACGGCCAATTCTTTGGAAAGTGTTTGCAGTATATCCATGGGTTTCCTCGCTTATGGTTTTATGGTTTCATCTGTCGCTTCAGGCTCTGTGCTTGATTCGGGCGTTGGCACTTGCGCCGTGTCTTCACCCGGCTCGGCCTGTGTTTTTTGCTCGGCTTGTTGTTCCGCCAAAAACCCTTCGATTTTCTCGCACAGTGCGCTTGCAACTTGGTTTGTTTCATTTTCTTGTAGGCGCAACTTCCGGCGGCTCAGCGGCCAATACAGCACCAAAATCAAAAGGCACAGCCCGCTGATGATAAGCCCTTCGGTAAAGCCCGGTGTTTTGTATTGGAACACGATTTCGTGCGTGCCGGCTGAGGCATACACAGCCATCATCCCGCCGGAAACCTTCAGCACCTCGGTTTCTTCGCCGTCTATCGTGGCTGTAAAACCGGGGTCGTAGGGAACCGAGAAAAAGACGAGGTTTTCTTCGTCCAAGTGGATGTTCACGGCAAAGCCCGACGCGTCTGCTTCTGTGTAGGTGGAGGCCGTTTCCCTGAGCTGCGCTACATCTTGCACATAGGCATCATAGTTCACTTCATCATAGCTAAAGCCCACCTCTTCATCGAACAAGTGGCTGTACTGAACAATTTGTTCGGGCGTAAGCCCAATTCCACGCAGAAGCAAGGCGGCCCTGTCCTCTTCCGCCACACTTTCCAGGGTTGTCATGGGAATGAAGGCATCATAGGTGAACCCAAGCGGCAGGAAATTTTCGTTTTCGTACACCGCAAAGGCACCCTGCGCCCCAAGATAGGTCCAGCCGAGTGAACCGGGGTCCTCCGCTTCAAACTGCTCCCTATCTGCCAAAGGCAGAACGGTATAGCGTGTGCTCAAAAGACCGCGCAAAGCATAAACCGCAGGTTCCGGTTTGCTGGACACATCCCGTTTCACCCCCAGCAGCGGGTAAAACTCCAAAATAGAGGGTGTGACCACTGAATGAAAGGTTTGCAAAGAACTTTTGTTCAGCCAAATGCCAAGGTTATCGTAGGTGCTGTAGGTGTCGATGCGGTAAAAACCCACATCGTTTGGCAGTTGAAGCGCCTCACTTCCCTCATATTGTTGCTCTCTGTAGTATTGGTCTCCCTCCCACTGCGGAAACTTTCCCAGTGAGATGTGTATAACCGAATACACCACGGAAAACCCCATCACGGCGCCAAGCAAAACACTGCCAAGCTGTTTTTTGTTTTTAAAACGGTGCCAAATGAAAGCGAACACCAGAATGCCCAAAAGCGCCGTGCCAAAAGTGAGCCAGAATTTAGAGGTATACTGGCCCAGCCCAATTCTCTCCACACCATCCTCTTCGGTGGGAATGAGGCCCAAAAACCCCCAGGCAGCCGTCACGGCTATTGTGAATTTCAGGCCAAAGGCAAGGTCAATTTCTTTGTCTTCAAGTGCATATAAGCTGGCTAGGCACATCATGAGAATGGGCATGTAAAACCAGCGGGAATAGTAGCTTGCATTGAAGGCGAAAAAGGCTGAATTCAAAATGGGAACCAGTGCCATAACAAGGCTTGTAATCAAGAGAATTTTCAGCCAACCGCCACGTTTTGAGCGCAGATAAGCCACCACGCCGGCAATGGAAAATATAGGTAAGTAGGCACTCATGCTGGTCCATTTAATGGCACCCTCCGTGAACACATTGGGCAAATAGGGTGGGTCCGGCGGCACAATCAAGGAGGATAAAATGGCCGGTATCTGTTGCACATGCCAATACAGCACCACGTTCATGCCACTTAGAAAGTTTTCGGTGCGCGGGTTGTCCATCAAACTTAGAACCGAAGGCAAGGCCAGTGCCATGCCAATACCCACACCGAGTAAAGCTTCAAAGCCAACACGTAAAAAGGAGGGCAGCGTAAAGCGGTAGCTGCCAAACAGACATTGAATGGTAAAGTAAAGGAGCAAGAACACCACGTTGCCGATGAAGAAAAAATAACTGTTGAGCAGAGCAAGCCCCACCGTTAAGGCAAACCAGCCCGTCTTTTTTTCCAGCATCAAATTGTCCATTGCCCAGAGCATGAGCGGAAAGAAGACCACGGGGTCGAGCATATGGTTAAAAAAGATGTTGTACACATTGAAGCCGCAAAACGCAAACACCACACTCACCAAAACGGCCATGGACACCGATTTTGCATAGCGCAAAAGATATAGGCAGGCCGCGGCCGCGATGCTGCCGAACTTCAGCATGAATAGAGGCACCATCAAAAACGGAAGCCAAGAGCTGGGAAAAGGCAGGGTGAGCCACAAGAAAGGCGAACCAAGATTGTAAAACGAATAAGCATTCACAACAGAAGTGCCAAGATCCGTGCTCCAGTCCCAGGTACCGCCTCCGTCTTTCAAAAACTGCTGCACATGCACATAAAACGGAATCTGCTGGGAGTTGTAGTCTCCACAGTAGATGAAAAACCCCTTATCCACAATTAAAAAAGGCAGAAAAATAAACAGTGCCACCAAGGCCGCAAAAATGAAACTGGTTAAAACAGCCTCTCTTGTGTTTATTTTTTGCAAAGGTTTGTACATAGAGCCCTCCTGCTCGATTTGTGGTATACTATCCCCAGAAGACAAAGAAAGGATGATGTTGAATGAAAGGTGAAACCTATGCTTTTTGCGCCTTGCTTTCGCGCATGAAATACATTGGCCGCTGGGGGTTGATGCGCCAAAGCCATGGCGAAACCGTGAGCGAACACACCGTGGAAACAGCCATTTTTGCCCACATTCTGGCACTCATCGCCAAAGAGGAGCTGGATATATCCGCAGTTCGCCCCGAAACAGTGGCCGTAGCCGCGTTGTATCACGATGCCGGTGAAATTTTAACCGGAGATTTGCCAACGCCTGTAAAATACAAAAATGAAGCGTTGAAAAAGGCTTACAAAGCCGTGGAACAAGAGAGCGTAGCCACCCTGGCCGGCATGCTGCCGGAAACCTTGCAAGCCTCCATCGCCCCCTATCTTACGGGAGACTGCCTAAACCCGGAGGAAAAGAAACTGCTTAAAGCGGCCGACCGCCTTTCGGCTCTTGTGAAGTGCCTGGAGGAAGAACGCGCAGGCAACCATGAATTTGCCTCGGCCAAGCGCCAACAACTGCACTTGCTTAGGGAGATGCAATGCCCGGCTGTCGATTGTTTCATCGCCCGCTTTTTGCCCGGCTATGAGCAAAACCTCGACGAGCTTGTGCGGTTTGGCTAATCATCTCGCTCTTGCCTTTGGTATACTTCGTCTATCAGCCCGGCCATGTCGCAAAAATAGGTGAGCGAAAAGGCCGTTCTGCGCAAGGCGGCCGCCCCACGCAGGCCGTGCATATAGGCACCGGCCACACCTCTGGCCGAACGCATGGCCGCCGCCTCCCCTTTTTCTTCACACATTTCGCGCACTTGCCACTCTAGGGCTGCCATGCGCTGTGAAAGGCTGGGCGGTGGCGGTTTTTCCTCGCCGCGCATAGCGGCGGCCACCTCACGAAACACAAAGGGGTTGCCCATGGCACCGCGTCCTATCATCACCCCGTTGCAGGCCGTTTCGCGCAGGGCTTGCAAGGCGGATTCCCCGTCCACAACATCCCCGTTGTACAAAACCGGTATCGACACCGCCGCCTTAATTTCTGCCACGGCCTCGCGGTGTACCCCGGGGGTATATTGCTCTTTTCGCGTGCGCGCATGCACCACCAAAAAGGCGGCGCCCGCCTCTTCACAGGCCTTTGCCACTTCAAGACCTGTCATGCAAGATTCGTCCCAGCCGATGCGCAGTTTCACACTAACCGGGCGCGTGCTGGCCTTCACGCCGGCTTTCACAAATGCGGCCGCTTTCTTCGGTTCTTTCAAAAGGGCGCTGCCGGCCCCATTGGATACAATTTTGGGCGCAGGACAACCAAGGTTTAAATCCAAAAAATCGAATTGCTCGCCCTCAATGCGCTTCACCGCCTCGGCCAAAATATCCGCATCGTTTCCGAACAGTTGCACGGCATACGGTGCCCCTTCGGTGGCGCCGCGCAAAAGCCGCAGGCTTTTTGCGTCGCCCATACACAATGCTTTTGCACTCACCATCTCGCTCACGGTGTAAACGGCACCCTCTCGCACACACAAGGCGCGCATGGGCCCATCGCTTACACCGGCCAGGGGCGCCAGTGCCGCACCTGTTTTGAATTGAAGCTTTCCTATCTGCAAACAAAAAATCCTTTCTCTCTTTCCATTCAAAAACAACGGCGAAACAGAGAACAAGCCCACACATCAGTTCCGCTCGCAGTGTCTTATCAGTATACCATAAAAGCAATGTGTGGTATAGTAAGAAATAGAGAAAACACGCTTCGCACTTGTAGGAGGACTGCGCATGAAACTTTTGGTGCTGGACGGAAACAGCATTGTAAACCGAGCCTTTTATGGCATCAAACCCCTCACCACAAAAGAGGGGCTCTTCACGAATGCCATCTATGGGTTTATGAACATTTTGTTCAAACTGGAGCAGGAGGAAAAACCCGACGAGATTGCCATCGCCTTTGATTTGCGTGCACCCACATTTCGCCATAAGCTCTATGATGGTTACAAGGCGCAGCGCAAGGGTATGCCCGAAGAGCTTGCCATGCAGATGCCCCTTCTGAAAGAGCTATTGCAAAGCCTGGGTTATCGCTTGGTGAGTTTAGAGGGCTATGAGGCCGACGACATCTTGGGTACCTTGGCAAAAACGGCCGCGCAAAGGGGCGATGCCTGTGTTTTGGCCACCGGAGACAGAGACAGCCTGCAACTGGTGCAAGAACATGTGCAAGTGCTGCTTGCCACCACGCGCATGGGCCGCAGTGAAACCAAACGCATGGATGAGGCCGCCATTTTGGAGCGTTACGGTGTGCGCCCTTTGCAGCTTATTGAAACCAAGGCTCTTATGGGTGATGCCTCCGACAATATTCCGGGCGTTGCCGGTGTGGGCGAAAAAACAGCCTTTGCCCTGATTCAGCGCTTTGGTAGCTTGGACGGTGTGTATGAACATTTAGATGACGATGCAATCAAACCCGGTGTGCGTAAAAAATTGGAAGCGGACAAAGACAGCGCCTACATGAGCTACAAACTGGCCGTTATCTGCTGCGAGGTGCCCATTGAGACCGCCCGTGGCCATTACGAAAAAAGTGAACCCGATAAAGAGCAGGCCACGGCGCTTTTGAGCCGGCTTGAAATGTACTCTGTTTTAGAGCGCCTCCAATGGAAGCCCGATTTTTCTTTGGATAAATCCCAAAACCAAACCCTTGCGCAAAAGGAAGTGCAGCCTTTGCCGGAAAACCTGGCCGGCCTTGTGTTTATGGCCCCCGTGGAAAACGGATGGCTTATAACCAAGGCCGATACGCAGAGTGTTTATTTTGCCGAGGAAACAAGCCCTGCCCTTTTGGCTCTTTTGCAAAACAAAAATGCCTACAAACGCGTATTTGATAGCAAACCCTTGCATAAGCTTGTGCTTTCCCGGCCGGGCAATGCGCGCGTGGCCTCTTTGCAGTTCGATGCAAAACTTGCGGCCTATTTGCTCAATCCCGCGGCCCATGAGTATACCATCGAACATCTCGCTGCAGAATACCGTGTTTCGCCTTCCTACAGCTGCGAACCCCACCCCTTTGCGCCGCTTTTAGAACCTTTGTATCGCAAATTATCTGCCGAGTGCGATAAGGCCGGCATGAAAAAACTGCTTGTGGACATGGAACAACCCTTGGCCGAGGTACTCGCCTCGATGGAACTGTATGGCATTGCGCTGGACGCAGACGGCGTGCGCCGCTTCGGCGAGGAATTGCAGGCCGAAATTCAAACACAGCTTCATGCCGTTTTCGAGGTTGTGGGCTACGAATTCAACCTCAACAGCCCAAAACAGCTGGCCGAAGCCCTGTTCGAGAAGCTTGGCCTGCCTCCGGGCAAAAAAACAAAAAGCGGCTACTCTACCGATGCCGAAACCCTCGAGGGGCTACGCGCTCACAGCCCGGTTATCGAGCATATTTTAACATATCGGCTTTACGCAAAACTCAACTCGACCTATGTGGAAGGTCTTTTGAAAGTGGTGGATGACGACGGGCGCGTGCGTTCTACTTTCAACCAAACTGAAACACGCACGGGCAGGCTTTCCTCGGGCGAGCCGAACTTGCAAAACATCCCCGTGCGCACGCAACTGGGAAGCCGCCTTCGAGCCTATTTCATGGCCGGAGAGGATATGCTTTTGTGTGATGCCGATTACAGCCAAATTGAACTGCGAATTCTGGCCGCCATTTCGGGCGATGAGGCCATGCAAGAGGCCTTTCGCAAGGGCGAGGACATCCACCGAACAACGGCTGCCAGCGTAAACGGCCTGCCGCCGGACATGGTAACACCGGCTTTGAGAAGTGCGGCAAAAGCCGTAAATTTTGGCATCGTGTATGGCATCGGGGCCTTTAGCCTCTCAAAGGACATCGGTGTGAGCGTTAAAGAAGCCGATGAATTCATCAAAACCTATTTGAACACTTTCCCCGGTGTGCGCCGCTATATGGAAGACAGTGTCGCCTTTGGAAAAGAGCACGGCTATGTGGAAACTTTGTTTGGTCGCCGGCGGCCTTTGCCGGAACTTTCCGGCGGCAACCACAACATCCGCGCGCTGGGCGAACGCATTGCCATGAATACACCCATTCAGGGTGCGGCGGCCGACATTATCAAAATTGCTATGGTGCGTGTTTTCTCTCGTTTACATGCAGAGGGTCTTCGCTCTCGGCTTATTTTGCAGGTGCACGATGAATTGATTGTGGAAACCGTGCATGGCGAAGAAAAACAGGTGGCCGCCTTGTTGCAAGAGGAGATGCAAAGCGCTGTAGCGTTGGCCGTGCCCATGGTGGCCGAAGTACACTGTGGCAAGAACTGGCTGGAAGCCAAGGGGTAAACATCATGCAAACAGAGCATAGCATTCGTCTTTTGGAACCTTGGATGTGTCTTCCCTGCGCCGACATCGCCCAAACCGCGCCGGATCCGTGGGGCCTGTCTGATTTTGAAACACTGCCCCAAAAACCACACAACCCATGCTGGGTGTTGCTTTCAAACAATGTTGTGGTGGGCTTTGCCTGCTTTTTAACCGTGCTCGACACGGCCGATTTGCAGCTTGTGGCGGTTGCCCCCTCACACAGGGGAAAGGGATGTGCGCGGCTTCTTTTGGATGCGTCTTTCGAGAACCTGCAGAAATGCGGCACCAAAAAAGTTCTTTTGGAGTTGCGCCATAGCAACACAAGCGCCATGAACTTGTATATGAGGCTGGGTTTTCAGGTTTTGGCAAAACGCCGAGGGATGTATCGAAACCCCATGGAAGATGGTTTATTAATGGTGAAAGAATTGTAAGAAACAGGGAGCGTGGGTAACAGTTGAAGATACTGGGAATAGAGAGCAGTTGCGATGAAACGGCTGCCGCCGTTGTAGAGGACGGGCGGCACATTCTCTCCAACGTGGTGGCCTCCAGCGTAGAAGAACAGGCTTTATACGGGGGTGTTGTGCCGGAAATTGCCAGCCGCCGCCACATCGAAAGCATCAGCACCGCCGCGGAAAAGGCACTGATGGAGGCGCAGTGCACCATGGCACAAATAGATGCCGTGGCCGTCACCTTTGCGCCGGGGCTCATTGGGGCGGTGCTTGTAGGTGTCAACTTTGCAAAAGGACTCGCCTTTGCCGCAGAAAAACCGCTTGTGCCGGTGCACCATCTGCGTGGGCATGTGGCTTCCCTCTATTTAACACATCCCACCCTTGCACCGCCCTTCCTCTGTCTCATTGCCTCGGGCGGGCATTGTCATCTTGTACAGGTGAACACCTACACAGAGTTCACCGTTCTGGGGCGCACGGTGGACGATGCGGCCGGCGAAGCGTTCGACAAAGTGGCACGCACTTTGCAGCTTGGCTACCCCGGAGGCCCCGCCGTTTCCAAAGCCGCCGAGCACGGGGATGTAAAGGCTTATAGCCTGCCTTTTCCCAAAGCCGAGGGTGCTTACAACATGAGTTTTTCGGGCCTGAAAACGGCCGTGCTCAATGTGGTAAATGGGGCGAATATGCGTGGGGAAGTTTTGGATGTCCCCGGCTTGGCAGCCTCGTTTCAGCACACGGCCACCGAAATTTTGTGTTCGCGTTTGCACCTTGCCGCCGTGAACACCAAGGCACAAAGCCTTGCGCTTGCCGGGGGTGTTGCCGCCAATGCCCAGCTGCGAAGCAAGGTGCAAACACTTGCACAGGAGCTGGGTTGTGCCCTGTTTTTACCGGAGGTTTCCCTTTGTGGAGACAATGCGGCTATGATTGCGGCACAAGGGTACTCCGAATTTTTAGCCGGGCACCGTGCCGATGGCTCCCTCAATGGTTATGCCAGCTGGCCCATGGAAGAGCCTCCCCCTGCTCCGGCAGATAGATAAGCCAAAACCCCTTTGCTTTAGCGCATTTTCATGCAGCGCCTTGCAAAGGGGTTTTATTTTTGTATATATTATCAAAAACTATACGAAAAGTAAATCATTTTCCCAGTTTTTCGTTGAGCATGGCCTGCACGCTCATCGGCAAACCAAACAGGTTGATGAAACCTTCGGCATCGGAGTGGTCGAAAAAGTTGCCGGTGGCAAAGCTGGCAATGTCTTCGTTGTGCAGGCTATAGGGGCTGGTTACACCTGCGTTGATGATGTTGCCCTTATACAGCTTCAGTTTTACCTCACCGCTTACGGTCTCTTGTGTTTTATCCACAAAAGCGTCCATCGCCTCGCGCAGTGGCGTATACCATTGGCCGTTGTAAATCAAATCGGCCAATTTTTGTGCCACAACTTGTTTGAAGTGAGAGGTCTCTTTGTCCAGACAGATGGTCTCCAAAACTTCGTGTGCATGGTAAAGAATGGTGCCGCCCGGTGTTTCATACACACCACGGCTTTTGATGCCCACAAGCCTATTTTCCACGATGTCCAAAAGCCCGATGCCGTTTGCACCACCGATTTCATTGAGCTTGTCAATTAGGCTTACACCGTCCATACGCTCGCCATTCAAGGCCACGGGAATGCCCTTTTCAAATTGCAAGCTCACTTCACACACGGCATCCGGTGCTTTCAGTGGGCTTACCCCAAGCTCCAGAATTTCATCGTATTTCGGCTCATTTGCCGGGTCTTCCAAATCGAGGCCTTCGTGTGAAAGATGCCACAGGTTTTTATCTTTGGAGTAGCTCGTTTTTCGGTTGACTTTAAGCGGTATTTTGTGTTTTTCTGCATAGTCGATGGCGTCTTCACGGCTGGCAATGTCCCACTCGCGCCAGGGGGCAATAATGGCCAGGTGGGGGTCGAATGCTTTCACGGTGAGCTCGAAACGCACCTGGTCGTTGCCCTTGCCCGTGGCACCGTGGCAAACGGCATCTGCACCTTCTTTTTTGGCAATTTCCACCAATGCCTTGGCAATGGGTGGGCGCGCAAAGCTTGTGCCCAAAAGGTAACCCTCGTATTTTGCACCGGCCTTAAGCGTGGGCCAAATAAAATCCTCCACAAGCTCTTTGCGGATGTCGGCAATATACAATTTGGAAGCACCCGTGTTTTTGGCACGCTCCTCCAGGCCGTCCAGTTCCTCTTTTTGGCCCACATCGGCCGCCACACAAATCACTTCACAGTCATAATTTTCCTTGAGCCAAGTGATGATGATGGAGGTATCCAAGCCGCCGGAATAGGCCAGCACCACTTTTTTGATGTCGCTTTTGTTCTTCTTAGGCATAATAGTTCCTTTCTTCCCAATTTTTGGGCACAAACAGTTTCTATAAGAATGATTATACAGCAAAGCTCAAAAAAATCAAGTGTTTTATGAATAAATATTCTCATTCACTCCTTTTTATTCACAAAACAGATCCTGTCCCCAAATTCTGTGTGGCCAAAAGTTGGCCTTTTACAGCTGCATCCAACCCTCATCACGCGGGTTCTTTTGGAAGGCCTGCAGCTTTTTCAAATCCTCTTCGCGGATGGTGTTTTGTGCGAGAGCCTCCTCCACCAAGGCTTCATAATTCGACAAGGTAACCAGCTTTACATTTGCGGCTGCCATTTTTTCAAGACCTGCCGCAAGGTTATAGCTGAAGATGGCCGCAATGCCCAGCACCTCGCAGCCCGCCTCTTGCAGGGCGGCCACCACTTCCAGCACCGATCCACCTGTGGAGATTAAGTCCTCAATCACCACCACTTTTTGCCCGGCTTCAGCCTTGCCCTCAATGCGGTTTTCTCGCCCGTGGCCCTTGGCAGAGCCGCGCACATAACACATTGGTAAATTCAAAATATCGGCCACCAGTGCCGCATGTGCAATGCCGGCCGTGGCTGTACCGGCCACAAGTTCTGCGCCGGCAAACTCGCTTTGCACAAGCTTTGCAAGCCCTTGCTCCACGTGGTCTCGCACGTTGGGCGAAGAAAGGGTAAGGCGATTGTCGCAATAAATGGGGCTGCGAATGCCGCTGGCCCAGGTGAAGGGGTCATTCGGGCGTAAAAAGACGGCCCCGATGGAAAGCAAGTCGGCAGCAATGCTACGTGGTGTAATATTCATATCTTTTCTCCTATTTGTAATTTACATTTTGGTGATTGTGCGCCTTATTCTGCACCATGTATAAATTCGTTTTTCATTTTTGTATAGGCGGCCACCGCATCGTCTGCGGCCGTGATGGGGCGCCCCACCACGATGTAGTCACTGCCAATTTGGGCAGCTTGTGCCGGGGTTGTCACGCGGCTTTGGTCTCCGATGTCACCACTTGGGTAGCGAATTCCCGGTGTTACTGTGTAAAAACTTTCTCCACAACGTTTTTTAACAAGGCCACCTTCCAGCGGGCTGCACACCACACCATCTAGGCCGGCCTCCTTGGCGTTGTGTGCCCAGTGTGTCACCACATCGGCCACCGATTGCTTGAGAAGAAGCTCTTCGTGCAGCACTTCTTCGGAAAGGCTTGTGAGCACCGTCACCGCAAGCAGGGTGGGGCGCTCGCCGTTTGCTCCGTCCGAAAGGCCTTCCAGTGCGGCTTGCATCATGGCCCTGCCACCGGCGGCGTGTAAATTCACCATCGATGCACCAAGCCCCGCCAGCGTTTTCATGCTGCGCTTTACAGTGTTTGGAATGTCGTGCAGTTTTAGGTCTAAAAACACCTTGTGCCCCGAGGCCACAGCCTCTTTAACAATGTCAGGCCCTGCCGAGTAAAACAGTTCCATTCCAATTTTCACAAAGGGTTTTTCGTCTTTAAACTGCCCTAAAAAACGAAATGTTTCCTCTTTTGAGGGAAAATCACACGCGATGATGACATCTTTTGGATTAGACATGATGGCTCCTTCCGATGATGGATTGTATGCTTTCTATGCCATAGGCTTGCATCAGCAGTGGCAGAGCATTGAGAATATTCTGGCAAATGCAGGGCTCCACGAGATTTTGTGCCCCCACCTGCACGGCGCTGGCCCCGGCCGAAATAAACTCCAAAACATCCTCTGCGCAGGCAATGCCGCCCACACCGATGATGGGCACAGTGGTGGCCTTTTTCACTTCATACACCATACGCAAGGCCACTGGCTTTACAGCCGGCCCCGAAAAGCCACAACTGCCTGTGGACACAATGGGTCTGCCCGTTCGTGGGTCGATGCGCATTCCCAGCAAGGTGTTGATGAGCACCAGGCCGTCGGCTCCGGCTTCCTCACAGGCCTTTGCAATTTCTGCAATATTGGTAACATTGGGCGATAGCTTTATCAAAACCGGTTTTTTCACGGCCTCTTTCACGGCTCGCGTCACTTCGGCCGCACCCTTCGCCGACGTGCCAAAGGCCATGCCGCCGCCGTGCACATTTGGGCAAGACACATTGATTTCCAAGAGCTGAACCTCTTTATCGGCATCAAAGTGTTTTGCCACATACACATATTCTTCCGGCGAAAAACCGCTGATGTTGGCCAAAACCGGCCCTTTGTATACTTCGCGCAAGCGGGGCAGTTCCCGCTCTACCACGGCATGCACCCCCGGGTTTTGCAGGCCGATGGCATTGAGCATTCCGCTTTCACACTCGGCAATGCGCGGCAGGGCATTGCCATAGCGCGGTTCTTTTGTGGTGCCTTTTATGCTGATGGCGCCCAGCTTGTTGATGTCATACCAAGCATTCATCTCATGGCCGAAGCCAAAGGTGCCACTGGCCGGTATGAGGGGGTTTTTCAAAGATACACCACAAATTTCCGTGCGTAAATCAATGCCGGGAAACAAAGCTTCACTCATGAAAAAGCACCTCCTCGCTGAACAGAACCGGCCCCTCTTTGCAAATGCGCTTTATGCCGCTGATGGTTTTGCAACTGCACCCGTAGCAGGCGCCAAAGCCACAGCCCATGCGCGCTTCAAAGCTAAGCTGCCCGCTTGCACCTTTTTTTTCGCCCACCTCATGCACGGCTTTCAGCATCTTTTCGGGGCCGCAAGTGTAGTAGTAGTGATAGTCCAGTGTTTCCAGAACAGGCACCACGGAGCCTTTGGTTCCCACGCTGCCATCCATGCTGGCAACATGCACAGGACATCCGAGGGCTTCAAATTCGTGGGTGTAAAAGCTGTCTGCTTCACTGTTAAAGCCCAGCACAACCACCGGCTTTTCGCCCTTTTTTGAAAGACGTTTTGCCACATCATACAAAGGCGGCACGCCCACGCCGCCGCCCACCAAGACCGTTTGTTTTCCTTTTGCACGGCTCAGCGTAAAACCATTTCCCAGACCTGTCAGCAAATCCATCTGGGTTCCCTTGCTGTACATGGCCATGCGTGCCGTGCCGCGCCCCACCACCTTATAAATGAGCACGATGCCGTCTGCCAGCACCTCACATACCGAGATGGGACGACGCAAATAGAAACCGTCTATATGGATGTTTACAAATTGCCCCGGTGCTGTGAAGGCCTCGGTGGGGCCGGAAAGACGCATCAAAAAGGTGTCCCTTGCGATATTTTGGTTATATTCAAGCGTATAAACAGCATTTTGTGACATACGAACTCCTTTCCCGTTTGAACCCGCAGTTTTATGCCTCATCCCAAGGCGCACGCCCTCGGCTTTTCCCAAAACCATTCTATTTCGGCAGGGCAAAATACTGCTCGCCATACACGGTTAAGTTTGGCCACCCTTTGAGCTGCAAGCCCTCAAAGGGCATACTGCGTCCCTTGCTTTGGAATTGACTTGCCCGAACCGGGCGGCTTTCCACAAGATTCAAAAGGGTGAAATCTGCCTTTTGCCCCACTTGCAAGAAATTTTGTTCTTCCCCCAAAACAGCCTTTGGCCCCACCGTGAAACGGCACAGTAGCTCTTCCGGTGTCATGTGCCCTGTTTCAACAAGCTGTGTATACAAAAGCGCAAAGGCAAGCTCTAACCCTACAATGCCACAGGCCGCCTTCGCAAAGCCACCGGCTTTTTCAGCCTGCGTGTGGGGGGCGTGGTCTGTGGCAACGGCATCTGCCGTGCCGTCTTTCAAAGCTTTTAACGCAGCCTGCCTGTCTGCCTCTGTGCGCAGCGGAGGGTTCATTTTGTAGGCACCGTCATCCTCTTCGATGTCTTCACAACAAAGCAAAAGGTGATGCGGTGCCACCTCACAACTCACAGGCAAACCGCAGCGTTTTGCCTCTCGCACAAGCTCAAAACTGCGCGCGGCCGAGGTGTGGCAAATGTGCAAACGGCAGCCTGTTTTTTTACTTAGTCGGATATTGCGCTCCACTTCGGCGGATTCACTTTCACAACTCACGCCCTCGAAGCCTTTTTCCATGGCCAGTGTGCTACCCTCTTGAATGCAAACGCCGTCTTTGGGTAGCAAGGCCTCCACCTCACAGTGGGCGGCGATAAAGCGGCCATGTTTTTCACAAAGGCGCATGGCTGCCTCCATGAGCTTCTCGCTTTGCACGCCGCGCCCGTCGTCTGAATAACCCGGCACCTGTGCGGCAAGTGCCTCCATGTTGGCAAGGTGTTCTCCTTTTTCACCCACGCTAACAGACGCATACGGCAACACGCGCACAAGGGCGTGCTGCCGTATTGCATTTTGTTGCACGGCGAGATGCGCAGGGCTGTCCGGCACAGGGTTTAGGTTTGGCATGGAACATACCGTGGTAAAACCACCGGCCAGCGCCGATTTTGTGCCGCTTTCCACGGTTTCTTTGGCTTCAAAGCCAGGCTCGCGTAAGTGTACGTGTAAATCTGTAAATCCGGGCGACACCACACAGCCCTCGGCAGCGTACACCTCGGCTGTTTCGTCTTGCAAGTGTTCTCCCATCGCGGCGATTATCCCATTTTCCACAAGGATATCACAAGGCACGCACGCCTCGCCCGTCCAAAGCTTCGCCCCGCGAACTAGTAATTTCTTCATACTCTCTCCATCACACCCGGTTACACCATGCGGCTGTCCACCGTGGTTACAAATTCTTCAATCACCGGGTCAATTGTATCGGCCTCTGTGCGGTTCAGATACAAAAGATACTGAAAGTCTCCCCGCACCCAATAAGCCATCACCACACTGCCCCCGTCGTGGCGCACTCGAACATCAAGATTGTCGATGCTGCGTATTTCGCCAACATCCGAAGGCAGGTCCGGATAGGTGGTGTGCAAATCCTCGCTGTCTGTTGTGGCAACACGCAACGAGGGATAAAACCCGTCGCTTGCATCGTATTCAATTTGCCCAAACCAACCATCCAGTGCGAAAAACTTCTGCACCAAAAGGCCCTCGTGGCTTGGATAGGAAACCAAATCAAACCCGAGTGTGGGTGCAAAATCCCCATTTTCATAGGGCACAATTTCCACCGGTTCGGGAGGCGGTGCATCCGGGTCCGGAGAGTCCTCAATGATGCTCCAACGCTCGTTTAACACCCTTGCAAACTCGTCTCCGGCATGGCTTGTGCAGGCCGAAGCCAACATCAGAAAGGCCAGTGCCAAGCCAAGAGCCACCGCTTTCATTTTCACGCCCACACCTCCTCATATGCTCTTCGCATTTATAAATCCACAGGCTGATACTCTTGCTCACAGTACACACAGTGGTAATGTTGGCCTTCTTCGGTACAACGGAAAATTTGGTCCAGCCCACGCTCTGCACTGGTGATGCATCGCGGGTTCTTGCATTGCACCACATTCACCACCTGTTTTGGCGGTGTGAGGCGCTTTTTGGCCGATATTTTACCGTCCACAATGATGTTCACCGTGATATTCGGGTTGATGAAGCCCAGCACATCCAAGTTTACGTCGATTTCATCTTCGATTTTGATGATGTCTTTGCTTTTGGTTTTGTTGCTACGGGCGTTGCGAATCACCGCCACGGTGCAACTCAGTTTATCCAATTTCAAAAGACGCACAATCTCCATGCCCTTGCCGGCCTCAATGTGGTCAATCACAACGCCGCGCTCTATGCTGTCTATATTCATACCTTCACCCCCAGCAGTGTTAAAATCAAGGCCATGCGTGCGTATTTTCCGTACAAGGCCTGTTTGAAATAGGCCGCCCTCGAATCATTGTCCACCTCGGTGGCAATTTCATTCACACGCGGCAAGGGATGCAACACCAAAAGTTCCGGTTTGGCACGCTCCATCTTTTTTCCGTCCAAGATGTAGCTGTCGCGCAAACGCACATAATCTTCTTCATTGAAAAACCGTTCTCTCTGCACACGGGTCATATACAAAACATCCAAGTCGCCCATGGGCTTGTCCATCTGCTCCACCTCTTCTACGGCGGCCCCATTGCGCTTCATCTCGTTGACAAGATAGGCCGGCAAGCGCAGCTCTTCGGGGCTGATGAGCTTAAAGCTGATGTTCTTTCTTGGAAGCAGTGCCTGCACCAAAGAATGAACGGTTCGGCCGAACTTTAAATCTCCGCAAAGGCCGATGGTGAAATTTTCAAGCGGCTTTTGCACTTTTCGCAAACTTTGAATGGTCATCAAATCGGTGAGGGTTTGCGTGGGATGCTGGTGGCCCCCGTCGCCGGCATTGATAACCGGAATGCTCGCATTGTTTGCCGCCACCAAGGCCGAGCCTTCTTTCGGGTGACGAATGGCCACAATATCGGCATAGTGTTCCACCACGCGAATGGTATCGGCCACAGTTTCGCCCTTTGTGGCCGAAGAGGAATCGGCTGAAGAAAAACCGAGTACATTACCCCCCAGCTCCATCATGGCAGCTTCAAAGCTAAGGCGGGTACGTGTACTCGGTTCAAAAAACAAAGTGGCCAGTTTCTTTCCTTTGCATAATTCCGAAAATTTCGATGGATTATCGACAATTTGCTCGGCCAAATGCAAAATAGCATCGGTTTCGGCAATCGATAAATCGGTGGATGAAATGAGATGTTTCAGTGTCATTACCTCCTTTTTGTGCCCCGGTGAAACACAGTTGCCTCACAAGGCCATTCCCTCTGCTTGCAAGCAATCTATCCTGCTTTTTCTTCTCCCTATTATGCCGTAAAATGCGCCGAAAATCAAGAGCTAAGTTTGAATTCGTGCCAAAATCACATCCTTGTTTTTCTGTGTTTTACATAGTATGATAGAAAACAGAGAATCACGCACAGTAAAAGGAGGTGTTGTTTTGAGGCGCAGTGGCATTCTATTGCCCATTTCCTCCCTGCCCACGACGCAGGGGCGAGGCAGCCTTGGCCGCGAAGCGTATCGCTTTGTGGATTTTCTTTCCTTTGCAGGGCAAAGTCTTTGGCAAATCAACTCTCTGGACACACAAAGCAAAACCTTAGGCCGCACGCATTCGGTTTTTGCGGGACGCGTGGATTGGATTGATTTGGCCTTGCTTTGTGAAGAGGGTCTGCTCAGTGCCGAGGAAACAGAATCCGCCCACAAAATGGGGCAAGAATTTTCTAAAAAAGGGCATCTTTCGGCTCTTTCCAAAGCGGTGGCAAGGCAAAATAAACTGGCTGCCGATTATGTGCATTTTCGGGAGGAAAATAAAATTTGGCTAGAGCCTTACGCCTTGTTTATGGCCATTCGCGAAGCACAGGGCGGCCGTGCATTGGCCGATTGGCCGGAAGCTTTGCGCCGACGCAACAGTTATGCGCTCAAAGCGGCGCAAACACGCCTTGCCTCTCGCACCGAATTTTGGTGTTGTGTGCAGTTTTTTTATTTCAAGCAGTGGTGTTCTTTGAAAAAATATGCCGGCACAAAGGGGATTCAATTGGTTGATGAATTGTCTTTTTATGCCCCGGCAGACTCTGTAGATGCGTGGGTACAACCGGAACTTTTTCAAATGGGCTCCGAAAAAACAGGCCCTTTGGCATATGATTGGCCCCAACACAAAAAAAGCCGCTTCGATTGGTGGTTGCGGCGTTTTGCTTTTGCCGCTCAGCACAGCGACATGGTGCGCATGCAACAATTTTGTCTCTTTGCAAGCGAGGGTACACAAAAGAACAAAGACAATGAAATCGTAGCCTCAAAACCGGGGCCCGGCAACGATTTTGTGCGCAGTTTGCATCGGGCACTGCCGGAACTGAAGCTCATTACAGAAGACGGCACGAGCTTGGACGAGGAAGCCTCTGCACTCTTGGCTTACAGCGGTTACCCCGGGGCCAAAAATTTACAGCAGGCGTTCTCTGCGCAAAGGGATAAAGACAGTTTGCCGCATCACCACACGCAGCACAGTGTTTTGTACACAAGCCTTCTCAGCCGAAATTCTCTTGCATGCTGGCAAGAAACGGCCACACAAGCCGATTTGGCATACGCTCGAAAATATCTTGCTTTGCAAGAGCACGATTCTGTGCGCCTTGCCCTGATACGCTGCGCACAGGCCAGTGTGGCCGACACGGTTATCATTCCGTTGTGGGATTTTAGCCCCCCACAGAATCACGGCAATGAAAACACGCCCTATCGCATTTCAAAAGATGTGCTAAACCACTGGTTGTGTGCGGAAATACGCGAAATAACCGCTTTGTATGAGCGCACCGCTCCGCCGGAAAAAACACAGAAACAAAGAGGCCGCCGCGGCAAGACGTTTCGTTTTCAAAAGGGGGGCAAGGAACATGGGTAACCGGTCCTTTCCCGTTTTTACGCGCGCCGAAATGAAAGAGGCCGAAAGGCGCGCCAACGCCAAAGGCACTTCTTACGAAAAATTGATGGAAAACGCCGGCTGTGCAACGGCAAAAGCACTGGAAGGGCTTGGGCATCCCATTGGTTCTGTTTTGCTTTTATGCGGAAGTGGCAACAATGCGGGCGATGCCTTTGTATTGGCGCGCAAGCTGGCACCCAAGGGCATAAACATCTCCTTTTTACCACTGGGGGAAATTTTGGAAAAACGCTATTCTCCGCTGGCCGCCTTGAACTTGTCTCGCATGCCGGAAAATGTGCAACGCGTTTGCATGGAAACCGCACCTTGGCACGCGGATGTACTTGTGGACGCCGTGTACGGAACCGGTTTTCATGGCGAGTTGCCCGCCCCGGTGTGTTCGGCTTTTCGCAAAGCAAACCGCAGCAACACGCTGCGTATTTCTTTGGATATTCCAAGTGGCCTGGATTGTGATACGGGCGCATATGCAGAAGATTGTTTTTGCGCCTTGCACACCTTTTGCTTTGGTGCATACAAACCGGCTTTGCTAAAGCAAAGCTGCACTTCTGTTATGGGGCAAGTACACCTTTTAGACATTGGGCTTTAGCCGCTTCTATTTTTGGCTTTTTTCAAGTGCGCCCTCTTCGAGCCCTTGCATATGGCGGCAGTTTCGGTGTGAAATGTCACAAAACGGCATGTTGACCGATTTTCCACAGCGACACAAGGTCATGCGGTTGCGCGTTTCATACGGCTTTCCGTCGGCGCCTTCCAAGGGGATGCCGCCCTTTACCCAAAGGGGGCCAAGGCAATCGGCCGGCGTGTCTTGAATGGGGCAAATTTCCTTTTCAAGTTCGGGTTCTATGGCCTCGCCTGTCTTTTTGTCCAAAACAGTAAGGCGGCCGGAGGCACACTGTGCACATTCCTCGATGGCAAGTGCCCGCTTTTCCTCGGTGTAGGATTCAATGGCCGCCGTCCACACACCCACACCTCTGTCGCAAAACCGCACAGAGCAGCAAAGATTTTCATCGTCGAGCAAGTTTAAAAAAGCCCCCTCATACACCTTGCAGCGCTCTCTATACGGCTTTTTCTCGCCGTTTTCTTCGCCGGCAAACCCAGCTTTTGCGTGGGCACCATCGCAAAAGGGCTTGTTTTCTGAATGCCCACAACGACATAGATAATAGGTTTTGTCTGTGCCGGGATAGCTTGGGCCATGTAGCCATTCTTCGCTGACATTGTGCTCATCCGCTTGAATTTTCGCCTCTTGCATAGGCACACCTCCGCTTACTTCATAGGGGCCTTTTTTTAAAATTTTAATTTTCTTATCCAACCCAGCACCTCCGTTTTTGCCCACTTTCGCAACGCCATTGCTTTGTGAGGACAACATTGTATGTGGCAACGCTTCTCTTTGCCAATATACCGCAATACACGCGGCGAGGTTTAGGCTATTTTGTCAACATCAAAAAGAAGGACGGTTTCAAGTTTTTTGAAACCGTCCTTCTTTATTTAGCGATATTCAGGGTTGCGCGCGTGGTAGGAGGTGTGCAAGATGTGGTGGCATTTTTCGCCATTCACCTCGCCAAGGAAGTCTTTGTAAACGGCTTTTACCACGGGGTTCTCATGGCTTTTGCGCAGCTCTTTTTCTTCGTCCTCACAGTACAAAGCCTGTGCACGCAGGGCTTTCAAGTCCACAAAATTGCGAATGGAGGCGCTTTGGCTGGGCTGACCACCGCCGTTGATGCAACCGCCGGGGCAGGCCATAATCTCGATGATGTGATAGGGGCTTTTTCCCGCTTCCACATCTCGCAAAAGGCGTTCCACATGGGCCATGCCCGACACGGAACATACACGCAAGGTGATGCCGGCCACCGTATACTCTGCCTCTTTCACGCCTTCATTGCCGCGCACATCGTGAAACTCCGGTGCGGGCAAACCCTCGCCTGAAAGTTCCTCTACTGCCGTGCGAAGAGCCGCTTCCAAAACACCGCCCGAGGCGCCGAAAATGACAGCCGCACCCGTGGATTCCCCCAAAGGGGTGTCGAATGTATCGTCGGCAAGCTCGGTGAAGGCAAGACCCGCGCGCTTTATCATGCGTGAAAGCTCACGCGTGGTTAAACTCACGTCATTGTCGCGGATGTTGTTGCCCGCCGCGCACATATCATAGCGGTCAAGCTCGAACTTTTTCGCCG
Organism: uncultured Oscillospiraceae bacterium; assembly: GCA_964371725.1. Taxonomy (GTDB): domain Bacteria; phylum Bacillota; class Clostridia; order Oscillospirales; family Ruminococcaceae; genus JAAYCI01. The sequence continues at coordinate 65,848 of CAYJNQ010000002.1, forward strand.
TACAGGGCATGATGGACACCACATAAATTTTTTCGGGCGGGATGTTCATCTTCTGTGCAAAATAGGTTTTGATGAGCGCGCCCATCATGCCTTGCGGGCTTTTGCACGAAGAGATGTGGCGAAACAGGCTTGGGTGCAAGGTTTCGCAATATTTGCTCCAACCCGGACAGCAACTTGTGAGAAGTGGCAACTTTCCTTTGTTCTTCACACGGTTCAAAAATTCGTGTGCCTCTTCAATGATGGTGAAATCGGCCGCTGTGTCGGTGTCGAATACATAGTCAAAACCAAGGTATTTCAGCGCCGCCACCATTTTTCCTTCCACGTTCGTGCCAATGGGCATTCCAAAAGCCTCGCCCAAAGTGGCGCGAATGGAGGGTGCTGTTTGGGCAATCACCACGGTGTCCGGGTCTGCCAAGGCATGCCACACCTTTTCGGTGTCGTCGTGCTCGGTGAGCGCGCCTGTGGGGCAGTTCACGATGCACTGCCCACACGAAATGCAGGCCGTTTCTGAAAGCGGTGCTTCAAAAGCACAGGAGATGTGCGTGTCGAAACCGCGATGCGAGGGGTTGATAACGCTGACATGTTGGTGCTGGCAAGCCGCCACACAGCGGCGGCACAAGATGCACTTGTTGTTGTCGCGCACAAGGTGCAGTGTGGATTTTTCTAATTCGTGGCGCTGTCTTTCCCCCACAAAGCGCGTGCCGTTCACGCCGTACTCGTGGCACAAAGTTTGCAATTCACAATCGGTGTTGCGCACGCAAGACAAACAGTTTTGGTCGTGCGTGGAGAGAAGCAGCTCCAAATTGGTGCGGCGGCTCTCTAAAACACGCGTGGTGTTTGTGCGCACTTCCATGCCCTCGGTAACGGGGTACACGCAAGATGTCACCAGAGATTTTGCACCTTTCACCTCCACCACACACAGGCGACATGCCCCCAGTTGATTTTGTTCCTTCATCCAGCAGAGTGTTGGAATGCGAAACCCAACCTCATGGCAAGCCTCCAGCAGGCTCACGCCGCCACTCACTTTGTAGTCGCGGCCATTGATTTTAATGGTCACTTTGTCCATGCCAAAGCCCTCCTATGCCTTTAGAATTGCATCAAAACGGCATTTTTCAAGGCAGGCACCGCATTTGATACATTTGTTTTGATCGATGGTATGAGCCTCTTTCACTGTTCCGTGGATGGCATTTACCGGACATACGCGGCTACACGCCGTGCATCCAATGCACTTATCGCCCAAAATTTTAAAGTTCAATAGAGATTTGCACACCCCGGCAGGGCAGCGGCGGTTGTTGATGTGCTCCATGTATTCATCGCGGAAATAGTGTAAGGTGGAAAGCACCGGATTCGGCGCTGTTTGCCCAAGGCCACACAGACTATTTTCTTTTATAAACGTGGCAAGCTCTTCAATTTTGTCGATATCCTCCGGCACCGCTTTGCCATCTGTCACACGTGTAAGTAGCTCATACAGACGCTTTGTCCCCACACGGCACGGTGTGCATTTTCCACAGGATTCCTCCACGGTAAACTCCAAAAAGAACCGCGCTATGTCTACCATACAGGTGGTGTCGTCCATCACAATCAAGCCGCCGGAACCCATCATCGAACCAATTTCAATGAGGTTGTCGTAGTCGATGGGCACATCCAATTTTTCAGCCGGGATACACCCGCCGGATGGGCCGCCGGTTTGCGCCGCTTTGAAGCGATGCCCGCCGGGAATGCCGCCGCCAATCTCTTCCACAATTTCGCGCAAGGTGGTGCCCATGGGCACTTCCACAAGGCCCGTGTTGTTGATTTTTCCGCCCAGGGCAAACACCTTGGTGCCCTTAGATTTTTCCGTGCCGATGGCCGAAAACCATTCGGCACCGTTTAAGATGATACGCGGCACATTGGCATAGGTTTCCACATTGTTCAAAATGGTGGGTTTTTCAAACAAACCCTTCTCGGCTGGGAACGGCGGGCGCGGGCGCGGCTCACCGCGGTTGCCTTCAATGCTTGTGAGCAAGGCGGTTTCTTCGCCGCACACAAAGGCGCCGGCACCCAGTTTAATATCCAGCGAAAAATCAAAGCCGGAATCAAAAATATTTTCGCCAAGCAGGCCGTATTCTCGTGCTTGGTCGATGGCAATTTGCAGGCGTTTTACAGCAATGGGGTATTCGGCGCGCACATAAACATAGCCCTGGCTGGCCCCAATGGCATAGCCCGCAATGGCCATGGCTTCAATAAGCACATGGGGGTCGCCCTCTAAAATGGAGCGGTCCATGAATGCGCCCGGGTCTCCTTCATCCGCGTTACAACATACATATTTTTGCACTTTGCCACGGTTTCCGCTGGCAAATTTCCACTTTAGGCCCGTTGGAAAACCGGCCCCACCGCGGCCGCGCAAGCCGGCGCTGAGCACGGTTTCAATCACCTCTTCCGGTGTCATTTCCGTCAGCGCCTTTCCCAAGGCCTGATAACCGTCGAACGCAATGTACTCATCAATGTTTTCCGGGTCAATAACGCCACAGTTGCGCAGCGCAATGCGCAACTGTTTTTTGTAGAACGCAGTTTCTTCCAAACTGGTTACCACGCCGCTTTCATCCACCGTTTCTTCGTACAACAAACGTGCAACCGGACGACCTTTGAGCAAGTGCTCGCGCACAATTTCCTTCACATCTTCCTCTTTCACGCTGGAATAGAAACATGCTTCGGGATACACCACCACAATCGGGCCCAGTGCACATAGGCCAAAACAACCGGTTTTGATAACACGCACTTCCTCTTGCAAATCGTTTGCCGCAATTTCACGCTCGAATGCTTCGTGAATGGGCCCGGAGCCGGAGGAGGTGCACCCTGTGCCGGCACAAATCATAACATGACTTCTATACATGGCAAACCCTCCTCTACTCTCGATTTTTTGCGCCGATGGTGTATTCTAAAATCGGCGTTCCGCCCACCAAATGTTCGGCCACGATGCGTTTTACTTTCTCGGGTGTTACTTTGATATACATCACTTTTTCCTCGTTGGGCCGGAGCACTTCCACCACCGGCTCGTATTGACATACGCCCACACAGCCGGTTTGGCTCACCACAATATGGTCAAGTTCTCTGCGCCCCACCTCTTCCACGAAGGCGTTCAACACCACTCTTGCGCCGGCGGCAATGCCACAAGTGGCCATGCCAACCAGCACCCTTGTGTCTTCGCTCGAAGTGTCTCTTGTGTTCTTGATGTTTTTCATCTTATCGCGGATAGCGGCAAGTTCTTCAAGGCTTTTCATGTTTACCCCCTGTTCAATCTGTATATTTTTTATGGTACAAATAAAGTTTCTACTATTTTTAGCTTATTCGGCCAAAAACGCGGCCAAATGCTCGTTGACATACTCTGTGATAAAGCCGGCCACGGCCGGTTCCTCGAAAGATACATCTCCTAAAATTTCGCGTAATTTTTTGCTACAATAAAAATAACGGCGACCATCCTCTTTTTCAAAAAGAAACGAAAAGTCCATATGAGGGCTCCCCGCCGAAAGGGCCGAAAGTGTGGCGCCCATGTCGCCAAGGGGCATCAAATCGATGTGTCCAAGCACAAAAGAGGCAGCCACGCAAGTGCCCTGCCCCGGTGTGCTGCTTAGGCAAAAACGCCCACCGGTTTGTTCGGCTGCCATTTTCAAAAAAGGAAGCCCCAAGCCCACTTTTCGCGTGGTGCGTGTGGTGTAAAACGGGTCTGTCACTTTTTGCTGCGTGGCCATGTCCATGCCACAGCCATCGTCGCAAATACATAGGCGCAAAAGCCCCTCGCTTTCACGCTCTCTCAAAGAAATTTCACAAAGACTTGCGCCCGCCTTTACGGCATTTTGTGCAACATCCAAAATGTTCATCGATAATTCTTGCATCATCGCGCAAAATTTCCTGTCATTTAATATTTCTTCAAAATGCTGTTCAGCTCATCCTCATCTCCGCTTAACCGCCCGTACACATCGTCGCCTACCATAAGCACCGGGGCCAAGCCACAGGCACCCACACAGCGGCAAGAATCCAAGCTGAATTTCCCGTCCGATGTCATCTCGCCATTGCCGATGCCCAAAATATCTTCCAGGCGCTCAAAAATGGTTCCACTTCCCTTCACATAACAAGCGGTGCCAAGACATACACTGATACGATGTTCCCCTTTTGGTGTTAAGGAAAATTGCGAGTAGAAAGTGGCTACCCCGTAAATTTCGGCCAGTGGTTTGTCCAATTCATGGGCCACAATCCGTTGCACTTCCAAAGGCAAATAACCATAAATTTCCTGTGCCTTCTGCAATGCCTCCATGGCCACACCCGGTGTGTCTAAATTTTCTCTCAACCAGTGCCGCAACGTAGCCTCCTGTTGCTCTGTGCCTTTGAAGGGCAATGTGGTGGTTGTTTTCATTCACATCATTCCTTTCTGTAAGCATTTTATCTGAAATACTTTGTTAAAAAAATAGAAAAGTGCTTTTCCCATTATATACGAAATCAAATCTGCTCCACAACTGTTTTTTTCAACAAAATTGCGATTCGCCGAATAATTGTTTAAATTGCGCAGGAAGGCACCTGTTTTTTTATGCTAGTTGCTGAAATTCTGGCCAAATTCCTTATATGAATTTGGCCGGTGTTGTTTTTGTGAAACAGTTGAAACCTTGCTTGCGCAATGCTTTTTATTTGTGGTATAATAAGAAATATAAAACGATGAAGCGGACATGAGATGCAAGAACCACCATACAGAGAGGGAAGCCATTGGCTGCAAGCTTCCTTGGGCGGTTTTGCAAAGCTCACCACCGTTGAGTGCAGGGGTGAACCCCTGCCGGGATTGCCCGTTATAGCAATGCGAGAGGCCCCCGTACGGGTGTGCAAATCGGGTGGAACCGTGGGAAATTCTCACCCCGAGCTTGTGTTTTCACAGGCTTTGGGGTGTTTTTTTTGAAAAAGGAGGCAAATGATTATGAATATTCGATTGAAAGACGGCAGTTTGCGCGAAGTGGCCGAGGGCGCCAGCGCCTATGAGATTGCCAAAGAACTGGGGCCCAAGCTTGCCAAGGCGGCCTGTGCGGCCAAAATAAACGGCGAGGATGCCGATTTGCGCGACAGGGTGCCAAACGATGCCGAGGTGGCCATTTATACCTTTGAAGACAGTGAGGGAAAGCACGCCTTTTGGCACACAGGTAGCCACATTCTGGCACAAGCCGTGCTGCGTCTGTTTCCATCGGCCAAATTCGCCATCGGCCCTGCCATTGCCAGCGGGTTTTATTATGATTTCGAAGTTTCGCCCGCTTTCACAAACGAAGATTTGGAAGCCATTGAAGCCGAGATGAACAAGATTGTGAAGGAAGACCTGCCCATTGAACGCGATTATTTAGAGGCAGAGGCGGCTATGGAATTGTTCAAAGACCAGCCCTACAAAAAAGAGCTTATTCAAAAACATGCCGGGGCGGGCGAAAAAATCAGCATCTACCGGCAGGGTGAATTTGTGGACCTATGTGCAGGGCCACACATGAACAGCACCGGCGCCTTACGCGCCATCAAGCTTACCAGTGCCACGGGTGCCTACTGGCACGGTGACAGTCGCCTTCCAATGCTCAGCCGCATTTACGGCGTGGCCTACCCGAAAAAAAGCGAGCTCGACGCGCACCTTTTGCGCATGGAGGAAGCCAAAAAGCGCGACCACCGCAAGCTGGGCAAAGAACTTTCGCTTTTCGCCCTCATGGAAGAAGGCCCGGGTTTTCCGTTCTTTTTGCCAAACGGCATGGTGCTGAAAAACGAGCTTCTCTCCTACTGGCGCGATTTGCACGAGCGCTGGAATTACAAGGAGATTCAAACCCCAATTTTACTGAACCAGCAACTCTGGCTGCGCAGCGGACACTGGGAGCATTATAAAAACAATATGTACACCACCGAGGTGGACGGCGCCGAATTTGCCGTGAAACCCATGAACTGTCCAGGCGGTATGCTTGTGTATAAAAACCAGCCGCACAGCTATCGCGAATTGCCTTTGCGCATTGCAGAATTGGGCTTGGTTCACCGCCACGAGATGAGCGGTGCTTTGCATGGTTTGATGCGTGTGCGCAGTTTCACCCAAGACGATGCCCATATCTATATGACCCCCGAGCAGGCGCAAGCGGAGATTGTGGGTGTCATTCGTGTGATTGATGAAATCTATTCGCTATTTGGCTTTGAGTACAACATCGAGCTCTCCACCATGCCGGAAGACCACATGGGCTCTGAAGAGGATTGGGTGCGTGCCACAGGTTACCTTTCGGGTGCCATGGATTCCCTTGGGCGCAGTTACACGGTGAACGAGGGAGACGGTGCTTTCTACGGCCCGAAACTTGATTTCCACCTTGTGGATGCCATTGGGCGCACTTGGCAGTGCGGCACCATTCAGCTCGATATGCAAATGCCCGAACGTTTCGAACTTGAATATACGGGCGAAGATGGCCAAAAACACCGCCCTGTGATGATTCACCGCGCAGCTCTTGGTTCTATCGAGCGTTTCATCGGTATTTTGATAGAGCATTTTGCAGGGGCTTTCCCCACTTGGTTGGCGCCGGTGCAAGTGATGGTGGTGCCCATCAGTGAAAACCACCACGAATATGCCCTGCGCATTAAGCAGGCGCTTTGTGAAAAAGGTGTGCGTGCCGAAGCTGACTTGCGAAATGAGAAAATGGGCTACAAAATTCGCGAGGCGCAACTCAAAAAAATCCCCTATATGCCCGTGGTGGGCGATAAGGAGATGCAAGAGGGAACCTTGGCCGTTCGTGCACGCAAAGAAGGGCGCGGGGGCACCCTCTCGCTTGATGCTTTCGTGGCTCAAATTTGCGAGGAAATTCAAACACGCAGTTTGTAAAATCAGATGCCCTTTACAATGGCTTGTAAGCCATACAACAAGCGTGTCAGGGCTATTTAAAAAAGGCTGTCTCAATGCGTTTTGAGACAGCCTCAGGCCGTCAATAAAGCACCAATTGCGTCGTCAGACTGCAAAATGCCGCGGCAGTTACATATCAACTATATGCGCCTTTGCGGCATTTTTTGCTTCCTAGCACTTGGCACTTTCTTGCCGCCCTGCACTTTTTTTGACACTCTGAGCTGTCTCAATGCATTTTGAGACAGCCATTTTTTCTGTTTCTGTGTTAAGTTAATTAAAAAGCAATGCCCCTTTGGTTGCACGACTAAGCGCTTTGCTAAGAAGTACAAACAAAAGCCCGCTCCCGGCTGCCTGCAAAAGAGAAATGGGAAGCTCTGCAATGGCAGACCCGATATTTCCAAACAAAATCCATGCGGCCAAAGAATACCCCACAAGCGTGATGGCACTACCCAGCAGCACTGCCAATACATTGCGTTTTGCCAGCGGATTGGTGTTTCGCTGAAAGGCCACACACAACAGGGGTTTGATGAGCAAAGTTGCCGGAAGCCACACCATGCCCCCCGGTGCCAGGGCATCTGAAAGCCCGGCGCCCACCGCAGCGGCCACCATGGCATAGGGAAGTGGCAGCACAGTAGCCGCAAGGTAAATGAAGGCGTCCCCAAAGTGGATGTAGCTTCCATTTGGGCCTATCGGCACGTGAATTAGATAAACTGCCAAAAAAATCAAGGCTGCAAACACACCTGTATAAGTTATTTTTTTCATTTTTTCTTGTTTCATCTTCGTATCCTCCTCTGTTGTGCCGGGCTTTGCTTGACAAAGCATTCCCGTTTCGATATCCTGATTTTAACAGGAATCTGACCCCGAAACAATATCCAAATTTTATTTTTTTTACGGGGTCAGTTGGAGGTGTTCTATGGAATTTATAGGCTTATTTCTGGATAAAACTGTCAAAAAGCCCTTATATGTGCAGCTCTACGAGTTTGTGACAAAAGAAATCCGCAGTGGGCGCATTCCACCCGGTGAGCGCTTACCCGGCAAACGAAGTGCCGCGGGACAACTGGGTGTCTCGGTAAACACCGTGGAGGAGGCCTACCAAATGCTGGTGGCCGAGGGCTATGTAAAAGCCCTCGCTCGCAGTGGCTTTTGGGTGAATGACCTTGGCCCTTTGGTTCCGCCCCCGTCTGTTCTTTCGGAGAAAGTGCCCTCTTTTGCCGCACACACGCCGGCCGGCGTGCAAGCGCGAGAATTTCGTTTCAATTTTTTATCCGGTGGCATCGATTCCACCCTGTTCTCACGCAAAACCTGGAACCGCCTGTTCAAAGAAGTTCTCGCAGAACCACTCGACCTTTTCGCCACAGGGGAAAGCTGCGGTGACGCTGTATTGCGCCACGCTATTGCCGATTATTTGCGCGGATTTCGCGGTGTGCGCTGCACACCACAGCAGGTGGTGATGGGCGCCGGCTTAGAAGTGCTGCTGGGTTTGCTCTCTCCACTGCTTCCCGAAGGCCCCCTTGCGCTTGAAAATCCGGGGTATGCCAAAACAGCACGCCTCTTTTGGAATGTGGGCCGGAAAACCAGAGCTGTATGCGTAGATGAGCAGGGTCTTTCAATGGCCGATTTGCAGGCTTGCGGTGCGGGTTTGGCCTATGTAACGCCAAGCCATCAGTTTCCATCCGGGCTGGTGATGCCGGCTCCAAGGCGAGCCGAGCTCCTGCGCTGGGCGGCTGAGCAAAATCGTTTTATCATTGAAGACGATTATGACAGTGAATTTCGTTTTAGCGGCCACACTTTGCCCAGTTTACAGGGAATGGATACACACGACTGTGTGGTCTATGCAGGCACGTTTTCACGCTCTTTGGCCCCGGGTATCCGCGCAGCATACCTTGTGTTGCCGCAAAATTTATTGCATGCTTGGCAAGAACGCTACGAAGGCTATGCCTGCACCATCTGGCGGCCGGAGCAACACACACTGGCACGGTTTATTAGCGAAGGACACTTTTCCAGAAGGTTAAACCGCGTCCGCCTTCATTATCGCCAGCGTCTCGGCCGTATTTTGCAGTTGCTTGAACAAGGCTTGCCAAAGCGCTCCTACCAAGTTCTCAATGCACACACAGGGCTGTATTTCATTCTGAAACTACACGGTTGCAAGGCCGTTGCCCTTGCAAGGGAGGCCGAAGAGCAGGGCATCCTCATACAGGCTCTTTCGCAGTATACACAAACAAACAGCGCAGGGTTTTCGTTGTGGAACGGCGGCCACGACGCTTTGGTTTTGGGCTATGGCGGCCTTGCGGACATCGATGTGGACAAGGCGCTTTGTGCCCTCTTGGCGCTTTTGCGAAAACACCTTGCCTTGTAGGAAAAAAACCGCGTCCAATCTGCCCGCAAGGCATGTTGGACGCGGTTTTAAAAGGGCCATTATTTCATTTTGAGTTCATACAAATCCAACCGTCTGGCCGATAGAATGGGCAATTGTTCACGTATTTCCTCCACTTTTGCAAGGTCAACATCCACAAGCAAAACGGCCTCTTCGGCGCCACAGCGCCCCAGCACCTCGCCCCAAGGGTTCACGGCCAGCGTGTTGCCGTAGGCCACATAGGGTGCCTTTTCGTCACGCGCAGGCGATACGCCAAACAAAAACGCTTGGTTGTCTACCGCACGCTGACGAAACACAAGTTCCCAGTGCGCAGGCCCTGTTGTCATGTTAAACGCCGCGGGCACAAAAATGCACTTCGCCCCCTCTAGCACCATCAGGCGCACAAGTTCCTCAAAGCGTATGTCAAAGCAGATGCAAAGCCCCATCTTCCCAAACGCTGTATCGAAAGTGGTGATACTTTGTCCGGCCGCAATCGTTTCCGATTCCTTGAACTTTTGGCCGTTTTTTAGGCAGACATCGAAAAGATGCACTTTTCTGTGGCGGGCAATTTGTTCTCCGTTTGCATCATATACAAATGAAGTGTTGTAAATGCGCCCGTCCTCCAGCTCCGGCAGCGACCCTGCCACCAAAACAATTCCCAGCCGCTTTGCCAAAGCCGACATGGCCACTTGTGCGGGCCCACCGGCCTCTTCGCCAAATGAGCGAAAATACTTGTTGGCGTAGGGGCAGCAAAACATCTCGGGCAACACCACGATATCCGCCCCCTGCGAGGCTGCTTTTTCGACCTGTGTGCATGCGTTTTGCACATTTTGCTCTTTGTCTAACCCGATGGGAAGTTGCAGCAAAGCTATTTTCATAGGTTCCATCCCCCTGTTCGATATGGATTGTTCATCTTTATAAAGGCAACAGCGCCACAACCGGCATTTGGGGTGGCAGGCTTGCCGTCATCGCGCCATTGCCCACAGCAAGTACCCTGGCGCCTTCCACCAAGTCGGCCTCTTCCATGTTCTCCAGCGCTTCCTCTGGCACATTTAACACCACAAGTTCCTGCCTTGGGCTTTCCGCTTGGAGCTCAATGCGATAACCCTCCTCCTCCCGCGTGCTACTCACGATGCTGCCGCTCCACAAAACACCGTCTGACATCGGTGCCAAAACCGAAACCTCCAAGGCCGTGGCCTGCGGTGGAATGGAGCGTGTCAAGGTTCCGTCATAAGTTGCTTGCACATACATCCCCGGCGCAAAATCTCCGTTTTCTTGTGCTTCGGCGGCCTGTTCGGGCAGCAAGAACAAAATGGATTCCTGCCCGTAATCATAGCCCGGTAGCTGGGTCACGGTCATCTGTCCCTCAGAAAGGGCTGTTATTTCGCCACGGTACAAAAGTGGCTCTTCGCTGTTTTCTGCGCTTTCCTGCTCCTGCGCGGCGGAAACCGTTTGCACACTGGTTGCACTTGGCTCTGAAGCGCTTTCGGCACAAGAACATAGCCCCAGCATACAAACCAAACAAAGGCAGAGTCGTTTCATTTTTTTTCCTCGCTGTTCTATGCGAATTTTTGCAAAAGACGATAGACAAAAGCGCAAACTTTCGCAGATGATTGGCCTAAATCAAGTAAACACACTTAAAATGTGACCATAATTGTAGCAGATATTGGGGTTCGTTGCAAGCAAAAATGGACGCTTCTTTTGCCGTGGCCATGCACGGCCTTTTGTTTTGACAATCCCGCTTTTTGCTTTCGCTTTTTCGGACAAAAAAAATCCATTTTCGTTTGTCATCGCACGGAAAATATGTTTTAATAGAAATAGTTATTTCATGGGGGAGGTACTTGGATGCTAAGTGTGCTGGGGATGATAGAGCGACAAGTTATGTTGGTGCTGATTATTACGGTTGGATATTTTTTATCGAAAACCGGATACATCGAGCACAATGTGCGCCTTTTTCTCAGTTTTCTCAATGTGAATGTGCTCATTCCCTGTAGCCTATTTCTTGTTTTGGTCACCGCTCGGCCAAACGATGAACAGATGTATAATTTTCTGTTTGTGGTGGTGGTTGCTTTCCTTGTGGAGGGGATTTGTTTTTTTGCCGCAAAATATCTATTTAAAAAATATCCCCCCAAACAAAAAACCATTCTGCGCTATGCCCTCACAAGCCCCAATGTAGCCTTTATCGGTTTTCCCATTATTGAGGGCTTTTACGGAAGCGACGGCCTTCTTTATTTGGCCGCCTTTATGATTCCGCTGAACTGTTTTATGTTTTTCTTCTCTTTTCGCTTGTTTTTTACACAAGAGATGGGTAAAATTTCCATTTGGAGGCAATTGCTTCACCCCACATTGGTCGCCATTTTCTTGGGTGTTCCCCTGATGTTGTTGGGTTTGCAACCACCGGCCTTGCTCATGGACACGGCCGACCTTTTGGCACAGTGCTCGGTGCCCATTGCACTGCTGCCCATCGGTTGTATTTTAGCCAGTATCGACCTGCGCTCCACACTGTTTCGCGCCGGATTTTGGCTTTGCTTCCTGCGCTTGATTCTCATCCCTCTGGCCGTTTTGGCCGTTTCTTGGCTTTTCGGTGTGCCGGCCATTGTAGCCGGTGTACTCACCTTGTTGTTTGGCATGCCCGTGGCCATTTCCACCACTTCTTTGGCCACCACGTACAAGGGTGACGTTGTGTATTCGTCCAAACTCATCTTTCTTTCCACGGTTCTCTCCATGCTCACCTTGCCTTTGCTTGCCCTTTTGGTGGATTTTTTATTCTAGAGCACGCTGGATTGTGTTGGCACGGTTTGGCAGCCTCAAGCCTGTTTGCGGCATGTCTGTTTTCGTGCCCCCACTTACCGTTTGCATCAGGCGTTGCCCGGGGCCAAGCGTTTCACGAAAGGATGCGAAATGGATACGGTTAAAAAGAAAACCCTACAATTCATAAGTATATTCATTAAGCGAAGCAAACAGGCCTCTCTGGTTAGTGTTTCGGTGAACATTGCATTTTATACCTTGCTGTCGGTGTTTCCGTTTTTAATTTTACTGGGCAACTTATTGCCACTGTTTCAAATCACACCGGAGGTGATGGTGGAGTACCTGTCCATTTTAATCCCCGAGGCGCTGCTGCCGGCCGTAAAGCCTCTTGTTCTCAGTTTGCTAAGTGGTAGCAGTGGCGGGTTTTTGTCGGCTTCCACGCTGGCTCTGCTTTGGGCCGCCAGCCGTGCCATCAATTGTTTGCAAAACAGCATGACAGCGGCCTACGGCATTCGCAGCGAACGCAACTATATTGTTCGCCGATTCATCGGGTTTTTCAGTGTTTTGCTATTTTTTGTTTTAATCGGGCTACTTTTGTTTTTGTTTAGCTTTGGGGATATGTTGGCCTCGTTTTTAAGCCCGGTATTAACCTGGCTTGAGCCTTTGCGCCAAGTAATCGACAACCTGCGTTGGCCGGTGGTTCTCATTTTTGTTTTTCTTATGTTGATTCTGGTTTACCTCATTGCTCCCTCTGCGAAAGTTCGTTTTCGAGAGGCCTTGCCCGGGGCCGTTTTTGCCACCTTCAGCCTGCTTTTGCTTGTGCAACTGTTTGCCCTTTATGTGCGCGTGGCCACACGCTCTCTTTCCAGCTACGGTGCACTCAGCTCTTTTTTTATTCTGATGTTTTGGCTTGAGTATTCAGCCATGGCCGTGGTGGTGGGTGCTTTGTTGAATGCGTCTATCCACGAATTTCGCTTTGGAGAGGACAGCTTGCAGTCCAGCAAGCTGGACGAGTGGAATTTACTGCTTGATAATAAACTGGACAGTTATGTGCAAAGAAAACTTCGCAGCATGCGCGAAAAGAAGAACGCGAAGACCCTGCCTTTTGAACAAGATGAAAAACCAAAGGAAAGCGAAGGAGAAAACCATGAGTAACTTGCTGTGTATTCGGAACCTCACCCTCGGTGACGGACACCCCAAAATTTGTGTCCCTTTGGTCGACCAAGACCCGGAGACACTGATTTGGCACGCTGTTTTGGCCAAGGCTTCCTCTGCAGACCTTGTGGAATGGCGTATCGACTGTTTGCCACCTATGGAGGATATTGCACTTTTACGCACGGTGAAAGGCATTCGGGCCGCTTTAAAAGACACCCCCCTGCTTTTAACCTTTCGCACAGTGGCAGAGGGTGGAAAACGTGAGATTAAACAAAGTAACTACGGGTCTCTTTTGCGCTTGATGATTGCAAGTGAAAGCATCGACCTTGTGGACATCGAACTGTCTTGCGAGAGTGAGTTACTTTCTTTGCTTGTTGAGGAAGCGAAAAGCAAAGGAATCGCCGTGGTTATGTCCAGCCACGACATCTACGGAACGCCGTCGAAGGAAGCCATGCTCAGCCGTTTGCACCGCATGCGCGAGATGGGCGCGGACATTCCGAAGCTGGCGGTTACACCCAGGCGTTTTGTGGATGTGCTCAGTCTTTTGGCCATCAGCGAAGAATTTCACCAAACAACCGGCTGTCCTTTTATCACAATGTCCATGGGGGAGCTTGGCCAAATCAGCCGTGTCAGCGGCCACTTCACAGGTTCTTGTGTTAGCTTTGGCTGCTTGGATGAAAGCTCTGCTGCCGGGCAATTGCCCGTGCAGGGCTTGCGACAAATTTTAACCATCTTCGAAGAGGCAAACGAGGCAAAGGCTTGATTGGCCTTTTTTGCCCCGAATCGCAAAGCATACCTCGCTTCATTTGGAAAACCAAAAAGAAATTCAAAGGCTCCTCTTGCAAAATCTTGTGGAATGTTGTATGATGAAACACAATATGTGGTAGAAGTAACAAGGTGCCATCCGAACATGGTTTTGCAAAGATTTGAGGCGTGAAATATGGACTATATCTTGGGCGTTGCAAGCTCGAAAGACAACACCAAAGTGAATATTGCCACGCCGGGAGGCACCGTGATGTTCCGTTTTACGGTAGGGGCGATCAGCCTTTTTTTTGCGGGCGAAGAGCAAGTGCGCCAAAATTTGGCAGAGGTGTTTGTGACGGCGCAAATGGCGGGGTATCCCATACGGGATTGTCGCCAGGTTTGTCTCGGTGTGGCCGGGTTGCAACCCACGCGTGCCGTTCCCCGTTTAGAGTCGTCACTTCGCGGCGTGATGCGACGCTGCGGTTATAACGGCGATGCCTATCTCGCGTCTGATGAGCAAACAGCCTTGATGGGCGCCCTGGAATGTGGCGAGGGTATGATTTTGCTGGCCGACGACACCGCCGTTTGCTTTGGAAAAAACCGTTTTCGGATGCAACACCGCACCGGCGGTTTTGGGCAGTTGGCCGACGATGACGGAGCCGGCCACGCCATTGGCCGCAGCATTCTGCGTGCGGCTGTGCGAGGCTGTGACGGCCGCGGCGCACCCACACGCCTCACCGCGCAACTCTATTTAAAGTTCGGCCTTGGCGGCAAGGAGGATTTGCTTAGCTTTTTGCGAAGAGACACGTTGCAACCACAGGACGTTTGCGCGCTTGTAGCGCTGCTGCCGCAGGCCTGCCTTGCCAAAGACCGTGTGGCGCTGGATATTGTGGAGGAGAGTGCAGAGCAACTTTTGTGCCTTGTAAGGCCTGTGGTAGACCGCCTGCGGCTTGAAAAGAATGTGCTGGCTGTGGCCGGAAACCTGCTTTTAGACGACGTGACCCTGGGCACGGCTTTCAAGAAAAAAATGGCACAGGCCTACCCGGACGTATCCTGCGTGCCCCCAAAGCAAGATAGTGTGATGGGTGCCGTTCTTTTGGCAAAAGAGCGCCTTGCCTTACGTGGGTCTTGCGGGGTATAGTGGCGATGCGGCAAGAAAGTGTAACATTCGACCAAAGCGTGTATGCCTTGGCCTCGCTCGTCCCGGTGGGTTATGTAACCACATACGGTCATCTTGCAGCCCTGCTTGGCAGGCCCACTTGGTCGCGCCGCGTGGGGCTTTCGTTAAGCCGTGCCGAAGAAAGTGCGCCGTGTCATCGGGTGGTAAGCAGTCAAGGTCGGCTTGTGCCCGGCTGGGCGCGTCAGCGCGAATTGCTTTTGTGTGAGGGCGTGGAGTTTCGAGAAAATGGCTGTGTGAACATGAAAAAACACCGTTTAACTGTGCAGATGTGGCAGGATATCTTGGGGTGAACGGGCCGATGACTGCGCTTGTTATCGTTTTTTTAAAAGGCAGAATCGTGTTTTTTATGCAGATGGCTTGACAGCGAACCCGGTTTTATGGTATCGTATGGAATAAATCAAGTAGCAGTGGCAGTGCCAAGCTCACCTTGTGTGCCAAAAGGCGCCGGGTTCATATCGGAACAGTGCCGATTTTTGGCTTTTTACCGATGGAGTGTGGCTATTTGGAGCCATGCTCTTTATTTATGTATGCACTTAAAAACAAAAATGGGGAGGGTTTACTCATCGCAAGCGGCAAAAAAAATGAGATGGAAATCAATGGGATGATTCGCGATAAGGAAGTGCGTGTCATCGCATCAAACGGCAGCCAGCTTGGCGTTATGGCCACAAGAGATGCGCTGCGCTTGGCAGAAGAAGAAGACCTCGACTTGGTAAAAATTGCCCCGCAGGCAAATCCGCCTGTGGTAAAAGTATTGGATTACGGCAAATACCGTTTCGAGCAACAGAAAAAAGAAAAAGAAGCTCGTAAACACCAGAAAGTGGTAGAGATTAAAGAAATTCGCCTGTCTTTGAAAATAGATGTGGGCGATTTCAACACCAAACTGCACCACGCCGAGAAGTTTCTAAAAAGTGGCGACAAGGTGAAGGTGTCTATCCGCTTTCGTGGGCGCGAGATGGCTCATGCAAACCAAGGCCTCACCGTGCATCGCCGCTTTGCCGAGGAATTGTCTGAAATTGCCAGCGTGGAGCGTCCGCCCAAGCTGGAGGGGCGTAGCATGATTATGTTTTTAGCGCCGTTGCAGCAAAAAGAGAGTGCGGCCAAAAGCAAAAAGCCGGATGCCGCCAAAAGCGGCGAAGGGAAAGAGGCCGTCAAAAGCGAAACTTAGTTGCTTATAAAAGTGCCCTTGGCACTTTTTGTTGGGACAAAACATCAAACAGGAGGATTCAATAAAATGCCAAAGCTCAAAAGCCATTCCGGCGCGAAAAAGCGCTTCAAAATGACAAAGACCGGCCGTGTGAAACGTGGCAGTGCCTTCACCAGCCACATCTTGAACAAAAAAACCAGCAAGGTGAAGCGCAACAACCGTCACGCCCAATATGTGGATAAAAAGGACGCAGCCTCTGTAAAAGAGATGTTGCCATATTCCTAAGGGTTTACAGGGAAAACAATTCGGCTAATTTTTCTGCCCCGATTTCTTTGAAAGAGACGGGCTACAAGTAAAGGAGAGCGAACAACATGGCACGTATCAAAGGCGCCACCATGACGCGCAAAAGAAGAAAAAAGACCCTAAAGCTGGCCAAGGGATATTATGGCAGCAAATCCAAACATTTTAAAATGGCAAAACAGCAGGTGATGAAAAGCGGCAACTACGCTTTCATTGGCCGCAAACAGAAAAAACGCGATTTCCGTCGTTTGTGGATCACCCGCATCAGCGCGGCTTGCCGTGCAGAAGGCATCAACTACTCTTGCTTCATGAACGGCCTGAAAAAATCCGGCATTGAGCTCAACCGCAAAATGCTCAGCGAGATGGCCATTCACGACGCAGAAAGCTTCCGCGCTTTGGTGGAAACTGCCAAAAAAGCAAATTAACCTGCGGGCTATGTCCGCGCACCCGCGCTTTGGTGTGGGTGCTTCGTGTTTTTTATGGGCTTCACATTTCCTGCCAAAAATCAAACGCTGGGCATGCCCCGCATTGGAGACAACACCGTGCAACACATCACAAGCCGCGAAAACGACACCGTAAAATATGTTCGACGCCTGGCCTCATCAGGCTCTTTTCGCACACAAGAAGGCCTGTTTTTTGCCGAGGGTTTGCGCCTTTGCACCGATTTGGCAGAGCGCCTTTCGCCGCGATACGTCTTTTGCACCGAGAAACTGCTCAAAGCGCATCCGCATTTGGCCACGCTTGGCGAAGAATGCATTACCATAGGCGAAAGTGTGGCCGAAAAACTGGCCGAAACGCGCACGACACAGGGTTTGTTTTGTGTTTTTAAAAGGCCGCGGCACGGTTTAGAGCAGCTTAAGCCCGCGCAGGGCTTGTTGCTTTGCGAGCAGCTGCAAGACCCCGGCAATGTGGGGGCTGTGCTGCGCAGTGCGGCGGCTTTTGATTATGGAGGCGTTTTGTTTGTTGGCGGGGCCGACCCTTTTTCACCGCGTGCACTTCGGGCCTCTATGGGGTCTGTTTTGCGTGTTCCGTCGCTTTCGTTTTCATCGGTGGACGACGCTATGTGCAGTGCGCAAGAGATGCAAGTGCGCGTTTATGCCGCCGCTGCAAACGGCAAAAAACCGGCCGACTTGCGCACGCAAGAAACAAGCCCCTTTCTTTTGATGGTGGGCAATGAGGGGGCCGGCTTATCGAAAGAGGCCTTTGCCCATGCGCAGGAAACCGTGTGTATTCCCATGCACAATGGGGTGGAAAGTTTAAATGCTGCAGTGGCCGCTTCGGTTCTCATGTTTTCATTTAAAAATCAGTAAGCGGGGTCTTCAATATCCGTAGAGGGGAGGGTGCCGGATGTCAAAGGAGAGTTGGCTTTGGTTGGCCGGCGGGCTTGGTTATGGAGCTGTGAACACAAAAGAGCTCTTAATGGCCTGCCCCGGCGGGCCAAAAGAGGTGTCAAAAGAGCTTGGTGGCATCAAGCTTGATGAGATTTTAACGCAAAAACAAGCGGAGAAATTGGCTTCCACAAGCCCCGAAAATTATGCCTTAATGCTCAACCATGCCGAGGCGCAGGGCATCCATGTGTTGCCGCTGGACGATGTTCATTATCCAAGACAATTGCACAGCATCGCAAATCCGCCGCCGGTTTTGTTTGTAAAAGGGGACCTCACTTTGCTAAACGACCAGCTCTGTGTGGGCATGGTGGGTGCACGAAAACCATCTGGCTATGGCGTGGAGGCCATGCGCAATATCGGGCGTGGCGTTGCACTGGGTGGGGCCATCATTGTAAGCGGCCTGGCACTGGGGCTGGACAGTGAGGCACACAAGGCGGCCTTGTCTGTCAACGGGCCCACGATTGCTTGCATCGCCTTTGGGCACAACACCTGCTATCCGGCGCAGAACAAAAAGCTGATGGAAGTGATTGAACAATATGGTGCGGTTGTGAGTGAATACCCGCCCAATCAGAAGCCGGAAAAGCCCTTCTTCTTGCATCGAAACCGTTTGATTGCCGGGCTGTCCCATGCGCTTTTGGTGGCGGAAGCACGAAAGCATTCGGGCACGATGAGCACGGTGAACTTTGCCACTGATTACGGGCGCGACGTTTTTGCCGTTCCGGGCAGTGTGTTTTCGGAACTTTCCGGCGGCACCAATGCCATGATTCGAGAGGGTGCCTATTTGGCGGCTTGTGCGGCCGATATCATGAGCCTGTACGGCATTGAGCTTCCGGAAGAAGATTTGAGCAAACTTGCGGAAAAACAGGCCAAAGAGGGCCGACCGCTTGGGGCGCTTACGTCTGATTCCACTCGGGTTGTAGCAGGCGTCACCGGTGCTAGCGATCAAACCTTGCTAGAGGCCATTCAGGGGCGAATCCCCCAAGAGGAGCGGCGCGGCGAAGAGCGTGTGAGCCGTGGTGCTGCCATTGATGCGTTTCGCCGTTTGCAGCAGGAGATTCCGGCCCAAACCGATAGCCAGAACCGTGCATTGGAAGAGATGGCAGCCGCCGTCAGCGACGATGTGGTGATTCAACAAAAGCAATCCACAACCGAACGTAGCGCCCAAAGAAAAGCTTGGGAAAAACAATTGGAAGATTCTTCGCCCGCAAGGCAAGACAAGGTGCGTCCGTTCAGTTGGGACGGCGTGGAGCACTTATCCCGTAAGGATTTGCAAAAAAGTGAAGCCGTGCCCAAAACACCGGCAAATGTGGTGCCGCAAATGCGCCCCTATCCTCGCGCCAACACCCAAAGAACAAGCCACGTAGTGGTTGCCCCCGCCGCCGAAAGAGTACAGCCGGCTGCGGCCGTGCCGGCCGTTGCCATGCCGGCGCAAACCCGGGTACACAACCGTGCAGAAGAGGTTGCCCCGCCGGCTCCCGCTTATCGGGTTACAGAGGTGATTGCCCCCGCGGGCACACAAGCGCCGAGCACGAACACCGTGCCCCCAAAACAGCAACCGGTCTCTGCCTCTCAAGGTGGCGGTTTCCTCTCCGGATTGCTTACACCGAGCAAAGAAAGTGGAAATCTTGCAGGGAATTTGCGCACGATGTCAAAACCTGCCGGCGAAAAGCCGATTTCACAAAACACTACCACAGACGGGTTCAAAACCTCTCCCGCCCGCCCGGTTTCCGCTTCTAAAGAACAGCCGCAAGAGATCCATTCGGCCAAGCTTGCGCAGCAATTGCAAAGTGAAACCGGGCAGCCTCGTGCGGAGGACGATACCCTACAAACCGTGAGCGAAGCGGCGAAAAAAGCCTTTGCCGAGCTGGGGATCAATCCCAGTTCGCTCGCCCAAATTGTCGAAAAAAGCGGCCTGAGCCCGGGCGAAGCCATGGCGGCCTTAACAGAGCTTGAGCTTGCCGGGCTTTCGCGCCAATTGCCGGGCCGGCAGTTTACCATTGTTCACTAATTCTAAAGGATAAAAGAGGTAGCCTATGTCAACACTTGTGATTGTGGAGTCGCCTGCCAAGGCAAAGACCATTCGCAAATATCTTGGAGATGGGTATGAAGTGACTGCATCGAACGGGCACATTCGAGATTTGCCCCCAAACCAGCTTGGCATTGATGTGGAGCAAGATTTCAAACCCCGTTATTTCAACATCAAAGGCAAAGATAAACTCGTGCGAGAGTTGAAGGGAATGGCCAAAAATAGCGAACGTGTGCTCTTGGCAACGGACCCGGACCGCGAAGGAGAAGCCATCAGCTGGCATCTTGCTAAAATTCTGGGCGTGGATGTCGAGGCAAACAACCGCATCACCTTTGGGGAAATCACAAAAAAAGGCATTGAGGAGGGCATGGCGAACCCTCGTTCTATCGACATCAATTTGTTTGATGCACAACAGGCTCGACGCATTTTGGACCGCCTTGTGGGCTACAAACTCTCGCCCTTTTTATGGAAAAAAGTACGCAGGGGCTTAAGTGCCGGGCGCGTGCAAAGTGTGGCCGTGCGCCTGATTGTGGATAGAGAACGCGAAATTGAGGCTTTTGTGCCCGTTGAGTACTGGAACATCGATGCCTATCTCAGTGCCGAGGGAAAAAAATTCACGGCACGCCTAAGTGCCGATGAAAATGGCAAAAAGTTGGAAGTACACAGCGAGGCAGAGGCCAGCGACATCACCGAATCCTTGCATGGAAAACCCTATGTGGTTGAAAAAATCAAAAAAGGAAAGCGGAAGCGCAGTCCTGCGCCACCCTTTATCACCTCCACCTTGCAGCAGGAGGCCAGCCGCCGGTTCGGTTTCACGGGCACGCGCACAATGCGCGCGGCACAAACTCTCTACGAGGGTGTGGAGGTGGCCGGCATGGGAACTTTGGGTCTTATCACCTACATGAGAACCGATTCGCTTCGCATTTCCGATGAGGCCGTGGCCTTGGCCAAAACCTTTATTGAAGACGGCTACGGCGCGCAGTACGTCAATGAAAAAAAACGTGTATACAAAAGAAAGGGTGCCACGGCTGCGCAGGACGCACATGAGGCAATTCGCCCCACAAACCCGGCCATTACACCGGAAATTGCCGAAAAAACCATCAGTGGAGACCAGGCAAAATTGTATCGCCTCATTTGGAGCCGTTTCATTGCAAGCCAAATGAGCGACTGCTTAATGGATACCGTATCGGCCGACATCGTCGCCGGCCGGTACACTTTCCACGCCAGCGGCTATACCGTCACCTTCGACGGCTTCACCGTGCTCTATGAAGAGGCCACCGACGAGAAAGAGAAAAAAGAAAGTGCCTTACCCAACTTGCAAGAGGGCATGCCGCTAAAACTGCGCGAACTCAAGGCAGAGCAGAAGTTTACACAGCCGCCACCGCGCTACAACGAGGCCACCCTGATACGGGCACTTGAAGAGAACGGAATCGGACGCCCGTCCACCTATGCGCCCATCATCACCACGGTGGTAGACAGGGGCTATGTGGAGCGGCAAGATAAACGCCTCGGGCCCACATCTCTTGGCATTGTGGTAAACGATTTGCTCATGGAGCATTTCCCCGACATCGTGGACGTGAAGTTTTCTGCCGGAATGGAAACGGGGCTTGACAAGGTAGAAGACGGTTCTGCCAACTGGGTGCAGGTGGTGGATGGCTTCTACAAGGGGTTTTCCAAAAGCCTTACACAGGCCGAAGCCGAAATGGAGGGCGTGAAGGTAGAGGTGCCCGTAGAGGAAACCGATATCCCCTGCGAAAAATGTGGGCGCAACATGGTTATCAAAGTGGGGCGCTATGGTAAATTTTTGGCCTGCCCCGGTTTTCCCGAATGCCGAAACACGAAACAAATTGTGCAGGAAATGCCCGGAAAATGCCCAAAAGACGGGGGTAAGTTGCTCTTGCGCACCTCAAGCAAAAAACGCATTTTCTATGGCTGTGCCAATTACCCGAATTGTGATTTTATGACCTGGGACGAACCCACCGCAGAGCTGTGCCCCGAGTGTGGTGGAACACTGTTCCGAAAGGGTGGGAAAAAAGGAATTCTACGCTGTTTGAATGAGGGCTGCGGTTACAGCCGCAATGCAGAGGACAGCCCCGCCAAAACACCGGAGAAGACCTAAATGGTGTGGCACAGAAAGGAAAGTATGCAGGAAAATATGCAAAATGCCGTGCACATTGTAGGCGGTGGCCTTGCCGGTTGCGAGGCAGCACTGTGGTTGGCCCGGCAAGCTGTGCCCGTGGTGCTGTATGAGCAAAAGCCCGGCAAGAAAAGCCCCGCACACCGCGGCGATGGGCTTGCGGAACTGGTTTGCTCCAATTCTTTAAAAGCCGAGCGCTTGGCTTCGGCCGCCGGGTTGTTAAAAGAAGAAATGCGCCGGCTTGGCAGCCACATTTTACCCGTGGCCGAAAGCTGCCGTGTGCCGGCCGGCGGCGCCCTTGCCGTAGATAGGGATGCGTTCTCAAACGAGCTTACAAGGCAGGTGCAAAGCCACCCCGGCATTCGCCTTGTGCACACAGAAGTTGCGGCCTTACAGCCCCTTTTAGAGCAAGGGGAGGTGCTTGTGTGTACGGGGCCCTTGACGGAGGGCAGCCTTGCAAAAGACATTGTAGAGCGATCCGGTAGCGATACCCTGTATTTTTTCGATGCGGCCGCACCCATTGTGACCGCTGAATCCATTGATTTTACAAAAGTGTTCGCCGCGGCGCGCTATGGCCGCGGTGATGCCGACTATCTCAACTGCCCCTTTGACAAAGCGGGCTACGAAACCTTTCATGCGGCGCTTCTCGCCGCAGAGCGTGTGCCACTGCACAGCTTTGAAAAACAAATTCCCGTTTACGAGGGCTGCATGCCCGTGGAAGTGATGGCGAGCCGCGGTGTGGACACGTTGCGCTACGGGCCTTTGCGCCCCGTTGGATTAACAGACCCCGCCACCGGGCACAGGCCTTATGCCAATGTGCAACTGCGGCGCGAAAACACAGCGGGCAGTCTATACAACTTGGTGGGGTTTCAAACCAATTTGAAATTTAAGGAGCAAGAACGTGTGTTCGGGTTGATTCCCGGTCTTGAAAAAGCCGAGTTCGTGCGCCACGGCGTGATGCACCGCAACAGTTTTTTAAATGCACCCCTCGTGCTGGAAGAAAACCAGTGCTTAAAAGGGCAGGATAACCTATTTTTTGCAGGGCAAATCACCGGCGTGGAGGGTTATATCGAAAGTGCTGCCTGTGGCCTTTTGGCGGGGCTTCACCTCCATGCAAAACTTTTGAAAAAGCGGGTGTTACCCCTGCCGCCGGAAACGATGCTTGGCGCCTTGCAAAACCACATGAGAACAACGAATGCACACTATCAGCCCATGGGAGCCAACATGGGTCTTCTGCCGCCGCTTTCCACACCCGTTAAAGGCAAGCAAGCGCGTTATGAGGCACTGGCCGAGCGCGCACTTGCGGCGCTGGACAATTGGAGACAAAGCGGTGAGAATTCGGGCGTTCTGCCCAAAGACAGAAAGGAATAACCATGAAAATTATTGTCGATGCAATGGGTGGAGACTTGGCGCCAAAAGCACCTTTACAGGGTGCGGTGCAGGCCATAAATGAATTGGGCGTGCAGGTTATTGCCGTGGGCGACATTGAAAAAATGAGGACGGTTTTGCGTGAAGAGAACCTTTCAGAAGAAGGGCTTGAGCTTGTGCACGCCTCGGAAGTGATTGGCATGGATGAAGAGGCCACCGATGTTTTGAAAAAAAAGCCGGATTCCTCCCTTGCGGTTGCCTGCTCGCTTCTCAAAGAGGGGCGTGGAGAGGCCCTTGTGTCTGCCGGCAGCACAGGTGCCTTGCTTGTGGGGGGCACGCTTTTGGTGGGGCGTATTCGTGGCATCAAACGGCCGGCCATTGCAACCGTGTTGCCCGGGCTTCAAAAACCATGGCTTTTAATTGATTGTGGTGCCAACGCTGAATGCAGGGCCGAGATGCTGCTGCAGTTTGCCGCCATGGGAACCGCCTATCAAGAGTGTGTAATGGGGGTGCAAAACCCCAGTGTGGCACTGGCCAACAACGGCAGCGAAGAAACCAAGGGAACCGCTTTGCAACTGGAAGCGTATAAACTGCTTCAAAACAGTGGGCTAAATTTCCTTGGGAACATCGAGGGACGGGATATTCCCGGGGGTAAGGCCGATGTTGTGGTGTGCGACGGGTTCACGGGCAATATGATTTTGAAAGTGGAAGAGGGGCTTGCCAAGATGTTTTCTTCCATGCTCAAAGAGATGTTTTATAAGAATGCCAAAACAAAGTTGGCCGGTGCCGCCCTAAAACCGGAACTGGCGGAATTCAAAAAGAAATTTGATTACAAAGAATATGGCGGTGCACCGCTTTTGGGCATTCGGCACCCCGTGCTCAAAGCACATGGTTCCTCAGATGCCAAGGCGATAAAAAACGCGATTCGGCAGGCAAAAAGCTGCGTGGAAAACAACATATCCACGGCGATTGAAGCGCATCTTGCCGCACAAAAGGAGCAGGGAAAATGAGTGCACCGCAAAACGCGCAGCCGGATTTTCGGCCCCTGGAAGAGGCCATTGGGCACTGCTTTCAGCGGAAAAGTCTTTTGGAAACCGCTTTGACGCATAGCTCGTTTGCCAACGAAAACAAACGAAATATCGAGCACAACGAACGCCTGGAGTTTCTTGGGGATTCTGTGCTTTCAATTGTGGTGGCCGATTACCTTTTCCGCCAAAACCCACCCTTACCCGAGGGCGAGTTGACCCGTGTGCGTGCCTCTTTGGTGTGCGAGGGTGCGTTGAGCGCCTTTGCAAAACAAGTGGATTTGGGAGCCTTTTTGCGCCTTGGAAAAGGCGAACAGGCCAACGGTGGGCGCGGCCGACCTTCCATTTTATCCGATGCTTTTGAGGCGCTGATTGCAGCCCTTTATTTAGATGGTGGGCTCGAAGCCGCTCGCGGTTTTGTGCTACGTTTTGTGGAAAACCGTTGTGTAACACAAGAGGACTACAAAACGCGGCTTCAAGAGGTGATTCAGCAAAACCAGGAAGAGCAGCTTTGCTATCGCGTCACAAATGAAAGTGGCCCCGACCACGACAAGCATTTTCATGTGGAGGTGCATCTCAATTCCAATTGCATTGGAAAAGGGTGCGGGCACAGCAAGAAACTGGCCGAACAACAGGCCGCAAAAGAAGCCCTTGTTTTGATGGGGCTTGTAAGGGAAAACGAGGGCCAAAGCCCAAAATAGCCGGCGTTGGGAACGTTTTTTGGGAAGGATTGATGTATGTATCTGAAGGCACTGGAAATACAGGGGTTCAAAAGCTTTCCGGATCGCACGCGCATTTTGTTTGAAAAAGGCATCACGGCCGTGGTGGGCCCAAACGGAAGCGGAAAAAGCAATATCTCGGACGCCATTCGCTGGGTGCTCGGCGAAATTAGCGCAAAACAATTGCGTGGCGGCAAAAAAATGGAAAGCGTCATCTTTGGCGGCACACAGGCGCGAAGCGCCATGGGCTATGCCTCTGTGCAGCTTATTTTGGAAAACAGCGACCACCGCTTGGATTTAGAGGCCGAAGAGGTGACCATCGGCCGAAAATACTATCGCAGCGGTATCAGTGAATACAGCATCAATGGCCAAAGTGTGCGTTTGCGCGATGTGTATGAGCTGCTTTTGGACACAGGCCTTGGGCGTGACGGCTACTCCATCATCGGCCAAGGGCGTGTGGCGGAAATTGTGGATGCCAAAAGTGCTGAACGCCGGGAAATTTTCGAAGAAGCCAGCGGCATTGCCCGCTATCGCTACCGAAAAAACGAAGCGGAGCGGCGCCTTGCGTCCGCTGAGGATAACCTTGTGCGCCTGCGTGATATTTTCGATGAACTTGCCGCACGTGTGGGCCCTTTGCAAAAGGAAAGCGAAAAAGCAAAACGTTATTTGGAATTGGCAAGCGAGAAGAAAAGCATGGAGGTCACCCTTTGGGTAGATGTTCTGCGCGCAACACGCACAGAGCAGCGCACCTGGCAAAGAAAAATTGAGGTGGCCGAGGCAGACTACGCCCAAAAAGGCGACGAAATTGAAAGAATAGATGTCGAAACCCTGGAAATTCGCTCCGAAATTGAACGAATTATCATTGATATTGAGCGTTCCAACACAAAAATCAGAGCTTTGCAGGAAGAGATAAGCGGCTGTGATGCCAAAATTGCCGTTTTGCAAAACAACCGTGAACACAACCTCCAGAACATCGAAAATTTGCGCACAGAGCTTCTGCAGGGAGAGGCCGGAGACGAAGAGATAGCCAAGGATATTGAGCAGCACGAGGAAGTGGTGCGTCAAGACGAAGAGAAGCTGGCCTTGGCACAGCGTGAAATGCTTGTTTTGGAACAGCGTTTGGAAGAGATGTTGCAAAGGAGCCAAGCCAGCGGCGAAAAACGTGGAGCCTTGCAGGCAAAACTTGCCGAGCTCACGCGGGCGGCCACTGAGACACGCGTGGCCGAGGCTGAAAGTGCGGCGGCGGCCGAGGCTACCTTGCAAAACTTAACAAAACAACAAGAAGCTTTGCAAAACACGGAAAACGAACTGGAGCGATGCAACACAGAGCACGAAGAAAACAAGGCGTTTTTGCAAGAGGTACAAGCTGAGCTTGCCAAGCTTGAAAACATTAAAACCGGCCTTTCCATGAAACTGAACACACGTAAAAAAGCCTTGCAAGATGCCGAAGAAGCAGTTCAGAAAACACGAACAGAAGCCGAAAACATGACAAACCGCCTACAGATGCTCAAGGAACTTGAGCACAGTTTAGATGGTTTCCAAAACAGTGTGCGGCAGGTGATGCAGGCAGCCCGAAATGGAAAGCTGCGTGGCATCATCGGCCCGGTTTCGGGCATTCTAAGCGTGCAAAAAGGGTATGAAGTGGCCATTGAAACAGCCCTTGGTTACAGCATGCAAAACCTCGTGGTGGAAAATGAGGGTGCGGCCAAGGCTGCCATGGCCTTTTTAAAACAGACCAAGGGAGGCAGAGCCACTTTTCTGCCTTTAGACACCGTAAAACCCCAACATTTTAGTGGCAGTTTGCCACAGGGGGCGCGGTTGGCACAAGAGCTTGTACAGTACGATAAAAAGTACGAAAACATAGTTTCGAGCTTGCTTGCACGCATTGTGGTGGTGGAGGATATCACGGAAGCCACCGGGGTGGCGCGTGCCCTCAACTATCGAAACCGTGTGGTAACCGGGGATGGGCAGGTTATCAACGCAGGCGGTTCGTTCACAGGTGGTTCGGTTTCGCGCACGGTGGGGCTGTTCAGCCGCCAGCAAGAGATGGAAACCCTGCAAGACAAAATAGGCACTTTCGCACAAAGCCTAAACACGGCCAAGGAGGCAGAGCAGAAAGCTCGAATCGAAGCGGAGGCCTTGCAGGCAGAGCTCACGGCTACCGACAGCGAAATCATCACACGTGGTGGTGATAAAATTCGCATCGAGGCCGAGCTCTCGCGCCTACACACGGCTAAAACGAGTGCAAGCGAACGCCTGCAGCGTCTTGCAGAGGAAACCGCCGCCTTGCAAGAACAGGCGAAAACCCTGCAAGCACAGCGTGAAAATGCCGTGGTTTCCGAGGCGAAGTTACAGCGCGAGGTGGCGGCGCTTTCGGTGGAAATGGCAGGGCTGGCCGATGCCGACGACGGTTTCTTGGAAGAGAGAGAGCAATTGTCGGAAAAATTATCGGCTTTGCGTCTTTCGGCTTTGGGGCATGAGCGCGACGCACAATTGCACCGCCAAAGCATCGAAACCATGCGCTCTCGCAGGGGGGAAAGTGCCGCGCGCAAACGCATGATAGAGGAAAATATTCTGCGTTTGCAAGCGGAGATAGAAAGCTTTGAGGAGCGCAGCAAAAATGTAGAGCAGGAAACGGTGCTTGGAAAAGAGCAAATCAAACAAATAGAAAGCGAAATTCAAACCCTGACCTCTTTACGCCTTTCCAAAGAGGGAACCATTACGGGGCAGATGAACAAAGAGCGCGAGGCCGCTGCCGAGCGCGAGGAACTTGGCCGAGAAATAGCGCGACTTAGCGAACAGAAAAATACATTGGATACCCGATATGACAACACGGTGGCCCAGCTTTGGGAAGAATATGAGCTGGGGCCCAATGAGGCCGAGGGGCTTTGTGTGCCGTTTGAATCCACCGCACAGTTGCGCCGGCTTGTGGGCGAGGTACGCAGCAAAATCAAAGCGCTTGGCAATGTGAACGTAGGCGCCATTGAAGAATATAAAGAAGTGAACGAGCGCTATGTGTTTTTGAAAGGCCAGATGGAGGATGTGGAAAACAGCAAGCGCGAACTTGAAAAACTCATCGCCGCACTTTGTGCGGAAATGACGGAGTTGTTTCGCGTGAATTTCATGCAGATAAACCAAAATTTCCGCCGTATTTTCATAGAGCTGTTCGGGGGTGGCAGTGCCGGTTTAACCTTGGCAGACCCAAACGACCTTCTGGAGAGCGGCATTGACATTGAGGTGAGCCCGCCCGGGAAAATCATCAATGATTTAACGGCACTGTCTGGCGGAGAGCAGTCGCTGGTGGCCATCTGCATCTATTTTGCCATTCTGGGTGTAAACCCGTCTCCGTTCTGTGTGCTGGACGAAATTGAGGCGGCATTGGATGATGTGAACGTGTTGCGGTTTTCGCAGTATTTGCGCCGCATCACAAAAGAGACACAGTTCATCGTAATTACACACCGGCGTGGTACAATGGAAGAAGCGGATGTTTTATATGGCGTGACCATGCAAGAAAAGGGAGTTTCCAAAATGTTGCGCCTGCACGTTTCCGATGTGGACGCGAGCTTGCTGCGATAGGCCGTGCGATCAGAAGTAGATTGTGCCCTGCAAAGTATGTTATAATACAAAAAAGCAAAAAGGATAGGAGCCACACAATGGGGTTTTTTGAAAAGCTGGGGGAGGGTTTGCGGAAAACACGCAACACCATTTTTGGCAGTATCAGCCAAATGGTGAACGCGGGGGAAATAACCGAAGAGTTGTATGAGGAGCTTGAGGAGCAGCTGATTTTGGCCGACACGGGCATGGATGTGACAGAGGAGTTGATTGCCAAGCTAAAAGCCAAAGTGCGCGACGAGCGCATCAAAACCGGCGCGGATGCCCTGGAGGCCCTCAAAGCCATTATAGAAGAAATGCTCATTGTAGAGGAGCCTTTGCAAACCGAGGGAACACCCACCGTCATTCTGGTTATCGGTGTGAACGGTGTGGGCAAAACCACCTCCATTGCAAAACTGGCACACCTTTACACCGACGAGGGAAAACGCGTGATGCTGGCTGCCGCCGATACCTTTCGTGCCGCCGCCATCGAGCAACTTTCCGTGTGGGCCGAGCGTGCTGCGGTTCCCGTTGTGCGCCATGCCGATGGGGCAGACCCCGCCGCCGTTGTGTTTGATGCCGTGCAAAGTGCCACGGCAAAAGGCTATGACATTGTGCTGTGTGATACGGCCGGGCGCTTGCACACCAAGAAGAACCTTATGGAAGAGCTTTCCAAAATTAGCCGTGTTGTGAAAAAAGCGAACGAAAACGCCACCGTGGAAACCCTTCTTGTGCTCGATTCGGTAACAGGGCAAAATGCAATTTCACAAGCGCAGCAGTTCATTGATACAGCCGGTGCCACGGGCATCATTTTAACCAAACTGGACGGTACCGCAAAAGGTGGCGCCGTTATCAGTATCAAGGCCAAACTTGGGTTGCCCGTGCGCTATGTGGGTGTGGGCGAGGGTATTGACGATTTGATGACTTTTGATGCAAAAGAATTTGTAGATGCTTTGTTTTTGTTAGAGGAGTAGTTCAGCCAAAGAGAGGTTACCAATGGAATTTTTATTTGCCACAAACAACGCACACAAGCTGGAGGAGCTTCGCCGCCTGTTCAAGGGAAGCGAGCACACGATCATTGGTTTAAAAGAGGCCGGCGTTGCCTCTGTGCCGGAAGAGACCGGTAGAACCTTTTTAGACAATGCACGCCTGAAGGCGAAAGCGGCATGCAGGCTTTCCTCCATGCCCAGCATTGCAGATGATTCCGGGCTTTGCGTGGACGCCATGGAGGGTGCCCCCGGGGTGGAGTCGGCACGGTTTGCCGGTGTGCACGGAGACGATACCGCCAACAACGAAAAGCTGCTTCGCCTGCTTCGCCGCATTCCGTTTGCCAAGCGCACGGCACACTTTACCTGTGCCTTGGTTCTGCAAATGCCAAACGGACATCGCCTGGAAGTGGAAGGGCGTTGTGACGGCATCATCGGGTTTTCGCCCAGCGGTGAAAACGGTTTTGGCTACGACCCCTTGTTTTTTGTGAACGGAAAAAGCCTTGCCGATTACAGCGCAGAGGAAAAGGATGCCTTGAGCCATAGAGGAAAGGCCTTGCAGGCACTTACAGAGCAGTTGCCGGCCTTTTTGAAAAAGGCCGATTCTGCGTCTTCACCACCCATTGAGGACACAGCCCCCCAACAGCCGCAAGCAAACCAAAATACGGAGGAAACATCTTGACAGGAAAACAGCGTGCGACGCTTCGCAAAGCGTCAATGGAGCAAAGCGCAGTATTTCAAGTGGGCAAGGGCGGCATCGAGCCCTCCCTGGTAAAGGCCACGGCCGATTGTTTGGCCGCGCGCGAGTTGATTAAATTGAAAGTGCTGGACACAAGCCCCGAAGAGGTGCGCGAAACGGCCGAGACCTTAGCTGCGCGAACGGGCTCGCAGGTGGTTTTGGTGCGCGGTAGAACCTTTGTTTTGTTTTTGAAAAAAAAGAAAGATTCCGCCTACGAGGCTTTGCTTAAGAAATGAAACTGCTCTTATTTGGCGGCAATTTCGATCCTCCCCATCTCGGGCATATGCAACTTTTGCAAAATGCAATCGAGGCTGTGCGGCCGTGCAAAGCGGTGGTGATGCCCACGGGTTTGCCGCCCCACAAGGGTGCCGCAGTGGCGCCGCCCCATCATCGGCTTCAAATGTGTGCCTGTTTTTGTAAGCTCTCACCTTTGGTGGAGGTAAGCAATTGGGAATTGTGCAAAGAGGGGAAAAGCCACAGCTTAGACACCGTGCAATTTCTTAAAATGCAGCATCCCAAAGCACAGATATATCTTTCCATCGGTGGAGATTCCCTTTTGCAATTCCACACTTGGCATCGATACAAAACACTTCTTTCCGAGGCCGTGCTTCTTGTGCAAAGCCGTTGCGAGCCCGAAGAGAATTTGCGCAAGGCGGCGCGGTGCCTTGAAAAAGAGGGCGCACAAATTTTGTTCTGCAAAGGGGATACACCGTCCATCTCCTCCACGCAGCTTCGGCGGGCACTTTTACAAAGAGAAAACATGGCGCACTTTCTGCCGCCTCTCGTGGCCGAAATCATCCGCGAGAAGGGCTTGTACCTACAATAGAGAAATGAGGTGTGGCCGTGCTGAGCTTGAAAGAGGCAAAGGTACTTGCAAAGCAAAAACTGAGCGAAAAACGTTACCGTCATGTAAAAAATGTGGCACGCGCAGCCTATGAATTGGCGCTTCAACATGGCGCAGACACACAAAAAGCACAGTTGGCCGCATGGCTACATGATATTGTGAAAGAGGCGAGTGCCGAGGAGCTGTTGCAGTTGCTACAGCGAGATGCTATAATGGCGGGAGCAACCAAAAGACGACCCTTGCCGATTTGGCATGGCCCTTGCGCAGCCATTTACGCAAAGCACGAACTGGGCATCGACGATGAAGAGGTGCTTACGGCGCTGGCCTGCCACACAACGGGAAAAACAAACATGACTCTTTTGGATAAAGTACTGTTCATGGCCGATGTTATCAGTGCCGAACGAACGTTTTCCGGTGTAGAGGCACTTCGGCAATTGGCGTTTGAAGATTTGGACGAGGCCGTGCTTGCGGCCATGGAGAAAAATATTGCCCACATACAAAAAGTGGGCAAACCGCTGGATGCAGAAACACTGGCGGCACGAGAGTATCTGTTAAAACAAAAAAATCAACAGCAAAGAACCAGCAATGGAGGAACCCCAATTTGAGTCAGTTTGAAAAAAACCTCCCACCCAAGAAAAACAAATCCACATCGGGGGGGTCTACCGGCACAAACCAACCCCAAAGAGCCGGCACGCGTCCGCCCAGCTACGAGTCACACAGCACAAAACAAACCGCTTCACGCGGCACGCCTGTTTCTGCCGGAACGGGTGGCCCCTCCGGCACGCGCATGCCAAACGGTCGCAGGCCAAAGAAAAAAGGAAAACGGGTTTTGCTTGTTGTCGGCATCGTGTTTTTGAGCATCATCTTGCTCGCAGCGATTGCGCTTGCCGTTGTTTACAACAGCATTGCCAGCGAGATTGCCCCGGAGGAAGGTGGCTACACGCCCGAAGACATCGGAACCGACACGATCCCGGAATACAGCGGTGCCGGCGTAACCAACTTCCTTGTGTGTGGCATCGACTACGACAACGAAGAGGCCGACGGCTACACCACCGAGGAACATGTTGGCCGCACAGACATGATTTTGTATGTGCGCTACGACACCGTGAACAACAAAGTGGTGCTCATGCAAATTCCGCGCGATGTGTATGTGGGCCCGGAACTTGAAACCGGTGGCACGGGTAAAATCAATGGCTTGTACTATTTTGCCGAAGACCCCGACAACCGCATGGAGCCCCTTTCTCGCGCCATCTATGATCAACTTGGCCTGCCTGTGGATTTTTATGTGACGCTGGACATGGACGCACTCAAAGAAATCATCGACCACCCCCCGGGCTATATCAGCGTGTATGTGCCCATGGACGTGATAGACCCGAACAACCCAGAGGCCATGATACCGGCCGGTTGGCGCGATTTCACAAGTGACGAGGCCGAATTCTTCCTGCGCAACCGCACCAGCCCCACCTATGAGGGCCTGAGCGACATCATGCGCCTTCAAATGCAGCAAAGCTTTTATTCGGCTTTGTATCGTGAGTTTACAGAACTCACACCCACTGACCTTTTGATGTGGATGCGTGTTTTGCTCTATCGTGTGAACACCGACATGGATCCCATCCAGCTGGGTGGGCTCGCGCAAAATGCCCTCACCCTGGAAAGCAGCGATATCACCTTCATCCGCCCGCCCGTGGGCGCAGCCATGTATGGCAACAATTCCGTGTTGTCTTTGGAGGCGGAGGGCACGGCCGACTTGCTCAACGAATTTTTGCGCCCCGAGGGGCAAAGCCTCAGTGTAGACGAGCTCAACATCTACACCCTACCCATGGAATTGGGTGTTAGCGAGGCCAGTATTCGCACCATGACCGACATTCAATCTGTGGAGACAGACACGGCCGCCACAGCACAGGCAAGCGTACCCGCAGCGGAAAGTGTTGCGGCGTAGAAAATCTTTCCGTGTGCAGAAGGGCGAAAAATAGTTTGTTTTCACCGTTTTCCGGCAGATGTAGCCAAAAAACAGATGCCGTGAACAACAAAAGGATGCATACCATTGGATAAAAAAGAACACAATTTACACTCGGGACGCATACAGCGTGCGGCACAAGAAAATGCCCCGTTGCCTGTAGAGCCCGGCCAAGCTTCCCCGGGGCAAAACATCCCCAAACAAACCCTTTCCGATTCGGCTTTTCAAGCACCGAAAACACAGCAGCGTATGCAGGCGGTTTCGTTGCAGGGGGGGCAAACGCCCACTCAGAGCACACCACCGGCTGTGCAAGAGGGCGGCTTTCAAAATCCACAAAATTTCCCCTCGCAGAGGCACCCTTCGCAGAGGCAAACGATGCCGCAACAAGGGCACCCCGAGAATGCCCTGCCATATGGGCAAGATAGGCCGGGGCGGCCACAAGGGCAGCCTATGCCACAGCAGATGTATCAAGTGCCTGTGCAAAACACGGCCCCACCCGATTGGGAAAATGCCCCCTATGAGCCAGAAACATCCCGGGAGCCTACGGCACAAAAGAAAAAAAGAGGGCACAAACAGCGGGCACAAAGTGGTGGCCGAAAACAGAAAAATGGCAAATTCAAAGTGGTGTTGTCACTTGTGTTGGTGTTTGTGTTGCTTTTGGGTGGCGGCGCGGCTTTCGCCCTCGGCTATTTGGACAGTCTGCTCAACACAGATTTACTCGGTTTTGTCACCAACTACATCCCCAAGGACTACTCCAAAAGTGACGTGGTGAATGTGCTCATTGTGGGCATCGACAACGAGGAGGGGCGAGACTACGGTGCCGGCCTTGGCATGACCGACATGATTTTGTATGCCAATTTCGACATTGTGAACAACAAGCTTAACCTGCTACAAATTCCGCGAGACAGCTATGTTGGCGAAGAGGTGGCCACGGGTGGCACCGGCAAAATCAATGCGGCGCTCATCTCGGGCGAAGACAGCGAAAACCCCATCAACAACTTGGTGAAAGTGGTGGAAGAGCAGTTTTTATTGCCGGTGGACCACTACATTGCCATGGACATGGACGGTATGAAAGCCATTGTGGATACTTTTGGCGGCCTGCGCGTGTATGTGCCGCAGGAGATGTCTTATAATGGAAGCTATCTGCCTGCCGGTTGGCAATGGCTCAATGGAGACGCGGCCGAGTTTTTTGTGCGAAACCGTTCGGGTGTTGGTTTTGAGCAAGCGGACATTTCACGCTTAGACAATCAGCGCTTTTTCTATTCGGCACTTTTCCGCCGTTTTATGAATTTGGCACCGCAGGATATTGTGAATTTGCTGCCGGTGTTTGAGCACTATTGCAGCACGGACATCGGCCTTACCGACATATTTGATTTGGCCTATACAGCGCTGAATTTACAGGCGGAAAATGTACTGTTTTGCAAGGTGCCCGGCGCCACCGACCCGGCGCTGGATCCAAGTGGGCAAGGGCGCAGCCTTTATTATGTGGATGTGTACGGACGGGGCACCGAGGAAGAGCCCGGCACAGCCAATTTGCTCAACCAATATTTCCGCAGTTATGGCGAGCCCGTGCCGGCCGAGGAGCTGGGTTTGCCCAATATAGATATCCCCGAAAGCACAACCTTGTATTCGCCCAATGTGCAAGTGATGAGCAGTGTACAGGACGAAGAGGGCGGTGCAGACATCAACGTAGAACCACAGTACGAATAGAAAGAGGGAAAATCATGGAATCTTTAGAGCTGGCAAAACAGGCCGCACTGGCACTGAGTAGCAAAAAGGCCTTGGACATCAAGGTGTTGAAAGTGGAGGACTTAACCGTGCTGACCGATTACTTTGTAATCGCCTCGGGTTCTTCCACCACGCATGTGGGCGCTTTGGCTGAAGAGGTGGACTACAAGCTGTCTCAAAAAGGCATACAGCCCACACGCAAAGAGGGTGCCGACAGCAAACACTGGATTTTGATGGACTACGGCAGTGTGGTGGTGCATGTGTTCTATCCCGAAATGCGTGAGTATTACGCTTTGGAGCGGCTTTGGGCCGATGCCAAGCCCATAGAGCTGGATTTGACCGCAGAGGAAAATGAAAACGCATAAAACAGAGGAGTTGTCACCGTGAGCAAATACAATCCGAAAGAAATTGAACCAAAATGGCAAAAACACTGGGTGGAAAACCACACCTTTTCTGCTCCCAATGATTACAGCCTGCCAAAATTCTATGCCCTGGTAGAGTTTCCGTATCCCAGCGGGCAGGGCTTGCACGTGGGGCATCCGCGCCCGTACACGGCCATGGATGCCGTGGCCAGAAAACGCCGCCTGGAGGGCTACAATGTGCTGTATCCCATCGGCTGGGATGCTTTTGGCCTACCAACCGAGAATTATGCCATCAAAAATCACATCCACCCATCCATCGTAACCAAAAACAACATCGACCGCTTCCGTGCCCAAATTCAGGCGCTGGGCATCAGTTTCGACTGGGACCGCGAGGTGGACACCACCGACCCCGCCTATTACAAGTGGACACAGTGGATTTTTCTGCAACTGTTTAAAAAGGGTCTTGCCTACAAAAAAGAGATGGCCGTGAACTGGTGCACCGGCTGCAAGGTGGTGCTGGCCAACGAAGAAGTGGTGAACGGCGTGTGTGAGCGCTGTGCAGGCGATGTGATTCGCAAGGTGAAAAGCCAGTGGATGCTGAAAATCACCGAATATGCCGGCCGCTTGATAGACGATTTGGATGGGCTTGACTATATTGAGCGTGTGTCCACAAGCCAAAAAAACTGGATAGGCCGCAGCCATGGCGCCCAAATTACTTTTGGCACCACGGCCGGGGATGACATGGTGGTGTACACAACGCGCCCCGATACACTGTTTGGTGCCACCTACATGGTGATGAGCCCGGAGCACAGCTTTTTGAAACAGTGGGAAAACAGCCTTAGCAATTTGGACGAAATCAAAGCCTACCAAGATGTTTCGGCGCGCAAAAGTGATTTTGAACGCACCGAGCTTTCGAAAGACAAAGAGAAAACCGGTGTGCGCTTGCAAGGCGTTTTTGCCATTCACCCTGTAAGTGGTGCGGAAATTCCCATTTTCATCTCAGATTATGTGCTTGCCAGCTACGGAACGGGCGCCATTATGGCCGTGCCCGCGCACGACGAGCGCGACTGGGCCTTTGCAAAGAAATTTTCTTTGCCCATCGTGGAGGTGGTGCAGGGCGGAAAAGTGGACGAAGAAGCCTATGTGGCCTGTGACGAGGGAAACCTGGTGAACAGCGATTTCCTCAATGGGAAAAGCGTAAACGAGGCCAAAGAGGCGATTGTAGAGTGGCTTTCCAAAGAGGGAAAAGGCGAAGCGAAAATCAACTACAAATTGCGCGATTGGGTGTTCAGCCGCCAACGTTACTGGGGAGAACCCATTCCCATGGTGCACTGCGATGCCTGCGGCTGGGTGCCGATAGATGAATCTCTCTTGCCGCTGGAGCTTCCCTATATCGAGGATTTTGAGCCCACCGGGGAGGGTGATTCGCCCCTTGCACGCCACGAGGAGTGGGTGCAAACCACCTGCCCGAAATGTGGCGCCGCAGCGCGCCGCGAAACCGACACCATGCCTCAGTGGGCAGGTTCTTCTTGGTATTTCCTGCGCTACTGCGACCCCACCAACACAGAGCGCCTTGCCAGCAAAGAGGCCCTTAACTATTGGATGCCAGTGGACTGGTACAATGGCGGCATGGAGCACACCACCTTGCACCTTTTGTACAGCCGCTTTTGGCACAAATTCTTGTTCGATATTGGCGTGGTGGAGCAAAAAGAGCCCTATCAAAAACGCACAAGTCATGGCATGATCTTGGGTGAAAACGGCGAAAAAATGAGCAAAAGCCGCGGAAATGTGGTAAACCCGGATGACATCATCGATGAGTTCGGTGCCGATACGATGCGTGTATACGAGATGTTCATTGGAGACTTTGAAAAGAGCGCCCCGTGGAACACGGCCTCCATCAAAGGCAGCCGCCGCTTTTTAGACCGTGTGTGGGCCTTGCAAGACAGCTTGCAAGACAGCGAAGCAATTCGACCGGAGCTTGAAGCAGCGGTGCACCGCAGCATCAAAAAAGTGGGCTACGACCTAGAGCATCTAAAGCACAACACGGCCATTGCCTGCCTGATGAGCCTGCTCAATGATTTTGCAGCGTCGGGCGGCGTTACCAAAGGGGAACTGCGCATTTTCCTCATTTTGCTCAACCCCTTTGCGCCCCATCTCAGCGAGGAAATTTGGCAAAGGCAGGGCTTTGGTGCCGAGATAGCGAAACAGAAATGGCCAAGCTACGACGAAGCCAAAACGGTGGAAAGCCAGGTGGAAGTGCTTGTGCAGGTGAACGGTAAGCCCAAGGCGCGCCTTACGGTGGCCGCCAATTTGGGAAAAGAAGAGCTTCTCTCTTTGGCAAGAGCCGAAGAGGCGGTGCAAGCGGCTCTTGCCGGCAAAACAGTGGTGAAGGAAATTGTGGTGCCGGGTAAACTCATCAATTTGGCCGTGAAGTAGGGCGTAGTTTGGCCAAGTCCCCTTAGCGGGCCAAAAATGCCGGAAAAGAAAAGACCACAACCGCGCGTGTTGTGGTCGATAGAAAAAAACTGCTGTGACGAAACCATGCGTCACAGCAGTTTTTGTTTTTAAAATCGCAATGCCATACTGAGGTTCACATGCTCTGGGTGGAAAAATATATCACAAAAAGCCACCGGCCTATCATAGACATCGTAAAGAATTTCTCTCCAGTTTTGAATGACCTGAGTGGCGGGGAGGCCCAGCGCAAGATTGGCTTGCTCATCGGCTGTGCAGGTGATGGAAACGGCAAAATAGGCCGAGTCGATATCGCAGTGCTGTTCCATCCAAGAGGCAAGACTGTTGTGAAATTCGCCGGGCACGGGGGGGTTAATAATCAGCTGTTCGGGAATTGAATTTCGGCAGAAAATTTTGGCCACATGATTTTGCGTATACAACTCCTCCGTGCGATACACAGTCTCGCAGGCTTGCGGAAAATGCTCTTTCATATGGGTGCAACAGGGGGCAAAGACACCGCTGATGGTCTCGAAGGTAATCGCAGAATGTTCATCGTCCAACAAGTTGCGGAAATTGGAGGATAAGTCGATGCGGTGCGGCAAACGCATCGCAGACGGATGCGCAAAAGTTCCCTTACCATGTCGTTTGGTGAGAACCGTTTCACTGCTTAGTATCTGCAAAACTTCCCGCACCGTTGTGCGGCTGATTTGCAGGCGCTGAGAGAGATCACCTTCAGACAAAATACGGTTTTGGCCAGCCTGCATTTGAACAATTTCGTCCTTCAGCATCTGCAAAACTTGGTTGTGTATATTTTTTGCCTTGTTGGGTTTCATCTCATTCATGAAAGAATCTCCTTGCTTTTGTGGCTACGAATAAAAACCAAGCAGAATGTGGTGGCGCCCTTTGCGTGAGAGCCCTTCCTCTGCTAAAAGCCGAAAACGTCCTTTCCCTCGCACAGATACCAGCCAGCCCGCTTCCAAAGCCTTTGCCGGTTGCAAGCAAACACTGTGGTTGACAAAAACAGACCCTGAAACAATACAATCCAGCGCTTTTGCACGCGGCAGGGAAAAGGCCGCAGACAAAACGGCATCCAGCCGCAAAGAGGCCACATTCACCCGTGTTTCGCGCAATTGAACAGGGGCAGAAGGCAGGGACGACAGGGGTACACGCTGAATGTGCAAGCCCACCCGTGCGGCCTTGTGCAGTTCTTGCAAGAGAAAAGGTTCCATCGAGGCAAGGCAAACGAAATGACTGCATCCTTCACCCACCACAATATCCCCCAGCACCTCGCGCTGTAGGCCGAGGCTTAAGATGGCACCCAAAATGTCGCGGTGCTCCAAAGTGTCTTGTTTTCGATAGCGAAGCGCCAAGGCCGCAAGGATATCCTCTGCATCGTAATGTCCCCAGGTGGGTTCCCGAAAAACCGCCACACAACGTTCGGGTTCGGCAAATCCACCCTCCAGACACAAGCCGACATCGGCACGGCAGGCAAAGGCTTGTGAAACGGTGGCCGCCTGTGCCGCCGTTAGAAATTTGCTGTGGCAAACACCCACCTTTTGTGCGTTTTTTGCCAAATCGTCCATGTGCCGCAGCAAATTCTCGGTGTCTTTCATCTTCTAGCGTTTGGCCATGGGGCAGTATGTTTTTTCCAGTTCAATGGCTTTGTAGGCAGGGCGAATGATGCGTCCACCCATCAGCCCTTCCTCAATGCGGTGTGCCGCCCAGCCACTGATACGCGCAGCGGCAAAGAGCGGGGTGAAGAGGGTTTGGGGAATACCCAAAATGCCATAGATAAAGCCGGAATAAAAGTCCACATTGGCAGAAATCACCTTGGCTTTGCCGGTGCAATGGGCAAACACAGACGGCGAGAGTGCTTCTACGCGTTCCATCAAGGCGAATTCTCGCTGCAAGGCGTCGCTCTGGCTGGAAACCAAATTTCTGGCATATTGTTTAAGCAACACGGCGCGTGGGTCGCTTTGGGTATAGATGGCATGGCCCATGCCATAAATTTTTCCGCTTTTGTCTCCGGCTTCTTTTTTGAGAATTTTTTCAAGATAAGCGGCCAGTTCCCCCTCGTCTTCATAGCAGGAGACATTTTCCTTGATGTCTTGCATCATGCTGCACACGCGCTCGTTCGCTCCGCCGTGCAAGGGGCCTTTCAGCGAGCTAAGGGCACCGGCTACAGCCGAGTAGGTGTCGGTGCCGGAAGAGGAGAGCACACGGCAGGTGAAAGTGGAGTTGTTGCCGCCGCCGTGCTCTGCATGAAGCACCATGCACAAATCCAAAAGGCGTGCCTCTTCGGGGGTGTAGAGGTGGTCTTTGCGCAAACGATACAGGAAATTTTCGGCCAAACTACGGTTTTCACTGCCCCGATTTGCGGCCTCTTCGGAATAGTAGCCGTTCACGGAGGCATAGGCACTGGAGACAATGGAGGGGAATACGGCAATCAAACGAATGCACTGGCGCATCACATTTTCAAGGCTTGTGTCATCCGGGTTTTCATCCTGGGAATACAAAGCAAGCACACTGCGTGCGAGCATATTCATCATGTTGTCGCTGGGCACTTTTTGGAAAATATCACGGTCCCAACCATCCGGAAGGCTCGAAAGTTGGTTCAATACCTCAGAAAAGCGGTTTAACTGTGTGTCGCTGGGCAGTTCACCAAACAGCAATAGGTAGGCGGTTTCGGCCATGCCCTGCCGCTTTTCGTCCCAAAATCCGGCGGAAATATCTTCCACGCTGATACCACGATAGTACAATTTTCCGGCGGCAGGCACACGGTCGTCATCCACCATGGCATAGCCCTGCACCGAGCCAATGCGCGAAACACCGGCCAAAACACCGGTTCCGTCGGCATTGCGAAGGCCGCGCTTGATGTCGTGCAACTCATAGATTTCTTTGTTAACCTGGGCGTTTTGGGTGGTCATGTGGCAAGAGTCTTGGATGAATGCCTCCAAGCCGGCAGTTGTTTTTTTATTTCCCATTTTATGAAACCTCTCTTTTTTCTATAACATTTGTTTGCGTTATATTCAGTATATCGGGTTACAGGTATTTTTACAAATATAAATAACAATATATACAGTATATACAATTGTTTATGTTTTGTGCAGCGGATTCCTTGTAATTTAGTTGGACCTTGAGTATACTATAACATAAACCATTCAAAAGAACAAAACACAGGGAATGCATATTGAATATCCCCCCCTGTTTTTGCCCTTCAAAAGAAAAGGCAACAATGGGGGTGTTCCGCAAAAGAAGGGGGGAGTTTTTTGTTCGACAACATGGAATATGTATACGCGGTTTACAAACATCGCAGTTTTTCAAAGGCGGCCGAAAGTTTATATATTTCACAACCGTCCCTAAGTCTCACGGTGAAAAAAGTGGAAAAGAAGGTGGGTTCCCCTTTGTTTGACCGTAGTTCGAACCCGGTTCGCCTAACCGATTGTGGAAAAGAGTACATTCGCAGTGCCGAGCGCATCATGGATATTCAGGCCTCATTTGAAACCTATCTGGGCGACTTGCATACCTTGCAAACCGGCACATTGGTAC
This sequence comes from uncultured Oscillospiraceae bacterium, assembly GCA_964371725.1. Lineage (GTDB taxonomy): Bacteria > Bacillota > Clostridia > Oscillospirales > Ruminococcaceae > JAAYCI01. Next base: position 107,201 of record CAYJNQ010000002.1, read on the forward strand.
TGGGGGCCAGCAATTTTTTTGCGGCCTACATTCTGCCACCGCTGCTAACACAGTTTAAAACAAGCTACCCACACGTGGATGTGGTGTTGGTGGAGGCAAACACACCGGATTTGGAGCGGAAGCTGTTTGACGGGAGCCTGGATTTGATTGCAGATAACAACGAATTTGATGACAAGTTGTACGAAAAACAATTCTTCTATGCAGAGGAACTGATTTTGGCCCTGCCTGAATCCCTGATGAGCGCAAAACTTGCACCCTATGCCCTTTGCACAAAAGATATTGTACAAGGCGTGCATTTAAAAGAAGAGACCTTGGCGCCGCCCCTTTCTCTGTTCACATCCGTGCCGTTTATACTGCTGCGTCGTGGCAACGATACACGCATAAGGGCAGAGCATATTTTTGCAAAACACAAATTTTCACCCACCGTCATTTTAGAGTTGGATCAGTTGGCAACCGCTTTCCACATGGCCTATCGCGGCCTGGGCATCACACTTGCCAGCGACACCCTGGTGCGTGAAATTCTGCCGCAGGACAAGATGTTTTATTTTAAAATTTGCGCCGATAAAACAAAGAGAGACAATTATTTTCACTACAAACACAACAAATATCTCAGCCGCCCGATGGAAGCATTTTTATCTGTTGCAACATCGTTTGGAATGAAAGAATAGAATGATTATAAGCGCTGTGAAGGCGCAACAAAAAGCGTTTTCCTTAGATACTGTCTACACCACCGTATAACCACTACATTATAATACAAGGAGAAAAAAATGAGAGACGAAACCAAATGCCTACATGCGGGGTACAGCCCCCAAAATACCGACCCGCGCGTGATGCCCATTGTGCAAAGTACAACCTATGTCTTCGATTCCTCAGAGGACATCAGCGCTGTGTTCGATGACCCGACAAAGAACCTGATTTATTCGCGCTTTGCCAACCCAACCGTGATGGCTGTGGAGGCCAAAATTGCGGAATTGGAGGGTGGTGTGGCCGCTATGTGCACCGCTTCGGGCCAGGCGGCAACCCTGATGACTGCACTGAGCCTGTGCAGCGCAGGCGATAGTTTTATCAGCACGGCGCAAGTGTATGGGGGCACGGTCAACCTGTTTTCATACACACTGAAAAAATATGGAATCGAATGCATTTTTGTGGATGCAAACGCAACAGACGAGGAGTTGCAGGCGGCATTTAAGCCGAACACAAAATTTGTTTTTGGCGAAAGCTTGTCGAATCCTGCTTTGGCTGTAATGGATTTGGAGCGTTTTGCTGAAATTGCCCACGCCCATAAGGTGCCACTGGTTGTGGACAATACCTTTGCCACCCCCATTTTATGCAAACCCTTCGAATTTGGGGCCGACATCGTCATCCATTCTACCTCTAAATATATGGACGGTCACGCCGTGCAAGTGGGCGGCGTTGTGGTGGATAGCGGCAAATTTGATTGGGCGGCCAGTGGCAATTTCCCGGATTTATGCGCACCGGATGAATCCTACCACGGCATCAGCTACACCGAGGCCTACGGAAAAATGGCCTTCATTTTAAAGGTACGGATGCAGTTGATGCGAGACTTTGGGGCATACCCCGCAGCGCACTCCGCTTTTTTGTTGAATCTTGGCCTTGAAACCTTGGCTCTGCGCATGGAGCGCTACTGCCAAAATGCAAAAGCGGTGGCTGAATTTTTAGAAGGGCATGAAAAAGTGGTTTCTGTGCACTACCCGGGCCTTGAAAGCGACAGTGAGTACGCGCGCGCTCAAAAATACCTCAAGGGGTGTAGCGGCGTGATTGCGCTGGTTATCCGCGGTGGCTACAACGAGGCCATCGGTTTCATGGATGCTTTGAAACTGGCCTCGAAAGAGGTGCATGTGGCCGATATCCGCACCTGTGTGCTGCACCCGGCCAGCACCACGCACCGCCAATTGAGCGAAAGCCAATTGAAGAGTGCCGGCGTGGACGCGGGGCTTTTGCGTTTGTCGGTGGGGCTAGAACATGTGGACGACATTATAGAAGACTTGAAAATGGCTTTAAACAGCATTTAGTGGCGCAAACGGTGCGAATTATCCATCTTCCCATAAAAACATACAAATTATCAAAGTTTTATGTTTTACATGGATTTTACATAAATGTGCTTATGTTTTTATACTCGCCTGTTAGAATTTTTTTGTAGCAAGCGAAGGATTATAAAAGAAAGTACATGAGTGTACAAAAGAAGGAGATTTCGCATGAAAAAATTTATGAGTTTGTTCACCGTTTCGGCTTTGACACTGGCTTTGCTGGCCGGATGTAGCACGGCCACCGAAGAGCCCGCAGCCGATTCTGTTGCGGCCACACCGGAAGCTTCTGCCGCCACCGAGGCAGCCCCCGCAGGCGACTTCGACAGTGCAGCGATGATTACCGTGGTATCCCGTGAAGAGGGAAGCGGCACACGTGGTGCCTTTGTAGAGCTGCTTGGCATTGAAGAAGAGCAAGAAGACGGAAGCACGATGGATATGACCACACTGGACGCTGTTACGGTGAATGGCACCTCGATTGTGATGACCACTGTGGCAGGCGACCCATACGCCATTGGCTACATTTCCTTGGGTTCTTTGGACGACACCGTGAAAGCGCTGCAAGTGGACGGTGTGGATGCCACAGCCGAAAACATTCAAAGCGGAGACTACACCATTAGCCGCCCGTTCAACATTGCCACAAACGGCGAAGTGACCCCCACAACACAAGATTTTATTGACTTTATTCTTTCCGACGAAGGCCAGGCCATTGTGGAAGAAAATGGCTATATCCCCACCGAAACCACAGGCGCTTACGCCGGTACCGGCGATGCCGAGGGCACCATCGTAGTGGCCGGCTCCACTTCGGTTTCTCCGGTTATGGAAAAATTGCAAGAGGCCTATATTGCACTCAATCCCAATGTGGAAATTGAAATTCAAGCCACAGGCTCCAGTGCCGGCATGACCGCCGCCATCGATGGCGTGTGCGATATCGGCATGGCTTCTCGCGAATTGAAAGACAGCGAAATCGAAGCCGGCCTTACCCCCACCGTGATAGCGCTGGACGGTATTGCCATGGTGGTGAACAGTGCAAATCCTCTTTCTGACATCACCCCCGACCAAATTCGTGCCATCTATGTGGGTGAAAGCACCAACTGGGACATGGTTGCTTAGTAAACCAAATCGCCTTTCCATCGGGCGGGCAAATGCCCGCCCGAAATTTTTGGTTTTCAGAAGGAGTAAAAGGATATGCGTAAAACGCGCGAAAACACCATGCGCCTTGTCTTTCTCATAGCGGCTTGCGTATGCATTTTGGCCATTGCCCTCATCTGCGTTTTTCTGTTTGCAGGCGGTGTTCCGGCCATGTTGGAAATTGGGATTTTTGAATTTTTATTTGGCACCCAGTGGCGTCCGGGCAACAATCTCTATGGTATTTTGCCCATGATTTTGGGAAGCATTTATGTCACCGTGGGGGCCTTGGTGGTGGGTGTGCCGGCCGGTGTTTTTACGGCGGTTTATCTGGCGCGGTTTTGCCCACCATGGCTGTATCGTTTTGTGCGCCCAATGGTGGAATTGCTTGCCGGTATTCCATCGGTTGTGTATGGTTTTTTTGGGCTGGTGATGATGGTGCCGCTGATTCGCGCCATTAGCAACAACCAAAGCAACGGGCTTTCTATTTTAACCGCCAGTGTCTTGCTGGGCATCATGATTTTGCCCACGGTGATTACCGTGAGTGAAAGCGCTCTTCGAGCTGTGCCGGATTTTTACTATGAGGGCGCACTGGCCTTGGGCGCCACCGAAGAACGCAGTATGTTCTTTGTGTTGATACCGGCGGCCAAAAGCGGCATTGTGGCCGGTGTGGTGCTGGGCATAGGCCGCGCCATCGGCGAAGCCATGGCCGTGGTGATGGTGCTGGGCAACCAGCCGCGCATCCCCACAAGTGTTTGGCAAGGCGCACGCACCCTAACAGCGAATATCGTGTTGGAAATGGGCTACGCGGCCGATTTACACAGGGAAGCGCTCATTGCCACGGGCGTTGTTCTGTTCGTGTTTATTCTGCTTATCAACTTAACGGTAAGCTTGTTGCGAAAGGGGGAACGAGCTTGAAAAAGATTCGTTTTTTTACCCTGCCTCTCTCCTCCAAAATCCTTTTTTTATGCACACGGCTTGGGGCTCTTTTTACAATTTCAGCCTTTTTGATTTTGGTGGGCTATATCTTGATACAGGGTGTGCCACACATCACGCCTTCTCTGTTTTCCCTTGAATATACCTCCGAAAATGTCTCGTTGATGCCAGCGCTCATCAACACCTTGCTCATGACCTTGTTTGCCCTGGCCATAGCCGTGCCACTGGGTATTTTTTCGGCCATCTATCTTGTGGAATACGCAGGGCGCGGCAACCGCTTTGTTTCGGTGGTGCGCGCCGCGGCGGAAACCCTGTCCGGAATTCCCTCCATTGTATACGGTTTGTTCGGCCTTTTGTTTTTCGTCACCGCCCTAGGGTGGAGTTTTTCGCTTTTGGCAGGCGCGTGCACCTTGGCCATTATGATTTTGCCCCTGGTTATGCGCACCACCGAGGAGGCCCTGAAAAGTGTGCCGGATTCCTTCCGAGAGGGCAGCTTTGGCTTGGGCGCGGGAAAATTGCGCACCATTTTTCGCATTGTGTTGCCGGCGGCCGTGCCGGGAATTTTGGCCGGTGTTATTTTGTCTATCGGGCGCATTGTGGGTGAAACGGCCGCACTCATTTACACGGCCGGCACGGTTGCCAATGTGCCAAGCAGCATCATGGGCTCCGGCAGAACACTCAGTGTGCATATGTATATGTTGTCGAGCGAGGGCCTGCATGTAGACGAAGCCTACGCCACAGCGGTGGTGCTTCTCCTCTTGGTGCTCCTCATCAACATTGTATCGGCTTGGATTGCCAAAAAAATCAAAAAAAGTGCGGGAGGCAGCGATGTCTAAATTTGAAATAAGTGGGGTGAATCTTTATTATAAAGATTTCAAAGCCCTACACGACGTGCAAATGAGTGTGCAAGAAGCGGAAATTACTGCGCTGATTGGGCCTTCCGGCTGTGGAAAATCCACGCTGCTGAAGTGCCTGAACCGCATGAATGATTTGGTAGAGGGTTGCCGCATCGAGGGATCTATTTTATTGGATGGGCAAGATATTTATGGGGCGCAAACCGATGTGAATGTGCTGCGTAAGCGTGTGGGCATGGTGTTTCAAAAACCGAACCCCTTCCCCATGAGCATCTACGACAACATCGCCTTTGGCCCGCGCACACACGGCATCAAAAACCGATCAAAGATGGATGAAATTGTGGAACGTTCTTTGCGCAATGCGGCCATTTGGGATGAAACAAAAGACCGCCTTAAAAAAAGTGCCCTTGGGCTTTCCGGCGGTCAACAGCAGCGCCTTTGCATTGCACGCGCTTTGGCCGTGGAGCCCGAGGTGCTTTTGATGGACGAACCCACGAGTGCCCTAGACCCGATTTCCACTTTAAAAATTGAAGACCTTGCGATAGAATTAAAAAAGAACTACACAATTGTTATCGTGACACACAATATGCAACAAGCGGCGCGTATTTCAGACAAAACCGCTTTTTTCCTGTTGGGTGAAATGGTGGAGTACAACGAGACGGAAAGCATCTTCTCTGTGCCCAAAGATAAAAGGACAGAGGACTACATTACAGGGAGGTTTGGCTAGTGAGAAATCGTTTTGATTCAGAAATAACGCATTTGCACACCGCAATCATCGAAATGGGTGCGCTTTGTGAATCGGCCATTGCCAATGCCACCAAAGCCCTGCTGGAGGGGGCAAAGGAAAATGCGGAAAATGCGGAAATGGCACAAGAGGATATCCGCGAAAGACAGCACCAAATTGAAAGTATGTGCTACAAACTGCTGCTGCGCCAGCAACCCGTGGCAAGGGATTTGCGCCAGGTGTCTTCTTCGCTGAAGATCATAACCGACATGGAGCGCATTGGAGACCAAGCCTCAGACATTGCGGAAATTGCCTTGCTTGGCAATGTAGATAGCCGGCTGGAGAGCATCATCACAAAGAAAATGGCCATTGAAACCATCGGGATGGTAACAGACTGCATCGACGCCTATGTGCAGGCCGACGTGAAGCGCGCGGAAGAAGTGGTGAAACACGACGATGTTGTGGATGAATTGTTCGACAGACAAAAACAGTATTTGGCCGAATGTTTGGCCACATCACCCCATGAGGCCGAAGGAATTATCGATTTGTTGATGGTTTCAAAACATTTAGAGAGAATTGCCGATCATGCGGTGAACATTGCAAAATGGGTGTATTTTGCCGCAAGCGGAAACTACTACGATTTTCAAGGGGAAGCGGGAGCATAAGCATGTTGATTTACCTTGTGGAAGACGAAGAGAACATTCGCGAGCTCGTGGTGTACACTTTGAATGCCAGCGGCTTTGATGCGCGCGGGTTTTGCTGTGCCGATGAATTTTACGAGGCCTTGCAAAAGGAAAAACCCCAGCTTGCTTTACTGGATATCATGTTGCCGGGCGAGGACGGCCTTTCTATTCTGCGAAACTTGCGGGCGGATGGGAAAACAAAGAGTCTGCCTGTGATTTTGCTTACGGCAAAAGACACGGAGTACGATAAAGTGATAGGGCTTGATGCCGGTGCCGACGACTATGTTTCAAAACCGTTTGGCATGATGGAACTGGTTTCCAGAGTGCGCGCTCTTTTGCGGCGAAGTGGGCAAAGCGTGCAAACGGAACATAATCTACAAGTGGGAGAAATCAAACTCAACCGGGAAAAACACAGTGTGCTTGTGGGCGAGCAAGTGCTCACGCTCACACGAAAAGAGTTTGAACTGCTACAATTCTTTCTTGAAAATCCGGGGCTTGTCTTTTCGCGCGACCATCTTTTGCAGCAGGTATGGGGCTATGATTATGAGGGCGAAACCAGAACGGTGGATGTGCATATTCGCTCTTTACGACAAAAACTGGGGGCGGAAGCGGCGCGCGTGGAAACGGTGCGCGGCATCGGCTATCGGCTTGGAGAAGATGTGAAATGAAAAAAAAGATTTTTACCAGTATATTCTTGGTGTCGCTGCTTAGCATGCTGCTGTTATCGGTTGGAACGGTGGCGGTGGTGTATAACCGGGGCACAACAGAGGGCCTTGCAAGCTTGCAATCAAACATGAGCTATGCGGCGGCAGGTTATGAAGAAGGCGGGCTTGCCTATTTGCAAGGCGTGCGCGGGTACCAAGGCCGCATCACCTTAATTGCAAGTGATGGGACGGTGCTATGGGACAACCGGCATGAGGCCGCCGAAATGGACAACCACCAAAACCGCCCGGAGGTGGTGCAGGCGCTGGAAAGTGGAACGGGTGAAGCCCAGCGCCAAAGCGACACCCTGAACGAAAGAACGTTGTATTACGCAATGCAGGTGGAAGACGGCAACATCCTGCGCCTTTCCCTGGATGTAGACAGCATCCTAAGCAACACATGGTCACTGGTTCCATGGCTGATTCTGGTGGCACTGGTGGTGCTCGTGGTAACCGCTTTTGTGGCAAGGCGCCTAAGCAGGGGTATTTTGAAACCACTGAATGAAATCGATTTGGAAACGCCCTTGGATTTTGGCGTTTACGAGGAGATGTCGCCCATTGTGCGGCGGCTATCCAGCCAAAAAGAGCAGCTTGAAGCCAAAGCAGCCGAACTTTCAAGGCAACAAGAGGAATTCACAAGTGTCATCCAGAATATGGATGAGGGGCTGATTGTAACCGATCACGAGGGCGTTGTAACCACGCTAAATCAAAGCGCCTGCCGTATACTAGGGGTTACTCAGTCATCAAAAAACAAGCCACTTTTAACAATCAACCGAGATCTATCCCTGCAGAAAGCAGCAAAAAAAGCGAGTGATGGAAAAAGAAATGTGCATGAACTGCTTTTGCAGGGAAGAAGATATCGCCTTGTGGCAAGCCCGGCGCGCAGCAGTGAAGAACAGCTTGGTGCCATGCTCTTGCTTATGGACGACACCGAACGCCTGGAGGCAGAGCAAAACCGACGCGAGTTTTCGGCCAATGTTTCGCACGAATTGAAAACACCCCTCACCTCCATTTCCGGGTATGCCGAAATTATCCGCAACGGGCTTGTGCAACCGGAAGATGTATTTGAATTCGCCGGAAAAATTTACGATGAAGCGGCTCGGTTGATGGCCTTAGTGGAAGATATCTTGCAATTGTCGCGCCTGGATGAAAAAGAAACCCCCCAAGGGGTAGCGCCCGTAGAGCTTTTGTCTTTAAGCCGGGAAATTGCAAGCTCTTTGCAGGAAAAGGCCGACAAAAAAGAGGTGACACTCAAAGTGGAGGGCGAGCCGGTTACATTGCAGGGCATCCGCAGCATATTGCACGAAATGATTTACAATTTAACAGACAATGCCCTGCGCTACAACACCGCGGGTGGTACAGTTGAAATTCAAGTAGAAACAATAGGGGAAGAGGCAGTTTTGCGCGTGAGTGATTCCGGAATCGGCATAGAACCGGTTCATCAAACGCACGTGTTTGAACGGTTTTACCGCGTGGATAAAAGCCACTCTCGTCAAAGCGGTGGCACGGGGCTTGGCCTTGCCATTGTAAAAAGAGGTGCCTTGTTTCACAATGGCCAGGTGTCTCTGGAAAGTGCGTTGGGCAAAGGCAGTGTATTCACCCTCCGGTTGCCTTTGGCCGGTATAGAGGAAGAATAAAATAGCATAAACAGAAAAAAACTGTTTTGACAAAAGCTCTTTGTCAAAACAGTTTTTTTATACAAAAATCAAATCAATGCGCGAGGGGACGATTTCGATAAAGCCGAGCCGTTGCCAAAACCAGGCAGAACCAAAAGAGTGCAATGAACAAGGGGAAAACGCCGTAGCCCAGTTGTGTGCCGGCAAGCCCGAAAAGGGGTGGGATAAAGGTGGTGCCAAGATAGGCACAGGCCATTTGAAGGCCGATGAAAGCCTGGGAATATTCCTTGCCAAAGTGCCGAGGTGTTTCGTGCACCATTGTGGGGAAAATCGGGGCACAACCAAGCCCGATGGCGAAGAGCCCGAACATGGTGAAAGGAGCGGGCAAAAACAACAAAAGTATGCCAAAAGCAATGAGAACCAAGCCGCAACAAATCAGACGTTTACAGGAGAGTTTGAACGCGATGAACCCGGAGAGAAAGCGTCCCACGGTGATACCAATGTAATAGAGAGCCACCCAGCCGGCGGCCATTTGTGTAGAAACACCCTTCACAAGCACCAAGTAGCTTCCACTCCACAGCCCGGTTCCGGCCTCAAGGGCACAGTAGCAAAAAAAGGCAAGTACAGCCGGTTTGGCATTCGACAAATTCAGCAATAAAAACAAATTTTTATGCTTTTGTTTAACGTTATTTTGCGAATGACGCTCGTTTTGTGCTTTTTTCCACAAGGGCATTGAGCAGAGTAAAATGAGGGTAAGACACAGTAAAATAATGGAGATAGCAAAATAGCCACTGCTCCATGCCTCGGTGCGTAGCAAGAAAAAAGACAAAATGAGGGGGCCCAAGGAAGCGCCGACACCCCAAAAGCCATGCAGCCAATTCATGTGCGAGGCGTTGTAGTGCAAGGCGACAAAATTGTTGAGGGACACATCAATGGCGCCGGCGCCGAGACCCTGCAAAATGGCAAAAAAACAAAGAACAACATAGCTGGAAGAAAAGGAGATGCCAAGCAAGGCGAGCCCGGTGAGCAGAACACTAAAGAACACAACATGATGCACGGAAAAACGCCGTAAAATACGCGTTGTGTTCAAGCTAGATACGATGGTGCTGCCGGAAATGAGCATGGAGACGAGCCCGGCAGCCGCGACGGGAACCGAAAAGGTTCCTTGCATAGAGGGCCACGCGCTGCCAAGAAGAGAATCCGGCAGGCCAAGCCCGATAAAAGCGAGGTAAATGATGATTAAAAGTGGAGTCATACACTACTTCCTTTAAGACTGAGAATGATGGGCAGAGTGCAAAAAAAAGCAGAACCATGTCAGTATACCATAGAACGCTAAAAAAATCACCCCACTCCGGTGCGCGTGGGGTGATTTTGCACGAGGCGGTGTAGACACCACCTAAGAAAGCGTGTACAGGCTCCCTTCGTCCTCTCTTTGTGCGAGCTCTTTCACCTCTTCCCGCAGAACCACGGGGGTGGGCGCCAAGGGGATGAAAGCGGTTTGCTTTTCAAGCAAGCGTTGTATCCGCGGGCGGTTGTAGCGCTGTGCCAAAATACAGGGAAAATTGATGAGCACGGCATAGGCAAACATCAAAGGCAGCACGATGGGGGGGCCAAAAAGGCCGAACACCCAAAAGAAGGGGATGGCCAGCCAATGTGTGAGTTCGGCCCTGCGAGACTCCACGAGAAATTTTTCCAAATTTTGCCTTGAAAAATCGGTCAAATGTCGTTTTCGAAAGCCGCCCACGGCAGAGGCACCGTCGGGCAGAAGGTGTTTCCAATGGCGGATGAAAAACCATTTTTGATAAAACTTCCCGTTTTGTTCAAATTTTCGCGTGCGATATAAAAAGCCGTCGCACTTAAAATAACAATCCGGCAGATGCGCACATACAAAGGCGGCGCCGGTTTGAAACAGTGCCCATAAAACAAAGAAGAGTAAAAGCATCAGCGGTGTGGGGGGATAGAATAGTTGCATATCAAATACCCTCCGAAACATTTCTTCCCTTCCAAAAAACGGGAAGATGAAATATTTTTTTAAAGGTGGAAAGGGAGAAAATCCATAAAAAAGAAAAGAGGGCAAGCGGATAAAACAGAATGAAAATGGGTGTGAATCGTCCGATTTTCATGCTGACAGCTTGCAACTGAAAGCACAGAACAAAATAAGAGAGAAAAACAAAGAAAAAAGCCAAAGGCGATGGCGCTTGCAAAAACCATTCGATGCTTTGAATTGGAACACCGAGAAGTGCAGCCATCCAAAGCGTGATGGGAACCCATAAAGAAAGAGGAGAAGCACCGGCACCGCTGGCGAAATTTTTTGTCCAACCCTCGAGCATGGCATGGCATCCTGTTGGATACATACGATAGCGAATGTCTTGCCCGCCCTGGCAGCAATAAGGGCGAATGCCAAGCGAACACAAACACTTCCCAAGGCTAATATCGTCCAGAATGCTGCTTTTAACGGCCTCGTGCCCGCCGCAGTGGCGGTACAGTGTGGCAGGCATTAAGATCACAGGCCCAAACAGGCCGGGGGTCTCGCGCCCCAGTGGCACAGATGCCGCCAAAGCCGCGGCCGCAATCATATTGAAAAAAAGGCAACATTGCTCGTAGAGGTGCACGGTGGTGTGCCAAGGTTGCACCGAAACAACGGGGCCACGCACTTGCCACGTGGCAAACAAGCGCATGAGAGCGGTTTTGTCGAAGCGGACATCGGCATCCACAAACAAGTACAGCGTGCCACTGGCTGCCTGTGCGCCCAGGTGACAAGCATAGGATTTTCCCATCCATCCATGTGGCTTTTCTGCAACTTGCAAAACCTTCACGCCGAAGGATTTGGCAACTGCGGCGGTTTTGTCTGTGGAGGCATCATCAATGCAAATGATCTCGTGCGGTTGCAGGGTTTGCGCACGCAGAGAGCTTAGGAGCCCCGGCAGGTTGTGCGCTTCGTTACGCGCGGGAATGATAACGCTGATTTTGGGAGATTTGCCACAGCGGGCTACCTTTAGAGGAAGAAGGAAACGAAGCCGGAAAAATAAAAAGTGACCGGCAAGGATTCCAAGTGGTATCAAAACGAAAGAAAACAGCATCGGTATACCCCCTCTTTATTTGTAGTATAGTGAAAAAACGTGCAAAAGAAAGACAAAATTGTCGATTTTGAGTGTGCCACCCAAATATCGGACGAAGACGAGGGAAAATGTGGTTGCGCCACTGCCCATAGCAGAATTTGTTCTTTTTCGCTCTACATTGTAAAGCTTTTGAAAAAACACTTGCAGGAAAAGGGGAAGAAGGGGTATACTAAAAAGGTAAATAAAATGCAAAAGGAGGGAAAATAGGTGGATATCAGCGCTCGAAGTAGCAATAAGGAAGTGGATCCTCCTTCTGCTTATGGTTCTGTAAAGCTGTGTTGGCCTATTTTCCGGGCCACATAGCCAAAAGGGTGTGCGGGGTTTGCTTTTTTGAGTTCTTTGTTCAAACAGCAAATTTCTGCATCGCATAGGGAGTGTCTTTTGCCGAAAAGGGCAAAATTCCGGTTGATTCGCACGAGCGCGTTGGCAGCTTTGGCTGCTAAACGTATTTTTTGTGCGTTTTTTTGTTGCCGAAAGTAGAAAAAGTGAGAAGGGAGGGAAGACGATGGAAGCCGGACAATTGCAAGTTTTAGAAAACCTGTTTGACAGGCGAGATTACAAAGCGCTTCGGGCAATATTTTCGGAGATGAACGAAATTGACTTAGCTCGTTTCATTGAAGAAATTCCAATAGAACGTGCAGTTCTGGCTTTTCGTACCCTGCCGAAAGATTTGGAAATGGATGTATTTGTGGAGCTGGACAGCGAGATGCAGCACCACATTTTGGGCAGCATGAGTGACGAAAAAGTGGCCGAGATTATGGATGACCTCTGGGTGGATGACGCCGTGGACATGCTGGAGGAGATGCCGGCCGTCTTGGTTAAAAAAATTCTGCGCCTGACTTCGCCCGAAACACGGGCCCAAATCAACGAATTTTTACGATACCCGGAAAATTCGGCCGGCAGCATCATGACAGCCGAATTCACCGATTTACGGCGTGATATGCGCGTGGGCGAGGCCATCAAGCGCCTAAGGCGCGTGGGTGAAGACAAAGAAACCATCTATGTGTGCTATGTAATTGACGATACACGCCATTTGGAAGGCGTGGTTACTGTGCGAGATTTGCTTTTGGCCGCAGACAACACGCCTCTTACAGAGCTTATGCGCCCACAGGTGATTTCGCTTACAACAACCGATGACCAGGAAGAGGCTGTGCGCCTCATTGCAAAATACAGTTTTATTTCTCTGCCGGTGGTGGATCAAGAACGGCGACTTGTGGGAATTGTAACGATAGACGACGTGGTGGATGTGCTACAGGAAGAGGACACGGAAGACTTTGAGAAAATGAATGCAATGGCGCCCAGCGAAAGGCCGTATTTGAAAACCGGGGTTTTGACCTTGGCTAAAAATCGGTTTGGCTGGCTGCTGATTTTGATGGTAAGCGGTATGATTACAGGGGGGATTCTGGGCTATTTTGAGCCGATTTACGCCGCCGTTCCCCTACTGGTTTTGTTTGTTCCCATGCTGTCGGGCACGGGTGGAAATGCAGGCAGCCAGTCCAGCACCACCATCATTCGTGGTTTGGCCCTTGGGGAAATAGCACGAAAAGATTTCTTGCGGGTGCTTTGGAAAGAAATGCGTATCGGGGTTGTGGTGGGCGTTGCGCTGGCCATTGTAAACCTAATGCGTGTGTGGCTACAATATCCGGATAGCGGGCTTCTGCCGGTTACGGTGTCGCTGGCCTTGATTGGGGCCGTGTTCATTGCCAAAATCATTGGGGGCACGCTGCCGATCCTGGCAAAGGCGGTAAAGCTGGACCCAGCGCTTTTGGCCGCACCGGTTATCACTACAGTGGTGGACGGTGTCACTTTGATTTTATATTTCAACCTTGCCGAATGGCTTCTGCAATAAAAAGCAGCAGGCGAATGGTGGTATATCAAGTTTGCAGAGAGGAGGGACTGAATGAAAAGCCGTGTAAACGAAGTGCAACTGGGTATTTTGGTAGGACAAAAAAATTATCGAGTGTTGCGTGCGTTGTTTTCCGAGATGAACGATGTAGATGTGGCTACCTTCATAGAGGACCTTCCCGAAGAGCAGCAATTGCTTGTGTTTCGAACCTTGGAAAAAGACCAGGCGATGGACGTGTTTGCAGAGCTTGATAGCGATACTCAACTGCATATTATTGAACGAATCACCGACAGAGAGCTCGGTGAACTTTTGGAAGAGTTGGCCGTGGACGACACCGTGGATATGCTGGAAGAGATGCCGGCAAAACTGGTGAAACGCGTTTTGCAAAATGCCACGCGGGAAACACGGGCTCTCATCAACCAGTTTTTACGGTATCCCGAAAATTCGGCCGGTAGCATTATGACGGCCGAGTTCACCGATTTGCATAAGGGCATGAGCATAGAAGATGCCATCAAGCGCTTAAGGCGCATCGGGGAGGACAGGGAAACCATCTACACCTGTTATGTAATGGATGAACAGCGCCATTTGGAGGGCGTTGTCAGTGTGAAGGACTTGCTTTTGGCGCACGATACACAGCACGTGGAAGAGGTGATGGAAGCCGGCACCATTTCGGTGAGCACCACGGACGACCAAGAAGAGGCCGTCATGTTGATGACAAAATATGATTTGATTTCTCTGCCGGTGGTGGACAACGAGAGGCGCCTTGTGGGCATTGTAACCGTGGATGACGCCGTGGCGGTTATCCGTGAAGAGGCCACCGAGGACTTTGAGAAAATGGCGGCGATTGTGCCTGTGGGTAGACCGTATTTGAAAACCGGCGTGTTGACACTGGCTCGCAACCGTGTTCTTTGGCTGTTGATTTTGATGTTGGGCAGTATGATAACCGGCGCTATTTTGGGGCGGTTTGAAGCGGTGTTTGCCATGATACCTTTGCTTGTTACCTTTATCCCCATGCTCACGGGAACCGGGGGCAATGCGGGCAGCCAAGCCAGCACAACGGTGATACGCGGCATGGCGCTTGGGGAAATTGAAACCCGAGATTTGCCCGTTGTGCTTTGGAAGGAATTGTGTGTGAGTTTGCTTGTGGGCCTGCCACTGGCGCTTGTGAATTTTTTGCGGATTTTGTGGTTTTATAACGATAGTGCCCTAGAGGGCCTCGTGGTGAGCCTTGCCATGATTTGCACGGTTTGGATGGCCAATAGCTTGGGGGCAATGTTGCCCATGCTGGCAAAATGCTTGAAACTGGACCCGGCTTTGATGGCGGCACCGCTTATTTCTACCCTGGTAGATGCCTGCTCTTTGCTTATCTATTTTGGCATTGCACTGTGGCTATTGCCCTTCTAGAATAGAATGCAAGAGCAAATTCGACGCATTTTGCTTGCAATATAGGGCATGCTATAGTAAAATGAACTAGAATACACAGGCTCAGTTTGTGTACACGGACGAAAAAAGAAGGAGTGAATACAAATGATTTTAGATGTAACGAAAGATACCTTCGATGCAGAGGTGCTACAAAGCGACAAACGGGTTTTGGTAGAATTTTGGGCCTCTTGGTGTGGTCCGTGCAAAATGATGGCTCCCATTGTGGAACAACTCGCAGAAGAGCATCCGGAATATAAAATTGTGAAAGTGAATTCGGATGAAGAGCCGGAACTGTCTGAGAAATACGGCATCTTAAGCATCCCCACCATCATTGCCTTCAAAGACGGAAAACAGGTAAACCAAAGTGTGGGTGTTGTGCCGAAAGCAAAAATTTTGGCGCTGTTTTCCGAATAAAAGAGTCTTCGTGATAAAGTGAAAAGGGTATAGCCTCTCTTTTTGGAGAGGCTATACCTATGCAAAAAATGTGGAAAGAAATGAGGTTATAAAATGAAAGTAATTTCGATTATTTTGGGTGTTCTCATGGTGATGGCGGGTATTTTCATGGTGATGACACCCGGCATTACATTTGCCAGCATGGGCTGGGTGCTTGGTGTTTTGCTCATCCTGCTGGGTGCAAGCGGTGTGGTTCAATACTTTACAGCCGGCAAAAATGGCAAAAAATCAGTTTGGGAGCTGGTTGGCGGCATTTTCAGCCTGGTTTTGGGTGGTGTGGTGCTTATCAACCCATTTGTCGCCCTGTTTGCAGAGGTTGCCCTGGCCTATGCTTTTGATTTCTGGCTTATCATCGGCGGTTTCACGCGTATCGGCCAAGCGTTTGAAAAACGCAAAGAGAAAGAAAAAAATTGGGGCTGGGTTCTTACCATGGGCATTCTTACCGTGGTGGTGGGCGGCTACGCCCTGTTCCATGTGGCCACCCTTGCGCTGGCTCTTGGTATGATGGCCGGCATTGCCGTGATGATGAGCGGTTTCAACCTCATCGCCGCGTCTTCCGCCGCAGGCGGCACAGGCGGTGGCACGGCTGCATAAAAGCCGAACTTGCACAGTTCAAAAAGAGCTTGCAAAGCAAGCGTTCTATAAAACACAAAAAGCCGGCAGAAAATTTTCTGCCGGCTTTTCTATGTCATAATGGGAAGTGCTGTGGGGTGATGCCCAAAATCAATTGAGCATCATGCGGTCGTTCGCAAATTCTCCACCACTTACAAGTTCAAACTTTTCAAGCAAATCCGAGGTTTGCAGCTTGGCCTTTTCTTCGCCCTGCACGTCATACACAATGCGTCCTTCATACATCATAACCAAGCGGTTGCCCATGCGAATGGCGTCCTTCATATTGTGTGTAATCATCAGGGATGTCAAATGGTTGGCCTGCACCAAAGTGTCGGTTAAGTCTAACACCTTATGCGCGGTTTTGGGGTCAAGTGCGGCGGTGTGCTCGTCTAAAAGCAACAATTGCGGTGTTTGCAAAGTGGCCATAAGCAAGGTAAGTGCCTGGCGTTGGCCGCCACTGAGCAGGCCCACCTTATCTCCCAAACGGTTTTCAAGCCCCAGCCCCAAATGAGCCAGTTTTTCACGGAAATATTCCCGTTCTTCGCGCGCAATCTCCCAGCGCAGGCCACGGCTTTTACCGCGGCGATTGGCCATGGCCAAATTTTCGGCAAGGCTCATGCCGGCAGCCGTGCCAAGCATCGGGTCTTGAAACACACGCCCCAATAAAGCCGCGCGCTTATATTCGGGCATTCGCGTGATGTCGGTGTCATTTAAGCGTATCTGCCCGCTTTCGTTGAGATAAACACCGGCCACCACGTTGAGCAGTGTGGATTTCCCGGCCCCATTTCCGCCGATTACCGTGACAAACTCGCCGGGTTTAATGTGCAAATCCACTTCGCGCAAGGCACGCTTCTCGTTTACAGAACCGGGGTTGAATGTCATGCTTACGCCGCTTAATTTCAGCATCACGAACCCCCTTTCTGCAACTTGTGTGTTTTTGTGCGCTCGCGCAAAAGCGGAATGGACAGCGCGGCAGCCACAAGTAGGGCTGAAAAGAGTTTCAAATCGTTTGTATTCAGGCCCAGCTGCAACACAACGGCAATGATGATGCGATATACAACGGAACCCAAAACCACAGCGATGAGCTTGAATGCAAAATTCCCTTTGAGGAAGCGGAAAACAACCTCACCGATGATGATGGAGGCGAGCCCGATGACAATGGTACCTGTGCCCATGCCCACATCGGCAAACCCTTGGCTTTGCGCCACAAGGCCGCCGGAAAGTGCCACAAACCCATTTGAAAGCATGAGCCCCAGCACAATCATTTTATTTGTATTGATGCCCAAAGCGCGCGACATATTGGGGTTGTTGCCCGTGGCACGCAAAGCAGCACCGATTTCCGTGCCAAAAAACCAATACATCACGGCGATGAGCGCCGCGCAAAACACAAGGCCGATGAGCAGGTTGTAGTGGCTTGTATCCAGCGGATACACGTTTTCAAGCACACGAATCATCGTGTTTTCCCCCAAAAGGGGTGTGTTGCTTTTTCCCATGATGCGGATGTTCACAGAATACAGGCCCAGCATGGTTAAAATACCGGCCAAAAGGCTGGGAATGCGCAAAGCCGTGTGCATCAAAGCGGTTGCCATGCCGGCCACCATGCCGGCCAAAAGGGAAAAAAGCAGTGCCAGATAGGGGTTCATCCCCATCACAATCAGTGTGGCGGAAGCGGCGCCACCCAAGGCAAATGTGCCATCCACCGAAAGGTCGGCAATATCCAGCACCTTATAGCTCACATAGGTGCCCAGTGCCATCACAGCCCACAATAACCCCTGTGATAGGGCATCTTGCATGGCAAGCAATACATTCATTCACATTCCTCTTTTCAAAGAGCGGAGC
Organism: uncultured Oscillospiraceae bacterium; assembly: GCA_964371725.1. Taxonomy (GTDB): domain Bacteria; phylum Bacillota; class Clostridia; order Oscillospirales; family Ruminococcaceae; genus JAAYCI01. The sequence continues at coordinate 125,179 of CAYJNQ010000002.1, forward strand.
CTTTTGTGCAAAAGGCTCCGCAAGGCTGTTCCAATTCAAGCCGATGTAAACATCGCTTAAATCATTTCCATATCTTCCGGAATCACAACATCCACAAGTTCGGCCGTTTCTCCATTTGCCACGGTGCGCACGTCGCTTGGGTCTTGAAATTCAATGGGCATTTCGCCCGGTTGCGACACGCCGCTTAAAATATCGGCTGCCTGTTTGCCGGCCACCCTGCCAAGGTCGTGGTAGTTGATGGAAACCGTGGCCAAAGCACCACCTTCCACAAGAGCTTCCTCGCCGGCAATGTAGGGGATTTGGTTGTCGCGTGCCAAGGTGGCCACGGTGCTCACGGCGTTGGCAATCAGGTTGTCTGTGGGGGAATAAATGGCATCCACATTGCCCACCATGGAAGTGACCACCGATTGAATATCATTTGTGCTCGATACGGTGTATTCCTCAATTTCAAAGCCGAGTTCGGCAGCGGCCTCTTTGGCAATGTCCGCTTGAATCAGGGAATTGGCCTCGCTGGAGTTGTATAAAATGCCCACGGTTTGTACATCGGGCACCAGTTCTTGCAACAGTTGCATCTGTTCGTATATAGGGGTTAAATCCGACGCGCCGGTCACGTTGCCGCCGGGGGCTTCGTTGCTTTGCACAAGCTGGCTTTCCACAAAATCGGTAACGGCGGTGGCCACAATGGGAACTTCCGAAGTTTCATTGGCTGCGGCTTGTGCAGCGGGTGTTGCAATGGCAAAAATCAAATCGTTGCCATCGTTAACCAAGGTGGAGGCAATGGTGGGGCAGTTGGAAATTTCACCCTGTGCATTTTGTACATCCAAGGTGAGGTTTTCGCCCTCCACAAAGCCATTCTCGGCCAAACCTTCCACAAAACCTTCCAAAGCAGCGTCCAAGGCCGGATGCGGTGCAAGCTGAATCACGCCCACACGGACAGCCTCCCCTGCTGTCGCGGTGTCGGACATAGAGGCGGAACCGGCCGATGCGGCTTCACTGCTTGCCGTGCTACCGCAAGAGGCAAAACTTGCCAACAAAGCAAAACCAAGACCAAGTGCAACCAATTTTTTCATGAGAATCCTCCTATGATGCTTTAATAATGGAAGCGAACCGTGTACAGACAGAAAATTCGTACACCTATTCAATATAATGCAAAGGAGGGGTAACAGTCAAGCGTGTGGACATAATTTTTAGAAATAAAGAAAAAAATGTGGGTATTTTGCCAAGGGGCGATGTAGGGCTAGGCGTCCAATACATGAAGGTACTCGGCGCTTACCCAACCGGAATAGCTGCAAACCCACTCACCGGTGTCATCATAGCCAATGATTTCAAGTAGCTGGCCCTCGTCTAAAATGGTAATAACCTCGTAATCGGTGCCGGGTCCCTCGCGTAAATTCAGTTCCAGCACATCCACCTCCACCAAAATCGGTGCATCATATAGATTGGCGGGTGGGACGATGTTTTCGTCGTGAAGCGGAATGGTGCTGCTAAGTTCTTCTATGGAAACCAGGCGGAAGGGTAGATGTGCACCTTCGGGATTTGCCTCGAAGGTGTTCAACAGCGTAATATAATGCTCGGTGGCACCGTCTCCATAGTCGTCGAAAACGGTGATGAGGGTTTCTACAGAAAAACGGTTGCCGCTTGTGGTAAGGGTTTCAAGCAGCAAATCTCCGCGGTGCATGGGGCCGTGTGCCGGAATGGTGTATTCTCCGGGTGCAGGCTGGAAGGATTCGCTGCGTATTTGAATGTTGTCTATGCCGTAGAAAGAAGCGGCCGTGGCTTGGATATCGTCGTCTGTTACAAAATACTGATCCGGCGACACGTTTGACGTTGCAATGCCATTTGCCCACATGGCCATGGAAATGACACCACAGTTCACATTCCATCCGTCTGCATTGAGCAAAGTGTTGCGTGCGGTGATGTCTTCGGGCAGGGAATAGGTGTGCCAAGTGGCATAGCTGGATTCTTGCAGCATGGCAATCAGGGCCTCTTCATCTAAAACAACCGTTTGTGCCGGCAGGGGTTCCTCGGTGGGCAGGGGTTCCGAGGTCGGCATGGTTTCCGTTTGCTCGGAAACGACATAGGGCGCCACATAAGCCGACTGTGGCGGCTCATCCTCCCACAGTGCAAAAAATAAAAAGGTACCCAGCATACCCAACAAAACAAGTCCCAAAACACCAAGTACAAGAACAATGAGAATGATGAGGATTACTTTTGGTGCTTTGCTTTTTTTAGGTGGGGGAGATTGGCTTGCCTCAGGCGGGGGAGCAGGAGGGAACGCCGTGGGTTGTGAAAAAGGTTCTTGCACAAGGGGCGCAGCAGGCGGCATTTCCGGTGCGGTGTAAGGCGCTGCATCGGCAGAGGGGGGGCGCACGGGATGCCCATTTGGGCAGATGCCATTTTGAAGCTCACTTCCGCATTGTGAACAATAGGCCATAACAGTATCCTCCCTGTAATTTGATAAAACCGGAGTAGGTGTGACGTAAAACACAGTCGACACGCTCAAATCTAAGTATCATTCTATAACAAAATAGGAGAAAATGCAAAAGATGCTAAGAGAGCAAAAGAAAATGCTCACCCACTAAAAGAAGTGAATGACAACAGGGTGAGATTGTTCGGATGGGAACCGCGCGAAAACACACATAAACATAAAAAAGACACCGGACTGTATCCGGTGCCTGATTGGACACAATGTCACGTTGCTGTCTGGGCTATACAAAATAGATACCATTCAATTTTGGGCACAAAAAAACACCCTCTAGCAGATGCTAAAGGGCGATTTTGGTGTCGAGCTTCTCGACTGGAGCTGGTGAACGGACTCGAACCCCTGACCTGCTGATTACAAATCAGCTGC
>CAYJNQ010000003.1:0-76912 GCA_964371725.1 uncultured Oscillospiraceae bacterium
TCTCATGCAAAGGGATGAAACACCCGGCGCAGTGTTCAGTAATTTGGAAATGCCACACTTTAACATTTCTTTAGGAGGGATTTCATTTGGCAGTCAAGGAAAAGATTCGGATTCGTTTGAAAAGTTACGACGCAGGCCTTATTGATGCGGCCGCGGAAAAAATTGTGGAAACGGCAAAGCGCACCGGCGCACGTGTTTCGGGGCCCATCCCGCTTCCCACAGACAAAGAGATCATCACCATCTTGCGTGCGGTGCACAAATACAAAGACAGCCGCGAGCAATTCGAAACCCGCACCCACAAGCGTTTAATCGACATCTTGAAACCGTCGAACAAAACCGTGGAGGCACTCACCAGTTTACAACTCCCCGCAGGTGTCGAAATCGACATCAAGCTGTAAAGAGCGGTTTTCCGCCCCGGGGTCATGTTGGCGCAAAGCGAGAGCCGTGTGTCAACCAATAACCTGATATTAGGAGGACGTATCGATGCAAAAAGGATTGATAGGCAAGAAAATCGGCATGACACAGATTTTCGATGAAGCCGGCAAAATGGTTCCCGTAACCGTTATCGAAGCCGGCCCTTGCGTGGTTGTGCAAAAGAAAACCATGGACAGCGATGGCTACGAGGCCGTGCAGCTTGGCTATGGCGATGTGGCACAAAAACGCATGAACAAACCGCAGAAAGGCCATTTCGACAAGGCGGATGTAGCGCCGAAGAAAACCCTGCGCGAGTTCAAGTTTGATAAAATGGACGATTTCAACATCGGCGACATTTTGAAAGCCGACGTGTTCGCAGAGGGCGACAAAATTGATGTGAGCGGCACAAGCAAGGGCAAGGGCTACGCCGGCAACATCAAGCGCCACAATGGCCATGTGATGCGCAAAACGCACGGCACGGGCCCCATTGCTCGCCACGCGGGTTCCATGGGTGCTTGCTCCACGCCTTCGCGTGTTATGAAAGGCAAAAAGCTGCCGGGCCACATGGGTGCCGAAAGCGTAACCGTGCAAAACTTAACAGTTGTCAAGGTGGATATCGAAAACAACCTCATCGCCATCAAGGGTGCTCTGCCCGGAGCCAAGGGCAGTGTCGTCACCCTCCAAGACAGCGTGAAGGCATAAAGGAGGAGTAGAGGATGGCTAAATTTGATGTAGTAGACATGAAGGGCAAAAAGGTCAGCGACCTCGAGCTCTCAGACAGCATCTTCGGCATTGAGCCGAACAAAACTGCCATGCACGCCGCGGTTGTGAACTATTTGGCAAACCAGCGTCAAGGCACACAGAGCACCAAAACCCGCGCCGAGGTGCGTGGCGGCGGCCGCAAACCGTGGCGGCAAAAAGGCACCGGCCATGCAAGACAAGGTTCCATTCGTTCACCGCAGTGGGTGGGCGGCGGTGTGGCCTTGGGCCCCAAACCACGCGATTATAGCTACCGCTTAAACCGTAAGCTGAAACGTTTGGCACTTTTAAGCGCTTTGTCTGCCAAGGCAAAAGCGGGCGAGCTTGTGATTGTGGACGAGTTCAAAGTGGAAGAGTATAAAACAAAAACCGTGGTGGCCATGCTCGGCGCGCTAGAGGCCAAGAAACCGCTTATCGTAACCGATGCGGTGAACACGAAACTTGTAAAAAGTGCGGCGAACATTCCCGGCGCCAAAACCACAACGGCGAACCTCATCAATGTGTATGACATTTTGAACGCCGGCACCTTCGTGCTCAGTGTGGATGCCGCAAAGAAGATCGAGGAGGTATTCGCAATATGAAAGTAGCACCTCAGGATATCGTGCTGGGGCCTGTTATCACAGAAAATTCGATGCAGGGGCTCATGCAGAAAAAATACACCTTTAAAGTGGCCAAAGACGCCACAAAAATTTCAATCGCACAGGCCGTGGAAGACCTGTTCGGTGTAGAAGTGAAAAAGGTGAACACAATTTCGGTGCGCGGCCGTTTCCGCCGTCAGGGACGTTTTGGTGGTTACACTTCTTCTTACAAGAAAGCCATTGTCACCCTCACCGAAAAATCCAAGGGCATCGAGTTCTTCGAGTCGATGACCTAAGAAGGAGGAAAAAATGGCAATTAAAAAGTATAAACCGACAACGCCGGGCCGCCGCGGCATGACCGTGACCGACTACTCTGTTTTGTCGAAAGTAGAGCCCGAGCGCAGCTTGCTCGAACCCATGAAGAAACATGCCGGCCGCAATTCTTATGGCCGCATCACCGTTCGCCATCACGGCGGCGGCAACCGCACCAAATACCGCATCATCGATTTCAAGCGAGACAAATTCGATGTGCCGGCCACGGTGAAAACCTTAGAGTATGACCCGAACCGCTCTGCGCACATCGCCCTCATCGAGTACACCGACGGCGAAAAAGCTTACATCATTGCGGCGGAGGGCCTCAAAGTGGGCGACCAAGTGATGAACGGCCCCTCGGCCGATATCAAACCCGGCAACGCCCTACCTTTCCAGAACATCCCGGTGGGTACCGTGATTCACAACATCGAGATGTACCCCGGCAAGGGCGCACAAATTGTGCGCAGCGCCGGCACCAGTGCCCAGCTCATGGCGAAAGAAGGCAAATACGCCCTTGTGCGTTTGCCGTCGGGTGAAATTCGCAACTTCCCCGTGAACTGCATTGCCTCCATCGGCCAAGTGGGCAACATCACCCACGAAAATGTGAACATCGGCAAGGCCGGCCGCAAACGTCACATGGGCTGGAGGCCCACCGTTCGCGGCAGCGTGATGAACCCCTGCGATCACCCGCATGGTGGTGGTGAGGGCAAGAGCCCCATCGGCCGTCCGGGCCCGGTTACCCCATGGGGCAAACCAACCCTTGGCTACAAAACCCGTAAAAAACATAAGGCCAGCGACAAATTCATTGTCAAACGCGCCAACAGCAAATAGAAAGGAGAGCAAAGATGGGCAGAAGTATAAAGAAAGGCCCCTTCGTCCAGCCAGTGCTCTTAAAGCGCGTGCAGGACATGAACGAGCAAGGCGAAAAACGCGTTTTGAAAACATGGAGCCGTGCTTCCACCATTTTCCCGGACTTTGTGGGACACACCTTTGCCGTGCATGATGGACGCAAACATGTGCCGGTATATGTAACGGAAGACATGGTAGGACATAAACTGGGCGAATTTGCCCCCACCCGTAGTTATCGCGGGCACGCCGGCAGCAAAACCGGCAAATAATCGAGGAGGAGAGAAACAGCATGGAAGACATTCAGGCAAAAGCCATCGCGCGGTATATTCGCATTTCTCCGCGCAAGGTCGGCGTGGTTCTCGACCTCATTCGGAACCAGCCGGTAGACAAGGCCCTCGCCATTCTAAAATACACGCCGAAATCGGCTGGTGAGGTTTTGTTCAAGCTTGTAAGCAGTGCGGCTGCGAACGCCGAAAACAACCACCATATGGACAAAGACAACCTCTACGTCGCCGAGTGCTTTGTGTGCCCGGGGCCCACGCTGAAACGCATTCAGCCCAAAGACCACGGCAAGGCATTCCGCATTCTGAAGCGCACCAGCCATATCACGGTGGTGCTCAAAGAAAAAGAAGCATAGGAGGCGATGAGAAAGCATGGGACAAAAAGTAAACCCGAACGGCCTGCGCGTTGGCGTCATTCGTGACTGGAACAGCCGCTGGTTCGTAGATAAGAAAAGCTTTGGAGACACCTTGGTAGAGGATTACAACATCCGTAAATACCTGAAAAAGCGCCTGTATGCGGCCGGTGTTCCCAAAATTGAAATTGAGCGCACCTTCGATCCGTCCACCGGTGCCGCAAGGGTGAAAATCAACCTGTTTGTGGCGAAACCCGGCATTGTGATTGGCCGCGGCGGCACGGAAATTGACAAATTGCGCTTGGATGTGGAGAAACGCATTCGCAAAAGCGTGAACCTGAACATTGTGGAAATTAAAAACCCCGATGTGAATGCCCAACTGGTGGCCGAGAACATTGCAGGCCAGCTCGAACGCCGCATTGCATTCCGCCGTGCGATGAAACAGAGCATTGGCAGGGCCATGCGCTTTGGCGCAAAGGGCATCAAATGCCAAGTGGGCGGCCGCTTAAACGGCGCCGACATCGCCCGCAGCGAGCACTACCACGAGGGAACCATCCCGCTGCAAACCCTGCGTGCCGACATCGACTACGGTTTTGCCGAAGCCGATACCACCTATGGCAAACTTGGTGTGAAAGTGTGGATTTACAAAGGCGAAGTGCTGAAGGGCACAAAGCCGCTTGACGACATTGCGCGCCCGCCGCGTGCTCCCCGTGAGAACCGTGGCGATCGCCGGGACCGCCGGCCTGAGCGCAGAGAAGGAGGAAGTCGCTAATGTTAATGCCGAAACGCGTGAAATACCGCCGGCAGCAGCGTGGCCGCATGAAGGGCAAGGCCATGAGCGGCAATGAGGTGAACCAGGGTCAATTCGGCCTTGTGGCAACCGCGCCGGCGTGGATTACATCCAACCAAATCGAGGCCGCTCGTATCGCCATGACGCGCTACATCAAGCGCGGCGGTAAAGTATGGATTAAAATTTTCCCCGACAAGCCCGTAACCGAGAAACCGGCCGAAACCCGCATGGGTAGCGGTAAAGGCAGCCCGGAATATTGGGTGGCTGTTGTAAAACCCGGTCGTGTTTTGTTTGAGCTGGCGGACGTTTCCGAGGAAACCGCCCGCGAGGCCTTGCGCCTTGCCAGCCACAAACTGCCCGTGAAAACAAAGTTTGTCAAGCGCGAGGGTAGTTTCACCGTAGAGCTTGGCAAGAAACGCCGTGGTAAGGCCGGCGGCTCCTCCACCATCTTTGTAACCGAAGAAGGCGAAGTGTTGGATGCAAAGGCCATGAACAAAGAAGTTGCCGCGGCACCCGCCGAGGAAAAGGAGGGTGAAGCATAATGAAAGCCAGTGAACTGCGAGACATGAAACAAATTGAGCTGAACAAGAAACTGAGCGAGCTGAAAGAAGAGCTGTTTAACTTGCGTTTTCAGCATGCCATCAACCAGCTGGACAACCCCCAGCGCATCAAAGCCGTGAAGAGAGATATCGCCCGCGTGAAAACCGTTTTGGGTGGCATCGACCTTTCCGAGAGCGAAAGTTAAGGAGGGAAGACGATGGAAGAGCGTAATTTGAGAAAAACCAGAACCGGCCTGGTTGTGTCCGACAAAATGGACAAAACCGTCGTGGTGGCTGTGCAAGACAGCGTTCGTCACCCTCTGTACAAAAAAATCATCAAGCGCACCGTGCGTTTCAAAGCACACGATGAGAACAACGAGTGTGGCATGGGCGACCGCGTTATCATCATGGAGACCCGGCCAATCTCGAAAGACAAACGCTGGAGACTTCTGAAGATTGTTGAAAAGGCAAAATAAGCCTTTAAAAAAACGAGGAAACGGTCGTTGGTGGTTGGTTGACAGGGGGAACCCTGTGAGTAGCAAGGTCTTGTGAACAGCAAAGAAACCGGCTTCCAAGCAACAACCGGCGAAAGATCCAATGACTTTAGAGATAGGAGGAACCCTTAGCATGGTTCAAATGCAGTCCCGCCTAAAGGTGGCCGACAACACCGGCGCGAAAGAGATTCAATGCATTCGCGTTCTGGGTGGCAGCCGTAAACGGTATGCCGGCATCGGAGATGTGATTGTGGCCAGCGTGAAAAAGGCCGCCCCGAATTCGGGCGTGAAAAAAGGCGATGTAGTGCGCTGCGTGATTGTGCGCTCGAAACATGGCCTGCGCCGAGACGATGGCAGCTACATCCGTTTTGACGAAAACGCCGCCGTGCTCATCAAAGACGACAAAAACCCGAGAGGCACACGTATCTTTGGGCCCGTTGCGCGCGAATTGCGCGAGCGTGGCTACCTAAAGATTCTGTCGCTTGCTCCGGAATCGCTGTAAGGAGGAACATGAAAATGGAAAACAAGCCTCATGTGAAAACCGGCGATAAAGTGCGTATCATTAGTGGGAAAGACAAAGGTTTGGAAGGCAAAGTGCTCGCCGTTAGCCCGAAAGAGGGCAAGGTTATTGTAGAAGGCAGAGCCATGGTTTCAAAACACGTCAAACCGCGCAGAGCCGGCCAGGCAGGCGGCATTGTGCAAGCAGAAAGCGCAATGTATGCCAGCAAAGTAATGCCCGTGTGCCCCAAATGCGGAAAAGCCACCCGCGTGGGCCACAAGATTGAAGATGGCAAGAAGGCGCGCATTTGCAAAAAATGCGGAGCCAATCTGTAAAGGAAGGAGCGAAGACAATGCCGAGATTGAAAGACCAGTATCAAGCGGAGATCGCTCCTGCTCTTATGAAGAAATTTAGTTATAAGAGTGTGATGCAGATTCCGAAATTGGAAAAAGTGGTTATCAACGTGGGCTGTGGTGAAGCACGTGACAACCCCAAAGTTATGGAAGCCATTTTAAAAGATTTAGCCACTGTAACAGGCCAAAAGGCCGTAATATGCAAGGCAAAAAAGAGCGTTGCAAACTTCAAATTGCGCGAGGGGATGCCCATTGGTGCGAAAATTACCCTGCGTGGTGAGAGAATGTATGAGTTTGTAGACCGCCTGTTCAGCATTGCCCTGCCCCGTGTGCGCGATTTTCGCGGTATTTCGGGAAACAGTTTCGACGGACGCGGCAACTACTCTGTAGGCGTGCGCGAGCAACTGATGTTCCCCGAAATTGATTACGACAAAATTGATGCCGTGCGTGGCATGGACATCAGCTTTGTGACAAGCGCAAAAACAGATGAAGAGGCCAAAGAGCTGCTAAAGCTGCTCGGCGCGCCCTTTGCAAGTTAAGGAGGGTCTTGATACGTGGCAAAAACAAGCATGAAAATGAAGCAGCAGCGCGTAGCAAAGTTCTCCACCCGCGCGTACAACCGCTGCAAAATTTGCGGCCGTCCGCACGCCTATCTGCGCAAATACGGAGTTTGCCGTGTTTGCTTCCGCAACCTCGCCTATAAAGGCGAAATCCCCGGCGTGCGCAAGGCAAGCTGGTAATTGAAAGTAAAAGGAGGTCAATGGCATGCACATCACGGATCCTATCGCTGATCTGCTTACCCGTATCCGCAACGCAAGCAGTGCCAGACACCCCAATGTCGATATACCCGCTTCCAACATGAAAAAGTCCATTTGCAAAATTTTGCAAGAAGAGGGCTATGTCAAAAGCGTGCAGTACATCGAAGATCAAAAACAGGGTGTCATCCGCGTTACGCTAAAATATCAAAGCAACGGCACACCGGTTATCGCCGGCCTGCGCCGTGTATCCAAACCGGGTCTTCGCATTTATTCTTCTTGCGAAGATATGCCCAAGGTAATGAGAGGCCTTGGCACCGCAATTGTGTCTACCAGCAAAGGCGTTATGACAGACAAAGCAGCCCGCAGTGAAAACGTGGGCGGTGAAGTTCTGGCCTTCGTGTGGTAAGAAAGGGGCAAAGACAATGTCGAGAATCGGAAGAAAACCCATCGTCGTTCCCGCCGGTGTAGAAGTCAAAATTGACGGGTGCGCCATCAGCGTGAAAGGCCCCAAGGGCACTTTGAATTCCAACATCCATCCGCTTATCTCTGTGGAGATGAAGGACGGAGAACTCCTAGTGACCCGGCCAAACGACGGCAAAGAAGCCCGCAGCCTGCACGGCCTTACCAGAACACTGGTGGCCAACATGGTGGAAGGTGTTACAGAGGGCTTTAAGAAAGAGTTGGAAATTGTTGGCATCGGCTATCGTGCCGCCAAAAAGGGCAACAATCTGGAGATGAACCTAGGTTATTCGCATCAGGTTATCATGAGCGAGTGCGAGGGCATCACCATCGAAGTGCCGGAACCCACCAAAATTGTGGTTTTGGGCATCGACAAACAGGCGGTGGGCCAATTTGCCGCTGAAATTCGCGAAAAACGCCCGCCCGAGCCTTATAAGGGCAAGGGAATCCGCTATGCCGGTGAGTATGTTGCCCGTAAAGAGGGCAAAACCGGCAAGGGCTAGTCAAGGGAGGCAGAGTGAAGCAATATGGTTAAAAAACCTGACAGAAACCTGGCAAGGTTACGGCGTCATCGCCGTGTGCGTGGCAAGATTTCCGGCACAGCTGAGCGTCCGCGTTTGGATGTGTTCCGTTCTGCAAAGCACATCTATGCACAGGTAATCGACGATGTTACAGGAAACACCCTGTGTGCCGCGTCCACAATGGACAAGGACTTTGACGGATATGGTGGCAACATTGACGCCGCCGGCAAAGTGGGCGAGTTGATTGCGAAAAAAGCATTAGACAAAGGCATCAAATCCGTGGTATTTGACCGTGGCGGTTTTGTCTACCACGGCAGGGTGAAAGCCCTTGCAGAGGGTGCCCGCAAGGGCGGCCTCGAGTTCTAGGAGGAGGAGAATATGGAATATATTGATGGTTCAACACTGGACTTGCAGGAGAAAGTGGTACACATCAACCGCGTTTCCAAAACCGTGAAAGGCGGCCGTATCTTCAAGTTCTCCGCTTTGGTGGTTGTGGGCGACGGTGCCGGCATTGTGGGCTTCGGCCTTGGCAAAGCCGGCGAGGTGCCCGAGGCCATTCGCAAGGGTATTGAAGATGCCAAGAAAAACCTTGTGCGCATCAACTTGCGCGGCACTACCATTCCGCACGAAACCATTGGGCGCTTTGGCGCGGGGCACGTGTTGCTTCGCCCGGCAGGCCCCGGTACCGGTGTTATCGCCGGCGGTGCTGTGCGTGCCGTGGTAGAAGCGGCCGGCATTAAGGACATTCGCACAAAATGTGTGCGCTCGAACAACCCGGTGAACGTGGTTACCGCCACAATGAACGGGTTGAAGGGCCTCGTGAGTGCCGAAGAAATGGCGGCCAAACGCGGCAAATCTGTTAAAGAAATTTTCGTATAAAGGAGGCAAAATCTCATGGCAGAAGAAAAAGTAACGCAAGGTCTTGAGAAAGAGGCCTCCCCAAAACCGAAGGCAAAGGCTGAGAAAAAACCGGCTGCAGCCAAGAAAACCACAGAGAAGGCAGCGAAAGCAGCCAAAAACACCGTGGTTATTTCCGGGAAAGCAAAAGCCCAAGAGCCGGCTTTGGATGCCAAATGTGTAAAAATCACATTGAAAAAGGGTTTGATGGGTTGCAACGTGCGCCAAAGAGCCGTGGCAGAGAGCCTTGGCCTAAGACGCCCCGGCGACGTGAGTGTGCAGCCGGACAATGCCCCCACCGCGGGCAAAATCGCAAAAATCGGCTTCCTGCTCGATGTGAGCCGGGCCTAAAACCCCCAAGAGGAGGTGTACAACCAGTGAAACTGCATGAGCTCTCCCCAAGTGAAGGGAGCAATAAGGCCGCAAAACGCAAAGGGCGTGGGCACGCCAGCGGAAACGGCAAAACGGCAGGCTATGGCCACAAAGGCCAGAAAGCCCGCAGTGGCAGCAAAAAAGCCGGCTTTGAGGGCGGCCAGATGCCTTTGCAGCGCCGTTTGCCGAAACGTGGCTTCAACAACATTTTTGGCACACACTATGCCATTGTAAAAGTGGGCGACCTCGATGTTTTCGAGGCCGGTAGTGTGGTGGACGCAAAGGCTCTGATGGAGAAGGGTCTTGTGAAAAAACCTTTAGACGGCATCAAACTGCTTGGTGACGGCGAGGTAAACAAAGCCCTAACCGTGCAACTGGCTGCTTATTCGGCCAGCGCAAAGGAAAAAATTGAAAAGGCAGGCGGGAAGGCTGAGGTGATCTAATTGTTCCAAACGTTTCGCAACGCATGGAAAATTGAAGATCTGCGCAAGCGCATTCTGTATACACTGCTCATCATTGTCATTTTTCGTCTGGGTATTGCAGTGCCGGTGCCGTTTATCGACCCGGGTGCGATGGCAGCCCTTGTGGGTGCGAACTCCGGCGACATGCTCAACTTTATTGATTTTATGACCGGCGGTGCATTTTCCAGCGCTTCGTTGTTTGCTCTGGGCGTTCAGCCCTATATCAATGCCTCCATCATCATGCAACTGCTTGCGGTGGCCATTCCGTATTTGGAGCGGCTTCGCAAAGAGGGCGGTGAGGGGCAAAAGAAATTCGCACGCATCACGCGATACTTTGGTGCGGCCTTGGGTGCTGTTTTGGGCTATGGTTACTATATGCTCGTGCGCAGCAGCTACGGCTTAAAGTATGGCCCGGGCACACCGCTGGGAATGCAAATTTTCTCGGCAGCTGTCATCATTTTGTGCTTTGTGGCCGGCAGCGTGCTCTTGATGTGGATGGGCGAGCAAATCGACCAAAAAGGAATTGGCAATGGCATTTCCTTCCTCATTGCAGCCGGCATCATCTCGGGCTGGAGTAGTATTTTCACCGAGACACGCGGCTATTTGGAGCTGGCACAGGAAGACCCCCTCATCTATGTGTACTTGCCGCTTATTGCCATCTTGGCCATTGCGGCCGTGGTGATGGTGGTGGTGCTCAACGGTGCAGAGCGACGCATTCCCATCCAGTATGCCAAAAAAGTGGTGGGGCGCAAAATGTATGGAGGCCAGTCCTCCCACATTCCGATTAAGGTGAACATGAGCGGCGTTATGCCCATCATCTTTGCCTCGGCCCTCACTTCCATTCCGGCCACGCTCATTCGTTTGATTCCGAACGTGACCGACCCGGTGGCGCACCCTGTGCTCAGTGTTATTTTGGGTGCATTCAGCTACGAGGGCTGGCTCTATGCCATCATTTATGGTATTCTGATAATAGCATTCAACTACTTCTATGTGGCCATCACCTACAACCCCATCCAAATGGCAAACGATTTGAAAAAGAACAACGGTGCCATTCCCGGCATTCGCCCGGGACGCCCCACAAGTGAGTTCATCTCACGCATCATTGGGCGTGTTACCTTCATCGGGGCCCTGTTCTTGGTTGTGGTGGCCGTAGGCCCCATTGTCCTTGGAAATCTAACCGGTATACAAATCGCCTTGGGCGGTACCTCGCTTTTGATTGTGGTGGGTGTGGCGCTTGAAACCTCGCGCAGCTTGGAAAGTTTTATGCTGATGAGGCATCACAAAGGCTTTTTAGAGTAGAAGGCTTGGAGGATGGTTATGAGATTGATTCTTTTGGGCGCTCCGGGCGCCGGAAAAGGGACACAGGCAGAGTTCATTGCCGACCACTACAAAATCCCTTCCCTGTCTACGGGGAATATGCTGCGTGAAGCGGTGGAACAGGGAACAGCAGTGGGAAAAGAAGCCAAAGGGTATATGGATGCGGGCGGTTTGGTGCCGGATGAGGTGATTATCGGCATCATCAAAGAGCGTCTCTCGCAAGCCGATGCCAAAAACGGCTTCATCCTAGATGGTATGCCAAGAACCTGTGCACAAGCAGAGGCTCTGGAAACCATGGGTGTGGACATTGACCTGGTTTTGGACATCAACGTGGAAGACGATGTGATTGTGCGCCGTTTGAGTGGCCGCAGGGTGTGCGAAGCGTGTGGTGCAAGCTACCACACCGTGAACAAGCCCAGCAAAGTGCCCGGCGTGTGCGACCGCGAGGGTTCCCCGCTCATTGTGCGCAAAGACGATGAACCACAAACCATTTTGGCGCGCCTCAAAACCTATCACGAGGTAACCGAGCCTTTGATAGATTTCTATAAAGAGCGCAATAAACTGGTGAGCATCAATGGCGACTTGCCTGTGGAAGAAACAAAACAATCCGTACTGAATGTATTGGGAGACCGATTTTGATTCCCGTAAAGACACCGAAAGAGATTGAAACCATGCGTGTTGCTTGCCGCATTTCGGCAGCGGCATTGGCAGCCGGCGGAGCTCTGGTAAAACCGGGGATTTCAACCTGGGAAATAGACAAAGCAATTGAAGAGACCATCCGTTCCATGGGTGGTGTGCCAAATTTCAAGGGCTACGGCGGTTTTCCGGCGTCGGCTTGCATCTCGGTGGGTGATACGGTGATTCATGGAATTCCCTCTAAAGAAGAAGTTCTCAAAGAGGGGGACATTGTCTCCATCGATACGGGCGCGAGATTTGAAGGCTTTAACGGAGACAATGCGGCGAGTTTTCGCTGCGGCGAGGTGAGCGATGTGGCCGACAGGCTTATGCGCGCCACCGAAGAGTCTTTGCATGAAGCAATCAAAGCCGTGCGCAGCGGCAACCGTGTGGGCGATATTGGTTATGCCGTGCAAAAGTATGTAGAGGCGAGAGGGTTTTCGGTGGTGCGCGCCTTTGTGGGGCATGGCCTTGGCCGTAAACTGCATGAACCACCGGAAATTCCAAATTTTGGCAAGGCGGGGCACGGCGTTCGACTGGTGCCGGGCATGACGCTGGCCATAGAGCCCATGATCAACGAAAAGGGTTTTGAAGTGCACATCCTAGAGGATGAATGGACAGTAAAAACCCGAGACGGCGGGCTTTCGGCCCACTATGAACACACCGTGCTTGTAACAAAAGGCGAGCCGGAGATCCTAACTGTGGCCTAGTGGGGGAAGCCTATGCAAACGGGACAAATTGTAAAAAGCCGCAAAGGGCGGGATGTAGAAACGCTTTATGTGGTGGTTGGGCGAGAGGGAGACAGGCTCTTTTTGGCAGACGGTAAAACGCGAACGCGAGAGCGGCCCAAAAGGAAAAATGTGCGCCATGTAAGCTTAACCAATACCTGTTTAGAGCAGAACGAAACGGACACCGATCAAAGTATAAAAGCGGCTTTGGCCTTGTATGCAAGGCAAATAGAGCCGCGATAGCAGGGAGGATAGGAGATTGGCAAAAGATGATGTCATTGAAGTAGAAGGTGTTGTGGTGGAAGCAATGCCGAACGCCATGTTTAAAGTGGAGCTTGAAAATGGGCACCAGCTGTTGGCCCACATCTCCGGCAAGTTGCGGATGAACTTTATCCGAATTCTGCCCGGCGATAAGGTGACCGTGGAAATGTCGCCTTACGACTTAACAAAGGGACGCATCACTTGGCGCTCTAAGTAAAGAGGCACGCCAAAGAAGTGTTTGAAAAGGAGGCGCTAGGCCATGAAAGTGAAACCTTCGGTGAAACCGATGTGTGAAAAATGCAAAATCATCAAACGCAAAGGGCGTGTAATGGTGATTTGCCAAAATCCGAAACACAAACAACGTCAGGGCTAAAAGCCCGTAAGAAAGCCTGTAGGAGGTGTGAAAACGCATGGCACGTATTGCCGGAATTGACCTGCCGCGCGAGAAACGCGTGGAAATTGGCCTCACGTATATCTTTGGCATCGGGCGTACCACTGCAAGCCAAATTTTGGCCGCCACCGGGATCAGCCCCGATACCCGTGTGAAGGACTTAAGCTATGATGATGAGGGTAAAATTCGTGAGTATATTGAGCAGAATTTAACCGTGGAAGGCGACCTTCGCCGAAACACAGCCCTTGATATCAAGCGCCTTGTGGAAATTCAATGCTATCGTGGAGTACGTCATCGCAAAGGCCTGCCTGTTCGCGGCCAACGCACAAAAACAAACGCACGCACGCGCAAAGGACCCAAGCGTACGGTTGCGAACAAGAAGAAATAACCAGAGGAGGAGTACATGGCTACAAAAGCATCGGCTAAAAAGGGCCGCACAAAACGTCGCGAGCGTAAAAATATTGAACGTGGCGCTGCCCATATTCAGTCTACCTTCAACAACACCATTGTCACCATCACAGATGTGAAGGGAAATGCGGTAAGCTGGGCCTCCAGTGGCGGTCTTGGCTTTCGCGGAAGCCGTAAAAGCACACCGTTTGCCGCACAAACAGCAGCGGAAACAGCAGCCAAGGCAGCTATTGAGCATGGCATGAAAACAGTGGAAGTGTATGTAAAAGGGCCGGGTTCGGGCCGTGAAGCTGCCATTCGCGCTTTGCAGGCAACGGGTCTTGAGGTAAACATGATTAAAGACGTGACCCCTGTGCCACACAACGGTTGCCGCCCGCCAAAGCGTCGCCGCATTTAATAAGAAGGAGGAGTTCATTAGTATGGCTAAAAATATGCAACCGATTGCAAAGCGTTGCAAAACACTGAACATTTCCCCTGCGGTGATGGGCTATGCAAAAAAAACCACCAATCGCAACCCAAAAGGGCAAATGCGTAAAAAGCAAAGTGAATACGCAATTCAGCTTACGGAAAAACAAAAGGTGAAATTCATCTACGGTGTTATGGAAAAGCAATTTCGTATGTACTACGAAAAAGCCACACGCATGCCCGGAAAAACGGGTGAAAACCTTTTAACCACCATCGAGCGCCGTTTGGACAATGTTGTGTTCCGTTTGGGTTTTGCCACAACACGCCGCGATGCTCGCCAACTGGTTGGGCATGGCCACTTCACAGTGAACGGCCAGCGCGTGGATATCCCATCTTTCCTTGTGAAAAAGGGCGATGTGATTGAAGTGAAACAGAAAAGCCGTGACAGCGTAAAGTTCAAAAAACTTTTGGGCGAAGATGCACCGATGGTAACACTGCCGCAGTGGCTTGAGCGTTCGCAAAACAGCCTGCAAGCATCTGTAATTGAAATGCCCAAACGTGAAGACATCGACTTTGATGTTGAGGAGCATCTGATTGTTGAGCTCTATTCTAAGTAACCCACTCGGTGCCGCAAAAGCATTTGCGGCCTGCATTGACAACGAAAAGACGGAGGGTTAATGGATGATGGAGATAGAACGTCCTAAAATTGAGACGGCTGAAATTTCTCCCGACGGTCGCCATGGTGTTTTTGTGGTAGAACCGTTGGAGCGTGGCTTTGGAACCACTTTGGGCAACAGCCTGCGCCGCATTTTGCTTTCGTCGCTGCCCGGTGTGGCGGTGACCTGCATCAAAATTGACGGCGTGGTGCACGAGTTTTCCACGGTGGAAGGCATCAAAGAAGATGTAACGGAGATGGTGCTGAACATCAAAGGGATCAATGCAAAATTATACAGCGATACGGCCAAAACAGTGCGCTTAGAGGTGAATGGTGAGGGCGAAATTACAGCCGGAAACATTCCGCAAGATGCCGATTTGGAGATACTGAATCCCGAGCATCACATTGCAACCATGGCAGAAAACGGCAACTTGATTATGGACTTGACCTTTGACAGAGGAAGAGGCTATATGCCGGCCGAGCGCAACAAAGAGGCCGCCAATGAGGCCGGCCTTGGTGCCATTTCGATAGACAGCATTTACACACCGGTATTAAAGGCAAACTATACGGTGGAAAACACACGTGTGGGCCAAATTACCGACTATGATAAATTGTCTATCGAGGTGTGGACAGACGGAACCTTGAGTGCGAAAGAGGCCATGAGCCTATCGGCGCGCATTATGATTGAGCATTTGAACCTATTCGTCAACTTGAGTGAAGAAGCCATGGGCACTGAAATCATGGTGGAAAAAGACGAAAAAGGCAAGGAAAAAGTGCTGGAAATGACCATTGAAGAGCTTGATTTGTCTGTGCGCAGCTTCAACTGCCTCAAGCGTGCCGGCATCAACACAGTGGAAGATTTAACCAGCAAAACCGAAGAAGAGATGATGAAGGTTCGAAATTTGGGCCGGAAGAGTCTTGAAGAGGTTATTGAGAAATTACACTCTCTCAATCTTCGCTTAATCGACGAAGAGGAATAGGGAGAAAAGAAACTCCCCCCGGAAAAGGAGGTAAGTCAGAATGCCCGGAACTCGCAAACTGGGAAGAGCCAGCGATCATCGCAAAGCAATGTTGCGCGGTATGGTCACCTATTTGTTTGAAAACGGTAAAATCGAAACCACGGTAACACGCGCCAAAGAGGTGCGTTCCATGGCCGATAAAATGATCACACTGAGCAAACGCAGAGATTTGCATGCAAAACGCCAGGTTTTTTCTTATATCACAAAAGAGACTGTTGCCAAAAAAGTGATTGATGAAATGGGTCCGAAATACATGGATCGCAGCGGTGGTTACACCCGCATCATTCGCACCGGTGCACGCCGTGGCGACGCAGCACAGATGGCCATCATCGAGCTGGTTTAAACAACAAAAAAGAACCCCTTGCCAAATTGGCAGGGGGCTTTTTTCGTTTAGTTAAGAGCCAAAAACAGGGCGTCGCCGTTTTTTCTAAGCCAGCCAATAGCAAGGAAACAAGCGGCCAGCAAAAGCAAAAAAGAGGGCAAAAAACTGAAAACCCCAAAGCCGAGCAGAACACAAACGGCATAGAGGGAAACCACAACAAAGGCCTGTAAAAAACCAAACAAAAGCCCAAGAAAGGTGCTTAGGCTCTGTTTAACCACCACGGTGTCATTTGTGGCATCCAGCCTCGGATGTTTAAGATTCAAAATGATACCCAGAACGCTTGAAAGCGTGCTGCCGGCGGTTGCAAGCAGGCATAATTCGATGCATTGCCAAGCCGAGAGGGACAGAAAAAAACCAAGAAGAGGCGTTGCCAGGAGGAAGCACGGAAAAGAGCAAGCAAGTGGGAAGGCAATTTTTGCGGCAAAAACGGTTCCGGATGAAACGGGGGCTGTTTTTAAAATCCAGAGAGATTTTGCCTCGAGGCTCAGCGAGACGGCAGAGGGCTGAAAACTTAGAGATACAAAGCATAAAAATGAGAGCAAAACGATGCTCCAAAGCCCTTGTGTATCAAAGGGAATACCCCCGGGCAAAGATTGCATCAGTGGCGTGATAACAGAAGAAAGTGTGCTGCGAAAAAAAACACTGGAAAAGGCGGCAAGCAAGAGAAGAATCAGGGAAAAACTGCAATTGAGAAAATAGCTTGGGGTTTGAAAAAAACGTTTGGCCTCCTTTAAAAAGAGGGAGAAAAAAGGTGTTTTCGTTTGCATGGGCTGTAGCCGAAAATTTGTGCGCCTCTGTTCGCCGAGCATGCTTGTGAGCAGGGGCTTGTAAAAACGGCTGATGCATAAAACAAAGAAAAAAAATGGCAAAACACACAGTGTGGCAAGCAGAAAAAGCGAAATGGGATCTCCCGTGCAGGCGCGCACTGCCCATGAAAATGGAGGGATAAGAAGGCGCTCGCCGAGCGCGAGTATACCACCTGCAGAAACAGAAGAGGAAGAGAAGGTGAAGCTGAGTACCATCATGGCAAGAGGCGTTAAAAACCCGATGAGAATGGTGAAGAAGTGCTTGAAAGGGGTTTTGGAAATAACAAAGGTATTGACAAGGCCAAACAGCAGGGAAATGAGTGTGGGGATAAACGAGAGGAAAACACCCACAAGCAGGAGTGTAGGTAAAAAAAGGAGAGATAAGTTCTGTGAAAAGAGCAGATAAACAATGCCGGTGGGCAGCAAAAAAACCTCCATGATGAACAGCACTTCCAAATAAAGAGCCGAGAGGCGCGCGAGCAAAATGCTGAAAGCAGAAACGGGAAAACTGAAAAGCTGGCGGTTATCCTTGGCAGAAAAAAGTAGACTTTGCGCAAGATACAAAGTGAGCGTGGTGCAAAAAAACACGCCAAAGAACAGCATCAAACCCAGCAGGCTATCCAGCCGGCCAAGAGGGGCTAAAATTTGGGCGAGTAGATAAGAATACAGCCCGGAAATATAAAGCATGAGACCGGCAAGAATGAAAAGAACCATCCAGCCGGAGCGTTGCCGCGTTTTCTTTTTAGAAGAAAATTTGCTGCCGAAAGTGGAAAGCAGCAAATCCAAAAGATTGATGTATACAAGTGCAAAAAACGGTTTCATAGGCTTTGTTCCTCCTGCCTTGCAGGCGCGGCAAGGCCAAGAAAAACACTTTCCAAGCTACTTTGGCCCACAATACTTTCTGTGGTGCCGCACGCAACCAGGCTGCCATCTTGAATGATGGCAATTTTATTGCACAATTTTTCGGCCACTTCCAAAACATGGGTGGAGAAGAACACGGCACCGCCCGCACTGCACAATTCGCGCAAAAACTGTTTCAATAAAAAACCGGCCTTTGGGTCAAGGCCGACAAAGGGCTCGTCCAACACCAAAAGTTTAGGCTGGCGGATGAAGGCCGAGATGAGCGCCAATTTCTGCCGCATGCCGTGGGAATAGCTGGAGATACTGTTGCCCAAAACCCCCTCCATTTCAAAGGCAGAGGCATATTTTTCGGTGAGCTGCAAACGTGTGGATTTCGGGATGCCGTACAGGTCGGCAATGAAATTGAGATAGCGAATTCCGCTGAGAAACTCGTAAAGGTCTGGGTTGTCCGGCAGAAAGGCCAAGGATTTTTTGGCAAGTACCGGCTCCTTCACAATGTCAAATCCATCGATGGTAATGCGGCCGCTGTCGAAACTTAAAATGCCACAAACCGAAAGCAAGGTGGTGGTTTTTCCGGCGCCGTTGTGCCCGATAAAACCATAGAGATCGCCGGCGGCAACCTCAAGGGAAAGTTGGTTCACCGCCGGCACATTTTTGGCATAACACTTTGTTAACTGTTCAATGTGTAGCATGGAAATCCTCCTACAGGGTATCCAGCACCCGAGATGGGTTCAACCCCTGCTTAAAATGAACTAAGCGATTCTGTTCAGTGTGCGCCCCGTTTCTTGGTTGTTGTGAAGGCCAACTTGGAATGCGCTTTCCATCTGTGTGCGTGTGCTGGTTTTGGTAACACCACCGGACACATAGATGCGGCCACACTCGGGGCAAATGGCATTGTGTAAAACAACACTTTGCGACACCACTTCCTTGCCCTCCATGCGTGCCTTTACTTGCGAGTGCACCACATGCTCCATTTCATGAGCACGCACCGTGCGGGCCGATTGGCTGGGGTCAATGTGCTGGGGAGACTGAAAAGAAACACCGGGGTCGTTGGATTGGTCCTGATAGCGTCTTCCCTCACAGGTATCGCAGTTTGCGTCTTCCATTTGCTGCGCGGGGCTTTTGGCTTTCGTTGTGTTGCTGTTCTCGGCATTGGCCCCTTGAGATTCCGGAAACAAGGAGGGGGTTTTGGCCGGGGTTGCCAAAGTGTAAGGGAAATGGCTTGCGCCACTGTTTGATAGGGGGGAGACCCCATACATACAATCGCCTCACTTTCTTGTGAAAAACAGGAAAACGGTTCAATAAAACTCTTGTTTCAAGCTTCTGGAAAATAGGTTGTTCAGTGCCTCTTTGGGTGGAGCATCCTCGTAGAGCACCGCATGAATAGCACTGCAAATGGGCATTTCGATGTCGTATTGCCCGGCAAGCTGGCACAGGGCACGCACCGTGTAGTAGCCCTCCGCGAGCTCTGTGTAGCGTTCTCCACGTGCAAGGCAAAGTCCGAAGCGGTGGTTGTGGCTGTGTTCGCTAAAAACCGTGGCCTCATAATCGCCGAGGTGGCAAAGCCCATAGGCCGACAATTCGTTGCCGCCCATGGCCTTGATGAGACGGGCCACCTCACGCGTGCCGCGGCTCATCAGGGGGCCTTTTAAGCTTGTGAGGGAAAACCCGTCCAAAAGGCCTGCCGCAATGCCCACCACATTTTTGGCGGCTGCGCCCACTTCATTGCCAAGCAAATCCTCTCCGTAATAAAAGCGAATCAAATTGCCGGAAAACCGTGTGATTAAAAACTCACTATCGGCAGGGTTTTGCGCGTCGATAACCATGCAGTTGGGCACTTCCCGCGTGAACTCCTGTGGGTGCCCGGGACCAAGCCAAACGGCCGCGCGACAACCGGGGCCCGCCTCTTCAGCCACAATTTCACTCAACCGTTTCCCACTGCCAATTTCAAGGCCCTTCATGCACAAAACATAGAGCTTGTTTTGGTAGGTGGCCAGGTTTTCGTGTATAAGGGCACGCAAAGACTGCGAGGGAACACAGAGTAAAATCACCTCGTTTTGCAAGGCGCTTTCAAGGCAATCGGTGAGCGAAACAGAGGCCGGCAAGGAGAGATAGGCGTTGCAACGTGTTTTGCAAAGTTCTGCAAAGCTGTGGCTGCCTTTGCGGCCGCAAAGGCAAACATCGTGCCCAAGGCGGCTTAGATACCACGCCAAAAAACTGCCCCAGCGCCCACTGCCGATAACGGTTACTTTC
Source organism: uncultured Oscillospiraceae bacterium (assembly GCA_964371725.1). Classification (GTDB taxonomy): domain Bacteria; phylum Bacillota; class Clostridia; order Oscillospirales; family Ruminococcaceae; genus JAAYCI01. The sequence goes on from CAYJNQ010000003.1 coordinate 19,851, forward strand.
AAAACAAAACTCCTTTACAAGGCAATCTTTTCAAATCAAAATACAACACGAAATGATTTTACGAATGCAAAGTGAGAAGCTTTTGTTTGAGTTCGTCCTCAATGCGTGCCAGCTCGGTTTCGGCTGCGTGGCGTTTTTGGCGGCCGTCCTCTTGAATTTGCACCACCTCGTCCAGAGTTTGAATCAGGTTTTGATTTGTGAGTTGCAAAGTTTCAATATCCACAATGCCCCGCTCGGACTCTTTGGCGGTTTCCACCGTAGCCGTTTTGAGCATTTCCGAATTTTTACGCAGAAGTTCATTGGTCATGTCGGTCACTTCTCGCTGTGCCTGAGCGGCTTGTTGGGCATGCTCCAAACCAAGTGTGAGCACCATTTGGCTTTTCCAAAGGGGAATGGTGTTCACAAGGGTGGATTGAATTTTTTCACTCATCAGCGTATCGCTGTTTTGAATCATGCGAATTTGTGGGGCCATTTGAATGGAAACCGTACGTGTAAGCTCCAAATCGTGTAATTTCTTATCGAAGCGGTCGCACAGGTTCACCAGGTCATTCACGGCCTGGGCGTCTTCGGGCAGGCCGCTTTGCGCTGCTTTTTCTTTCAGTGCGGGCAGCTCTGTTTTTTCGGCTTCGGCCAGCTTCTTTTTACCGGCTAAAATATACATGGTGAGTTCTTTGAAATACAAAACATTCTGCTCATACAACTTATCCAGAATGGCAATATCTTTTAGAAGTGTAATTTGGTGCCCCTCCAAAGCCTTTGCAATATGCTCGATGTTTTGTTCCACCGTGGCATAGCGCGCTTTCATGGCACTCATTTTGTTCGAGGACTGCTTGAACAGGCCAAACAAGCCCTTTTTATCTTCTTCGCTCACATCAAAATTGCGAATTTCGGTTACAAGCCCGGTAAGCATGCCGCCCATTTCGCCCAAATCTTTGCTGCGCACACTGCCAAGCGTGCTTTCGGAAAAAGCCGTCATCTTTTTTTGTGCTCCGGTGCCATACTGCAAAACAACGGTGGTGTCGTGTAGGTCTATTTTTTTCGCAAACTCATCCACCTGTTTTTGCTCGGCTTCAGTAAGGCGCGAGCGCTCCTCAAGTTCCTTCGCACTTTGCCCTGCCTCCTGCTGCAAATCGGCGGGCAAAGTTTCGGCAGTGCCTTCCAAAACCGGCGCTGGTGATGCATCTATCTCCAAAACAATGCCACTTTCCTGTGTCTCACTCATGCAATAACCTCCCGTATTCTACTGTATATCAAATTTTTGCTCGGTAAGCCCCTCTTGCTCCAACATGGTGTGCAAAACGTCCATATCGGTTACCACGTCGAGGGTGTCTTCGTGATATAGATTTTGAAGCAAATTGTTAAAGGCAAGGTCGATGGTGTCGAGGGTTTCTCGTATATCGGCCTTGGCTTTTAAAATGTTTTCCATGTGAAGCTGTTCTTTTTCGTAATGATGATATTTTTCCACCAGTTTCAAAGTGGTGGGCAAATAATAATCCATGAATTTGCGTGTGTCGGGCAGTTTTTCGGGATGGGCTTGCACATAGGAAAAAATGCGGCCGATGGTGAGCTCAAGCCGGCTCAATTTTTCAGAAAAAACTTCGTCTTCCACGGCGTTGTTCGCCATGCGTAGCTTTTGTAAACTGGCCTGCCCCTCGCTGCGAAACCGCTCCAGTGGGGCTGTTTGCGGGTCTGCCAAAAGATGGGCATGTTCCGCCTGCTCAAGCTCACGCTGCTTTCTGGCATCTTCGGCATCCAAGTAGAGCCGATAGTTTTCCGAGCCATAGATGACACAGGTTTCGCCCGCATCCATTTGTACGTCTGAAAGGAGATGTTTGTCGACACCTTTTCGCAAGTCGCGGCGAATGCGTCCGGGGGAAAGGTGGGTTGCAACACTGAGGGCATCCACGGTCCACACAGGTTTTTCAGTGAGAAAACCGGCGTACTGGCGCAAACGCTTGAACAGTTGCCGGTTGCCGGTGCTGCCGGCCAAAAGGCCTCCGCTCAATGCCGTGAACAAGAAAAAAACGATGGCGCCGGGCAGATAGAGAGCGGCCGGCATGGCGGTTAAAATGGCCACCGTGGTAAGAAGGATAAGCCCAAGGCCAAAGGTTAAAAGCCCAAGAATGCCGGCCACTGTGCCCCCTGTTCCATAACTTTTTCGCGACAAAATGGCTTTTTTTGAAAATGGTTTTTCGGTGCGCTGGTTGTTTTTGATCCAAAGCTCTGTTTTGGTTAGGGGTGGGTTTGTTTTTTTTGAAGATGTGGCCTTCTTTTTGGAAGGAGGGTTTTCTTCGCCGCAAGCTGGGGAAAATGCGGTTTGCACAGCGCCCTGCACAGCATTGCCAACATTTTTTAGATGCGAAAAATCTCCACTTTCAAAAGTGGAGCGAACGGCATCGCCAATTTGTTTTTCATAATCCGGATGTGACTTGTCGCTCACGATTTTGCCTCTCCTCAGGAAGGTTTGAAATGAAGAAATCTTCTTCCATTATACACGAATTCCTAGGAAAGGCAAAGCAAATCTCGCACCACAGCACCGGCAAGAACCAGGCCGGCGGCACCGGGCACAAAGCCAATGCTACCAAGTGTGTTTTGCTGTGTATCGTCTTGTGCAATTGGCGGGCGGGCAGGTTCGGTGGAAAAAACGGTTTTCACGCCATGGATATCCCGTTTCTTCAATTCTCGGCGCATGATGCGTGCAAGGGGGCATACACTGGTTTTTTCGATATCGGCCACCTCAAAACATTCGGGATGCAGCTTGTTTGCGGCTCCCATGGAAGAAATAATCGCAACATTGGAAAGCTTTGCGCGTTGGATGATTTCGATTTTGGCGCTTACCATGTCCACGGCGTCCACAATATAGTCGTATCCCGAAAAGGGATAGGCATCGGCGTTGTCGGGGGTATAAAAAACAGGGTATACAAATGTTTTGCACTGGGGGTTGATATCGGCAATGCGTGCGGCCATCACGGCAGCCTTGTTTTGTGCAAGTGTGGAGTGCAATGCGACGAGTTGCCGATTTAGGTTTGTGTGGCACACGTCATCCCCGTCGAAAAGGGAAAGTGTGCCAATGCCCACGCGTGCAAGCGCTTCGGCAACAAAAGAGCCCACACCCCCAAGCCCAAACACGGCCACATGGGTGGCTTGCAGCGTGCGAACCCCCTCATCGCCAACCAGTAAAGCAGTGCGCTGTGAAAATGACATACCGATACTCCTTCTGTTGCGGTGTTGCAAGGCAAACGCATGGGTTTATAGAGGCTCTGCAAAAAACGGCTTTCCGCCCGGGAAACCCGTTTTTGCAGAGGGCTTAAAATGGAAAGTAGCTAGTTTTCACAAAGGTAAACATTCGCTTCGTACGGGCGCAAAAACCGAGAGGGAGATTCATAGTTGCTCAAAAGCAATTGTTGTTTTTGGGAAATGCGGCCTGGACGTGGGATTTGCCTATCGCTCAAATTCATTTCCACATAGCATTTTTGGCCGGTATGAATACGAAAGAAACAAAGCACTTTGCGGTTGTTTGTGAAAACAGGCTTAAAAGTGCCGTATACAAGGCAGGGGTGTTGGCGGCGAAGGGCGATGAGCTTTGCATGGTGCGTGAAAACAGAGCGGGGGTTTTCCATTTGTCCTGCGGCGTGAAGATGCATGTTGGCAGCAGAAAGGGGCATCCAGGGAACAGCCCCGGTAAAACCGCCGCCCACCCCTGCGCTCCAGGGAAAGGGTGCCTGTGCACTTATAAAGTCGGCGTCTTCTTCAAAATGGCCTAGGCCAAGCTCTTCCCCTTGGTACAAAACAGGTGTGCTGTGCATACACAAAAGCCAAGTGCCAAGCAGTTTCGCAAGCAAATTTTGGTAGACGGTGTGGCCGGAAACCAGGGAAAGAATACGCGGCAGTTTGTGGTTTTCCCAAAAAAGAGCCAGGTGCCCATTGGCCCCACAAGTGTCGAAAAAAGCAAGCAGATACCGCCGCAGGTGTTGCAAGCTGATGGGCGGGGTTTCTTTGTTGCGCACAGAAAGATGGCCGCTGCTGTAAAGCAAATTCAGCCCGGTGGTATGATCGCCGGCCAAAAGGCGCGTTTGCGTGCACACATAGCGCCCGCTGAGCTTTCCAAGCAGAAAGACATCCTCTTTAGGCAGGGCAAGCCGCAACTCGCGCAGATGATGCTGCAAACGCAAGTGGTTGGCCTCCAGGGCATCGTGTTCCGGCAACACTTTGCCGGATTCCATTTCCCAAAAGGACATGTTTTGGCAAAGTGTTGTAAGCCCACCAAGGCAAAAGCCATCCACACCCAGAGAAAGCCAAAAAGATAAGATATCGGCAAATTCACGGCGCAAATCGGCGTTGTCCCAGTTTAAAGCCAAGCGGCCATTGCTTAAAAGGCAGAAAGCTTCTTTTTGCGGAACATAACGCCAGTTTTTTTCAGCAAGGGAGGCCTCCCATGGGGGTGTGCCCGGTTTCCAAAGGAAATAGTCTGGTCGGCCCTTGTTTTCCAGCACGGCCTCAAACCAAGGGTGCTGTGGAGAAACAGAGGAGAGGTTTATGTCTAAAACCACACGCATGTCCGCATGATGAATGGCAGCAACCAGCGTCTTGAAGTCGTCCAAGCTGCCAAAGTCTTCGTGCAGGGCACGATGGTTCGAAATGCCGCCCTCGGCACCTTGGGCCAAAACGGGAGAAAGCCACAAGGTATTCACACCAAGGCGAGTCAAATAGGGAAGCCGCTGCACAACACCGGCAAAATCCCCAAGGCCATCATGGTCAGAGTCCATAAAGCTGGGCAGAAAAATTTGGTACAAAATGGCTTCTTTCCACCAAGTAGGCTTGTCTTCGGCGTGGTCTGTGCAAGGATGTGTGCAGCAGAGCTCTAAAGCAAGAAGAGAGAAGCCGGGGAAGGCATAGCGGTCTAACACTGCCAGCGGAAGGTTTGCCACCAAGGGCGATTCCGGCCAGTGAGAACCCAAACCATTTTTTTGGCGCACATGCAGCAAAAGCTCATGCCCCACAGGGTGGTGCCAAAGGTCTTTGATTGGGCTGCGACGGCTTAATTTCATGAAGCGCGGCACCTCTTTCGGTTTCAATAAAAATAGTATACTGTGAAATTGTGAACAAATAAACCTCTGTGAACCACAAACGCCCTTTCCTAGGAAAAGGCGTTTGTTGAAGTTGGGTTTATGCAGCGGCGGCAGCGGCCGCTGCTGCTGCTTCGGCAGCCGCTTGCGCCGCTTCTTCCTCGGGTGTAAGATGTCCTGTGCAATGCTCCGGAATGGCAAAATCGGTGTAATAACCCATGGCCGTGGGACAACCGCTTACGGGAAGATCGCCCGAGCGCGTGCAGTAGCTGAGCTCTTGAATGCCCTCGGGTTGTTCGGGGAATTCCCGATAGGGTAAATCTTCCTGCACGGTCTCCATCAGGCTTTTCCACACATTGGGTGGAATGTTTGTGGAAGCGGAGGGAGACCAGCGGCCGTTCATGTCGTAGTCCGTGTCATAGCCCCACCAAACGGCCGTGACATAATAGGGGGTTAAGCCTACAAACAAACGGTCTTTGTCATCGCTTGTGGTGCCGGTTTTAGCCACAGAATCCATCTCGCCCTCCGGTGCCATGCCACGCGCCGTTGCGGTTGCATTGGGCACAGACCCGTGCAAAACATTGGAGAGCAAACGGTTCATCACATAGCCGCTTTGTGGGTCAATGGCTTGTGCGGTGGTCATGTTGGGCTGCATCACGATGTTTCCGCGCGAATCTTCCACGCGCAAATAGCAATGCAGGTTGTTGTAAACGCCGTAGTTTTCATCCCCACCGAATATCTGGTAGGCGCCGGCCAACTCATACAGGCTCATGCCATAGGTCATACTGCCCAAAACCAGCGGTGCAATGTCCACATCATCCGGCCTTACCAAGCTTGAAACTTGCAAGGTTTCCGTTAAAAAGTCGTACATTTCTTCACGTCCCACCCAAAGCCCCACTTGCGCAGCCACCGTGTTGGTGGATTCGGCAATGGCGCTGGCAATGGGCAATTCATAATCGCGGTAGCGATTGCTAAAATTGGAAGGCCAATCCAGGGCATTCGGGTTTGCAATGGGGTCACGCGAGAGCACGGGGGCGTCTTCCACACCTGTGGAATAGGTGATGAGGCCGGTGTCGATGCCAAGGGCATAGGCGGCAATGGGTTTCATGGTAGAGCCTACCTGCCGCACCGTGCCAACCACCTCGCCGTTTTCGTCAACCGTGCCCACAGCGCGGTTGAGCGAAAGGCTCTCGGTTTTTTCGCCAATGCCCCCAATCACACCCACAAGCTCGCCGTCGTAGTTGATGACGGCCGCGGCGCTTTGCGGTAAAATTTCTGTTTCAGAAATCACATTGCCTTCTGCGTCGGTCTCTTGTTCCACAATGGTTAAATTTGCAGCGTAGCCGGGAAAGCGGGAAGGGTCCAAAAAGTATCCGTCTTCTTCGTACCCATCCAGATACATGTCTTCAAGGGCTGTTTGCACGGTGTGATCCACCGTGGCATAGATGCGGTAACCACCTGTGTAAAGCTCTTGAATTGCCTCTTCGCGCGTCATGCCCATCTGTTCGATGAAGTCTCCCACCACTTCTTCAAAGACCGTGTCGGAAAAATAGTTAAAAACCGTGGTGGAGGTGCTGTTTTCCGATCCGCCCGGCTCGGAAACCAAATTCAGCGGTTGCGAAACAGCGTCCTCGTAAGTGGCAAGGTCGATGTAGCCCTCTTCAAGCATGAAATACAAAACATCGTTGCGGCGTTCAAGCGCGTTGTCCGGGTTTTGAAAGGGGCTGTAATAGGTGGGGGCACGTGTGATGCCTGCAATTGTGGCACACTCCACCAAATTGAGTTCGGAAACATCTTTTCCAAAATATTCAAGCGCACCCGCCTGCACACCGGCAAGCCGCTCAGACAGGCTCATCGTGTTGAGGTAGGCCTCCAAAATCATGTCTTTGGAGTAGCGGTTGTTCAAAACCCATGCGCGATATATTTCGCGCATCTTGCGCTGATATCCCGCAAAAATGCTGCCGTCTTCGCCCACAACATCGTCGTCGCCCGTGATGTTTTTAACCAGCTGTTGGTCAATGGTAGAGCCGCCGAAAGTGCTGTCTTGCAGGGGTAAAAACTCGTTGGCAAGTGCATACAAAGTGCGTTCAAACGAAACGCCGTGATGCTCAAAAAATTCGCGGTCTTCCGTTGCCACAACGGCATGGATGAGGTCTTCCGGAATTTGGCTTAGGGGCACCCAAATGCGGTTTTCTTGGCCCACCAGCTCTTGATATTCCACCCAGTCGTCCTCTTCCTCGGCATCCGGGTTGTCGGGGTTTAGGGCCATGATGTAGCTTGTTTGGTTGAGCCGGATATTTTCAATGTCCAAAAGGGTGTCGTCGTCTTGCGTTTGGGTAACCACATATTGAAGTGCCTGCACGGTGACAACACAGGCAGACATGAGCACAACACAAAACAAAACCAGAAAGGCCTTTAATACATTTAAAATCATCACAGCGATGACAGAGCGCACCTTAGGGGCGCGCTTTTGGCGGCGTTTTGCCTTGCGGCTCTTTTTGTTTTTTTTCGCAGAGGCTTTTGCAGTTTTTGGGGAAGCCTCTGGCTTGTTTTCGCTGCTGTCTTTGGGTATGGTGCCCTGTGTTTCAGAGCCAAAATCCGCTTCGGGCTCAAGCGCGGCGCACTCCTCTTGCGCTGTGTTCCCGGGGTTGTCTTCCTCTTGGGCGGAATCTTCTGGGGGGTGCTCTGCTTCCAAATCCGGTTCCAAGTCCGATTCCAATTCCGGTTCCGGTTCACCCTTGGGGGTGGTTTCTTCCTCAAAATCTGTGCCGGAGGTATCGGGTTTTGGGGCGAGCGCCGCCTCTTCGACGGCCGGGGTGTTTTCTATATCAAGGGTTTCAGCCGCCACATCGGGTTGCTCTTGCAAAGAAGTGTTTGCTTTCTGCAAAGTGGCAGAAGCCGGCTGAGACCGACTGTTTTTTTTCTTGCGTCTGCGCTTATTCAAAAACCGTGCCCTCCTTGGGGAATGGAAAGTAGACAGAAAAGTAGGACGTGTGCGGATAAAGTGGACCTTGCAGAAAGAATGCTACCCTATATTATATCATAGTATGCGGGAAAAGAAAGGTAAAAATTTGTGAAAAAACATTTCACGAAAGAGAGGTGGTTTTTTCGAAATCGGGTTCTGTTCACTTTTTTTTGAAATTTTTTTGCCAATTTGTTATAATAACGAAGAGAGATTTAAAGTGGCGGGAGGAATAGATGGAAGCCTTACAATATCCGTTTGATGCGGCCTTTGTGTTGCAAAAAAAACGAGCCCTGAAAAAAGAGCTGCAAGCAAAACAGGGGCTTTTGGAAAAAAAAGTGGCCATTGTAAGCGGCGGCACCGTGGGCGAAGTAAAAAACATTCTGGAATTGTTTTTGTTGAACGCGGGCATCCGCCCCACTTTTCATGAGGGAGCATACGGCCTTTTTTATGAGGATGTGGTGTTTGACAGCGGCACACTTGCGCGCTTCGCACCGGATGTTTTGTATATTCACACAAGTGCGCGCAATATTCGGCATTGGCCGATGCCCCAAGACAGCGAAGAAGAGGCGGCGGAAAAGTGCGAGGCCGAGTATCGCCGTTTTGTGGCCGTGTGGCAAGCGGCCGAGAAGCTGGGCTGCCCTGTTTTGCAAAACAATTTTGAGTTGCCGCGGTTTCGTAATTTTGGCAACATGGATGCGTGGGATGGACGCGGGCGCGTGTGCTTTGTGCGGCGACTTAATGAGAAAATGGCACAGTATGCGGCCGAGCACCCGTTTTTGTACATACACGATTTAAATTATCTGGCCTCCTCGCACGGGCTGGACAGTTGGTGCGACGATGCCGCTTGGTATGCCTACAAATATGCCTGTGCGGTGGCGCACATTCCGCATCTTTGCCACAGTTTGGCAGGGCTTATGAAAAGCCTGTTCGGCCTTAGCAAAAAAGCAATCGCCGTGGATTTGGACAATACCCTTTGGGGTGGCGTGATTGGCGAAGAGGGCGCCGAGGGTGTGGAATTGGGCGAGGAGACGCCGCGTGGCATGGCCTTTGCCGAGTTTCAGCAGTATTTAAAGATGCTTTCTTTTCGCGGTGTGCTTTTGAACGTGGCCTCTAAAAATGAAACTGCAGCGGCACTGAGTGGGTTTGAGCGTGAAGACAGCCCCCTCAAGCGGGAAGATTTTTTGTGTTTTGAGGCAAATTGGGGGCCCAAAAGTGAAAGCATTGCCAAAATGGCAAAGGAAATCAATATCTCGGCAGATAGTTTCGTGTTTTTAGACGACAACCCTGCGGAACGTGCCCTTGTAAGCCGTGATTTGCCCGAAGTTTGTGCGCCGGGAATGGACGAAGTTGAGCATTCGATTCACACGGTGGACAGAGGGGGCTACTTTGAGGTGACGGCCCTGTCGGAAGATGACAGAAAGCGCGGAGAGATGTATCGGCAAAATGCCGTGCGCAAAGAGCAAGAGGCAAGTTTTGGCAGCTACGAGGACTACCTGCATAGCCTTGAAATGCAGGCGGAAATAGGCCCGGTAACCGAGGAGCGCATAGAACGCGTGAGCCAGCTTATCAACAAAACAAACCAGTTCAACCTCACCACGCGCCGCTATACGGCGGCCGAGGTGGAGGGTTGCATGAAAGCGCAGGACAGTTTGCTTTTGAGCGGGCGCCTGACAGACCGCTTTGGAGACAATGGGATCACCTCGGTGATATTGGCAAAGGTGGAAGGCGACTGCGCCCACATAGATCTCTGGGTGATGAGTTGCCGCGTGTTCAAGCGTCATTTGGAGTATGCCATGTTGGATGCCCTTGTGGCAGAGGCGAAAAAACATGGGGTGAAAACCTTGCGTGGCACTTGGCTGAAAACACCAAAAAATATGCTGGTGGAAACGTTTTACGATTCCATTGGGTTTGAACTTCTTGAAAAAGAGGAAGACAGCCGCCGATATTGCTATAAAATTCCGGTAGACTATGAGAATAAAAATACGGTAATCGAATTGATTTAAAAAAGGAGCAAACAAATGGACAGAGCCAAAACGATGGAAGAAATTCAAGACATTTTTCGCGACAATTTCGACGACGACAGCATCGTTCTTACAGATGCCACCCACGCGGGCGACATAGAGGATTGGGACAGCCTAGAGCAAATCAACCTTTTAACGGCCATCGAAAAAAAATATGGGCTTAAATTCCAGCTTAACGATGTGCGCGGCTTGCAAAACGTGGGAGATTTGCTGGATTTACTGGAGCGTCTTCGGGGGTAAAGGAATGAACCATTACACATGGGAAGAGCTTAAAGTGGGCATGGAGGCATCGTTTTCCATGCAGGTAAGTGAAGAGAGCATGGACTTGTTTTGCAGGCTCACCGGGGATGTGTCGCCCATTCATATGGATGATGACTATGCAAAAAAGCGCGGTCAGCCGGGGCGTGTGGTCTATGGGATGGTGTCGGCCAGTTTGTTTTCTGCCTTGGCCGGTGTGCATTTGCCCGGGGAAAAGTGCCTTTTGCACAGTGTGGAGGCCAAGTTTGCAAAACCGGTGTTCATCGGTGACACCTTGACCGTCAGCGGTAAAATCACCGAAATGAACGAGACATTCAGAACGCTTATCATCAAAGCCACGGTGACAAACCAACACGGCCAACGTGTGACACGCGGCTTCATTCAGGCCGGGGTACAAGACACGGCGGGGGAGAATGCATGAACAACACCTATTTAATTACCGGTGCCACAAGCGAAGTGGGGCAGGACTTGTTGCTGCGCCTTCTAAAAAAAGACGAAGAGGGCCTTTTTGTGGTGCAAGGCTGTGGAGATTTGGAAAAACTGGCACCCTTGTGCACACAGTTTAAAGGGCGGCTTAGAACCTTTGATGTGGATTTGTCGAAGCAGGAGGCCGTAGAGCGCTTTTTGCTGAGCTTGGATATGTTGCAGATAGAGGTTAGCCACATTGTGCATCTGCCGGCCTTGCGCGCCGTCAACACAAAATTCAAAAATTTTGATGAAGAGCGTTTTGCGCTGGATTGGCAAGTGCAGATAAACAGCATTTTGGCCATCAGCAAGCGCTATCTGCCCAAAATGGCAAAGCAAAAGCGGGGTCGAGTGCTTTTCATGCTTACAAGCTATGTGCTGGGTGCGCCACCCAAGTTTATGGCGGCCTATGTGATGGCGAAAGAGGCCATGCACGGCCTTGCCAAAAGTCTTGCCGTGGAGTATGCGAAAAGCGGCATCTGCGTGAACTGCGTGGCGCCCTCGATGATGGAGACGAATTTTTTAGCCGATACGCCGGATTTGGTGGTGCAGGCCAGTGCCGAGGCAAACCCCATGGGGCGCAATGCGCGCGTGCAAGATGTGACACCGGCCATGGAATTTTTGTTATCTGAAGAGGCCGGATTCATCACGGGTGTGGTGTTGCCCATCACAGGTGGCAGTGCCATTTTGTAATAAAAATCCGAGAGGGGAGCGGGCAGAGCGTGGAAGAATTGCAATTTCGCCTGGCACAAGCAGAGGACCGTGCGACCATTTTGAACTTCGTGCACACCCACTGGGACGCAAGAGACCCTTTTCTGGACAACGAGGCCCTTTTTTCCTATTATTTTGAAGCCGAAGACGGCAGCCTGCGCTTTGCACTGGCAGAGGAGCACGGCAGGCCGGTGGCTTTGGCCGGGTATGTGCCGGCAAGCCGTTCGAAGCAGCCGGATATCTGGGTTTCGTTTTGGTTGGCAGATAAAACTTGCCGTGGCGCAGGGCTTGAACTCATGGCGCAAATGCCTGTTTTAACGGGGTGCCGCCACATGAGTTGCAACAACATCCGCCCCAAAACACGCGTGTTTTACGAATTTCTTGGGTTTTCAACAGGCCATGTGGGCCATTTTTATCGCCTGGCAAAGCGAGAGCACTACCATTTGGCACGCATGCAAAACCACGAAATTTTGCCCGTTTTGGGTGGCTTGGCACTGCGTTTGCTAGAAAATGAAGAGGCCTTTTTACAAAGTGGGTTTGTGATGCCAAAGGCGAACCCATACAAGGATGCATGGCATATACAGCGCCGCTATTATCAGTATCCCGGCGGAGCGTATCTTGTGTATGCGGCCGAAGAGCCAACAAACCCAATGCCGCCCGTGGCGCTTTTGGTTGTGCGTGTGATTCAAACGGAAAAAAGCCGTGTGCTGCGCGTGGTGGACTATATAGGTGAAGAAAACCATTTGGAAAAACTGGGCATGGCCATCGAGGCGCTCATGCAAGAGCAAGATGTGGAATATGCCGATTTTTACTGCGCGGGCATAGGGGCGCCGGTGCTGAACAAAGCAGGGTTTACAGAGCGCTGCGAGGGCGATGAGCAAAACATTGTGCCGAATTACCTAGAGCCGCCTCTTTTTCAAAACACAGAGTACTATTATTTTACAAGCGAAGCGGAGCATTTTCGCCTATGCAAGGCTGATGGGGACCAAGACCGCCCAAGGTAAGGTGGTTTTGGCAAGAGAAAGCGTGAAAGTATAGGGTGGGAAAAGCTGGGTTGCTGCCAAAAATTCGACCCAATTTTCCAAGAAAAGATGAGTCTGAAAATTTTTCCAAAGGGCATCTGCGAAGAGAGAATGGTAAAAAAGCTTACCCCCGGCTATGCCGGGGGTAAGTTTTTTTTAAGGCGGTATAGCCACCCCAACCTTGTGCAACAAGTTTGATAAAAAACCACAGGGGTGGGGGCTGTGTTCCAAGCTTTTACATCGGCATCACAGTTGTTAAAGGCACCGGTTAAGCTTCACAAGAAAGGGCCTCTTCCAAAATACCCAGCCCCTGCTTCAGCTCTTCTTTTGAAATGATAAGAGGTGGCAACAAGCGCACACGGTCTTTTGCCAAAAGCACAAGCAAACCACGTTCTTGGCAGGCTTCGCGCACCTTTGCCGCGGTGTGTGGCTCGCGAACGGAAAAACCCCACATGAGCCCGGCACCGTGCACATCGAAAACATCGGGCAAGGCACGCAGACCCTTTTCAAGCAATTCACCCTTTTGCCGAACCGCGCTCAAAAAGGCATCATCCAAGCGGTCCACCACCACAGAGGCACCGGCGCATACAACCGGGTTCATGCCAAAGGTGGTGCCATGGTCTCCCTTGCCAAGCGCGCCGGCGGTTTTTTCATTGAAAAGGATGGCGCCGATGGGCAAACCCGCCCCAAGACCCTTGGCCAGGGTGGTGATATCGGGCGAAAGGCCAAAGAGTGTACTGGCAAGAAAAGTGCCGGTGCGTCCAACACCCGTTTGAATCTCATCGGCGACAATCAAAACATCTTGTTCTTCGCAAAGACGGTTCACAGCCTGCAAATAGCTTGGTGCAAACGGCAACACCCCACCCTCGCCTTGGATGGGCTCAATAAACACAGCGCAAACATCACCCCGAGAAAGCTCCTCGCGAAGCGCTTGTTCGTCGTTTGCAGGGATATAGCAAAACCCGGGCAACATCGGGCCGAATTTGCTTTGGAGGCTTTCCTGCCCCGTGGCCGACAAGGCGCCGTAACTGCGCCCGTGAAAAGAATTTTGCAAGCTGAGAATGCGGTTGCGTCCTTCGCCGTGTTTTTGAAGCGAGTAGTTGCGCGCAGCCTTGATGGCGCCCTCGTTTGCCTCGGTGCCGCTGTTTGCAAAAAACACCTTGTGTGCATGGCTGTGTTTACAAATTTTTTCTGCAAGCACAAAGCCGGGCTCGCTTCCGTATAGGTTCGATACATGCTGCAAACGCCCTGCCTGGGCACAAACGGCCTGCACCCACGCATCATCGCAAAAACCCAGGCTGTTCACACCGATGCCTGCGCCAAAATCCAAATAGGATTTTCCGTCACTGTCGCGCACCGTGCACCCTTTCCCCTCAACAAGACAAGGCAAGAAACGGCCATAGGTGGGCAGTATGTAAGTGTCGTCCAGTTGTTGCAATTGAATGGTATCCATAATAAGTTCCTCTTATTTCAGGTCTTTTGCGGCATAGAGCAAGGTGCCGTTTCCACGCTTTGAGAACAGCTCCAGCAAAATGGAATGAGCCACGCGTCCGTCCACAATCACCGCTTCGCCCACACCATAGGAAAGACTCTCTACACAGCCCTCGATTTTGGGAATCATGCCCCCGGAGATGATGCCGCGCTCAATGAGGGAGGGCACATCGCCCACTTCCACATTGGTGATGAGGGTGGAGGGGTCGTTTTTATCCATAAGCAAGCCGGCCACATCGGTCATATTCACAAGTTTTTCGGCACCAAGGGCGATGGCGATTTTGCAGGCGGCCGTGTCGGCATTGACATTGTAGGCCGTGCCAAATTCGTCCACACCGATGGTGGCCACCACGGGGATGAAACCGGAGTCCAGGGCGAAGCGAAGCATTGTGGTGCGCACTTTGGTGATTTCGCCCACATAGCCAAGGTCTTTTTCGGGGCAGGCAGCCTCCAGCTTTTTGCATGAAAGCGTGGCACCGTCTATGCCGCAAAGCCCAATGCCCTGCCCTTTGAGCATGGCCACCAAGTCTTTGTTCACCTTGCCGGCGAGTACCTGCTGCACCACTTCCATGCTCTCTTTGTCGGTGACGCGCAGGCCGTCGATGAATTCGCTTTTTTTGCCGATGCGTTTAAGACCGGTTGAAATATCGGGGCCACCGCCGTGCACAAGCACAACATGCACACCCAGCAGGTTCAAAAGGAGCAAATCACTCATAACGGCATCTTTGAGCTCGGCGCTTGTCATGGCGTTGCCGCCGTATTTTACCACGATGGTTTTATCTTTATATTTCTGGATATAGGGCATGGCCTCTTGCATCACTTCGGCCATCACATTGATTCTGGGTTGTTCCATCTGTTCACTTCTCCTTAAGTGCGGTAGTCACCGTTGATTTTAACATAGTCATAGCTCAAATCGCAGCCATAGGCAACACCGCTTTCGTTGCCGCTGTGCATATCAATGAGAATTTGAATGCTGTCCTCGGCCAGCACTTTGGAGGCGTTTTCTTCGCTGAACGGATGGTGGATGGAATGCTTGCAAACCAGCACCTCGCCCACGTCGCTTTTCAAAACAAGAGAGATATCCTCTACAGAAAATTCGCCCGGGGTGTAGCCGATGGCACACAAAACGCGGCCCCAGTTGGCATCCTCGCCGAACATGGCGGTTTTGCACAGGTCGCTGGCCACCACGCTTTTGGCAATGCGGCGTGCAAGCTCTGCGGTGGGTGTGTTTTGAACATGGCATTCCAGCAATTTTGTGGCACCTTCGCCGTCGGCGGCAAGTGCGCGGCACATTTTCACACAAATTTTGTGCAGTGCCTCACAGAAGAGGGTGTAATCTTCATTTTTTTCGGCAATGCATGCATTTTCGGCAAGGCCGCTTGCCAAGATGGCCATGGTGTCGTTCGTGGAGGTGTCGCCGTCTACATAGAGCTGGTTGAAACTGAGAACGGTTTCCTCTTGCAAGGCATTTTCCAGCATGTCGCCGGATATGGCGACATCGGTTGTTAAGAACACAAGCATCGTGGCCATGTTCGGGTTGATCATACCACTGCCTTTTCCAATGGCGCCGATGTGACAAGTTTTGCCGCCAAGCACAAATTCATAGGCAAATTCTTTACGCTTTGTGTCGGTGGTCATAATGGCGTCGGCGGCATCGCTGCTGCCATTTTCACTTAAAGAGGCGGCCAGTTTTGGAATGCCGCTTTCAAAGGGGGCCATGGGCAGTTCTTGCCCGATAACGCCCGTGGAGGCAATCACAAAATCTTCTGCAGCAAAACCCGTGGCATCGGCCGCAAGACGGCAGCAAGCCTTGGCAATGTCAAGCCCACCGGGGCTGCAAGTGTTGGCATTGCCGCTGTTGCACAAAATGCCGCGCGCACTGCCGTTTTGCAGGTTTTGCTGTGTAAGCAAAATGGGCGCACCTTTCACTTTGTTCTGTGTGTATACAGCCGCCGCTTGACAGGGCACATCACAGGTGACAAGCATCATGTCTTTTTTTTCTGTGTTGCGACGAATGCCACAATGGGCACCGGCCGCCTTGAAACCACGGCTGGCACAAAGGCCGCCGGGAACTTTTTTAAATTTCATTTTACGATTCTCCCTTCTCCATACCCTCAAATACACCGCACTACAAAACAAGTCCCTTCGTTTCCGGCGCATCCAGCATCAAATTGAGGCATTGAATGGCCGCGCCGCAGGCGCCTTTGCCCAAATTATCAAAGCGGGCGGCAAGCAGCACTTGTGTGTCATTGCCCGACACAAACATTTCCAGCGAGTCGCGCCCGGCCATGTGGGCGGCGCTTAGGGTGCCGTCGGCTGGCATTTCCCCCGCTTTGTGCACCGAAATCAAGGGTTCATTTGCATAATAGCGAGAAAACAATTCGGCAAGCGCCAAGGGGCTTTGATACCCTTGTTCAAACGCCTGCAAAGGCAAGGTGATGCCAACAATCATGCCGCTGAAATAGTCGTCTACAATGGGGCAAAACAGGGGTGGTGCGGAAAGCTTTGCAATGGCCTGCATTTCCGGCAAATGCTTGTGCCGCAAAGAGAGACCATAGAGCCTTGGGGCATTGTAGTCGGCAGGTTTTTCATCGCTTTCATAGGCTGCTATCATGGCCTTGCCGCCGCCGGAATACCCGGTGAGAGAATAACAGTGCAAGGCGGTGTTTGCAGGCAAGGCCCCTTGCTCTACCAAAGGGGCACACAAAGCCAAAAAACCCGTGGCGTGGCAACCGGGCACGGCCACACGCGTGGCATTGGCAATTTTGCTGCGCCGCTGTGCAAGCTCCGGAAAGCCGTACTGCCACCCCGCCAATGTGCGGTGCGCTGTGCTGGCATCGCACAGCTTGGCATGGGCCGGAGCCAGGGCAGCAATTTCTTTCGCGGCCTCATCCGGC
The DNA here is from genome assembly GCA_964371725.1 of uncultured Oscillospiraceae bacterium. GTDB lineage: Bacteria > Bacillota > Clostridia > Oscillospirales > Ruminococcaceae > JAAYCI01. The sequence goes on from CAYJNQ010000003.1 coordinate 36,747, forward strand.
AGGCAAAGAACGGAAACTTCGGCTTCTTCTATCATGGCAAGCCGTGCCGAAAGCTCTTTGCGTTTTGCGTCTTCCAAAATCAGGAGCTCAATATCATCGCGCGCCGAAAGTCGTTCTTGTATACGCAAGCCCGTGGTGCCCACCGAGCCGTCTAGGAATATTTTGTGCTTTTTCATAACGCCAACCCTTCGCATAAAAATGATAAGATATGAATATAATACCGCTTTTCACGAATAAAAGCAAGATAAATATGAATATTTTCAAAACAAAATGAATAAAAAAACGGCTATCGGGTATAGCCGTTTCGCATATGTCGAACATCATTTAGGGTGATTAACGCAGAGGGGCAAATTTGCTTGATGAGTGAAATCGCCTCGTTTTGGGACTTGCGCTTTAAAAAAATCATCAAAATGGTAACGGGGCCATCTTTCCCATCTGCACGCAGCTGTGTAACACCAAAACCTTGTGCGCGCATGGCTTGCACAACCTCTTCGGTTTGCGCAAAGCCAATCACCGCTTGAATACAGGCCATGCCAATGGCCAATTTGTTTTCAATGATTACGCCCACATAGTTGCCACAGGCAAAAGCGGCACAATAGGTAACAAGGCGAACCGGGTCGGCCAGAATATTGCCAGACAGCACTGTGCTGATGATAACCACCCAAACCATGGCTTCAAAAAATGCCAGAAAAGAGCCTTTCCCTTTTTCGCCGCGGATGATAAGAACATTGCGCACAGTGGTTAAAGATACCTCGAACACTTTTGCCACAAAAATAAGCAGATAGCTTAGAATGGTTGTTATCTCAAAATCCATTCATTCCAATCCCCCTTGTATTTTTGCCCGGTTATGCAACACGTTTAGTGGGTGCCAATATGCAATTCGCCCTGCGAGTCGAGATAGACACGAACCTTGTTGTAGGTGTCCTCAACATTTGAGTGCAAGTTGCCAATGGAAATGCGCGTAGGGGGATAAAGAATATTGGCTGTGATATAAGAATTTTCAAACGAATTCATTTTGGTTTCAATTTCCAAAAGCTCGTCTTTCAATTTATCCAGTTTCTTTTGAGAGATGGGCAGGGCAATTTTGGTGCGTTGCAGCAGGGCGATGCGCTCTTCCGAAACAGGCCGATTTTGGGAAAGGGATTGCTCCACATAGGCGGCATTCTTGGTCATTTCATCGATGTTCTTTTCAATAGATGCCATATGGTCTAAATGCTGTGTGCGCAGGTGAACCAATTTGGGTGTGATGCCCACCGTTAAATGGTTGCGTGTGTAGGTGTCGTTTCCAATCTCTTTAGCCTCTATAAAGCCAAATGCGGTAATTTTTCCACCACTGATGATGCCGCGCCCCTCTGTTACATGGATGTTGCCCTCGCACTCTACGGTGCTGTGAATGATAGAACCGGTGATAACATCCTGGCCGGCCACAACATGACAATTTTCAATAAAACCGGCATGAACTGTTTTTTCAGACACAACCTCGGCCTTGCCCGTTCCGTTGATGCCGCGTTCGATGTGAATATCGCCCTTGGCGTGAAGAACCACATTGCCCACACGCCCCGAAAGGCGGATATCCCCACCGGAGCGAATTTCAAAACCATCCAATATATCGCCGGTTACAAGCACGTCCCCCGAAAAAGTGATGTTTCCCACATCATAATTCACTTCGGCCACACGCAGGGTTTCCTCGATGGTGAAGCGGCCGCCTTGAAAAACCAAATTTCCGGAAACGGCGGCAACGGCATGAACACCGTCTTCCGTCATGCGAATGCCCACACCAATGGGTGGCATCGCTTTTTTACCGCTTTTCACACCAATGGGTTTTCCCAGTACATTGGTGCCCGGCGTTCCTTCTGTGGGGGGGGTAAGGCGGCAAACAATGGTGCCCACAGCCACATCTCGAATGTGGCCAAGCTCCTTGTAGTTGACGGTTCCGTCTTCTTTTTCCACAAAATTGGTTTGCACATCGCGCGCAAACATTTCTTCACAAATACCGTCTTCCCCATCTACAGCGGCCAGTCCTTTGGCCACGGTCACTTCGGTTTCATAAAGTGGTTGCAAAAGCTGTGCAATACCCTCTTCTAAAATGCCAAAAACAACCCCGGATCCGGCAAGGGCTGCATCAATCATTTCTCGATTCACAGGGTCTCCGCCCGGTTCCGGCTCATCCACCGAGGCAGTGGCAATGAGTGTGGTGGCCGCCACACGAATGCGCACTTTTGCGCTACGCCCTTTTTTTTCGGTTGGCACAGCAGGGGTATCGGTTCCTACCTCAAAGGGGTTGGGGGCTTTTGCGGTGGCATTTTCGGCCGAAGGCGCAGGTTCAACACCTGCTTCATACAAGCCTTTTTGCTCGTGTGTTTTTGCAAACAAACCACCCGCTTGTTGCAAAGAGGAATCGTTCTGATGCTCCGCCATAGGGCAATCCCCTTTCCGTTATAGCAAATAAAGTGCCGTTTTTCACATTTCAGTAAGATTGTTCTCCGCGCTTGTAGCTACGAATAACCATTTTGTAATCAGCAGCACTAAAATAGAGTGTGCGGCCAAAATTGGCCCCGGTATCTTCTGCCAAAAGGGGGATACGCAAACTTTGCAAAGTGGCTTTTACCGACTGCACATTCTGTTGGCCGATGGCGGCAATGGAGCTGTTGCCTTTAGAGGGGAACATTTGGGCCCCCCCTGCAATTTTGGCCTGCATATGCACCCGCCGCGCACCCTTTGCCTCCATGCGCTGAATCAAAAGGGGAATGGCACTGTCTGCAAATTTCATCGGGGCGTTTTCGCCCGAGATGGATTTGTATTGAGGCAACAAAATATGAGACAAACCGGCCACTTGGGCAAGCTGGTCGAAAAGACAGATGCCAACGCAAGAACCAAGGGCAAAGGTGACCAAAGTATCCGGCGTTTTCACAATATTCAAATCAGAAATTCCAACTGTAATGAGGTTGCTCATACATCAAGACCCAACCTTTCAATCAAACGGGAAAGGGAATCAACATCCGGAATTAAGAGCAATGTGCTGCTTTCATCGCAACCGGTTCCCGTAAACTGGTTTTCGATGAAGATGGCTTTGCTGCTGATGTTGGCAAAATGAATGGCAGGCACACTGAGCAAGGCCCCCACCATATCAATACAGATATCGGGTGGTGAAATATCAATGACCATGCCGGAAATTTGGCTGATGGCATTGACATAAGAGGCGGCCATGATGTTGCCAATTTCCTGCATTGCGGAAAGGCTCATTTCATCCACTTCATTAAAGTCGGCAAAGCTTTGCCCAAGCAAAGAGTTTAAAAGCATATGCGCAAACTCTTCTTTCAGCAGAAACATCATCATGCCGTTGATGTCCTCTTTTAAGTTAAGCATCATGCCCACCATGGCGTTTTCAGGGCCACCCAATTTATCGGCCACAGCACCATAGTCCAAAATAGAAATGTGCGGCACATCAATATTGATTGGGCGCTGCAACATTGCCGCCAACGAGGTGGCTGCATTCCCTGTGCCAATGTTGGAAATCTCACTAAGCATATCCACTTGCATGCTGTTTAAATCATCATAATCACGAAGTGCCATAATTATTACCCCATTTCCCTAAAAATCAAATAAGAAAAGGGCATCCCGTAGATTCAAAAAGGTGTGCCCAGTTGTATGTCTATCTCATGTTATTCAGCTCTTCGGCAATTTGGTCTGATGTTTGCACCACACGGCTGTTCATTTGAAAGGCGCGCTGTGCCTCGATTACATTCACCATTTCCCGCGCCAAATCCACATTGGAGCGTTCCAAATACCCTTGCATGAGATCGTAGTTTTTTCCGTTTTCCCCTGTGGCGGGAAGCGCTTGTGCAGCCCCGGAATTCTCACTCACGGTGAAACGTGAATTGGTGTGTGGAATGAGGCCGTATTCGTTTTGAAAGCCAAACATTCCAAGCCGTTGGGAAAGGCCGGTTGTGTCTACCGTGCCATTTGTATACGCAAGTGTAATCGGTTGGTTGTTTTGGTCTAAAACACGGGCGCCGTCGTTTGTAACCAAGGTGGCGGCATTTCCTTCTACAGAAAGATAGAAAGCACCGTTTCGCGTGTACTCTATTGTGCCCGCGTTGTCCACGGCAAAATAACCTGCACCGGCTATGGCAAAATCCAAAGCCTGCCCGGTGGAAGTCAAAGCGCCTTGACCCATAAGGTTGTCTACATATTCCTGCTTCACACCATGCCCCACCAAGTGGTTGCCTTCCACATTGGTGTTGATTTGCGTGCGAATCAAATCATCAAAAGCGGCGCGCTGTGCCTTATATCCATCTGTGTTAACATTGGCGATGTTATGAGACACAACATCCAGCTTACTTTGGAAGGCTCGCATTCCGCTGGCACCGTTCCAAAAACTAATGCTACTCATATTGCGCAAGTTCCTTTCTAATAAAGGGTGTGCTTTTTATAAGTATACCATATAAGAGGAAAAAAGAACAGGGAAAACACGGCAAAATATTGTCTAATTTCGGCCTTCACAAAGCCTATATTGCGGCAATGTTCACCGCTTTGGCATAGGTGGCATCAATGAATTGCAAGGCCTGTGAAGCCGAAGAAAAATTGCGCTGTGCATAGAGCATGGCCGTCATTTCATCGGTCATATTCACATCGCTGTTTTCATAGGCACCTTGCACCACCTGTGGGTTTGCGGCAAGAGCGCCCGTGCCACCGCCAGCCAAAGTAAACATGCCATTTGGGGCTTGCTCCACATCGGCATCATTTTCGGGAACCGTGATGGAAAGCTGCCCAATGGCGGCTCCGGTGATGCTGTTTGTAATCAGGCCGGTTTCATCCACACGGATGTCGCTTGTGGTAACCTGAATTGGCCCACCGAGGCCCAGAACCTGGCCTCGCCCGCGCAAAATCAAAAAACCTTCTTCGTCTAAATCAAATTGGCCGTTTCGCGTTAGGTAGGTTTGGCCGTCCTCTGCCTGCACATTGAAAAAGCCATAGTCTGTGATGGCAAGGTCGAAAGGACGCCCTGTTTCGGTGATGCCGTTGAAAGCATGCAAATCCACCACTTCATCCACAATGCGCGCGGGATAACCGGTGCCAACAGCGCCGGAGTCCTCGTTTGCAAAACGGGTCATGAACTCTTGCTCGAATGTGGTGGAAAGAAGTTGGCTGCTTTTAAACCCGGCCGTTTGCATATTGGCCAAGTTGTTTGAGATGATGTTTAAACTGCGCTGTTGCATGAGCATGCCGGAGGCGGCCGTGTAAAATCCTTGAAGCATAGGGGGCTCCTTTCCATGAGGGGGCTAAAGAGACAGATAGTTGCTTAGTGTTTGTTTCATCTTCATAATGGCTTTTGAGTGTGTTTGGCTTACGCGCGATTCAGACACGCCCAATACTTTTGCGATTTCATACAATTTCAAATGTTCGAAATAATATAAAGAAACCGTAATTCGTTCTTTTTCGTTCAACTCGTCGATGGCCTTTTTCAATTGTTCGTGAAGCTCCTGCTGCAATAAATCTTGTTCGGGAAGCATTTTTTCGGCATGCAAGGCGCCGGTTCCGGCTTCTTTTCCGCCGATGAGTGTGGTTTGCAACAGTTCCTCAAAACTGAGCACGGAAGCCGTGGAAATTTCCGTATAATGGCGGTGGATTTCTTCATCCGACAAACCCATATACTCGGCCAGCTCGTGTGCACTGGGCTCCCTGAGCAATTCGGTGGAAAGGGCGTTGTAGGCTTCGTTCACTTCTCGAGCTGTTTTTCGCACACGCCGTGGCACCCAGTCTTGTTTTCGCACAAAATCAATGGTGGCATTGCGAATGCGCATATAGGCATAATTTTCAAACTTCATGCCTTTGTCGGGTGTGAATTTGTCGAGGCAGTCCATGAGGGTGATGATGCCCTCGTTTACAATATCTTCCACTTGGGCGTAATGAGCCGTGATGCCACGCATTTGCATGGCCACGGTTTTGGGAATGTAGCTGTAATGCAAAACCAGTTCGTTGCGAAGTTCTAGGCGGCCGCTTTGGCGGTATTCCTCCAAAGCCTCGGCCGGGTTTTGCAAGGAGAATGGTGTGTCCGGCACCGGCATGAATAGCACCTCCCAGAAAAGTCATCAGGCGCTTTGGCTGTCTTTGGCCAAAACAATTTGGCCAAGTGCCTGAATTTGCACATCGGTGTCGATTTCATTGAAGCTTAAAACCACAACGCGCGGATAGAATTGATCCATCAATTTTTTGAAATAAATGCGCACGATGGGGCTGGTTAGAATGATGACGGTTTGCACAACATCGCGCACGCGCTCAAACTGTTCGTTGGAAGCGCTGACAATGCCTTGGATGACATTGGGTTCTAAGGCGAGATAACTGCCGCCGTCCATTTTTTTCACAGCACCCATAATCATGTTTTCAATTTCGGTGTCCAAGGTGATTACCTTAAGCTGGCCGGCTTCCGAGAAGCGATGTGAAATGGTGCGGCGCAAGGCTTGGCGCACATATTCTGTGAGCATATCGGTATCTTTCACACCGGAGGCATAGTCCGATAAGGTTTCCAAAATGGTTTCCATGTCTCGAATGGGAACGCCTTCCCTCAAAAGGTTCGAGAGCACTTTCTGCAAATCGCCCAAAGGAAGCAAGTTGGGCACAATGTCTTCCACAATGCCGGGGTTGTATTTTTTCAGGTTTTCCAAGATGTTGCCAACCTCTTGCCTCGTTAGCAGTTCATGGGCATGCTGGCGAATGGTTTCGGCCAAATGGGTGATGATAACACTCGTTGGGTCTACCAGTGTGTACCCGGCAAGCTCCGCCTTGGATTTTCTGTCTTCGCTAATCCACTTAGCCGGAATGCCAAAGGCCGGTTCCACGGCGTCGATGCCTTCTATCGTGGCAGAGGCATCGCTGGGGGATAAAGCCAAATAATGGTCGACCAGAACATCGCCAATGGCCACTTGCTCGCCTTTAAAACGAATGACATATTGGTTGGGGTTTAAGCGCCCGGAGTCTTTGAGGCGAACCGAGGGCACCACCATGCCCATTTCCAAAGCAAATTGCTTTCGGAACATCACAACCCGATCCACAAAGCTACCACCGCTGGCTTCATCTACAAGTGGCAACAGAGAGTAGCCAAATTCCATTTCAATTTGCTCCACGGAAAGCAGGTTGTACACATTGTCGATGTTGCGGTAATAGCTTGCCTCACTTGTCACCTCGCCTGAAGGCAAGCCGGCCTCTTCGGCACCGTCGGCCAAAACGGGGGCATGCTGTTTCATTCTGCGAAGCAAAAGCACGCCAAACGCAATGAGCATGGTGCTGACCATGAGCACCTGCAAAGGCGGAAACCCGACAAAAATCAAGAGAAATAGAATGCCACCTGTCACCATCAGGGCAATGGGTTGCGCCATAAATTGCTGGGCGATGGTTTGGTTTAGGCTGTTGTCGTTGCCGCTGCGCGTCACCACCATGCCCGTGGCCACCGAGATGAGCAAAGAGGGGATTTGGCTCATAAGGCCGTTGCCGATGGTGGCCGTGGCGAAAATGTCTAAGATGGCGTTGATGTCGCCAAGGCCACCTATCAAACCCATGACGATACCGCCGATGAAATTGATGAACACAATGATGATGGAGATGATGGAATCGCCTTTTACAAACTTGGTGGCACCATCCATGGAGCCGAAAAAGTCCGCTTCACTTTGCACATTGGTGCGGCGGCGACGTGCCTCGGTTTCATCGATGATACCGGAGTTCAAATCCGCGTCGATGGCCATTTGTTTGCCGGGCATGGCGTCCAAGGTAAAGCGGGCACTCACCTCGGCCACACGTTCAGAACCTTTGGTGATAACCATGAACTGTGCAAGCACCAAAATGAGGAAAATGACAATACCGATAATGAAATTGCCTTGAATGATGAATTCGCCAAAGGCGCGAATGACACTGCCCGCATCGCCGTTGAAAAACAAAATGCGCCGCGTGGCGGCCACGTTGAGAGACAAACGGAACACGGTGGTGATAAGCAAAACCGATGGGAAAATGGAGAACTCCAAAGGCTCTTTGATATACATAGTGATGAGCAAAATTACAAAACTGAGCGCGATGTTTAAAATGAAAAACAAATCCAAAAGAACGGGCGGCAAAGGCACAATCAACAACAAAATAACGGCGATAACCACAATCGCAACGGTATTTTGAAGTGGATTGAATTTCTTCACGCGTGTAGGCTCCTTATAAGAAATGGGTTTATTTTAAAACGAAAACAAGGCGAACGGTTCCCGGTGAGCATCTTCGGTGCTCGCCCTTAGCTTGGCGGCTGTGTTTGTGTCGGCTCTTTTTTGGCGGCGTTTTGGGCCAAGCGCCGGCTTAAATTGCGGTTGCGCACGCTGTATACAAACGCGAGCACCTCGGCCACAGCCTCGTAAAAATCGGGCGGTATTTCGGCGTCTATAGGTGCGTTTTCGTACATTTTGCGGGCCAACGCCCTGTTTTCCACAAGCATGATATCATGCTCTTCGGCCACGCGGATGATGCGTAAAGCCATCAAATCGACGCCCTTTGCCAGCACCTTCGGTGCGTTGTCTTCGCCCAACTTATATTGAACGGCCACGGCATAGTGGGTGGGATTGCGAATGATTACATCGGCATTCGGCACCGCTTGCATCATGCGTGCCTGGCTCATCTCGCGTTGTTTTTGTTTAATTTTCCCCTTAATTTGCGGGTCACCTTCGGTTTGCTTATACTCCTCTTTCAGTTCCTGCTTGCTCATACGCATGTCTTTTTCATACTGCCAACGCTGGTATAAGAAATCGGCTGCGGCCAAGAAGGCAAAAATAACGGCCACATTTACAACAATGTCCCAAACGAAGCCGGCGGCAAAGTATAAAACATTGAGAAACTCCATGTCGTAAAGCCGCGGCAAAAGCTCGACGCGCTCCAGATACTGGGAATAGATGACATAACCGAGAATGGCTATTTTCAACAGGGATTTGACGAGTTCCACCAAGCCGCGCAGGCTGAAAATTTTGCGAAACCCCTGTGCGGGCGACAGGCGACTGAACTTGGGTTGCAACGCCTCGCCGCTGAAATTCAGCCGTGTTTGAAAAGCGGTTAGAACAATGGCAGCAAGCCCGGCTATTAAAAGCGCGGGCAAAGCGGCAATGGCGAAAATGATGGCGGCCGATATAAAGAACTCCTGCACTTCAAGCCGGCTCAGGGATTCGCGCACACCGGCTTCAAACCAAAAGCGTTCTATGCCGCCGGTCAAGGTTTGTAAAATGATAATCCCCAAAGACTGGAGTAGGATAAAAACGGCAAGCAAACCGCCAAGCGAGATGATTTCCTGGCTTTTGAACACATTGCCTTTTTTTCGTTCGTCTCTTCGTCTTTTGGCTGTCGCCTGTTCGGTTTTTTCTTGGCCCGGCAAAGCGTTCCCCCCTTACGGGCCACCAAGAAAGGACAGCCCGGGCAATGAAATCGAAACTAAACAGCTTGTGCAGCCCCACGCATCACCTGTGTACTTTCAAAAAGAGAATCGAACAAAACCGTGAGATAATCATCGATAAATTGTCCGATAAAGGGGGCAAATAAAAACAACAGCAAAATACCCAAAAGGATGCGAAGCTGAAAATTGATAACAAAGATGGTGATTTGTGGAATGAACTTCATCAAGATGCCCATGGACACCTGCAAAACAAACTCGGCCACCATCAGCGGTGTTACCAAACGAATGGCAAGCATGAACACCGAAACAAACAATTCCGTTATAAAGCCCGAAATGCTGAGGGAAAGTGTGGAGGCACCCAAAGGGATGAAGGCGAAAGAATCGGCATACATCCGAATAAGGGCCAGGTGGCTGCCCGTGGCAAACAGATAGGTGATGAAAAAAATGGTGACAATTTGCCCGGAAAAGGCCACTTGAATTTGGCTTGCAGAATCGAAGGTTTTGGCCATGGCAAGGCCGATGTCGCTGTCCATAATTTCGCCGGCATAATAGAGCAGATAATAAAAAATAAGGAACACATAGCCGTATACGGCGCCAACAAAGAGCTCTCGAAAAATAGCAAAGGTGAGCTCAATTCCGCTGAAATCCGCAATGGTTTCAAGGGGCTGCAAAGGTGCAATAAGCAAGGTTAAACATAAAATAAGGCCCATGCGTGCCATTTGCGGCAAGTTGTTTCGGCTGAAAACCGGGTTTAGTAAAATCATGCCGGCTAAGCGGGTGAACACAAGCAAGTATACGAGAAGCCCCTCAAAGCCAATTTCAATTTGCATGTGTTTGCTCCTGCTGGTCGAAAATCAGAATGTTGTCATCATTTCAAAAATGTTGAAAGTGAAAGAGGTCATTACATTGTAAATAAAGGAGCCCATCAAGAGCAAAGTCAAGGCGATAACGAGCAATTTCGGAACAAAGGTGAGGGTTTGCTCATGGATTTGTGTGGCGGCCTGAAAAATGGCAATGATAAGCCCCACAACAATGCTCACAATGAGAACGGGGCCTGCCACCTGCAGGCAAACGGTGAGCATTTGCCGCATGATATCCATAACTTCGCCGGTGCTTAGCATACAGCGTTCTCCTTTTTCACATTCCGAACGAATTGACCAAGGTACCCATCATAAGGTTCCAGCCGTCTACCATGACAAACAAAAGCAACTTAAACGGCAGGGAAATCATGGCCGGTGGCAACATAATCATGCCCATGCTCATCAAAATACTGCTTACCACAAGGTCGATGATTAAAAACGGTAGAAAAAGCAAAAACCCCATCATAAAGGCGCGCGAAAGCTCGCTTGTGATGAATGCCGGCGTGATAACCGTAAGCGGTAACTCGATAAGCTCTACCGGGTTTGCCGGGTCGGCCACTTGAGGGGGCTCGATGTTGGCAAAGTCTAAAAACATCTCCAGGGAGGCGTCGGTGGTTTGCGTAAGCATAAACTGTTTGAGAGGAACCGCGGCTTCCTCCAGCGCCTCGGTGCTTGTAAGCTCCCCTTCCAAATAGGGCTGGTAGGCCGTTTCGTTCATGGCCTCCAGGGTGGGGGTCATGATAAATAGGCTTAAAAATATTGCAAGCCCAATCAAAACCATATTCGGAGGAGATTGTGCGGTGCCCATGGCATTTCGTAAAAAGCTAAGCACAATCACAATGCGTGTGAAGCTTGTCATCATCAAAATGATGGAAGGCAACAGGGCCAAAAAAGAGAATATGACAATGACTTCCAAGGCGCCGATGTTCCCGGTGGTGTCCTCGGTGTTTACGTCAATGCTGATATCGGCCGCTTGCACACGCAAGGAAAAAAAGAGCAAAAACAAAAGCAAGAAAAAGCCAACGCTCAAAGCAATTTTTAAAATTGGCCCAGCATGACCCTTTCGTGTTTCAGAGAAAGCGCGCATCATGGTGTTCCTCCCGGCCCTTTTGGGTCGCCCGGTTTCTTCAGTTTTTTGGTGGCTTCCTTGAAAGCCTCTTGAAACGAGAGAAGGTTCTCGGGTGGAGGGGGTGGTTGAATGGCTTCTTCGGGGTCGTCCCATTCGTGAACCGTTTGGATGCAGTGCTCACTGAGGGCAAGCAGATAGACCTTGCCTTGCACACGCACCAAAACCAAACTGCTGTTTTTGGAAAGCGGCGTGCGGTCCAGCACTTGTAAAAGCCGCCCGGCACGCCCCAAGCCGCCAATTTTTCCCATGCGTGCATTGAGCCAGTGCAAAACAAACCAAGCCAACACAAGCACAAAAACCAAGGCAACCAAGGCGCCGAAAATTCTAAGAATTGTTTCCCCTAAACCCAACAGTCAATGCCTCCTGTGTGTACAAGTTGATTGATACCCCGGCAAAAAACACTGTCTGTGGGCATCCGGGTTCTTATCCCAACACTTTTTCTACAGTTTGTAGAATGCGGTCTGGTTTAAAGGGTTTCACAATGAAGTCTAGGGCGCCAAAGCGAATGGCGTCCACCACCATAGATTCTTGACCCATGGCAGAACACATTACGATTTTGGCGCTGGGGTCGGCCTCTTTGATGGCCTGCAAAGCCTGTAGACCGTCCATGTTGGGCATGGTGATGTCCATGATGACCAAGTCCGGCTTTTCGGCAAGGTAGGTGTCCAGCGCAATTTGGCCGTCGCCGGCTTCAATTAAATTGGTAAAACCTTGGCCTGTTAATGTGTTCTTAATCATCATACGCATAAAAGCAGCATCGTCCACAATTAAAATCTTTTTGTCTTCCATAATTCACAAATTCCCTTCTATATTCAAGTTTTGATTTTGGTTTCCAAAAGAAAACGAAACAACAATAAGAGATAAAATGGCCGAAAGACCATTACTTACCAGAGCTACTGAGTGAGTTCAAAAGCTCTTTTGTGCCCACAATTTCTGTGATGCGGATGCCGAAGTTGTCGTCGATTACCACCACGTCACCATGGGCAATGAGTTGCCCGTTCACGACCACATCTACGGGCGCGCCGGCCTGTTTGTCCAGCTCTACCACGGTGCCGGAGGTGAAATTCATAATGTCTTTAATTTTGCGTTTGGTGTTGCCGATTTCAATGGAGACATTGAGCGGCACATTCATAATCAAATCTAAATTGTTGCCCATCACCGGAATGTTGTCGGCATAAGAGCCCTGGGGAAATTCGGGGAACTCCACATTTCGCACATCGGCTTGTGGGGGCACTTGATAAGCCGAGGGTGGATAGGCATAGGCCGGCGGTGGCGGATAGGCCGCGGGATAGGCCGCCGCTGCAGGCGGTGGTGCTGCCCCCGGGGGTGGTGCCGCCATAGGGGGCGGTGCTGCCGCTGCCGCAGGTGGTGGTGCTGCTGCAGGTGGTGGTGCTGCCGCCGCGGGGGGTGCTGCTGCGGGCGGTGCTGCCGCTGCCGCGGGTGGTGCCTCCGCGGCAGGATCGGAAGAGGTCTCCGGGTTGCCGTCCCAATCCGGGTGTTGCACAGAACCTTCCGGGTTGATGAAGGGGGAGATGATGTCTCGCACCAAATCCACGGTCATCACGCTTACAAACTCGGATTCCAGCATGTCCTTGATAACCAGCTTGAACGTGATGGCAGCCACATCTTCGTCGGGCGGCAAGTCGATGGCGTCATTCAAAGAAACTTCCGTCATAACTTGTGCTTGCGGCGTTGAGATGTCGATGGTTCTGCTTAGGAAATCGGCCAGTGCTGTGGAAGAGGAACCCATCATCTGGTTCATCACTTCGCAAGCGGCCGAAATAGACAATTCATCAAATTCAAAGTCATCACTGGGAGGGTCGGAAATACCCATCATGGCATTCAAAATGAGTTGCATATCGTTTTGACGGAACACCATAATATTGGAGCCGTCGAGACCCTTTGTGTATACAATTTTAACAAGCAAAGCAGGCTCGTATTGCTTGTAGGCGATGTCGCGCATTTTTTGAACCGTAACAGAGGGCGTGGTGATTTCCACCTGTCTGTCCAACATTTGGGAAATGGCGGTGGCGGCCGAGCCCATGCTGATGTTCAGAACCTCGCCTATCGCATCAATTTCAACTGGTGAAAGGATCATGCCCTCCCCACCATCGGTTGGATTTGTCCCCATGGTATCCTCCTCAAACTGCTAAAGATTGCGGCATAACCGCAGAACGCTTATTTCTATTGAACGGGTATGGCAAGGTCTTCGGCCGAAAGATAATTGTCCGGCACTTCAATCTCATCGATCTCGCTTATCTCACCTATCTCGCCGGGGCTGTCTTCCGAAGGAATCGATGGTTGCCAAATGGCGGCTTCCGCACCAAGCGCCACGCCCTCCTTGGATTCGCCCTCTTGCATGGTCTCCAAAATCTTAATGGCCTTCCAGTTGCGGCTGTTGCCAAGCTGGGCTGTAAACCAGGGCCGTTTTTCGATTTTAACTTGAATGATTCCATCCAAAGGCCGTGCAAGCGGTATGATGTCATTCGGGCGCAAGCGCAAAGCCTCGTGCAGTTCAATGCTGGTTTCGTCAAAAATGGCGGTGAGAGCCAAATCGCTGTCCGACAAAGCCTCTTTGATAACGGCATGGCGCAACGCTTCCAAGCGCTCGTTTGTAACCTTGTGGGAAACTTTGGAATGTTTCGAGGTGAATTCGCCAAGGTAGTTTTCCAGCCCCAAAGCGGGAATGCAAACTGACAAAGTGCCCTCTGTGTCTCGCAGTTTTACATTCAAAACGCAGATGACCACAATGTCTTCAGGGGCATACACCTGAATGAGGCGTGGGTTTGTTTCAATGCTGGCAAGCTCTCCCTCAATATCCATGTGGTCTTTCCAAGACTCCACAACGAAATTGGTAATTTTCATGTAGATGTCGTCCATGATGGCAAGCTCGATGTCGGTGAAATCACGGCTTAGAACCGAATCGGAACCACTGCCACCCAAAAGCCTATCTATCAAAAAATAAGAAAGATTGTTCGACATATCCAGCATCAAGGTGGATTCCGGCAAGTTGATGTTGTTGGGTTTCAAATCAATTAAGCCGATGAGTGCGGTGTCGGGCAACGCATTGTTGTATTCGTAATAGCGCTGTTCTTCCACCTGGATGACTTCCGCCTCGCAAAACACACGTAAAATACCCGAAAAATAGGAGGAGACCATGCGCGCGATGTGCTCATGCAGGCTGTCGATGGTGCGAAGTTGTTCTTTTGTGAACTTTTTGGGCGAGTAAAAGTCGTAATCTTTTACCTTTGTTTCTTCTTTTTTCTCGATGGTGTCCAGCGAGTCGCTGCCATTGTTTAGATTGTTAAGCAAACTGTCAATTTGGCTTTGACTGAGAACCTCGGCCATGAAGCACCACCCCCTTTTTATTGAATTCTAATTTGTATAGCTATCAACCGCACTTTACACACCAAGAGCAAACTTTTAGGCGATGGGTGTTACCCCATCCGGTGTGGCGGCATCATCCACGGGCGCGGTGTCCAGCTGAGCGCCTTGTTGTGTGGGGTTTATGCCGTCCACTTGGGCGTCCGGAACATCGGTTGCGCCGCCCTCAAAGAAATCCACCGGGTCACTTGGGAAGTACACACGCATCGAATCCATTAAGGTTTCTTCCATGCGCCCGGCATCGTTGCCCAAAACAATGATATCCACGCGTCTGTTTTTGGCGCGCCCTTCCTCCACGGCATTGTCGGCAATGGGGTAGTTGCGGCCATATCCCACGGGCTCTACTTTAAAACGGTCGAAGTCACCGGTTTCGGTGATATAGCTTGCCACAGTAGCCGCACGCTGGCCCGAGAGAATCCAGTCGTCCACCGTGCTTCCGTCGATATAGGCCGTGTGCCCGTTGTACTTGGTTTGTAAAATTTCACTGTCAACAGCGTTGAAAGCGGCTGCCAGGAAATCTAAAAATTCAGTGGTTTGTGGGCGCAAGGTGGAGGAATCTCCGTCGAACAGAAGGTTATCGGACAGGCGGATGAACGTGGTGCCGTTTTCGTTACGCTCCACACTCACATCGCCCTGCATATTGTTTTCTTCCACATACTGCTCAATGGCCTGTTCCAGCTGAGACAAATTTTGCGGCAGGGTTTGGTCGGCTTCCATGGTCATGCCCGTGGGCGGCACATCGGCCATATCAGAGCCGGCCTCAACGCTTTCGGAAGGGGTCACAAACGACAAGTTGGGATTGGAAGGCTGTGTGCTGAACTGCTGAGAAAGGGCCTCCACAAAGGCATTGTACTGAATTTCTTCAACGGTGGACATGGCAAACAACAACACAAAGAAGCACAAAAGCAAGGTTACAAGGTCGCCATATGTGTCCATATAATTGTACTTTTTGCCCTGCTTCTTCTTTCTTGCCACTGCCACTCACCGTCCTTTCTACAAAGCGAATTATAAAACCTACCTATCCTTCGTCACCTTTTTTTGCCTTGCCCTTTTTCTTGCTTTGCTGAATGAGCAAATTGAGTTTTTCCTCGATGAATTTCGGGTTTTCACCGGCCTGAATGCTTTCCACACCTTCGCAAATCAATTCACGGCACAGGTATTCCTCATCATGCCGAACACCAAGCTTGTTGGCCACCGGTGTAAAGAACATGTTGGCCATCATGGAGCCATACAAGGTGGTGAGCAAGGCAACCGCCATGGAAGGGCCAATCGAGTCTGGGTCGGAAAGGTCTCCAAGCATCTTGATAAGGCCGATAAGAGTACCAATCATACCAAAACCCGGGGCAAAAGCACCACCGTTTTCAAAGAAGGTTTTGCCAATGCCATGCCGCTCGTCTAGCTTGCCAAGTTCTGCCTGCAAAAGGTTGTGCACTTTTTCCGGCTCTACAGAATCTAAAACCAGCATCAGGCTGGACTTTAAGAAGGGGTCGCTTGTTTCGTTCAGCTTGTCCTCCAAAGAGAGCAAACCCTTTACACGCGCCTCTTTTGCAAAATCCACAATCTGCTCGATGTAGGCCTGTGGGTCATACTTCGGGGGCAAAATGGCAATTTTGATAAGCTTTGGTGCCTTGGCCACCACCGAAATGGGGTAGGCCAACATCAAAGCGCCAATGGTACCGCCCACCACAATGGCGATGGAGGGCACGTCAATAAAGGCATCTGTGATGAGGTTGAAGTTGATGGTTTGATGAACAGCCATGGTCTCTTCATAAGAAGCTTGCAGCTCGGCAAACTCCTCTGCGGTCATGCCTTCTTCCTGCACCGGTTCCGACGGCGGTGCCGTGAACACAATGCCAAAAACAACCAGCCCCACACAGGCTATAAGCCCCAGTGCTGTGAGAATGTCGAATGAAGATTTCCCGCCTTTTTTTGCTTTCCCGCCTTCTTCGTTCAAAGGTCGTCCCTCCTTAGCAGTTCAGAAAATTGTGCACGTTTATACTTAAGTGCGGCCTGCAACACTTCCTCTACGCTTTCTTTAACAATATAGAGGTTTCCCGTGGTGAGGCGAATGGTGGTATCCGGATTTTCCTGCATCGTCTCAATCAACTCGGAATTCAGAACAAATTCAGTATCGTTGAGCTTGGTTAATTTAATCATACAATACCCTGCCTTTGCTTTCAAGGCTTCATTTTGTTGCCCAGGGCCATGCGCAAGACTATTTTCATGCACATGGCCCTAGGCAACAGAGGATTTCTGTTGCCATAAGGTTTAATTTTGCGTTTTCAAGCTTAACGCTTCAGGTTGATAAGTTCTTCGAGCATCGTATCGCTTACGGTGATGATGCGGCTGTTGGCCTGATAGCCACGCTGGGTGGTAATCATGTCGGAGAACTCGCGCGAGAGGTCCACGTTGGAGAGCTCCAACGTGCCACTGACAAGCTGGCCGGCACTGCCTTCGCCGGGTTGGGAGAGCACCGGGGCACCGGAGTTTTGGCTGACGATGTAGGAAGTGGAGCCGCTTTGTGTGAGGCCGGATTGGTTGGCAAACGTGGCCAAATCGATGCGGCCGATGTACACCTCAGTGCCTTGGCTGTCGAGCCCCACGATGATGCCGTTGCCGGCAATGGCGATGCCGGTCATGTCGGCAAGGCCTTGTGGGCCGCCCTCAGTGCCGTTGCGCAAAGTGAGCGCTTTCGAGGAAAGGCCCAATGCATAGCTTTCGCCCGAGGGGTCTGCCGTGCCGGAAAGGAACTGATAGGAGCCTGTGCCCGTGGGTGGTGGGTAGGCATTGTTGAAAGTGGAGCCCGTGATGAGAGCCTCGTCGTTGGTGCCCGTGGTGGTGGTGGGAACATCACCGGCTTCGGCGGTGCCTGTGGCCGCATCGGTGTAGGAATAGGCAACGGCTACCGGCGCACTGTTTTCTTTGGATGTCAGAACCAAGCTTCCGGCATTGAGGCTGGCCGTATACGCAAAACTTGAATCGGCGTTGATGGGTGCCACAATTTCGTTGAGTTGGCTTGTGAGATCGCCGCCGGCAAGTGTGATGCTTTTTCCGCCAATCACAAAAGGTACGGCCGTGTCCATGGTATCGGCAATGGCCAGCGTATAGGCAGAGGGGCTTCCTGCCACCATCGCATCACTTTTCCAAGCGTTGGTAACGGATTCAAAGCTCGGGCGGTTCATCTCGATGTAGTCGTTCTGGTTTGCGGGGTTTACCAAGTTGAATTTGCCGCTTGTGGTACGGGTGCTGTCGATGGTGCCAACATAGGATGTGCCGTTCACCATCATGGAAATGTTCCACGCTTCGGGTGGTCCCGCAGAGTATGTGGCGCTAAAGCCATCTGCAGCACCGGTGCCCACGGCGCCTGTGCCCGAGAATTCAGAGCCTACCGTGCCACTGGGCGTGATGCCTCCAAAATAGGCCGTGGGAGTTTCAAATTTCACATTGCCGTATTGAATGTTGTAATCGGTGGAGGCAAGGTCTGCACCCGTGAGATAGCCCGAAGGGGGCAAATTGGCCGCCGAGAAGGGGTCGTTTGTCGGGTCGGAGGTGGCGAGAGTAAACGTGCCGGCCGCATGGGGCTGGCCGCCGTTGGCTGCCACAATGGCGTCGTTGATGGCCTGGTTTACTTGCGCCATGTTGGAAAAGTTTTCGTTTGCGTTGAACGTGACCACGATGCCCGTGGAGGAGATGGTGGCCGTGGCTCTTACGCCGTCTGTGAGGGTGGAGTCGGACGAAAAGTTGAAGTTGATGTTGCCATCTTTGGTGTTGTTGCTGGCCGTGAGTGTGAACGGCACGCCGTTGATGGTTTCCTCCACCGAGGCCGGTGTGGGCGCCACATTGGCCAGCGCCACTGTGATGCGCTCGCTGCCGGCTGCTTTTCCCGTTGGGTCGCCGTTTACACCAAGCACATAGTTGCCCTGTGTGTCCACAAGGTTGCCGGCAGAATCGAAATTCAACATGCCGGCACGCGTGTAGTAAATGTTGCCGGCGGCATCCATCACCTGCAAAAATCCATCACCGTCGATGGCCACGTCCATGGTTTGGCCGGACATCGAGAACGTGGAGCGAGTCATGAGCAAATCCACACTGCCCACCTGCGAGCCGTAGCCCACCTGAGAGGGGTTCGTGCCGCCCTGGCCGCCCGTGGGTGCACTGGAGGAGCTGATGTTTTGATAGTAAATATCACTGAAAGTGGTACGAGAGGATTTAAAACCGTAGGTGTTTACGTTGGCGATGTTGTTGCCGATGGTGTCCATGCGGGTTTGATGCGTGCTTAAACCCGAAACACCCGAGTACATAGAACGAACCATATCAAAATCTCCTTTTTTGTGTTTGGCAAAAACAAGGACAAGCATATTTGCCAAACAAAGTTTTGATACCGCCTGCTTATAGGAAAACCCCTCAGTCAGTTAGGGTTTATAAAGCTTCCTGCAATAGGGCCAGCTTTAGATGATGACGGTACCGTCGATATTGGTGAACACACTGCCTTTTGTCGCTTCGCTGTCCACGGTAATCACTTTGCCGCTGGCTGCGTTGACGATGTAGGCGTTTTGGTCGATGAGAATCAAAGCTTCGCGCAGGCCTTTTTCCTGGGCCATTTGAACACCTTGATCCAAACGCTGTAAATTTTGTGAGGAAACATCAATTTGCCTTTCGTGCACACGAGAAACGGCGTGCTTGGAAAAAGCGATGTTGCTGCCGGCTTCGAGCTGCCCTTGCAAAACCGATAGAAAAGAGGCGCTGTTTTCTGTGCCGCTTTTTGCCGGGCTGCTTTGTGGTAGGGCGTTGGGGGTGCCGGTAACAATGGGACGTGTGAGATTGTGTAGCCTATCCATGCAAAAACCTCCTTGTCTGGCATGGCATCCGAAATTTTTGGGTGAAAAATCTTTTTATACACCCGTTGTGGTGAAGCTGGATCTTTGGAAAATGGCTTCGTGCCCGGCTGCGTCGCGAACCACAACATTCACTTGGTACTGTGTGGCGGGGGCAAGGCCTGTCAATTCATACTCGAGCTCTTTCAGGCCCGTGGCAGCTAGGGTGCCCTGTTTTACCGTGCTCAAATTGCTGAAATCGGCGTTTGTATCGGTGGTGTAGTACACGTCGTAGGTCAGGCTTTGTGAGATAGCTACGTCTGAAACCGGGCTTTCCCAGCGGAAGTTGGCGGAATCGTTTGTGATATCAGAGTTGATGATGGCAATTTGGTTTGCCTTGTCAATCTCGGCCTGGCTGCTGCCGGCGCTCGGGTCGTCCAGCGTCATAATCTGGCTCATGAGGAACTCTTTCCCATTTACGGTGAAGGTGAATTCATCGCCGGAAAAATTAACCTTGGAAACGATACCGGTTTCTTGCGATACACTGCCGCCAATGCTATAAGAAGCGGCCGTAACCGTTTTGCCAAGCAGGCTTGAAACATAGTTGGTTTGCGAATAGTAGGAAAGTTCTTGCATGGCCTCCATAGACGAAAATTGGGCAAGCTGCGCAAGGAATTCCGTGTCGTCAACCGGGTCTAGGAAATCTTGGTTGCTAAGCTGTGCAATCATCATCTGCAAAAAGTCATCTACGGCAACACTTTGGTCGGCATCGGTTGAAAATGGAGTTTCTACGGTTAGGCCGCCCACTTGTGTGGTGCTGTTGTCTATCTGGCGAATGTCACTCATCGGCATGTCCTCCTTTCCATAATTTGTTTAGATGTAGGTGTCTAGCGCGCTGGTGGGCTGGCTCGAAAGCGTGTTTTGTGTTTCGGGCAAAGCCTCGGGTTCTCCCCGAACCGTGCGTCGCACCAAATTTTGTTGCGTTTGCGCTTGCCAATAGGCCCTTCGTTCTTCGCGCTCGTTTTGATGTTCGTTCAACAGTTCTGCGTCTTCGCTGCTTTGCACTTCTTGCACCTCCACGTGTAGCGGGCTCAAGCTGTTGCGTAGCTGCTCTAGGTCGGCCGCCAAAAGGCGCTGAGCTTCGGCGCTTTGCGCAATCAAGGTAAGCGTAAGGCCGTTTTCTGTGGCTTTGAGTTGTACCACCACTTCTCCAAGACCCTCGGGCATGAGCTTGACGGTAAACTCATCTAGGCCGGATTGTAGGCCGCTTTCAATGCCGCTTTGCATCTGCGTTAAAAAAGCAGGGGCAGCTTCGGCCGTGGTGACGTTTCCCGTGGTGACAAGGCCGGGTTGTTGCATCAAAGGCAGGGCTGTGTTGGTGGCGACTTGGCTGTCGGTGCTCTCGGCGTTTGTACCGTTTGAAGACGTTGTGCCGGCCGCTGTGTTTTGGCCGCTGTCTCCTGCCGTTGTTGCCGTTTGCATGGCCGTGTTTGTTGTCGCTTGCACAGCCGTGTTTTGCGTACCGGCAGCCGTTGAGGCCGGAGCCGCATCGGACGTTTGCGTTTGCGAGGGCGTTTGCAAAGGAGACGCTTGTGAGCCGAGCGTAGCTTTTCCCTGTAACGCTTGCAAGACGTCCTGCGAAGAAGCGTTTACCAATAGGGCAATGGCTTCTTGTGTATTTGGCAAAGACCAAGCGAGTGTGCCGTCTGCCTGCAAAGAGGGGGTTTGGGTCTGTCCGCTTATCTGCGCGAGAAGATTCATGAGCTGCTCGCCCAAAACCACTTGCCCGGCCTCCTCCGCAAGGGTTTCCAGCTCTGCTTGCAAGCTGTCAATAAGCGCCAAAAGCGTTTGTTCTTCCTCATTTTCCGGTGCGGCAAAGAGCTGTTGCATGATTTGCCCGGCAAGACCCTCTAAATGGGAAAGGTCTATGCCACCAAGCCCCAGAATATCAAGGTTTGAAAACTCGCCCGAGAGCAGGGTTTCGGCTAGGAAATCGCCACCGAGCAGACCCGAGCTCAACAGGTCGCCGTAGGATTCGTTCCCCAAAAGCAAACTGTCTGCCGTAAGGCCTAAGCCTGTGCTGTCTTGGGTGCTGAGCCCGGCCAAAATTTGTGCAAAGTCCACGCCGGAAGAAGTGCCGGAAGAAGCGGTGCCAAAGCTTGTCATATCCACCTGTGGAAGGGTAGAAATTAGGTTTGTGTTCATCTGTTTCACCTCCTTTCCATATGGTTTTATTTATACAAAATTCAAATGTGCTGAATTTGTATACGGTGTGTTAAGAAACGATTTCCTCGTCTTCGGTCTCGCTTTGCCTGGTTTCGATGTGCTTTCGGCTTACAAGTTCCGAAATACGCTCGGCCTCTTCACGTCTCGTATCGGCGAGGTATTCGTCCCACTGTTTTTCTCGCAACTTTTCAAGACTTTGCACGTCTTGGTCCAACGCAATGACAATGGCGAGTTGTTTTTCAATCTCTATATCGAGCTCGCACATTTTTTCTTCCAAAATTTGCACGAGCGTGTCCGCGTTTTCTCGGAAGTACGCCATCTTGCGAACTTCACTCACAGAAAGCCCTTTACCCATATCTCGGTACAGTGCAGCTTCCTTTTCGGCCACCTGCCTTTGCACACCATCACGGCGGTGTTCTGTGTCCAAACGCTCGCGGCGCAGGCGTGCAAGCTCATTGCTTTCTTTTTCATATAAGCTATGTTTGTACGAGAGCATTCTCTCAAGCGAAAAGACAAATTTTTTCATAGGCTGTGTCAGCGTGCTACGCTAACCATCAAATTTTGGGTTTGCTCGTAAGTGAATTTTTCATCCACCTTTTGTTGCAAGAGGTTGTTGATGGCGCTCATGTGCGAAATCGCATCGTCCAGTTCCGGGTTTGTGCCGATTTTGTAAGCTCCGATGGCAATGAGGTCTTCGTTGGCCGCGAATGTGGCCATGAGGTTGCGAAGCCGTGCGGCCGCCTTTTTTTGCTCGGGCGGTGCAATGTCGTTCATGAGGCGGCTGATGCTGGAAAGCACATCGATGGCGGGGTAATGGTTTTTATGCGCCACCTTGCGCGAGAGCATGATGTGCCCATCGATGATGCTTCGAACGGTGTCGGAAATGGGCTCGTTCATGTCATCTCCCTCCACCAAAACCGTGTATACACCTGTGATGGAACCTTTTTCAAAGTTGCCGCTGCGCTCGAGCAGGCGCGGCAAACTGGAATAGATGGAGGGTGTATAACCACGTGCCACGGGTGGTTCGCCAATGGCAAGGCCGATGTCGCGCTGCGCCATACAAAAACGTGTAAGCGAATCCATCATAAGCAGAACATCTTTCCCTTGGTCGCGAAAATATTCGGCCACGGCCGTGGCGCTCATAGCACATTTGTTGCGAAGCATGGCGGGTTGGTCGCTTGTGGCTACCACCACCACACTGCGTGCGGCACCCTCTTCGCCAAGGTCTCGTTCTAAAAATTCCACCACTTCGCGGCCACGTTCGCCCACAAGAGCAATCACGTTCACGTCGGCTTTCACATTGCGTGCGAGCATCCCCATCAAGGTGGATTTTCCCACGCCGGAGCCGGCGAAAATGCCCATTCTTTGTCCCTTGCCTATCGTTAAAAAACCGTCGATGGCTTTCACACCCATTTCAATGGGCTCTTCAATGCGTGGTCGCTGCATGGGGTTTGAGGCTTCACCGGTAACACGGTAGGGGTTTCCAAAAGCGGGCAGGGCACCTTTTCCGTCCATTGGGCGGCCAAGCGCATCAACCGTGCGGCCTATCATCTCATCACACACTTGAATTTCCAGCTTCTTGCCGGTGTTGATAACCGTGGAACCATAGCCGATGCCCTCGGTTTCTTCATAGGGCATGAGAAGCACTTTGTTGCCTTTAAACCCAACCACTTCGGCCAGCACCTCGCGCCCGTCTTGCAACTGGATGCGGCACACGTCTCCGATGATGCCAACAAGGCCCGTGGCTTCTACCGTCATGCCGATGAGTTTGTCAATTTTGCCGATGCGCGTGTAAAGGTCATCTACATGGAGCATTTGGCGGAAAGCGGTGCGATTCGTGACGGTCACCTCCTCGGTGTATGACAGATCGAAAAACCACCGTATAGTATAAAATAGAAAAGTGTCAATTTAATGAATCCGGATGTTTTTTTTGACACGTGAGAGCGACAGAGTATTATACAAAATTTTTAGGAAAATGAAAAGCCCTACTCACTGTTTTTTTGGAAATAAACGCGGAGGTTGTCCAGCTGTGTTTTCACAGAGGCATCCAGGCGCCCGGAGGGGGTTTCGATTTGAATGGTGTCTTCCTGCGCGGGAATGGCACTCACTTCAATGTGCTCATGCCCGTCGTAGATATCTTGTAACCTCTTGATAAGCCGGGTCATGTTTTGGGCCACTTCAATGCGAACCCACGGCATATTGCGAACGCCCTGCACGGTTTGCACCACCATGTCTGCCAAAATGGAATCGTCCTCTTGCACTTTATGGTTTAAAACGCGCGAGGCCACTTCCAAGGCCATCCAGCGTAGTTGTTCTTCCAACTCCACTTCAAAACCGGCCAAATCGCCCTCAAGGTGTGCAATGGTTTTTTCAAGTGTGTCTATCTGCGTTTTCAGCAAATCTTGGCTTTCCTGAAGCCCTTGCGCATACCCCTCGGCCTTGGCCTGTTGCAAAAGAGCCGCAGCCTCTTTTTGTGCCGAGAGTTTTATCTGCTCCTTGTCGGCCATGGCCATTTGAAAAGCGCGCTCTTTGATTTGCTCGGCCTCGGCTTCGGCCGTTTCCAAAATCTCTTGCACAAGCACGTTTGTGTCCGGGGTGCCGGGCTCTTCTCCGGCGTTTGCATATTCCATCGCCAGCGCCTTGGCTTGCGCGCGCATCTGTTCTTGCTGTTTTTTGCGCGTCACTTCATAGGTGTCGGCAATGCAAATGTGCCGGTCTTCCTCGTCCTCGTGATACAAAAGGTTGGTATGCGTGGGCAAAACCTTGCCGGGAAGATGATCGTCGATTTGCAAAACGTTCTCGGTGTAGTGCAGTGTATGGGCCAGAAACACACTAGGCAATGACCTCATCCTTTCCACCCTTAGAAATCACAAGCTCGCCTTCCTCTTCCAGGCGACGAATGGCATCCACAATCCGTTGCTGAGCCTCTTCTACGTCTTTCATGCGCACATTGTGTAGGTACTCAATGTCGGTGGCAATGGTTTCCTGCGAGCGTTTGGACATATTTTGGAAAATAACGCGAGACACATCGGGCGTGGTGGATTTTAAGGCCACCGTCAAATCCTTTGTATCGATTTCGCGCAAGAAACGCTGAATGGAAATGTCGTCGAGGTGGATGATGTCCTCGAACACGAACATGAGCTTGCGGATGTTTTCGGCCAGTTCCGGGTCTTTAACATCCAATTCGTCGAAGATGTGTTTTTCTGTGCTGCGGTCGACCGTGTTCATGATTTCGGCCACATAGGGCACGCCGCCAAGCTCCATCAAATCCACCGACACAATGTTGCCGAATTTCTTCTCGAGTGTACTCTCTACGAGGTTGATAAAATCCGGGTTGGCCCTGTCTAGGTTGGCAATGCGCTCCACCACTTCGATGCTGATATCGGGCGGCAACTCGGCAAGCACTTGGCTGGCCTGTTCTGCCTTGGCATAGCTCAAAATCAACGAGATGGTTTGCGGATGCTCGTTTTGCAAAATAGAAAGCAGGTTTTTATAGTCGGCCTTGCGCACAAAATCGAAAGCCTTGGTGCGCAAACCTTTGGAGACACGGTCCATGAGGTTTGCGGCCTGCTGGGCGCCGAAAGCCTTTTCCAAAACATCTCGGGCATAATCCACACCGCCCTCGGCGATGACTTTCTGCGTGACACAAAGCCCGTAGAAATCGTCGATGATGTTGTTGAGGTCATCCGGTGGCAAAGCCTCCATGCGGGCCACTTCCAGCGAAAGTTGCTCAATTTCATCCTCGCGCAAATACTTGTACACCTCGGCGGCCTCGCTGGCGCCCAAAGTGACAATGATGGCAGCCGCGCGCGTTTTGTTCGAAATTTTTCCTGCGGCCATCAGCTTTCACCTCCTTCACGAAGCCAGCTGCGAAGCAAATTGGCCGTGATTTCTGGGTTGGAACGCGCAAACTCGCGTACCTCGTTTGTAATGGCATTTTCGCTTTGTTCGGTCATGGCGGCATCCTTCAAAAGGCGCTTGCGCTCCTCAATCTCCTCTTGCACGCGCAAGGCTTCCTCTTCTTCCGCGGCAAGGGCTGCGGCCTCGGCTTCGGCGCGTTTCTTCTGTGCACGTCGGCGCAAAACGAGGATGAGAATGAGGACAATTACCATGAGGACAAGCACACCGGCGGCAATGTAAACCGCTATAGCGGGCAGGCCGAAAATCAAGTTTTCGGTGGTTTCGTCATCCACAACGGCACCGTCTGCCATACCTTGCACATTCACATTGGCTATGGGAATGCTCGTGGCAGTCGCAATGAGCTCTTGCAAGCTGGCCTCGGTTTCATTGTCCAAGGTGCCGCGCACCATCACGCCGATGGAGGCCTCCTCCAAGGTGGCGCCGTCTTTTTCAATTTGTTGCTTGATATAACTTACAAGGTATTCTCGGTTGCTGTAATAATCCACGGCATCCAACTCGCCATCGCCGTTCAAATCGGCATAGGTGGGGATGTCGGTGTTGTCGGTTTCGCCCACAACGCCCTCGGCATATTGGCCGGTGCCCATGAGGGCCTGTTCCTCTTGACTGTTCATCACGCCGGCCTCGGTGCCCTCCAGCGGGATGTACTCCATGCTCTCGGTAATCATCGCATCCCAATCAAGCGTTGCGGTAACCGAAATGCGGTAGTCGTCTGCATTTGGGTAGGGCAAAGACAGAATGTTGGCGGTTTTGTCGTGCAAACGTTGCTCCACCTCTGCTTCAAAATTCTGCCGCTCCAAAAAGTCTTCCGTTTCGGCCATTGCTTCATCATAGCCTTCGCCCGCGGCGGCCAAGGTGTTGCCATCATTGTCGATTACCGAAACCTGGGTGGGATCGATGCCGGCGGCAGGGCCCACAAGGTGGCGGATGCCGGACACTTGGCTTGAAGTGAGCACGCGCCCTTCTTCCATTTCCACTTTAACCGAGGCGGTGTTGGGGCTGTTTGCGGCGTCCCACACACGGCTTGAATCCTCACTGATATTTAAAGTGACATAGGCATTGTCGACACCCTCATAGGTTTTGATGATGTCTTGCAGGCGGTTTTGCATCTGCTGAACGAGGTATTGTTGCTGCTCAAAATCGGTTGTGGTAAGGCCGTTGGCCTGCCCAAAAATATCGTAATCTAAGGTGGAGGAGGGAATGCCCACGGTGGCAAGCTGTGCCATGGCGGCGTTCTCTTGGTTTGCGGGCACTTCAAGCTCGCCTGCCTCGTTCAAAGAGCCCGGGATGCCGCCCTCTTGTAAAGCGGCAAGGCCTTGCACCGCCTCTTCTTGCGGCAAACCCGGATAGAGCACCACCGGCTGTGCCGCACGTGCATTGAGAAACACAACAAGACCCACAGCCAAAACGAGGGCCACAAGTGCAAGAATGATGAGCAAGCGTTTGCGCGCAGGCTCCATATTTTTAAAAGCCTCAATCACTTTGGCAAAGGCTTGTCGAATCTGATTTCCAACGGTTCTGAGCCGTTCAGCCATTTCTGTCTATTCCCCAACGTTTCCTAGTTTTTTACCCCAATCACGCACCAAAAAACAATTAGACTGATTTAGATTTGCATACGCATCAGCTCATTGTACGAGCCGATGGCTGCACTGATGAGGCTGGACGTAAAATTGATAGAGGTGGAAGATTTAACAGCGGCGATGGCACCATTGTGCAAATCGTCGCTACCACCAAGAGCCAAATCGTACATAGTGGCCTGAGATTCGGCGCCGGCGACAGCCAAATCTTGCACAGCACTCTCGAAAAAATCCGCAAAAGAGGCGCCGTTACCCTGTGTGGGTGCCACTTGGATGCCCTCGTTTGAAAGAGATGAGATGCTGGGCAAGCTACTCATCGGAACAATGAACATACTCATAAAATAAACCCCCATTTCGCCGGCATGTTTGCCGGAAACTTGGATAAATACAAACAAAAACAGGCCTGAAAGAAATTTATTTCAAAATTTCTGAGGCCTTCATTGCCATTGCTTTGATGACATTTAAAGTGGTGATATTGGCATTGTAGCTATGCGAGGCAGCCATCAAGTCCACGGTTTCCTCTGCGCGATCCACATTGGGCATCAACACATAGCCCGCCTCATCCGCATCGGGATGGGTGGGGTCATAAACCGGAACAAAGTCGCTGTCGTCCTGGATGATTTCCTGCACCTCTACGCCGCCACCCACCTGGGAAGAGCTCGAACCGGGCTGCATCAGGCGTTCCGCTGCCTTTTCAAGAGAGGATTCAAAGCTGAGCGGTTGCTCTTCAAATACAACAAGCTGGCGGCGGTAGGGCTCGCCGTTTTCGGTGCGTGTTGTATCGATGTTGGCAATGTTTTGGGAAATCACATCCATGCGAAGGCGTTCTGCGGTCAAGGCAGAAGCCGTGATATCCAAAGTGTTTAAAAAAGACATATGACATCTCCTTCTCGATGGCAGTTTGTGCCTCAAAAAACAAAATCAGTTTTTTTATTGCTATACACGAGAGTTTGTGATGGCAGAGTTAATGGAGTTGTAATGGCCCGACACCCTATCTAAAAGGTAACTGTATTGTGCATAGGCCTTCCAAAGCTCTGTTTGTTCTTTTTCCAAATCGACATTGTTTCCGTCGATGCGCACACTGCGGTCCTCGTGTTGGTTGATGGTGGTGCGGTAGAGCGCACCGGAATCATCCGAAAGGGTTTGGTTGCCAAAATTCGCATTGTTGGCATTTACAGCCTGCGGGTCCCCATTGGCAGAGTTTCCGGCTTGCATTTGGTTTAGGTCCAAAGCTTGCGCCTGATGAACATCGCCGGTGAGTGCCGCTTGCGACGAAGCGCTTTTTTCGCTGAGAACTTGCTCGAAACCAACCGTGCTGGCCTTAAAACCGGGGGTATCCACATTGGCCATGTTGTTGGCAATAACCTGGGTTTTTGTCCAAAGTGCATCCAAACTGGCTTCGGCCGTATTGGTGGCAATTGTATCAAACAACATTTTAAAACCTCCGTTGAGAATGTCGGCAGGAAGGATGGTGAGTTTCTTCGAAAAAACGGCAAAAACAAAATTTGCACAAAACGTATAGACGATAGGCAAAGCTATCTATACTGAATCTTAGGATAATCATAGCACTATCTTTTTAAAAACACAATATGGAAAAGAGCGAAAATATCGAATGCGACCTTTGGCGTGTGTGTGTGGATTGCACAACCGGCAGAATTTTGCAAAATGTTTCAATGAAAAAGCGGCATGAAGACATGCAAATAGAGAAAGCATACAATAGACATGATATATGTCCATACATAAGGCTCTTACGGGGCATAAAACTATGAAAGTAGGTGATTCTTTTCCCTCTTTATCAAACAAAAGGGAAAAGAATTCAAAAAAAATGTAGCTTTTCAAGTTTTGAAAAGCTACATCGAGCATATTTCGAAGCATTTTTGCTCACAGTCGCATCAAAAGTGAACAATGGATTGCATTACGTGAAAGCATTTGTGAAATTTTTCAATTTATTTGTAAAATTCGCAAAATTATTTATAAATTTCACAAAATCATACAAAATTTGCACCCACAGCCTGGTTCCGTGCACTGCGTTCCAGCTTGTCACACTGCTCATAGGTGTTGCGCAAATCCAAAATCAAAGGCCGAATGTCATCTAGGGGTTTGCAGTCTTTGCGGATGTTGGCAAACATGAGCTCTCGGTTGAAAAAATCGTAAAGCTGCGAGAGGTTGCGCGAAACAGAATAGCGGAAATCCAAGTTGTCCCGCAGATGGCGGAGAATCCTTTGTGCCTTGGCGATGTTTTTATCCATTTCGCTAAGATTGCCGCTTTGGATATGCACCTTGGCCAAATCGATTTGACGAAGCGTTTCGTCATACAATTTGAGAAGCATTTCTCCCTGCGTCATGGTGGTGACCATTTGCTGCTGGTATTTTTCATATGGGTTCATACTCTAAAAACCTCTTTTCTACAAAACAAATGAAGAACAAAATGGTAACGGTTTAGCTTGTGGTGCTGCCGGATAGAGAGTTTTGCAGCCAAGACATTTGCTCGTTCATCTCTTGAATGTATAGCTCCATAGAGTTGAACTGTGTCCAGTAGCGGTCGTACTCACTCCAGTAGCGGTCTTCCAAAGTGAGGAGTTGTTCGTCGATATCCTCAATTTGCTTGTAGATGTTGGAATTGACGTCGAGAGAATTGACACCGGCCTCCCGCGTGAGGTAGCCGGTTGAGCCGACGGCTTCGTTGATGGAGGTATTCAGCTGTTCCATGATGCCGCCGGGGCCGGCAAACAGGTTCATCACAGCCTCGGGGTCTTGCTCAAGAGCTGCAATCAAATCGGATTCGCTGCTGAGGTTGAAATGCCCGTCCTCGCTGTAGAAACTGGTGTCGATGCCCAAA
This sequence comes from uncultured Oscillospiraceae bacterium, assembly GCA_964371725.1. Classification (GTDB taxonomy): domain Bacteria; phylum Bacillota; class Clostridia; order Oscillospirales; family Ruminococcaceae; genus JAAYCI01. The sequence goes on from CAYJNQ010000003.1 coordinate 66,900, forward strand.
TCGTAAATGGCGATGGAACTGCCGAGGGGGCGCGTGTACATGGAGGAACGCATACTTTCCAAAATGCTGAAGAGGTTGTCATCCATACGAAGCAGACCCTCTTTGGATTTTTCCTCCCAGTTTTCTATCTCGGTATCCGACATACCGGCCTTCTGATCGGTGGTAAGCGGCGGATAATCCTTATAGGTGGCATCTGCCGTGTACATCTCGTTGAGCATGGTGATGGTTTCGTTATAAACGGTTAAAAATTCCTGCAAAGTTTCGGCAATCACCTCGGTGTCGCGCTCCACCACAACCTCGGTGGCCGCACCGGCTGCGCCCTCGCCCGCATTGTAAAGGGAATTCACGGTGAAGGTCATGTTGTTGTACTCAAAGGTGTTGCTCGAACGCTCCAGCATCACGCCGTCAATCCAAACCTCGGCATTCGTGCCGTGGGTTATTTCAGTAGCATCGGCATTGGCGGCCTGGTGCAGTTTCACCTCATTGCTGCCAAATAGATTTTCTGTGTTTTCACCACCCGCGCCGCCGTCGATGAGGATGTCCATGGGAATGTCGATGCCCAAAATGCGGAAGCCGGCCGTATTTTTGTCAAATTCCACCGTGGCCGTAGAGCTTGGGTCTGCGGTGCGAATGGCCGTTTGCAGTTTTTCGGCCACCTGGTCTAAGGTGAGGCCGTTTAATTCATCGGCGGTAAGCACAATGGGAGAGGTGCCGTCGCCGTGTTGAACCGTGATGGAACCGCCGGTGCCAAACTGGATGCCGGCATCGCTTAAAGTGGTGGCGCCATCTGTGATTTGGGTGGAGGCATCACTTGCAAAGCCCAAGGTTTTCACATTGCTGTCCTGCGTGCCCGTAGGCATTTTGACAACGAGGGAATCCTTGTTGGCTGTGATGGTGAACTGGTCGCCATCGTAGGCAAATTCAATGCTTTGCTTGCCGTCGGCCATTGTGCCAAAGCTGCTGCGGAAAGATTCATTGAGCAACTCTGTAAACTCTTCGGCTGTGTAACGCTCATCAATGCCGGATTTTTGCGGAACCGTGAAGGTGTAGTCGCTGCCGTTTACATTGAATTTATAGGTGCCGCCATACTGATACTCACTGGCCGCAACAGCACTGGCGCTCGTCATTACTTTGCCAATGCCATGCGAGCTATAATCACTGCCGCCTTCCACACCGAACAGGGCGCTGAGCAAGTTGCCCTCAGATTGGGACATCTCAATGGGGTTGAAGCTGTCGTCTGTATGGCCGGTTTCGGCGCGCTGAATGATGAATTTATCCTCGGCCTCTTGGTAGATGACCTTTACGCCGGCCTTGCTGTTGTTGATGTCGTTGATGATGGTGGAAAGGGAAGTGGTGGAGTCATAGGCGAAGTCCACCCCGTTGATAGAGAAAGAATGACGGCTTCCCTGCAGGGAGGTGGCAAAGTTCAAATCGTCCAATGCGAGGGAGGCGTTCAGCTTGTTGGAGATACCACTGGTGAGGCCGAACAACTCCATCGAGGTGTTGCTGCCGGTTAAAACCAAAGTGGAGGAAGAGCTGCCTGTGTCAAACGTGATGACGCCGCCGCTTGCCGACACCTCCACACCGGTGCCAAAAGCACGGCTGAGAGAGGTTGTTAAATCAGCCAGCAAGGCCGTGCCGCCGTCGCTCACTTTGGCATTGCCCTCTGCGTCCACGGTGGCAAGCGCTTCGAGGCTTTCGTAGCTGAGATAGATTTCCTGCTCGCGTCCGTCGAGCTCCACGGTGAAACTGGGCAGGTAGAGGTCGGAATCGATGGAGGCGCTGAAGGTGCCTTGCCCGCTGAGGTCCAAGAGGCCGTCGCCAAACATCTGCATGGATAAATCGGCGTCTTGTGCATCTGCGTTGAGGTTGCCGTGCACACGAATGAAGGCATCGGGGTCATCGGCATAGATGGTTAATTTGTTGTTGACAAAAGCGGCCTCACCGGCCACACCGGCCGCTTCAAATTCGGCGTTGATGATGTCGACAATTTCCTCGCTGCTTTTGCCGCCAAGAAGCTGTGGCGCGTTCTCCAAAGTGACACTTTGATCGCCTACCTGAATAACCAAGCTGGCATCCCTAGGCACATCGCCGCCTTTGGATTCGTAGAGGAGGTTGTTGGCCACCTCGGCATTGAAAGCACCGCTAACGGCGCCGCTGGTCACACCTTTTGTTTTGATGGAGTAAGCCGTGGCCAGCTGTGAAATGGAGGTGAGTTTGTAAGTGCCCGGGGAAGAGGAGCTGGTGGCGCTTACCGAAAAGGCGGGGTTTTGCCCGGCAATGGGTGTGCGCAATGTGGTGCTCATTTGGTTGAAAAATGAGCTCGACAATAAGTTCGTAGAGGAGCTGAAACTCATATAACTTGTTTGCAGTGTTTTGAGCTGGGTAGCCACATCGCGATACATGGTTTGCTTATAAAGAAGCGTTTGCTTACTTTGTTCGGCGCTGTCAATTTTGGCTTGCGTGCCGGACAACATCTCCTTTACAACCGATTCCGTATCAATGCCGGACACAAGGCCGGCGTAACCGTTGCTGGAGTAACTGAGTGAATTGATGGCCATGGAAAAGCCCTCCTTACAGGCATAAAATATAAGTTTATACAATGGTTATACATTGTGTTCATATAATATATTCGGCACGAAAATGAAAAGCATTAGTGTTTTAAAGAGAAAATCAAACTTTTGTGCTTGTGAAATGGCCGGATGAAGGTTGGTTGCCAAGACTGGAAAGGTATTTCTTGATTTTGGGCAGGTTGTGGTTTTCTTTTATCTTCTGAAAAGCTTCTTGCTTAAGGCTTTCTAAGCGCACGACAACCGAAGGTTCCAGTTTCTGAATGCGTGCCATGACACTGCGCATCTGTTGGCTTAGTTCAAAAAGAGGGCGCAGTGTTTCGGGAACCTCTTCATAGCGCGCATGCGCATAGGTGATTTTTGCATACAGAGCCCCTTTTTCTTCCTTGATGCAAAGCGCTTCGATTTCAGCACAAATTTCGTCTATTTCATTTGCGAGCTGCCCGCGTTTTATGATATAATCACCTAGGTCATCCGCTTTGCAGTGCAACATTTCCTGTGTGGCCAGCTCATAGGCTGAAAATTTATCTTTTTTCTTTTGAAGCAAATCATATATTTGTGCGACAACGTCCATGTGGCAAACCCCTTTCCAAAAATACATAAGCGTAAAATAGGAGAAGCAAATGAGGGAATATTATCCGTTTCCGGCCTTGCTGAAAACAGAGTACAACGAAATTGAAGAGCTGGGGCATGCGCAAATTGCGCCAAGGGGAAATGCGCTTAATTTCTACGGTGATTTTGTGCCGCTTGTGCCCCTTGGGCATCCCGCCACAGTTCAGTGGGTTTTGGGAGAGCGAGTGCTGGCCACATTTGAGGGCGACACCTACCTTTCTACCTCCTCTATGCTACAGTTAACCGATTTGGAAGAAGGGAAATTGGCGACGGCTCGAACCCTGTTTCAAACCAATACAAAGTTGCCGGCTATGATTGCAAACTCGAACAAGAAAAAAGTGGAGCAGCAGGCGGTGCAGGTTCTATATTTATCCATGGGGCTTGTGAAGCTGTTGTGCAAGGGTGATATTGCAGAGGGGCAAGAGCTGTACCTGTATGCACAGGCCGACTTTTTAACCCTGAACGCCCTGCAGCTCACCGTGCATAAAAAACTGGATTTCCACGAGGGGGAAAAACTTGTGCTGTGCGAGGTGGAAAGCATGACGCAAGAAAATTATATATCGCTAAGTGCCTACACGGCAAAACTGGAAAAACAGGCAGAGGCAGAATGGCAAGAATAGAAAGCCTGTCTAGGGTTCTTTTTTTGGCGAAGTTGCCTCGCGCGAGGTGGATTCCGCTTGCAGGCCCAAGGCCAAAGCCTGTAGGGCAAGGCTGCTGGCAGAGCTTGCGGCCTGTTGATTGGCCTGCAAAGTTTCACTGAGCTCGTTGCGCAAAATTTTGATGTGCTTTGGCGCATTGATGCCCACGCGCACCTTGTCTCCTGATATTTCGGTGATGGTGATTTCCACCTCGTCGCCAACGGTGAACCCTTGGCCGAGTTTTCTTGTTAAAATCAGCATGAGCTGTCCTCCTGCTCTTCAAACAGATGCATACGCAAGGGAAAGTCCTCGTCCAAAATCACTTGTGTGGCCAGTCGGTTTTCCGTGTTGATGACGAGTGGGCTTTTCATGTTGACAGTGGTTTTGCGAAAATCATCCGGAACAATGGCAATTAGGCGCAAAGCAATGGGCCCCACATTGCCCAGCAAGGCGGCGGTTTCCTTTGAAATGGTGGGGGCGTAAGGCAAACTCAGCGTTTGTGGGTCCAACACAACAAAGCACACATCGGGCCGCTCGGCCGATTGTAAAAATGAAATACCGGCCTCGGTGCCCTCGTAGCTCAGTAAGGCAAAATAGCGAAGACCCTCATAGCCAAAAATGGGTTCGGGAAAAAACAAAAGTTCGCTTTCGTCCAAATCAATCAGGCCGAAATCTCGTGTGCTCAGTTTCATAGGCGTGCAGTCTCCTTTGTTTTGTGCCGTGGTGGCAGGGGGTTGTGGCCAAAAGATGAAAACGGCTATGCGGCTTTGCCGCATAGCCGTTTGTTTTCCTCTAATCCAAGGGGCTTGTGTGCTAGGCTTGGCTTTCAAAATCGGGCGAGGCACTGGGTGGCACATAATGGAACCCACCGATATACTCAATGTCGAGAGAGGCATATTGAGAAAAGACCAATGAAAAAGAACCCGGCACAAAATCCAATTGAGCCTTATTGATGTTCCAATCGGCTCGAATGCTGCCGGGGTTGTAGCTTGTGTGCACCTTGGCCGGCATGTATTGAATTTCTACAGGAGACAAAGGCATGAGCACAAGTTCCCCTTTGTTGTGCAAACTGCTTTGCCCCCAGAGCGTGTCGGGGATGTTCGTATTCTGAGAGATTTTGGCCAATTGGTTGCCAATTTCGGCATAGCTGGCCGTGGCCTCTTTTGCGGCCTCAAAACCCAAATCGGCCTCGTGCTCGGCGCCTTCCACCACACCCTTGAACCCCATGTCGCTTCGCCTGCGCACAGAATCCATTTCAAGGCGTCCGCTCTCTTGGCGCATATTTAAGGACGCGCGCTGTGTAACACGCTCCACCTGAGGTTTTGGTTGGCTGATTTCCAACCGGGCCCGCTCAATTTGATACTCGTACTGTGCGGGAACACTGGTAATTTGTAACAACGGTTTCATTATTTAAGCTCACCCCTTGTCTATCATCCGCATGATTCAATCACACATCTTTAAAAACAGAAAGCCGTTTTCGTTCGTGAAACTAGCGCAAGAAATTGAATAGGGTCTCCGGCAAAATTTTGCTGCCAAGCTGCAAGGTGATCATCCAACTTCTTTCATAGGTCTTGTTAAACATCATCTCCTCGGCCACGTCAATGAATTCAAGGTCATTTTGGTTTTCCGAGAGATTGATATACTCGTTTTCCAAACGGAGCGCCGTATTGTCGAGCAAAGAGGAGCGCGCCCCAATTTCGGTGATGGCAACCAGCAAGTTGTCCATGGTGGTGGGCAGAGCCGTCAAGTTTGCATCCAGCCCGTCCATGTCGCTTGATCGCAAATTGTTTGCAATGTCTCCAAACAGGCTCCAAACATTCAGTGGCATCCCGTTTGCATCTTTGCCAAAACCAAAGCTTTCCACGCCCGAGAACGTATCCAAAAAAGCGGTGTTCTCGTCCACTTGGCCGCTGCCATCATCCTGATAGCCAAAGCCAATGTCCACATAGTTTGGCGTGTTGTAAGGAATGGGAACATCCAAATAGGTGGGGTTTCCATCGACTCCGGCCACCATGCTGTCCACGGGTGTGCCGTTGTACTGCAGCTGGTCGCCCACAATGGAAAATGGTGCGGTGTGCGGCTCGGCCCCGCCGGAAGCGGCAAAAAGGAAACTGTCGCTGTAAGAGCTGTTCATGATTTGGAAAACCTCGCCTTGCAAGCTTTCCACTTCGGCTGCAATTTTGCTGCGGTCCTCCTCTGAAATGGTGCCGTTCAGGCTTTGAATGACAAGCTCCTGTGCACGGTTCACAAGGGTTACAGTGGTGCGCAGGCCATCCTCTGCAGAATCGGCACGCCCTTGCGCCTCTTTCACCGTGGTTTGGTAGCGCACATTGTCATCCAACAAAACGCGCGTGCGAAGCGCCTTTGTGGCATTGGTTACATCTTCAAAGCTTTTGTTAAAGGCCCGCCCGCTGCTGAGTTTGTCGTTGGACGTGTTCAGCTGGTTCAAATTGCGGTTCATCCGGCTGAGATAGTTGCGGGTCATAGACTGATGCGTGATGCGCATAGACGTGTCCTCCGTGAAAAATGATTTCTATTGGGAAAAGCACTAGCGGCCCACAACACCGGTGCCGTTGATGAGCTTGTCGAGCATTTCGTCCAGCGTGGTGAACACACGGGCCACAGCGTCGTAGGCTTTTTGATACATCATCATATCTACGCCTTCTTCGTCCATGGAAACACCCGAGATGGACTGCACTTGGTCGAGCAAATCGTTGGAAACGGTGAGCACTGCTTCCAGGCGTGTGTTGTTATAGGAAAGGTCGTTGCCCAGCTTTGTGGCAGAATAGAATTGGATGTATTCCTGCATGTTGCCGGTGAATTCGCCAAAATCCATGTCTTCTTGGAAAAGCCGATACACTTTTGCGGCAAAGCTGTTGTCGTCGCCACCGTTTTCGAGCTTGTCTTGCACATCCTCTAAAATATAGGATGAATTGGCCGACCACTCGGCGTTGATACGAATGGAAGCCGCATTCGGGTTGTTGTCGTTTTCAAAGGTGAACAGGGTTTTGTATTGTGCAGGGTCTGTGTTTTCGATGGCGATGACATTGTTGAAAGCTTCGGCAAAGGTGATGGCGAAATTGTCGATTTTTTCTTTATAGTATAAAATGCCCTGAGAATAGTTTGAGTTGTCTTCGTTGATGGTGTGCACGCCGCGGCCATTTAACGCGTCGACGTAACCGCGCAAAGAACCTGTGGAAAAATTGGCGTCTATACCGGAATCGTTCCAGTAAATGCGCACGGTGGGATAGCCTTCATCTATCTCCACAGTATCGTAAGCCAGCGATTCATATTCTACACCGCTCACCACTTCATGGCCGCCAAGCGTAACGGTTACCATGCCGTTGTCTTCTTCTTGATAGAAGATATCGCCGTAGTAAGAAAGCTGGTCAAGCAACACGTTGCGTTGGTCGAGCAGTTCCAACGGTTGATAGTTCATGTTGCCCACATCGATGCTGTTGAAAATTTCCTTGGAAATTTCGTCGTTTAAAGTGGCAATGCCCTGCAAAATGGCATTGACATCATTCACTTCCTGTTGCACGCTGTCGCTATGTTGCACCCACACATTGTCCAGTTTTTGAGACATTTGGTGGAAGATGGAAACAATTTGCTCGGCGTTTGCCAAAATGTTGGCGGCGTTTGTGGTTTCGCCCGGTTTTTGCAAAAGCTCATTCCAAGACGTTTCAAACTCCAGCATAGCCGAGGACATCAATGCCGGCGAAATTTCGTCGATGGCACTGCTGACATCGGTTAAAATATTGGACATAACGTCGTGATAACCCACATCGGCATACTCCTCGCGAAAGCGTTTGTCGAGGAAGGGGTCGCGAATTTGAGAAATGCCGTAGGTGGCAACACCCTGCCCGGCAAGCGGAACAGAGTTTTGCGCAAATTTGCTGTAGCGCATATCAATGTTCAGTGAAACATGGTCGGCCCGCTGGCGCGTGTAGCCGGTGGTGCCAACATTGCTCAGGTTGTTCGATACAATGTCCAAAGATTTTTGTTGTGTCATCATGCCGCGCGTGGCGGTTTCAAAACCCATAAAAGTAGGTCTCATTGTGTGTACCCCTCTGTTGTGTTAAGCTTTGCTTTGTAAAAGCCCGCTGGAATTGTCTTCGCCCTGTGTTAAACGTGTGTAGGAATCGCTGCCATGGGCTCCGTCTTTGGCGGTGCCGGGTAGTGTTGCGGTGGGATTCAACTGTTGCAAGTTGTCTTTGGCCACCACCATGGATTTGTTGTTAAAAAAGCGAATTTCCTGCACATTGCGCTCAAAACTGTCGTATAAAGTGCGTAGAGTGCGCAAATCTGTGTTGTCTTGCTTATCTAGAATTTGGCGAAAGCTCAAATCGGCATAGCCCGCTTTGGTTTGCAAATCGAAGCGTTTCGCCTCGTAGTTTTCAAGCTTTTTTGCGTTCGCCTGTGAAACGACAATGCTTTGTTCTATTCTGGCCAGCTCTTTGCTTTGTAAGGCCAAAAACTTGCCTCGTTCGTCGTCGAGCATCTTTTCTAAGAAGGCAGAGTACTCACCCATGAAGGTGAAATATTCCCTCTCCACAGAAGACATAGGCATAAGGCCTCCTCCGTTTTCCTTAAGTTTCGTTATGCTTTGCCTAAAATGGAAGAGGCCAAGTCGTCACTGCTCACAAAATAACGCCCTTGTGCAATGGATTCAGAGAGTTTGGCCAGGCGCGCCTCGCTGCCAAGCTCTTCCACCTCTCCGGCAACGCGCACAGCAACACGGCCGATTTCCGCTTGTGCAGCGGCCGAACCACTGAACGCAACGGTATCGGTGTTTTGTGTGGAAACGCTGTGCCCATCTTTTTCCTTTGCAGCGGAAAAATCGGCGTTTTTAAGCTCTGCCGCATAGGTTTTATACGTTTGAAAACCGACGTTTGGTTGAATTTTCATAGTTCTTACCTCCCGGAAACGTGGGATGTTTAGAAAACACACCGCCAAAGCGGTAGACCTTTCTATCCCTCTGTATTAAAGTATTCGTAAATAACTTAGAAAACTAAAGCGAAAAAAGTTACAAAAAGGTTACAAAAAGGGGAATACTGGCTTCAAAAGCCGGAAGAAGCAGATTTTGGCGGGTTTTTGCCAATACAAACCTTGTATTTTGAGCGAGAACATTTTATGATAGTAAGGATGAAAATAAGAGCGTTTTGTGCGAAAGGGAAAAGAAACCATGAGCATCATTTCCGTCTCCAACCAAAAGGGCGGTGTGGGGAAAACCACAACGGTCGGGGCGCTTGCGGCGGCGCTGAAAAAGCGCGGTAAAAGTGTTTTGGCCATCGATATGGACCCACAGGGCAATCTTACCTTTAGCCTTGGAGCCGAGGGCGAGGATGTGCCAAGTTGCTACGAAGTTTTAACGGGAGAGGTATCGGTGCGCGATGCCTTGCAGTTTACGGAAATTGCCGATGTGATTCCGGGCAATATTTTGTTATCCGGTGTGGAGCTGGAGTTTACGGGTGAGGGGCGCGAATATCTGCTTGGCCGCGCTTTGGAGCCGGTGAAAGACAGCTATGATTTTATTCTGATTGATACACCACCGGCCTTGAGCGTGCTGACCATCAATGCCTTTACGGCTTCCGATAGTGTAATTGTGCCGATGCTCAGCGATGTGTTTAGCCTACAAGGCATTACACAACTGTATGAAACAGTGGGCTATGTGCAGCAATATTGCAACCCCAAATTGCGCTATGAGGGAATGCTTTTAACACGTTTTGCGCCACGCACCGTTCTGGCAACCGAGGTGCACGGCACGGCGCAGATGATTTCCAGCGAGCTGGGTATCCCCTTGTTTCACACCTGCATTCGCAACAGTGTCTGCCTCACCGAGGCACAGGCGCTTCAAAAGGATATTATTCGCCATGCGCCGAGAAACATAGCGGTGAAGGATTATTTGGCCGTGGCAGACGAGGTGATTCAGCGGGAGGTGGACAGATGCCGAACAAGGGAGAACTAGACAAGGAAAAAATGTTCCAGAAAATCATGCCCTCGGCGCGTGTGGGCCAGGAGGCGAATCGGGCTGAGGTTGGAACGGAAGCAGAAGCCGCCGCGCAGGCCGAAGAGCAAGCCAAGGCGCAGGCCGAGGCAATCAGGCAGGCGGAAGCCGCCGCGCAGGCCGAAGAGCAGGCCAAGGCGCAGGCCGAGGCAATCAGGCAGGCGGAAGCCGCCGCGCAGGCCGAAG
>CAYJNQ010000003.1:77012-123628 GCA_964371725.1 uncultured Oscillospiraceae bacterium
AGCAGGCACAGGCCGAGGCAATCAAGCGGGCCGAGGAGCAAGCCAAGGCTGCCTTTGATGGGGAAGAAGCACCTTATCCCGTGAATATATCCGAGTTGCTTGCGAATCAATACTATGATTTATATCGTGAAAAATTGGTTGGGTGCACCTGCGAAAAATGCAAGGACGACACGCTGGCGCTTACACTGAACCGAGCGCCGGTGCGCTATGTGGCAAGCAACCATTTGGCCACAGCCGATGTGGATGTTCGCGTGTTGACGGCCGAGGTGGTGGAATCGCTGGTAACCGCCTTATTCCTTGTGAAAAACAAACCAAGACACGACGATTAATACGGGGTTTCGTTTTGGTGTATAAGCGGTGAGAGTTGTTTTTTATACACGAGGCGGAAAAAAGCGGCGGCCACGAGTGCCGAGGCAACCTCTGCGATGGGAAGAGAGAACCAAAAGGCAAACAACCCCCCGAGTGAGGCAAAAAGATAGGCCAAGGGGAGCATGAAAACCAATTGCCGAACAACGGTCATCACGATGCTGTAGGTCGCTTGACCCAAGGCGTGAAAAAAAGCGGTGAATGTGATGGTGACGGCAACCAAGGGGAAGGCCAAACTTGTGATGCGCAAAGCGGGCACACCGGCGGCCAGCATATCGCTTTGTGCGTTGAACAAAACAAGCAGTTGCTGTGGCATAATCCAAAGCAGCAGTGTGCCGGCGAACATAATCAGTGCAGTGGTGATTAAGGTGAGGCGTAAGGTTTTTAAAAGGCGATCCGGTTTTCGTGCGCCGTAATTGTAAGCGAAAATGGCAAGCGCGGCATTGGTGATGCCATAAAGGGGAAGCGTAACGAAGCTTTGCAGGCGATAGCAAATACCAAAAACAGAAACGGCGGTTGTTCCAAAAGAGATCAGAATTCCGTTCAAGAAAAACAGCATGGCGCTGTTGATGGATTGTGTTAAAATGGAGGCAATGCCCACGGAATAGATTTGCCGAATGATGGGAAGCCGCAAGCGGAAATAGGCAAGCCGATATCGGATTTGCTTATTTTTGCAAAGGTTAAAATAAAAGCCCAAAAGCATGCCGCCGAATTGCCCGATAACAGTGGCCACGGCGGCGCCGGCAACCCCCATGGCGGGCAGGCCGAACAGGCCGAAAATGAGAATGGGATCCAAGATGATGTTGATAACGGCCCCAAGCATTTGCGAGTACATGGAGAAAACGGCAAGGCCGCTTGCCTGCAGAAGCCGTTCGAAGGTGATGCCAAGGAAAACACCGAGAGAACCGATGCTTACAATGCTCATATAGCTTACACCCATGGCGGCCATGGCGGCATCAGTTTCGCTGTAGCCGGCAAAAAAAGCATCGGAGAAAAACCCCCCAAACAGGGCAAAACATACCCAGCTAAGCACACACAGCGCATGGCCGTTTAAGGCCACAACATGGGCGGTTGTGTGTTTTTTTTCTCCAAGTCGGCGCGAAAACAGGCTGCTGATGCCAACCGCCGTGCCCGAGGACACCGCAATCATCAGAAACTGAATGGGGGTAACAAGCGAAACGGCCGATAAAGCCGCTTCGCCCAGCCGGGCCACAAAGATGCTGTCTACAAGGTTGTACAACGCTTGCACAAGCATGCTAAGCACCAGTGGCAAAGAGGTGTTAAACAACAATTTGCCGATGGGCATGGTTCCGAATTTGTTTTCGCCAGAAAGGGAGGGGTTCATTTTCTGCGTGCCTCTTTTTCAATGGGGTGTTTCAGAGGGCGTGGTCTCAGCATTCTCGGTTTAGCCCGAATTTTCCGCGCTCTCCTCTTGAAGCGGTTTCAGGATGTTTTTGTAGATGCGGCGATAATAGAAAACGGCCAAGGTCATAGCGGCAACTTCCGCAATGGGAAAGGCAAACCAAAGTGCGTTTAAGCCACCCACTTGCGAGAGGATAAAGGCGAGTGGGATTAAGAAAACAAGTTGCCGCACCACCGACATAATCAGGCTGTAAAAAGCTTGGTTCACGGCTTGGAAAACATAGGTGAGCGCAATGGAAACCGCAACCAGTGGAAAGCCGAGGCTGGCAGTGCGCAAGGCAGGCACACCGATGGCAAGCATATCGGCTTGCGCATCAAACAGAAGGAGAAGTTGCTCGGGAATTGCCCAAAGCAGCACCATGCCGGCCAACATGATGAAAAAAGTGATGAAAAGCGTGAGGCGCAAGGTTTGTGAAATGCGTTTTGGATTTTTGGCACCGTAGTTGTAGGCTAAAATGGAGATGGCGCCGTTGTTGAAACCCAAAACCGGTAAAATAACAAAACCCTGCAGTTTGAAATAGATGCCAAAAACGGATACGGGAACCGTGCCAAAGCTGATGAGAATCTCGTTGAGGAAAAACACCATCACACTGCCGATGGACTGCATTAAGATGGCGGGCAAGCCCACTGCATAAATTTGCCGGATGCAAAGAAAGTTCGGGCGAAATTTGCGAAAACGAAGGCGGAGTTCCTTGTTCTTGGCAGCGTTATAGGCAACGGAAATGAACAAGCTGAACAATTGGCCGATAACGGTGGCCCATGCGGCGCCGGCAACACCCATGGCAGGCAAGCCAAACAAACCAAAAATCAAAATGGGGTCTAAAATAATGTTGACAACGGCGCCGGTCATCTGCGAAACCATGGAGTAGATGGTGAGGCCCGTGGATTGCAACAGCCGCTCAAACGTGACGGCGATGTAAAGCCCGGCAGAACCCACGGTGACAATGCGCATATAAGAGGCGCCCATGCTGGCAATGGTGGCGTCTGTGTCGGCATAGCCGGCAAAGAAAGCATCAGAAAACAAAAAGCCGAGCAGTGCGGTGGCAAGCCAACCAAGCACGGCCAGAAAAACGCCGTTCATGGCGGCGGTGTTGGCGGCGCCTTTTTCGCCCTCGCCCAAGCGGCGCGAAAGCAAGCTGTTCATGCCCACGGCCGTGCCAATGGCCACGGCAATCATCAAATTTTGAATGGGAAACACAAGGCTCACGGCGGTTAAAGCCGCCTCGCCCACCTGTGCCACAAAAATGCTGTCTACAACATTATAAAGCGCTTGCACCAACATACTGATAACGATGGGCAAGGCGATGCTGGGCAAAAGCTTTCCAATGGGCCAAGTTCCGAGTTTGTTCGAGCTGGATGCTTGTTTATCCACAAAACCTCCTAAACCTTATCTTGCAATAAGCTGTGTAAAAGAATGAAAAAGACGAGCCAAAATGGCTCGTCTTTTACTCTTCCGTGAAAGACGGTAAACAGGGAATAACAAAAGAAAACAATAATTAACGTTTCGAGAACTGCGGCGCACGGCGTGCAGCCTTGAGGCCGTACTTTTTACGCTCTTTCATTCTCGGGTCGCGCGTTAGGAACCCGGCTTTTTTCAAGGCGGGGCGCAAAGATTCTTCATACTGCAGCAAAGCGCGGGCAACGCCGTGGCGAATGGCACCGGCCTGGCCTGAAACACCGCCGCCATTTACACGGATGACGATGTCAAATTTGTCAAGATTTTCGGTGAGAACCAAGGGCTGGCGCACAATCAATTTCAGTGTTTCAAGGCCGAAGTAATCATCGATGTCACGGTCGTTCACAGTGATTTTTCCACTGCCGGTATACATGCGCACGCGGGCAACAGAGCTTTTGCGGCGGCCGGTACCGTAAAAATAAGGTTTGGTTTCGTACATAGTCCGTGCCTCCTTTTAAAACTCAAAAGCCTGGGGCTTTTGTGCGGCGTTGTTGTGTTCGGAACCCTTGTAAGCGCGCAAACGGCGCAGAGCGTTTGCACCCAGGGTGTTTTTGGGCAACATACCCTTCACGGCCAAAGACATGGCAAATTCGGGGCGTTCTTGCATCAGTTTGCGATACTGGGTTTCTTTGAGGCCGCCCACCCAGCCCGAGTGATGGCGATAGTACTTTTGCTCCAACTTGTTTCCGGTTAAAACAGCCTTATCGCAGTTGATGATGACCACATGGTCGCCACAATCGACGTTGGGTGTGAAAGTGACCTTGTTTTTTCCGCGAAGCAGAATGGCCGCTTGTGCTGCCACACGCCCAAGTGGCTTGCCGCTGGCATCCAGCAGGTGCCATTTGCGCTCTACCGCAGCGGGTTTGGCAAGTGTAGTGCTCATGGTGTATCCTCCCTAAAATATTGAAACTCTCACATGGTTTGAGATGAAAAGTGTTTCAAAATGTTTTGTTGCACCCACAAACCGAAACGAAGGGTGCGTTACTTAGTATACCCAGAGCCGGGGCGTCTGTCAATCTTTTTTTCAAAAAAAATAAAGGGATAACAGAAAATGTCCCAAATACTTTCAAATACGCATAAAATCTCCCGTTTTCTCTCCCGTCAATTTCGAAATTCTTAAAGCGTGAAAAGAAGCTTGTTCACAAAGCGGTTTTGATGCTATGATAAGGGCAGACGAAATACATGGAAAGGGGTGTGGGTGTGTTCAAGGCGATGCAGCGTTTGGAGGGGAAAGCGAGAAAAGCAATGCAAACCTATAAAATGATACAGCCGAAAGACCGCGTTTGCGTGGCGGTGTCCGGCGGGAAAGACAGCGTGGCGCTGGCGCTTGTGCTTGGGCATTTGCGCCGCTACTACGACTGTGCTTTTGAAGTGCATGCGCTTACGATAGACCCGTGCTTCTCGCAAAAAGAAAGCGATTATTCCGCGCTGGAGGCGCTGTTTGTGAAGGAGGAAATCCCCTTTACCGTTTTGCGCAGCAACATCGGTTCGGTGGTGTTTGAACAGAGAAAGGAGAAAAACCCCTGCGCCCTGTGCGCCAAACTGCGGCGTGGCATGTTGCACACACAGGCAAAGAAGCTGGGGTGCAACAAAATTGCCCTTGGGCACCACTTGGACGATGCCGTTGAAACATTTTATATGAACTTGTTTTTGCAGGGGCACATCGCGTGTTTTTCGCCGGTGACATGGCTTTCCCGCAAAGAGCTTACCATGATTCGGCCTTTGGTGCTGGCCACAGAGGCCGAGGTGCAAAATGCCGTGCGGGAAGAGGCGATGTGTGTGCTGAAAAGTGGATGCCCCGCAGAGGGCAAAACGAAAAGGGAAGAGATGAAAACCAAGGTGCAAAAATGGGCAGAAGAAGACCCTGCCTTTCGGCAAAAGATGTTGGGTGCCTTGCAGGGCAGTGCCATAAACGGCTGGGGCATTGGCGAAGAAGTGTGAATATAAAAAGCGGGTCTTGGCAGGTGAGGGGTACTGTGATATACTATTTGGAAGAGTAAGTTAGTGTGCACAAATTTCGCACGTTTTTACGTTGTGCACGGAAAGGTTGTTGTTTCATGGCACAGCAGGGGCAAACCGAATACGAACAATATGCGCCGCAAACAAACGGGCGCTTGTTCAGCAATGCAATGTTTGGCTTTAATAAAGAACAGGTGCTGGAATATCTCGAGGAAATGTCCGAAGAAAACAGCCAGCGCCAAGAGATGGCAAGCTTGCGCATACAAGAGCTGGACAGGCAGGTGAAACAAATGGAGTCTGCTGCAAGCAGAACACAGCAGATGCTAGAGGAGCAAAAACCGCCTCTTACGGATGCAGAGTTGCAAAAAAAATTGGAAGAACTGGCAAATGCCTTGCAAATTACACGCGAGGCGGGCATGCTGGCCGAAGATGAGCTGGCCGCGGCAAAAGAAAAGCTTTTCAATATGCAAAGCGAGAACGACTGGCTGCGCGAAGAACACCAAAAAACAGACAAACAGCTGGCGGAATTGCGTCGCCAACTGGACGAAGCCTCCCACGGGCAGTGGTTGGGCGCCGAGGAACAAATTGCCGAACTGCGCCGCAAGGTGGAGGAAGTGGCGGCGGAGCAAAGAGAGACCCAGCAGGAACGGGATGCCCTTTTAGAAGAAATCAAGTTGCTGGAGGCCGAACGGGAGGTCATTGAGGCCGAGCGGGATGCCGCCGAGGCCGAGCGGGATGCCGCCGAGGCCGAACGGGAGCTTTTGTTGGTTTCCGGTGAGGAAGGGCAAAGCACGCGTACGGTGGATTTGCAAACCACAAGGCAACTTGTGGAAGAGGCCGAACAAGAGGCCGAGTATGTGCGCAAAGTGGCCTATGCAGAGCGGGAACGTGTGCACAGGCAGATGCTCAGCAGTGCCGGTGGCCTTGCAAACAACATCAGCAACATCCGCGAAGACATCACGGTGGTGGAGGGCGAAGTGACGCATGTTCTGGAGAGTGTCCAAACAGCCTTGGCAGAACTTTTGGTCTCGCTGAATCACACCGAACAAAACCTGCATACCTTAGATGTGCAAGTGGAGCGGTTTCCCACGCCGTCGCCTGCCGTTGCCAAGCGCGAGAGCATGACGCTGCAACCGGTTTCTGCGGTGCAAGACCGGGAGCTTATGCCCCGGGTTGTATCTCGTGGCGAGCCGGCGTGGTCAAAGGAAAAACCCGCTGTGGGCAGTGCACAATTCCACCGGGTGTGGCCACAGCAAGAAGCGGAAAAACAAAAGGCGCAACTGTTTCGTCCCGGTTTTTCAAACAGTACGGGTGTGAATTTTGCGCAAACGGCGCGGGCCTTGCCGCAACAGCGTGCGGTTTCCGAAGAGGTGCGCATGAGAGAGCTTACAGATACACTTGTGGACACGTTGCGCCAAATGTTGGTGTAGGCCGATGTGGCCCGGCAAGAGCGCACAAAAACAAACAACGCAAAGAAAACCGGAGAGTGGTTTGGTGGCCGAAGTCGCGTCGCGCAAGCGGTTCGACTTCGTTTTTCTGTAAAATATAGGCGGCAACGGGCCGGTGGAAAAGCAGCGAGAGACTTGTGGAGGTGAATGGCATGGCAAAACCGGTAAAAAACATATACAGCACCCTGTATGAGTGCCCCGTTGTGGAGCTGGCCGGCTATGCAGCGCGTCACCGCCTTGAGGGCGAGTTGCTTGCCTATTTGAACTATGGTGGCAGCACGGGCAGCGCCAAAGACGCTTTGGCAGAAGGAATGCTTGCCCTGGCTGTGGAAAAGGGGCAACTGAAACCGCGCCAACCTGTGGTGGAGGCCTCCAGTGGAACCTTTGCCGTGGCACTCACCATTGCCGCTTTGCGCAGTGGGCACCCGGTGTATCTGGTGATGCAAGGCACCGTGCAGCCGGAGCGCCGGCAGTATTTTGCACAGCTTGGCGCACATGTGGTGGTGACAAACTATGTATACGGGCGCAGTGGCGCCCTTCAAAAAGCCAAGGATTTATGCGCGGAAAAGGGAGGCTACTTCGTTAATTATTTTGCAAACGACGACAACCCCGAATTCCATCGCCGTGTGACGGGACCGGCTATTTTAAAGGCGATGGACGGCGAAATCGACACGGTGGTTGTGGGCGTGGGCAGCGGGGGCACGGTGTCCGGCGTGGGCGAATACCTAAAGGCCTGGGCCGGCAATGTTTGGATGGTGGCCGTGCAGCCGTTTGAATGCCAAAACCTAACGGGAGGCTATGCAGGCAAGCATGGCATAGCAGGCCTTGGTTCCGGTTTTATGCCGGATAATTACAACCCCTATATTGTGGATGAAGTGGTGAGCGTGTCCACAGGGGACGCCCAAAAAACGGCGCGAGAGGTGCTGCTAAGCGATGCGGTGCCGGCCTCGGTGAGTTGTGGCGCTGTGCTGTGTGCGGCACGGCAGGCCATGAGCGTGCGAAAAGGGAAAGTGCTTTGCGTGTTCAATGGCATGAGCTTATATGAATAGAAAACTGCTTAAGGGATTGTATAAAAAAAAGAAATTTGCTATAATATTTAGTCTAGCATTCAAAAAAGAGGTATGAGCTGTGCAATCGAAACGTGTAACCGTTTTTGCGGGCCACTACGGAAGTGGCAAAACAAACCTTGCGCTCAACTATGCGCTGTGGCTTAAAAACAACTTTGAAGCGGTCACTTTGTGCGATTTGGACATTGTGAACCCCTATTTTCGCACGGCCGATTTTAAAGAGCATCTGCAAGCGGAAGGGGTGCATCTCATCACGTCACCGTATGCAAATACCAACGTGGAATTTGTGTCTTTGCCGGCCGAGACCCAGTCCATTTTAGACAACCGCAATGTTCATGCCGTGGTAGACCTCGGCGGAGACGAGCGCGGTGCCTTGGCACTGGGGCGCTATGCAAAGCGTCTGGCTGAAGAGGATAGCGAAATGTTGCTGGTGATAAACCCGTTTCGCCCGCTAACGGCAACCCAAAAAGAGTTGCAAGAGGTGGTGGAAGAGATGGAAGCGGCCGCCAGAGTGCCGTTTCGTGGCATTGTGAACAATGCAAACCTGGGCAAGGACACACAGCTTTCCGACGTGCTGGAAAGCCTGCCCTTTGCAAGGGAGGCCGCACACAGTTTGGGCTTGCCGCTGCGGATGACGACGGTGACACGGGATGTGCTGAAAACGGATGCGGCATTGGCCGAAGAATTGAAGGCACAATGTGACATTTTTGAACTGGATTTGTTTTTCAAACCGAACTGGGTGTTGTAAATACACCCAAAGTGGAAAGAATATAGATTGAATAAGAAGGAAGGACAGAGGAGTTAAAGTATGGCAAAGGTCAGTTTCAAACAAGACGCCTGCAAGGGCTGTGGACTGTGCGTAGAGGCATGTCCCAAAAAAATCGTGGTGCTCGACCACGATAAAATCAATGCAAAAGGCTTCCACCCGGCCGCCGTCACCGACATGTCGGCCTGCATCGGTTGTGCGTTTTGTGCCACGATGTGCCCGGACGTTGTGATTACGGTGGAGAAATAGAGGAGGAACGAAAACATGAGTAAAAAAGTGTTGATGAAGGGCAACGAGGCCATTGCCGAAGGGGCCATCATGGCGGGATGTCGTCACTATTTTGGCTATCCCATCACCCCCCAAACAGAGATTGCGGCCTACATGGCCAAACGGATGCCCAAAGTGGACGGCGTGTTTTTGCAGGCCGAAAGTGAAGTGGCTTCCATCAATATGGTCATCGGGGCCTCGGGCGCCGGCAAACGCACGATGACCTCTTCTTCCAGCCCCGGCATCGCGTTGAAAAGCGAGGGGCTTTCCTATCTTGCCGGCTGCGATTTGCCGGCGGTGGTGGTGAACATTCAGCGCGGCGGGCCCGGCCTTGGCGGCATTCAGCCCTCGCAGGCCGATTATTTCCATGCGACCAAGGGTGGTGCCCACGGTGACTTTTATATGTTGGTGCTCGCGCCGAACAGCGTGCAAGAAATGCTGGATTGTTCCTATGATGCCTTCGATTTGGCCGATAAATATCGCATGACTGTGATGATTTTGGGAGACGGTGTGTTGGGGCAGATGATGGAACCCATCGATATTTCGCCAAAACCACCCGTGGATTTGCCCAAAAAGGATTGGGCACTAACCGGTAGCGAAGGGCGAAAGAAAACCAACATTGTGAACTCCTTATACCTCACACCGGAAGAGCTGGAAGCGCTGATTATGGAACGCTTCGAACGCTATGCCGAGGTGGAGGAAAACGAGGTGCGCTACGACACCTATCGGGCAGACGACGCCGAATACCTTGTGGTGGCCTATGGCGCGGCATCCCGCATTGCGCAAAACGCCATCGACGAAGCGCGCAACGAGGGCATCAAAGTGGGCCTGATTCGCCCGATTACCCTGTGGCCCTTCCCAAAAAAAGTGCTACGAGAAGCGGCCGATAAGGTGAAGGCATTTGTCGTGTGCGAATTGAGCATGGGGCAAATGATCGAGGATGTAAAATTGGCCACGGAATGCCTGCGCCCTGTGCACCTGTGTGCACATACAGGCGGCGTTTTGCCGGTGCCGAGTGAGATTGTTGCAAAAATCAAGGAGGCCGCCGGAAAGTAAGCGGTTTCTTCATAGGATGGAGAGAGTGAAATGGCAATTGTATTTGAAAAACCGAAAGCTCTGGTAGATGTGAGCATGCACTACTGCCCGGGTTGCACACACGGCATCATTCATCGTCTTATGGCGGAAGCAATGGATGGGCTGGATATTACGGGCAAGGCCATTGGCGTGGCGCCCGTGGGCTGCGCTGTATTTGCCTACAATTATTTCGACTGCGACATGGCGCAGGCCCCGCATGGCCGTGCACCGGCCGTGGCCACGGGCATCAAGCGCGCAAACCCCGAGAACATCGTGTTCACCTACCAAGGAGACGGAGACCTGGCCGCCATTGGCACGGCTGAAACCGTGCACGCGGCCACGCGCGGCGAAAACATCACGGTAATTTTCGTCAACAACGCCATCTACGGCATGACGGGCGGCCAAATGGCACCCACCACACTGATGGGGCAAGTGACGCAAACCACACCTTACGGGCGCAGTGAAAGCGCAAACGGCTTTCCCATTCGTGTTAGCGAAATGTTGGCCACGCTCGAAGGGGCAAGCTATATCGAGCGTGTGTCTGTGGACACGGTGCCCAATGCAAAGAAAGCCAAAAAGGCCATTGAAAAGGCCTTTCAATATCAAGTGGAGGGCAAGGGCTTCTCGATGGTGGAGGTGCTTTCCACCTGCCCAACCAACTGGGGCGTAGACCCCGTGGAGGCACTTGGGTGGCTGCGCGAAAACATGATGCCGCAATATCCCTTGGGCGTTTTCAAAGATAAATATGCAAAGGAGGGCGTATAGAAATGACAAAGAACCTATTGCTGGCCGGCTTCGGTGGCCAAGGCATTCTGTTTGCCGGCAAATTTATGGCCCTCCTCGGCATGGAGCAAGAGTACAACGTGTCTTGGTTGCCGTCTTACGGGCCGGAGATGCGTGGCGGCACGGCGAACTGCAGTGTCATCATCACAGACGAGAGCGTGGGCTCGCCCATTGTGTCGGCGCCGGACATCTTGGTGGCCATGAACCTGCCCAGCCTCGATAAATTCGAGCCGGCCATGCAGGCGGGTGGGGCTTTGTTTTACGATAGCTCCCTCATTACACGTGCATGCGAGCGAAGCGATGTGCGTGCCTTTGGCATTCCGGCCACACAGCTTGCCTCAGACAACGAGATGCAAAGCCTTGCCAATGTGGTAATGCTGGGCAAACTGCTATGTGAAACCGGCATGGCAAGCCTTTCCGAGGGGCAGGCGCTCATGCGCAAAATTGTGCCCGAGAGCAAGCAAAAACTGCTGGAGCTCAATTTCAAAGCACTGGAACTGGGTTTCAACGCAAAGTAATTTATTGCGCGGAAAATACAAAAAGGAGGAGAAGGAAACCATGTCGAACTTGAACCGAGAAATTGGCGAACGCATAAAAGGCGTGCGCGACATTCAAACCGTGTCCCAAGAGGAATTTGCAAAAAAAATAGGCATAGCCCCGGCGCTTTTGGCGCAGTACGAGGAGGGCAGTGTGGAGATTCCGGTGAGCATTTTGCATGAAATCTCCTCCCATTACGACGTGAGCATCACAGAGTTGCTCACGGGCGAAAGCGAGAAGCTGTCTCTTTATTCCGTGGTGCGAAAAGGCAAGGGTGTGGGCGTGCAACGCCGCGAAGACTACGACTACCAGTCTCTGGCCTACAATTTTGCAAATCGCCAGCTGGACCCCTACCTCATCACGGTGGAGCCAAGGCCGAGCGAAGAACCCGTTCATATGGTGAGCCACAGCGGGCACGAATTTTTGTATGTGCTCGAGGGCTCGGTGTGTGTGTGTGTGTCGAAATATCAAACGGTTTTGCACGAAGGCGACACCATATACTACGATTCAAGCTATCCGCACGGCATGAAAGCGCTGGACAATGCGGGGGCAAAATTGCTTGTAACCATCACGGGGAGGGACTAAAATGGCATTGGTACATCAGTATTGTAAAACAGATTTTGCATCTTATGAGGAATTTTTCGAAAATTTCAAGGTGGATATGCCGGAGCAATTCAACTTTGGCTATGATGTGGTAGACAAATTGGCGGCCGAGCAACCGAACAAAACGGCTTTGGTTTGGTGCAACGATTTGGGCGAGGAGAAAATTGTCTCCTTTGCCGAAGTGAAACGCATGAGCGACAAAATGGCCAATACGCTGCTTGCGCTCGGCATCCAAAAAGGCGATGCGGCCATTGTGATGCTGAAACGCCGTATTGAGTATTGGTACTTTACAATAGCCATGCATAAAATTGGGGCCATTCTCATCCCGGCAACCCATATGCTCAGCGTGAAAGATTTGGTGTATCGCATCGAAAAAGCCGACATCAGCATGATTTTGGCTGTGAACGACGACGAACTGTGCAATACCATCGATACGGCTGTGGAGAAAACCGGAAGCAAGGTGCGCGTGAAAGCGGTTTTGCGCGGCGAAAAAGAGGGCTATTTGGATTTCAGTGCCCGCGTGGCCGGCGCTTCGGAGCATTTCGAGCGCCCAACCGGCGATGCGGCTGTAGACAGCCACGACATCATGCTGGCCTACTTCACCTCGGGCACAACGGGCCAGCCCAAAATTGTGGCACACGATTTCTTCTATCCGTTATGTCATATCACCACGGCACGTTTTTGGCACGACCTAGATGAAAACGATTTGCACCTCACCGTGGCCGACACGGGCTGGGCCAAAACCAGTTGGGGCAAACTGTATGGCCAGTGGATTTGCGAGGCGGCCGTGTTTGTGTACGATTATGAAACGCGCTTTAAACCAAGTGACTTTTTGCGTTTGATAGACCAGTACAACATCACGTCCTTTTGTGCACCGCCCACCATTTACCGCTTCCTCATCAAGGAAGATTTAAGCAAATACAGCCTAAAATCGCTTAAAAAATCCTCTGTGGCGGGCGAGCCGCTGAACCCCGAGGTGTACGACAAATGGCTGGAGGTGACGGGGCTGAAGCTGCGCGAGGGCTACGGCCAAACCGAATGCACGGTGCTGTTTGCCACAAACCCTTGGTGCGAGCCAAAGCCGGGAAGCATGGGCCTTGCCATGCCGCTTACCTGTTGCGCCATTTACGACGAGAACGACAAACTGTGCGAGGTGGGCGAAGAGGGCGAAATTTGCATGCCGGTGCCGGACGAAAAAAACCGGCCACTCGGTTTGTTCAAAGGCTACTACAAAGACCCGGAATTGACACAAAAAGTTTTGTACAACGGTATTTACCACACGGGAGACACCGCGTGGAAAGACGAGGACGGCTATGTGTGGTTTCGCGGGCGCAACGACGACATCATCAAAAGCTCGGGCTACCGCATTGGCCCCTTTGAGGTGGAAAGTGCACTCATCGAGCATCCGGCCGTTTTGGAAACCGCTGTCACCGGCGTGCCGGACCCGGACCGTGGCTACAACGTGAAGGCCACGGTTGTGCTGGCAAAGGGCTATAGCCCAAGCGATGAGCTGAAAAAAGAGCTGCAAGAGCACGTGAAGAACGTGACGGCCCCCTATAAGTATCCGCGCATCGTGGAGTTTGTAACAGAGCTTCCCAAAACCATCAGCGGAAAAATTCGCCGGGTGCAAATTCGCGAGGAAGATACCCAAAAATAGGGCTTGACAGAAAGTTTTTCATTGTGGTATCTTATATTTGATATCGTTAAATGCAACGACAGGGTATAAACCCCCGTTTGAACTCCTACAGAGAGCTGCCGGTGGCTGCAAGGCAGTGGAGGGCTTTTGGGTGGTGCTCCCCCTATAGCAGACAGCCCGAACAGGCAGGTGTTGCCTTGGTAAGGCTGTACGGGAACTCCCGTTACAGAGGGGCGCTTATACGGCGCATAAAGTGGGGGTTTTTGCCCCAAAAAGAGTGGTACCGCGGAAATTTTCGCCTCTTGTTTTTTTGAAAAACAAGAGGCGTTTTTTTGCTTTAGAAAGAAAACAAAATAGCAACAACAAAAGAGAGGTTTTACACATGAAAGTATCATTTTCCACCTTGGCGTGTCCCGATTGGAGCTGGCAGGAGATTGTGTCTGCGGCAAAAGATTTTGGCTTCGACGGTGTTGAGGTGCGCGGCCTGGGCGAGGACATCTCGGCCGTGAGCGCAAAGCCGTTTGCCAAAGAGCAGCTTAGCGAAACGCTGAAAAATTTGCACACGATGGGCCTTCGCATTCCATGTTTTTCCTCTGCCTGCTGCCTAAAAGACAAGGCGCGCGAAACGGAAAACTTAGAGGAGCTGCGTGCTTACATCGAGCTTGCACATGCCGTGGGCACACCGTATGTGCGTGTGTTGGCCGATTGTGCGCCTGCACCCGAAGAGGATGAGGTGGACGATGTCTTTGTGGCAGAACAATTGCGCCGCCTTGTGCCTTTGTGCGAGGAAAAAGATGTGGTGCTGCTGGTGGAAACAAACGGCGCGTATGCGAACACAAAGCGCCTGTATGCACTTTTGCAAAGCGTGCTCAGCGATTCGGTGGCGGCTCTTTGGGATGTGCACCACCCCTACCGATTTGCAAATGAAACCCCCGAGCAAACCGTGCAAAACCTTGGCGCCTATATCCGCCATGTGCATGTGAAAGATTCGGTTTTGCAAAACGGAAGCATCAGCTATCGCCTTATGGGCGAGGGGGATTTGCCCATCGATGAGATGATGGGCGCCTTGCGCTCCATCAACTACGAGGGGCATGTGACACTGGAGTGGGTAAAACGCTGGAGCCGCGATTTGGAAGACCCGGGCGTGGTCATTCCGCATTTTAGCAATTATATGCGTGGACACAGCAAGAAGTTGGCCGCAAGGGGCGCTTTGCTCAACAACAACACCAAAACAGGCAAATATATTTGGGAGAAAGAAACCCTGATCGATTTGACTTTCCCCGAGCTGTTAGACCGTGTTACGGAAGAGTTTCCAAACCAGCTTGCGTTCCAATATACAACGCTGGATTATACGCGAACCTATCAAGAGTTCCGCGATGAGGTGGATACCTTTGCACGTGCGCTGATTGGCATGGGTGTGAAAAAAGGCGACAAAGTGTCTATTTGGGCCACAAATGTGCCCCAGTGGTTCATCACATTTTGGGCGGCCACCAAAATTGGAGCCATTTTGGTTACGGTGAACACGGCCTATAAAATCCACGAGGCCGAATACCTTTTGCGCCAA
The DNA here is from genome assembly GCA_964371725.1 of uncultured Oscillospiraceae bacterium. Classification (GTDB taxonomy): domain Bacteria; phylum Bacillota; class Clostridia; order Oscillospirales; family Ruminococcaceae; genus JAAYCI01. Next base: position 91,961 of record CAYJNQ010000003.1, read on the forward strand.
TCCGACACACATACGCTTGTGATGATTGACGGTTTTAAAGATTCAAACTATCGCCAAATTATCGAAGAGGTGTGCCCGGAACTTGCCACACACACGCCGGGCGAGCCCCTGCGTGCAAAGCGTTTGCCGTTCCTGCGCAACGTGGTGTCGGTGGGCTTCGAGGGACCCGGGTTCCTCACCTGGGAGGCAGCCATGGCGCTTTCCGAGAGAACACCGCTGGAGGCCGTGTATCGCCGCGCCGAAATGCAAAACAGCCACGACGTGTGCAACATGCAATACACCTCGGGCACCACGGGTTTCCCAAAAGGCGTGATGCTTACGCATTACAATGTCATCAACAACGGCAAAAACATCGGCGACCGCATGGATTTGTCCACGGCCGACCGTTTCCTCATCCATGTGCCCATGTTCCACTGCTTTGGCATGGTGCTTTCCATGACGGCCTCGGTGGCACACGGCAGCACAATGTGCCCCATTCCGGCATTTTCTCCGCGCCAGTCTCTTGAATGTGTGAGCAAGGCGAAAATTACGGCTTGCAACGGCGTGCCCACAATGTTCATCGCCATGCTTGAGCACGAGGACTTTGCCAAAACCGATTTTTCGCACATGCGCACGGGCATCATGGCGGGCAGCCCTTGCCCCATCAAGGTGATGCAGGATGTGCTTGAAAAAATGCATATGCCCGAAATCACCATTGTTTTTGGCCAAACGGAATCCTCCCCGGGCTGCACAATGAGCTGGGCAGACGACCCAATTGATGTGAAAGTGGGCACGGTAGGACGCGCCTTACCCGGTATCGAGTGCAAAATTGTGGACCCGGCCACGGGCGAGGATTTGCCCGATAACGAAGATGGCGAGTTTGTGGCGCGCGGCTACAACATTATGAAAGGCTACTACAAAATGCCGGCGGCCACGGCCAATGCCATCGACAACGAGGGCTGGCTGCACACGGGCGATTTGGCGCGCCGCCTGCCCGATGGCAACTATAGAATCACCGGCCGTATCAAGGACATGATTATCCGCGGCGGCGAGAACATTTATCCAAAAGAGATAGAGGACTTCCTCTACACGCACGAAAAGGTAAAAGACGTGCAGGTAATTGGCGTGCCGGACAAACAATACGGCGAGGAAATTATGGCTTGCATTGTGCTTAAAGAGGGTGTGCAGGCAACGGAGGAAGAAATTTGCACCTATGTGGCCGAGCACATGGCAAAACAAAAGAAACCGAAATATGTGGCTTTTGTAGACGGTTTCCCCATGAATGCAGCGGGCAAAATTCTGAAGTATAAAATGGTGGAAGAGGCCATTGAAAAATTGGGCTTGCAAGAGGCCAGCAAAATAGAAACCGCCTAGAGGGTTTAAAAAATGGGCTTGCATTTTGGGGCTTGTTGTGCTATAATTTCCATATACGAAACGAAACGCAAGAGAGTGGGCGCCGCCCGCTCTCTTGCGTTGTATAGGCACATTTTTTATTCGCAGGTGTTCTTTGCGAATAAACCGCGATAAAGCGATGAAAGTGGGGTTTTATGAAGAAACAGGGCGGCAGTGTTCCCGTTCGGGTAGAGCGCCTTGTGCGCCCGGTGGTGGAGGGCATGGGCTTGCGCCTTTGGGATGTGCGCTTTGAAAAAGAGGGTGCGGAGTGGTTCCTAAAAGTGCTTATAGACCGCGACGAACCCATGGACACAGACACCTGCGAAGCGGCAGCGCGCGCCATTGACCCACTGCTCGACGAAGAGGACCCGGTGGACCACGCCTATATTCTGGAAGTGGGCAGCCCGGGCCTTGGCAGAAGCCTACATAAGCCATGGCATTTTGAGGTGATGAAGGGGCGCATGGTGCGCGCGAAATTGTACCGTGCCGACAAGGAAAAGCGCAAGGAAATTGTGGGCGTTTTGGAGGGCAAAACCGAGGAGAATTTGGTTTTGCAAACACAGCTTGGCATAGAAAACGTATCCCTAAAAGAAGTGGCCGATGTAAAATTGTGCGACGACGAAGATTTGTAAACGGCCTGCCGGCATGCTAAACATGGCCGTGGTAAAAAGACAAAGAGGAAGCAAAGGTTGGAGAATCCATATGAATGAAGAATTGTTTACCGCGCTGGAACTACTCGAAAAGGAACGGGGCATTTCGGCAGATTATTTGCTTGAGAAAGTGAAGAACGCCGTATCCATCGCCGTGCGAAAAGATTATGACGTGGACGAAGAGAATGTTTCGGTGGTGATGGACCCGAGCACCGGAGCCTTTGATGTTCGCCTGTTGCAAGATGTTGTGGAAGAGGTACAAAACGAAAACACGCAAGTATCGCTAAAGCAAGCACAAAAGAAAGACAGAAGCTTGCAAGTGGGCGATCGGCTGGAAACAAAATTAAAAACACAAGATTTTGGGCGCATTGCCGCGCAAACGGCAAAGCATGTTATACGCCAGGGTATTCGAGAGGCAGAACGTAGCCAGCTGTATACCGAGATGCAAAGCAAGAGCCACGAAATCATAACCGGTGTGGTGGCGCGCGTGGATGCATCACGTGGGCTTGTGGCGTTGGAAATTGGCAAAAACGAGGCCATCTTGCCGCGCAATGAACAGGTGCCAAACGAGGAACTGCATGAAGGCGACCGTGTGAAGGTGTATGTGGTGGATGTAACGGTGAGCGAGCGCGGGCCGCGTGTGATGATTAGCCGCACGCATCCTGGGCTGGTAAAGCGTATGTTCGAAATGGAAGTGCCCGAGGTGTTCGACGGCACGGTGGAAATTAAAGCCATTGCCAGGGAGGCAGGCCAGCGCACCAAATTGGCCGTGTGGAGCAAGGACCCGAATGTGGACCCGCGCGGCGCATGCATTGGCGCACACGGTGCACGTGTGGCCAGCATTGTGGAAGAGCTGGGCGGCGAAAAAATCGACGTGGTTTTGTACAGCGAAGACCCGGCTGAATTCATTGCGGCGGCACTTTCGCCGGCCAATGTGTTGAAGGTGGAAATCATAGAGGGCGAAAACAAAAGTTGCCAAGTGACAGTGCCGGACCACCAGCTGTCTTTGGCCATTGGAAACAAGGGGCAAAATGCCCGTTTGTGTGCGCGCTTAACCGGATACAACATCGACATTCGACCCGAAAGTGGATACTATGGGGAAGAGGAAACAGAGGAACCGGCAGAAGCAGAAGAAATAGCAGAAACAGAAGAAATAGCAGAACAAGCAGAACAAGCAGAAACAGAAGAACAAGCACAGGAAGTAGAGGAAGAATAAGCGCGGTGGGGCAAAAAGTGAAAAAAATTCCCGTTCGACATTGCCTTGGCTGTGGAGAGGGAAAAACGAAAAAAGAGCTGGTGCGCGTGGTGCGAAACAAAGCGGGAGACATTTCGCTAGACACAAGCGGCAAAGCACCCGGGCGTGGGGCCTATGTTTGCAAACAGGCCGCCTGCCTTGCCAAGGCACAAAAGAAAAAAGGCTTGGAGCGCGCTTTTGGTGCGGCTGTGCCAAAAGAGGTTTACGAGGCGTTGCAAAAGGAGCTACATGATGACGACAACGCCTAGCGCCTGCCCGCAAGGCCTAAAAAACGCCCTGTTTCTCTGCCGCAAGGCAGGGGCATTGCAAGCCGGCTATGATGCGGTGTGCCAGAGCTTGGAAAGCCGCGAAGCCGTGCTTGTGTTCATGACGGAGGATGTATCGCCGGGAACAAGCAAGCGCCTGCTTCGCAAGGTTGTTGAAGCGGTGGAAGTGAGGGTGCTGCCATGCCAAAAAACAGACATGGACGAGGTGTTCCATAAGCCGGTGGCCGTATTCAGCGTGTGTGATGTCAATTTGGCAAAGCTTTGCCTTTTAAAGTTGGAACATGAAATATAGAAAATAACAAACCGTGGTCGGTAAGTGAGAAAGTTGTGGGAGGAACTGCATTTGGTCATTAAATATAAGCTCAGCGATTTCGCAAAGGATTTGAATGTACAAAATAAAATGGTTGTGGATTTGTTGCATGATAAATTCAACGAACAAAAAAAACACACAACCCCCCTAAGCGAGGAGGAGCTCGACTATCTCTTCGACTTTTTCACGCGCCAAAATGAAGAGCCGAGTTTTGAGAACTATCTGGCCAGTACCCCGAAACGGGAGGCTGTGAAAGAGCCGGCACCGGCAAAAACCGCGGCACCGGCAAAAACGGCGGCACCGGCGGCGAAAGAGAACAAACCCCAAAAGGTTGCCGGCAACAAAGATGGAAAAAGTGCGCCTATTGCAGAGGCGAAGAAAGAGCCGGCTAAGCCGGTGCAAGTGCAGGCAAAAGCCGCGCCCACTTTTGCGCAGGTGGCGAAAGAGGCGGCGCAGGAAAAAGCGATGGCAAACAAGCCAAAACAGCAGCCGGCCAAAAAACGCGATGGCCTTGGCCGCATTCGCGAGGTGAAAAACGACACGGCAGAAAAACCGGCCGCACCAAAGCGCGAGGTGGTTACGCGCACAGTAGACACGCGCACGGTGGATGTGAACCTCGATAAATTCAACGAAAAATATACAGATTTGGCGTCGAGCAAGGCTGTGGAAAACCGCAGAAAGCCAACGCAAAACCGCCAAAAACTGCGCACAAACAAAAACCGTCAAAACCCGTATGCCAAAAAGAAAGAAACCGAAAGCGAGCGTTTGCAGCGCATCCAACTGGAAAAAGCGCGCAAAGCACAGCTGAAGGTATCCATCCCGGATGAAATCACCGTGGGCGAGCTTGCCACACGCTTGAAAGCGGCGGCGCCGCAGGTGATCAAAGTGCTCATGGGCTATGGCGTGATGGCCAGTGTTTCGCAGATGGTGGATTTCGACACGGCCAGTGCTGTGGCGGAAGAGTTGGGCGCCAAAGTGGAGCGCGAAGTGCATGTGACCATTGAAGAGCGTTTGTTCGAGGTGGATGAAGACAACGAGGGCGATATGCGTCCGCGTCCGCCGGTGGTGGTGGTGATGGGCCACGTAGACCACGGCAAAACCTCCATTCTGGATGCGATTCGCACAACGAATGTCACCGAAGGCGAGGCCGGCGGCATCACCCAGCACATCGGCGCCTATCAGGTGAAAAAAGACGACAAACTCATCACATTTTTGGATACACCGGGGCACGAGGCGTTCACTTCCATGCGCGCACGTGGTGCCACGATGACCGATATCGCCGTTTTGGTGGTGGCCGCAGACGACGGCATCATGCCGCAAACCATTGAGTCCATCAACCATGCCAAAGCCGCCGGGGTGTCCATCCTTGTGGCCGTAAACAAGATGGACAAAGAGGGTGCAAACCCCGACCGTGTGAAACAACAGCTTACCGAGCACGAACTTGTGCCCGAAGAGTGGGGCGGCGACATTGTGGTGGTGCCGGTTTCGGCACACACCGGGCAGGGCATCGACGACTTGCTCGAAATGATCAACATCACCTCCGAGGTGATGGAGCTCAAAGCGAACCCCGCACGCAAGGCAAAAGGTGCCGTTGTGGAGGCAAGGCTGGATAAAGGCCAAGGCCCCATTGCCACCATTTTGGTGCAGCGCGGCACCTTGAAACAAGGGGACATCATCATTGCCGGCACTTCGGTGGGCCGTGTGCGCACGATGCGCGATTCGCAAGGCAGGCCCTTGGAAGAGGCGGGCCCGTCTACACCGGTGGAGATTACCGGTCTTACCGACGTGCCCGAGGCCGGCGACATTTTCGACGCCGTGCAAGATGAACGTCTTGCGCGTGAATTGGCCGACCGCCGCAGCTCGGCACAGCGGGAGGAACAGCTGGGTAGCTACACCAAAGTAACGCTGGACAACCTGTTCACCCAAATTGCCGCAGGCGACATGAAACAGCTTTCCATTGTGGTGAAAGCAGACGTGCAGGGCAGTGCCGAGGCCGTGAAACAAAGCCTTGAAAAACTGGGCAATGAGGAAGTGCGCGTGAAAGTGGTGCACGCAGGCGTGGGTGCCATTAGCAAAAGTGACGTGATGCTGGCCGATGCGTCCGGCGCCATCATCATCGGGTTCAATGTGCGCCCGGATTTGATTGCCGCGGCAGACGCCGTGCAAAACAGCGTGGAGATGCGCATGTACCGCGTGATTTACGATGCCATCAACGATGTGGAAGACGCGATGAAGGGCATGTTGGCGCCGAAAATTCGCGAGATAGAGCTTGGACGCATTGAGGTGCGTGAGACCTATAAAGTGAGCAGTGTGGGCACGATAGCCGGCTGCTATGTGCAAAACGGCAAGGTGAACCGCAATGCACAAATTCGCGTGGTGCGCGATGGCATTGTTGTGGCCGAAGACGAAATTTCCTCTTTGCGCCGTTTTAAAGACGATGTGAAAGAAGTGGCACAGGGCTATGAGTGTGGCATTTCTCTTGAAAAATTTGCAGACATCAAAGAGGGCGATATCTTCGAGGCATTCCAAATGGAAGAGTATCGAGACTAAATGGTGTTGACACGTTTTAGGGCGTAGATAAAAACCAAAGGCCGGGAGGTGGTGCGGGATGGCGGCATCCAAAAACAAAGAACGCCTAAACCAAGATTTACGGCGTGAAATCATCGATATCATTGGCGGCATGAAAGACCCGCGCTTAAAACACGGGCTTTTGACCGTGACGCGTGTGCAAGCGGCGCAGGATTTGTCTACAGCGCGCGTGTATGTCAGCGTGCTCGACGAGAAAAACCCCAAAGCCGTGGCAGACGTGGTGAAGGCGCTCGACAGTGCAAAGGGCTATGTGCGCAGGGAAGTGGCTTCGCGCATGCACATCCGCAAGTCACCCGAGCTCCTTTTTATGGAAGACGACAACGCGGCCTATGCCGACCACATCAACCAAGTGCTCAAAAACTTGGGCGGCGAGCCATAACAAAAAGCAAGGGGAAGCTATGAGTGAGAAACTGACGATTTCCGGCGCCACCGAGCGCTTGCTTTCGGCAGACAATGTGTTGATTATCTGCCACAAAAACCCGGATGGGGACACCCTCGGTTCGGGTGCCGCGCTTTATTGGGCGCTGAAAAGCCTTGGCAAAACAGCGGCCGTATTCTGCGCGGACCCCATTCACGACCGATACGGTTACATGGAGCTTGAAGTGTTTTACGGCCAGTTCAAACCGGCCTACATTGTGGCGGTGGACATTGCCGGCCAGCAGTTGTTTGGCGAGGCGGCGTCTGCCTATGTGGACAATGTAAACCTATGCATTGACCACCATGGCTCCAATTCCGGTTTTGCCGAGTGCCTTTTGCTTGACGAAACGGCGGCGGCCACCTGCGAAATTATGTACGACCTGATTTTGGAGATGGGGATAGCCATTGATGCGCGCATCGCAAACTGCCTGTACACCGGGGTTTCCACGGACACGGGCTGTTTTCGTTTTAACAACACAACGGCACGTAGCCACACGGTTACGGCAAAATTGATTGAGCTTGGGGCCGACATTGGGGTTTTGAACGAACTGTTGTTTCAGAACAAAACCAAACAACGCATCGCCATGGAGCAATTGGCGCTTTCCACCTTGGAATACCATTTTGACGGCAGCTGTGCGCTTATTTGTGTAACGCGCGAAGAGGTGGCACGCATTGGCATTGACAACGGAGATTTAGAGGGAATCACATCGATACCGCGCTCCATCGAGGGTGTGCTTGTGGGCATCACGATGCGCCAGCAACCCAGTGGCAGTTTTAAAATCAGTGTGCGCACAAAAGTGGGCATCGATGCCGTTCGCATTGCGGCAAGCCTTGGTGGCGGTGGGCATCAGCAGGCGGCCGGTTGTGAGGTGCTGGGCAGCAAAGAACATGCCAAGGAAGCGGTTTTAACCGAGGTGCAACGCGTGTTGCAAGAGCATAAACAGCAGAAAGAGAATGCAGATTCATGAATGGAATCTTGATTGTGGACAAACCCGAAGGTTTCACCTCGTTTGATGTGGTGGCAAAAATGAGAGGGATTTGTCGCACAAAAAAAATAGGCCACAGCGGCACATTGGACCCGATGGCCACAGGCGTGTTGCCTGTGTTTATCGGCCCTTCTGCAAAGGCAGTGGATTTGCAAGCAAGGCAGGACAAGGCCTATGAGGCAGAAATTTGCTTTGGCCTTGCCACAGATACAGGAGACATCACGGGAGAAGTGCTTCGGCACGGAAACCGAGAGGTAGACAGGGAAAAGCTGGTGGAAGCACTGGCTTTTTTTGAGGGCGAACAGGAGCAAGTGCCCCCGATGTACTCGGCTGTGAAAGTGAACGGAAAGCCGCTGTATCGCTATGCACGAGAGGGGAAAGATGTGCAGCGCACAGCGCGCAAGGTGGTGTTCCACCGCACAGAGCTGCTGGAGCAAAGTGCAAAAGACCGCTTTCGCATTGCCGTGCACTGCTCAAAGGGCACGTACATTCGTGTTTTGGCCGAGGAGCTTGGCACAAAGCTTGGCACAGTGGCCACACTGTCGGCGCTACGCCGCACAGCGGCCGGGGTCTTCACGCTTTCGCAGGCGCATTCCTTGGAAACCATCCAAGCGGCAAAGGAGGCGGGCGAGCTGGAACGCCTTTTGTTGCCTGTGGATTTTGTGTTCGCAGAAAAGGACGCCTTGCAGGTGAATGCGCCTCAAAAAAATCGCCTTTTAAACGGTGCGCCTGTGTACGGAGTGAACCGTGCGGAAGGGGTGTATCGGCTGTATGAGGAGGGGCACTTCTTGGGTTTGGGGAAGGTGACGAAAGACGGCTGCTTAAAGGCGGAAAAGTTGTTTGTGGAGCGTGATGCAAAGTGAAAGTGATAACACAGGGCGGGCTTTGCGCAGAAGAGCCAAACACAGCCCTTGCACTTGGGTATTTTGACGGCGTGCATCTTGGGCATACGGCCGTTATCAAAACGGCGGTAGCCTATGCAAAGGAAAGGGATTTGTGCGCCGGGGTGTTCACCTTTCAGCGTGGGGCACAGCAGGGAACGCAAAAGAAAAAAATTCTCTCGTCACAGCAAAAATGGCAGGCACTGGAAACGCTTGGGGTGCAGGTTTGTTTCGAGCCCCCTTTTGAAAGCTTTCACAACCTGAGCCCAAGGGATTTTTTTGAATCGTATCTCCTTGGCCAATACAAGGCCAAGGCTTTGTTCTGTGGCGAAAATTATGGGTTTGGAAAAAAACGTGCCGGGGATACGGAACTTTTGGCGGCGCTTTGCAAGGAGTTTGGCCTGCACTTGCAGGTGCTTTCTTTGGCGCAGAAAAGCGGAACAACAGTGAGTTCCAGCCGCATTCGCGCCTTGCTTGAACAAGGCGACATGCAAGAAGTGCACGCCCTGCTTGGCAGACCCTATGCGCTGTGCCTGCCTGTGCAGCATGGACAGGGTTTGGGCAGGCAGTTTGGGTTTCCCACCATCAACCAGCACATTCCGAATGACCGCCAAACACCGGCCTTTGGGGTGTACATCACAAGCACGCAAATAGACGGCGTGTGGTACCCGAGCGCTACGGGATACGGCACACGCCCCACATTACAGGGAGAAACACCCACCTGCGAAACCTTCATTCCGGGTTACAAGGGTGATGTGTATGGAAAAACCGTGTGTGTGCGGTTTTTTGCCCATTTGGCCGAAACACAGAAATTTGCCAACACACAAGAGCTTGCAAACGCCGTGCAAACCTGGGCAAAACAGGCACAAAAATATTTTGAAAAGTGAAAGATATGGCACAAGGCGTCGCAGTTTTACAAGCTGTGGTGGGCGAAAATCTAAGAGGGGGAAGAACCCCCTGTTGATGCAGAAAAGTGCAGGGCGGCTGGGAAAGTGCCAAGTGCTAGGAGGCAAAAAATGCCGCAAAGGTGCATATAGTTGATATGTAACTGTCGCGGCATTTTGCAGTTTGACGACGCAATGGGTGCTTTATTGACGGCCTGAAGCCGACAGAGCCATGCTCTGTCGGCTTCTTTCTCCTATGAATAAAACCGTGTTTCCGGGGGGTAAGCTTTCCGAAAATAGGCTTCGCGCCCTGTCGGCTTTTGTTATACCTGCTCTTTTGAAAAAAGTTTGTCCACTTTTTCAAAGTGGTGGGGTTTAGGGCGGCACGCAAGGGTTTCACCGGTATCCGCCCTAAAAAAACAAGGACAATTTATGGCTTTGAAGATAGCTCGTCTGCGGTTTCGATGTTTTGTGCATCCCGCAGCGTGCAAGCAGCGGCATAGCGCTCGGCCTGCACGCTGTCTAAGCGGCTTGGGTCTAACTCCGAAAGCAATGCGGCAGCCTCAGGGAAACGCTGTAATTTTTGCAGCAACTCCGCGCGTATGAGATGATTTTCGCATTTGTGCTTGCGAGACAAGAGCCGATAACCAAAACCGGAAGCCTCCTGCTCTTCTTTTTCCAAAAAAGGACTGGCCTCCGGCTCTTTTTCAAAGGCGAGTTTACGCCGATACAGCCGCTCGGCATAGGCGCTGTCGTAGTTGAACCGGGCAATGAAATAGACAATGGGTGCTTGCAACAAGAGCGATGCCAATAAAAGCACAGGTGCCCAAGGGGAAAGAAACGAGAGCAGAACGGCCAAAGCCACAAAGAGAAGAAGCAGTGGAAGCAGAAACAAAAAAATACGCATGAGCACTCCTTGTTGGCCATGCCTTTTATCTGAAAACCGAATGATGTGTTTAAGGCAGGCAATATTTTACTCTAATGCCCACTGAACAAGCAGAAAATGACATATACAGGATTTAAAATGTCATTTTTTGTTTGGAAAAGTGCAAGGTTTTTTCCGTTTTTCACATAAAAACCTTGCACTTTTGTTTTCGCCTTTTTATTTAGAGGGCGAAACACAGTGGGGCTGAATAAACTCTGCAGGGGTTTATTCAGCAGGCATTACTCTATATTTAAGCTGTCCGGGTTCCAGTTTTCGGCCTGTGTTTTATAAAATTCGGCCTGCTGTGTATCGCCGACAAGGCGGAAACACTCCGAAAGCCCCGAAAGTGGAATTTTTCCCACAGAGGCGGCCAAAAGCTCGGGCTGTGCGCCGGATAGGGCGGCCGAATACCAGTCGGACGCTTGGCGGTATTCGCCCTCGGCCAAGAAATAATGCCCAAGCGCACAGCAAATTTCCGCCGGTGGCTGGCCCACCAAATCGGGCGCGGCATAGCGCAAAAGCTGCTCACCGTTTTGCAACAGCGCCGCGCCGAAAGAGAGCACACAGCTCGCCCGGCGCAGGGCCTCGCCCGATTTGTTTAAATCGCCGTGCACCTTTTTGAAATAGGGGTGGGCGGCTTTAAAATCCTCGGGCGTGCCGCAAAGAAGCAACTCGCGCGCATACATCATTTCAAGGCGGCCGGAAAGTGTATGCCCCTGCCCAACAAGCCGTGCCAAAAGGGAGAGATCCCGTGCGCCGTGTTCGCCCTCCGGGTGGTGGTGGATAGCCACATTGCTGCGGTAGACAATGGGGTCGGTGCGCAGCACCTCATGGATGGGGTCTGCAAACTGGAAGGGGCGCAGGCGGCGAAACAGCTTGGGGCGATATTCCCGGCTGAAGTTGGCCGTGGTGGAATGGGAAAGCTGGGTGTCGTAGGCCATTTCCACCACTTCCACCTCGGGCAAAAGCACCTGCTTCAACTGCAAAAAAAGAGCACGGTTTTCCTCGTCTATCACTTCGTCGGCATCGGCAACATAGATGTACTCGCACTGTGCCTTGGAAAGAGAAAAATTACGGGCGGCGGAGAAATCGTCCACCCATTCGAAATCGTAAACCCGGCTTGTGTAACGCCTTGCAATCTCCTTGGTGGCATCGTTCGAGCCGGTGTCCACCACAATGAGTTCGTCATACAAACCGGCCATAGAATCCAAACAACGCGCAAGCACGGCCTCCTCGTTGAGAACAATCATACACACACTGATGCTTATCATGCAGGTTCCTCCCCTTTGGGCAATTGGATGGTGTGTCCTTTCGTAAGTGTAGCACAAGCACGCTTTTGGATGCAAGCAAAGAATGAAGCGACCGTGCTGTGCCAAAACATATTGAAGCAGACGACAAAGTCGATTTCACAAAAAGGCGCCTCCATCCACACCGTATCACCAATTTTTCCCTGATTTTTTGCAAGGCCGATATTTGCCAACAGCTCCATACCGTTTGCACATGGCGAGACAAGGTGCACAGATGGGATGCGGCGCAAAACCCGGAAATTCATGCATATTTGCTAAAATTTTCAATCATTTTAAAAATATATAGGAAAAAAATACGGATTTGCAGTTGACAAGAGCTTCCGATACAGATACAATGGGTTCAATCCCTTTTTTTACCGTGCAACGGGCAATTGCTTCTGTAAACGGGAATGGCTGCATTTTATTTTGTGCAGAACAATGGCCGTGTTATGTAAAAAAAGGGGAAAACCATTCCGGAGGAGAATCAGCATGTACGAGGACAAAAGTTTGTTGTGCAAGGATTGCGGGCAGGAGTTCGTTTTCACAACGGGGGAGCAAGAGTTTTATGCCAGTCGTGGTTTTGAAAATGAGCCACAACGCTGCAAAACTTGCCGTGACGCGCGAAAAGAGTCGGGACGCTCGAGCAGAGAGATGCACACGGCCACCTGTGCCCAATGTGGGCAGGAAGCCCGTGTTCCTTTTCAGCCCAGAGAAGATAGGCCCGTTTATTGCAGCGGTTGCTTTGCTTCCATGAAAGAAAATGCATCGGCCTATTAAAAAACCACAAAAAACCAAAAACAACCACCGATTTCCCCGGGGAAGTCGGTGGTTTCTGTTTGATAGGCACAGGGGCCTGTCTTTTATAGGTTGTCAAACGGGAAAGCGGTGGATGCAACGGTGTTTTCCACAGAGACAAGGGGTTTTGTTCCCTTTTGGATGAAACCGATGACCTGCGCATTTGCAGGGCTGTTTTCAAGTAGACGAAGCAGTGCTCCCGCCTTTTCGCGCGGTAGGCTCATGAGCATGCCGCCGGAGGTTTGCGGGTCGAACAGAACATCCTGCATGGCCAGGGGAATGTCGTTTGCAAAATGAATGTGCCGGCCGAAGTGTTCACGGTTTGTATAGGTGTTTTTGGGAATGATGCCCTCCTCGGCCAAAGCAAAAACGCCCGGAAGCAAGGCGATGCGCGAAGCATCGAGCACGGCGCAAGTTTCACCTCCTTGCAGCATCTCGCACAAATGCCCCAAAAGCCCGAAACCGGTGATGTCGGTGCAGGCGGAAAGCCCCACGGCACGCCCGGCCTCATAGGCGGCTTTGTTCAAAGAGGCCATGTGGGAAACGGCTGTGTCGTAGTGGTCTTTTTGCATGAGATTTGCCTTTGCGGCCGTTGTGGCAATGCCACTGCCCAAGGCTTTTGTAAGCACCAATACATCACCGTCTACAGCGCCGCGGTTGGCCCATATTTCATTGGGATGTGCAAACCCGGTGACAGAGAGGCCGTATTTTGGGGTTTCGTCCTCAATGCTGTGGCCGCCGGCAATCACGGCACCGGCCTCGTGCACTTTGGCATAGCCGCCGGCCAAGATGTCTCGCAACACCGAATTTGGCAGGCAACTTGGAAAACAGACAAGGTTCAAAGCCACGCGCGGCTGTGCCCCCATGGCATATAGGTCAGACAGGGCATTGGCCGCGGCAATTTGCCCGTATAGAAAAGCGTCGTCCACCATGGGCGGAAAAAAATCCACCGTTTGCACGGCCGCCAAATCGTCTCGCAGGCGATACACGCAGGCATCGTCGCTGGTGTTATAGCCCACAAGCAGGTTTTCATCTGCCGTGTTCGGAAGCCCTGCTAAAATCTCAGAAAGGACACCCGGTCCTATTTTGGCGCCTCAACCGGCGGCGCTTGTCATTTCTGTTAGGCGTTTTGCTTCGGCCATATGCCGGGCCCCCCTTCTTTTGCAATTCGGCAACACAACTTTTGGTGTGCCGCCTTGCCTTCTCTTTTAAAATTCTGTATGATACCAGTATAGCCCATCTCTTTTGTTTTCACAAGAAGATGGAAGGACAAAGAGGTGCCATTTGGATTTCAAACAACTGGAAGTATTTGCACAGGTGATGACTTTGGGCAATTTTTCCAAAGCGGCAGAGGTGTTGCATCTTACCCAGCCCACGGTGAGTGCACACATTCGCAGCTTGGAAACAGAGCTGAACACAGAGCTGTTTGTGCGAACACCGCGCGGCGCAACGGCCACCGAAGCGGGAAAAAAACTGTATAGCTACGCTTTTGAGATGCTGGCTTTGCGCGAGCGTGCGCTTTGTGCATGCAAAAAACAGGAAAATGCTTTAAGTGCAGAGCTTTCTGTGGTGGCCTCCTCTGTACCTTATCAATACCTGTTGCCGTCGGCCATGTCGGCCTTTTGCGAGAGCCATCCACAGGCGCGCTTTCGGCTGTTGCGGCGAGACAGCGCCGCCGTGGAGCAGGCGCTTTTGGCCGGTGAGGCGGAACTGGGGTTGTGTGGCACCTGCACGGGAAAATCGGCGCTTTTGTATACCGAGCTTTGCCGCGACGAGTTGGTGCTGATTACGCCGCCTACCCCGCCTTACGCAAAACGGGAAAACCGCCCGTTTACGGCTTCAGAGCTTGCACAGCTACCCTATATCCTGCGCGAGAGCGGCAGTGGCACACGCCGCGAGGGCGAGGTGTATTTGAAAAATTGGGGCATCGAACCCGGCGTGCTCAAAGTGGTGGCCAAGATGGACAACCCCGATGCTGTGAAAAATGCCGTGAGCCGGGGGCTTGGGGTGTCGATTGTATCGCGCCTGTCGGCCAAAGATTTCGAGGAAATGGGGGTTTTGTTGTCGTTTCAGCTTGGGCAAGAAGCCATCTCGCGCCCCCTCTATCTTGTGCGCCACCAAAAGCGCGCCTTGTCTGTTTTGGCAAAACGTTTCGAAAAACACCTTTTGCGAAATTATATTCGCTAGGGTTGGCACAAGGGTTCAATCATCTTGTTTGAGCCCATGTAAACACGCGCTAATTCATAACAGTGGTGTCGGAAAACAAGTCTTGCACGGCTTGTTTCAGTGCCATATGCTCTTCTTTTTTTAGGCCGGGGTCCTCTTGAAAAAGGGCCACGGCCGCTTCTTGTGCCGCTTTTAAAACACGGGTGTCGGCCGCCAAATCGGCCAGGTGCAAATTGGGCAAGCCGTGCTGGCGGCTTCCGAAAAAATCTCCGGGGCCACGGGTTTCCAAATCGTACTTGGCCACGGCGAACCCGTCCGTGGTTTTACAGAGGAAAGAAAGACGCTTGTGCACGGCATCGCTCAGGTGGGAGGAGAGCAAAAAGCAATAGCTTTCGCCGCCGCCTCGGCCCACACGACCACGCAGCTGATGCAGGGCCGAAAGACCATAGCGCTCGGCATCCTCAATGACCATCACACTTGCGTTGGGTACATCCACACCCACCTCAATCACCGTGGTGGAAACCAGTATGTCGAGCTCTCTGTTCTGAAATGCACGCATCACCTCGGCTTTTTCTTTGGGTTTTAATTTTCCATGCATCAAGCCAATGCGCGCGTGGGCAAGGGGCGGGCTTGCCAGTTCTTTGGCATAGCTTGTGGCGGCCTGCAAATCGCTTTCGCCCTCTTCAATAAGCGGGCAAACCATGTAGATTTGTCTTCCGGTTTTTATTTCATCGGCCAAAAAACACAGCATGTCCTGCCGTTTTTTCTCGTGCACAAGATAGGTTTTCACGGGGGTTCTGCCGGGGGGCATTTCATCAAGCACACTGATGTCGAGATCGCCAAACATCAAAAGCGCTAAGGTGCGCGGAATGGGTGTGGCGCTCATCACCAAAAGATGGGGCGCGTTCGCTTTTTGTGCCAGCTGGCCGCGCTGGCGCACACCAAAGCGGTGCTGTTCGTCGGTGATGGCGAGGCCGAGTTTTGCAAACCGAACGGGTTCACTGAGAACGGCATGTGTGCCCACGGCGAGAGCGGCCGTGCCGGTGGCGATTTCTGAAAGTGCGCGCTCTCGCGCTTTGCCCTTTACGGAGCCGGTTAAAAGGACGGTTTGCAGGCCAAGTGGCGCTAAAATTTTTTCAAGGGTTTGTGCGTGTTGCTGTGCCAAAATTTCGGTGGGGGCCATGAGCACACTTTGGTAGCCGTTTTGAAAGGCAAAGAATACAGCCGCCGCCGCCACAAGTGTTTTGCCGCTGCCCACATCCCCTTGCAAGAGCCGATTCATGGCGTTTTCGGCAAGCATATCTTGCGTGATTTCTTCAATGGCACGCGTTTGCGCACCGGTGGGTGCGAAGGGGAGGGCTGCCAAAAAAGCGTCCGGCGCGGCGGGGTGCATAAGGGCACCTGTCCTGTGCAATTGTTTGCCGCGCAGAGAGAGCAAGCCGAGTTGCAGGCAAAAAAGTTCTTCAAAAACAAGCCTTCTGCGTGCGGCCGCGGCCTCGTCCATGTTGCCGGGACAATGAATTTGGCGCACGGCTTCCCATTTGGGCAGCAGAGAAAACCGCGCGAGAAGCTCCCGGGGAAGCGGCTCGGGCAGGGTTTCAATTTCGGAGAGCGCCTGTGCAACACAGGAGGCGATAACCGAGCTGGAAAGCCCCTCGGTTTGCGGATAAACAGGTGTCAAAAGATTTTTGGCATCTTTGGAAAGAAAAGAGGGTGCTATCATTTCACGCTCGCCAAAGCCGCCGCCCACTTTCCCATAAAACAGATATTCCCGGCCAATTTGCAATTTGTCTACGGCATAGGGATTGTTGAAAAAAACAAGGGTCAGGGCTGCGCTTTCGTCATGACAACGCACCTTGAATAAGCTGCGTCCGCCGGCAATGCGCCGAAAAGGCAGTTTTTCCAGCACGGTGGCACACACGGAAACAACGGTGTCGTAGGGCGCCGTGGCAAGGGGCACGGCGGCGGAATAATCCAGGTAGGTGCGCGGATACAAAAAAAGAAGATCACCAATTGTGTGAATGTCCAGCCGCTGAAAGGCCGCTGCACGCCTTGGCCCCACACCTTTTAAATACTGGATGCTGTTTAGCGCTTGCAAACCTGCACCTCCCCCAAAAAATGTTCTTTATTTATTATAAGTGTCGGCGTCGCTTTTCACAAGGCGAAAGGAAAACAAGGGGGCAGCGGTGTGTGGTTGTCGTTTTGGGTGGGTCGTGCTATAATGGTATGCGTGGAAATGGCCTTGGGCACTGTTTTGCAAAAGTGGTGTGCCAAGGCAAAGGGCAAGGCAGCAAGAATGAATGTCTTGTCGGCAGAAAGGGGAATGGAATGTCTACAAATCACCATTATGATTGTTTTGGTGTTCATTGCTTTGATGACCGTGTGATGCAAGAGCGACTTTCGCACGAGGTATATGAAAGTTTGCGCGCGATTCGCGACGAGGGTGAAAACTGGAACCCACTGGTGGCCGATGTGGTGGCCGATGCGATGAAAGATTGGGCGCTGGAGCTTGGCGCCACACACTATGTGCATTGGTTCACACCGATGACGGGCACCTCGGCCGGTAAACACGACAGCTTTTTAGACCATGTGAAGGCAGGCGAGCCCGTGGTTCGTTTTTCAGGGAAATTGCTTAGCAAAGGAGAATCAGACGCCTCCAGTTTTCCAACGGGTGGCTTGCGAAGCACATTTGAGGCGCGAGGCTACACCACCTGGGACCCCACTTCGCCGGCTTTTGTTTTGGGAACAACCCTGTATATCCCCACCGCGTTTTGTGGATATGGCGGAGAGGCTTTAGACGAAAAAACCCCACTTTTGCGCAGCATGCAGGCTTTGAACAAGCAGGCCATGCGCGTGCTACGTGCCTTGGGAGATGAAGAAAGCCGTTCGGTTTGCCCCACCGTGGGCGCAGAGCAGGAATATTTTTTAATTGAAAAAGAACTGCTCGAAAAACGCTTGGATTTGAAAATTTGCGGGCAGACGTTGGTGGGCGCGAAACCGCCCAAAGGCCAAGAAATGGAAGACCATTACTATGGCTCAATTCCCGAGCGTGTGCGCCTTTTTATGCGAGAATTAGATGATGAAATGTGGAAAATTGGTGTGCCGGCCAAAACGGAACACAACGAAGTTGCCCCCGGACAATACGAGTTAGCCAATGTGTTTGCAACGGCTAACATGGCAAGCGACCACAACCAAATTACCATGGAGCTATTGCGCAAAGTGGCTTTGCGGCACGGGCTTGTGTGCCTGCTGCACGAAAAACCGTTTGCCGGGGTGAACGGCAGCGGCAAGCACAACAACTGGAGCCTGATGACAAACACGGGGCGCAACTTGTTAGACGCCGGCGAAAACCCCGTGGAAAACAGCGAATTTCTGGTGTTTTTATGCGCTGTCATCGCCGCGGTAGACAGCTACGCAGACCTCGTTCGCCTTTCGGCTGCCTGCCCCGGGAATGATTTTCGCCTGGGTGCAAACGAAGCACCCCCGGCCATCATCTCTGTTTTCTTGGGCGACCCGCTTACGCAACTTTTAAAAAGCCTTGCGCGTGGGCACGCCTACGAGATGGGTAGCCGCGGGCAACTGATGACCGGTGTGAAATCGTTGCCGCTTTTAGAAATGGACGACAACGACCGAAACCGAACCTCTCCCTTCGCATACACGAGCAACAAGTTCGAGTTTCGCATGGTGGGCTCTTCCCAGAGCATCAGCTTTGCAAACACCGTGCTCAACACCGCCGTGGCAGACAAATTGGCCGGCTTTGCCGAGCTTTTGGAAAAGGCGGGTACGCACACGGGGGCTTTGGAGGAAGTGGTGGCCACCATTGTGCACCAAACCTGGGATGACCACGGGCGCATTGTGTTCAACGGGAACAACTATGCGAACGAATGGCGAGAGGAAGCGGCAAAACGTGGGCTTGCCAACATCTCCTCTATGGTGGAGGCCACCCATGCTTTGCGGCGCGAAGAGAATTTGGCCATGCTGGAGCGCAACAAGGTGCTCAGCCGCAACGAATGCCACAGCCGCCGCGAAATTATGCTGGAGAACTATGCCAAAACCATGCGCATTGCGGCACTTACCCTTTTGGAGATGGTACGGCGCAGCATCCTGCCGGCATCCTGTTTGTGGCTTTCGGAAATGGCCGAGGCCAAGTGCCGTGTGGTAACGGCAACCGCGCAAAGTGCCTATATCGACGGCATAACTTCCGAGTTGGCCTCGGCGGTAGACGCCTGTGCACAGGCGGCCGATTTGATGGAAAAAGTGTTGCAAAAATGCGAAGTGGTGGAAGACACAGAATTGGCAGGGCAGGCATTTCTCTCTTTGGAAAAACACGAAATGGCCCTGTTGCGCCAAAGTTGCGACCGCTTGGAAACGCTGGTGCCGGAAGACCGCTGGCCGATTCCAAGCTATGCAAGCCTTTTGTATACTGTGTAAGGAATGCTAGAATGTATAAACCATGGTGAAGTTCATATGGTGGGCAAACAAAAAACATCCCCCGGCCCTAGGCCGGGGGATGTTTTTTTGGCGGGAGTATGTGGGAATCGAACCCACCTAAGCAGGGTTAGCTACTCTTACCGGTTTTGAAGACCGGAGGGCACACCAGCACCCATCTACTCCCATACGAAAGGGCGCATCAAAGGGGGAAGCGCGTTCCTAAGTGTAGCACAGTTGTGTGCAAAATGCAAGCGAGAAGTGAGGGGGGACACTTTGTAAAATGCTCCTTTTGTTGCCCCACCCCGAGGGTTTTTAGCCGGAAACCCTATAAGAGCACCCGTGCATCGCCCTGCATGCGCGTGAAGCGCTCACGGTCAAAATACTCGAGCAGGGGCAAGGCGAACTTGCGTGAGGTGCCCACAAGGTCGCGGAACTGCGCCAAGGTAACCGACCCGTTTTCCTTTATAAAAACGCGTGTTTCCTCCTGTGCTTTTTGCACAAGCGAAGTGTGGAAGAAAATTTGGGCACTGGCCAAAGTAAGCGTGCCGCTTTCCAGCAGGGCATCGAACACACGTTTTGCGGTGGGTTTGTCTTTGGGATAGTGCGCGAGCACCTCTTCCAGAGAAGGTGGGGAAAAGCCGCCGGCTAAAAACATACGCTCTATCTCGGCGGCCAGTTGAGCCTCCTTTTCGCTGTATTCAATTTTGAAGCCGGCCAAGGCCACTTTTTGTTCTTTCAAAACAATCTCGCCGTCTTCCTCAAACAGGGCAAGCACTTTGTCGGCAAGAGAGTTTTCAAGGCCGGGTAGCAACTTGCCACGCAATTCGTCTCGGCGCATGCCGGCCTGCAAGGGATTATCTTTGTGGTAGGCCGAAAGCAAGCTGCGCAATTTTTCAAGAAGCAGCCCAAGATACTGTGCGCCCACGGCCACTTTGGCCGACACTGTGCGCACACGTCCCTCCGAAACCAAGGTGCCAAGCTCGTGGCGGAAAGCCTCATCGTCCATCACGAGCTGTTTTTGAATTTCTTTTAAAGGGGTGAATTTGGAAGAGCCGTCTTCAATGGCTTGGAGCACATTGTCGGTGGCAGAGCCCTGCTCGCGCACTTTGAGGCTGTCTTGCACGGCGGGGTTGTTGCGCCGGTGTTTGGGTGGGCGGGGGTCTAAAATCACACCGCCGCCCACGGTTTCAATCGGCGAATAAAAACGCACGACAAAACGGTCCCCTTTTTTGGTGGCAATTTCTTCGGTAAAGCGCAGTTGTGCATAGGCTTCTTCGCCGGGCTTTAATTCGTCCACGCCCAGCAGCACAAGCTTTGCAAGCAAATCTTTGGTGCCGTGATAGAAATGCAACCGGGAGCCGTTTCTCAAAACACGCGCACTGTCCGGCAATGCTTTTAGCTTCACATCCAGCATCATGCTGTTTTCCATGGAGGCGGGCGCTGCCAGTGTGTGGCCTCTTTGCACGTCCTCTTTTTTTACACCTGCCAAATTCACGGCCACACGCTGGCCTGCATAGGCGGTTTCCACGGCATTTGTGTGCACTTGCAAACCGCGCACGCGCGCGCTCAGGCCCGTTGGGTATAGCTCGATTTCGTCGTTTAAATGCACACTGCCCTCGATGAGTGTGCCGGTGATGACCGTGCCGTGCCCCTCTGCCGTGAACACACGGTCCACGGGAATGCGAAAGGGTTTTTGAATGTTTTTGGAGGCCGTTTTTTCCGCGAGGCGTGTGAGCTCCTCGCGCAAGCCGTCCATGCCGTATCCGGTGTAGGCGGAAACGGGAATGAGCGGTGCATTTTCTAAAAAACTGCCCTGCACGGCCGCGCGGATGTCTTCACTGATAAGCTCTACCCAGCCGTCTTCCACAAGGTCTGTTTTGGTTACAACGATGAGCCCCTCTTCGATGCCGAGCAGGGAGAGGATGCCAAGATGTTCACGCGTTTGCGGCATCACACCATCGTCTGCGGCGATGACAAGCAGGGCAAGGTCGATGCCGCCGGCGCCGGCCAGCATATTTTTGACAAATTTCTCATGCCCGGGTACATCGATGATGCCCACTTTTTCGCCGCCGGGCAAGGTGAAAAAGGCGAAACCGAGGTCGATGGTAATGCCCCGTTTTTGTTCCTCTTGCAAGCGGTCGGTGTTGATGCCGGTGAGGGATTGAATCAAAAGGGTTTTGCCATGGTCCACATGGCCGGCTGTTCCAATGATGATGTGCTTCATATGCTGCCTCCAAAGGAGAAGTTACGG
Source organism: uncultured Oscillospiraceae bacterium (assembly GCA_964371725.1). GTDB lineage: Bacteria > Bacillota > Clostridia > Oscillospirales > Ruminococcaceae > JAAYCI01. The sequence goes on from CAYJNQ010000003.1 coordinate 113,424, forward strand.
TGTGAATAAGGGGCGCAAAATTTCGCCCATAAGCGGGAAGTCTTCTTCAAACAAGGTGCGCACATCCAAAAGAAGCTTGTCTTTGGAAATGCGTGCCACAATGGGGGTGTCTGCATGGCGCAAGGCCTCTTCAAGCTGGGCAAGGCTTCTGTTTTGCGCCGAGAGCTCCACGGCGTAAGAGGGCAAAAGCTGTGTGGGCACACTACCACCGCCCACGGGGCTTTGTGTTTCACAAACCGCGGCAATGCCCTTTGGCAAGTTGAGCTCCTGCAGCAAGCGCTGTGCCTTTTGGGCCAGCCGGTCGGGCTCTTCGCACAACATGGCAAGGCAGGGCACCTCTTTCTTGGCAAGGGCCTCTTCACGGTAAAGGCGCAAGGTGGCTTCAAGGGCGGCCAGTGTCATTTTGTCGATGCGCAAAGCCCGTGTGAGCGGATGGCGGCGCAAGGTGGCAATGGCGTCGCGCTTGCCCACCAAGATGCCGGCCTGTGGCCCACCCAGTAGTTTGTCTCCGCTGAAACAAAGCACATCCACACCGGTTTTTACACAGGCGGGCACACTGGGTTCGCCCTCTATGCCAAGCCCCTCCAAGGGAAGCAGGGAACCACCGCCCAAATCGTAGTAAACGGGCAGGTTTTTTTCTTTGCCCAAAGCGACAAGCTCTTGCAGGGGTGTCTCCTCGGTGAAGCCCACAATTTTAAAGTTGCTCGTGTGCACTTTGAGCAAAGCACCCGTGCGCTCTGTGTCGATGGCATTGGCGTAATCGGAAAGGCGTGTGCGGTTTGTGGTGCCCACCTCGTGCAAAATGGCACCGCTTAAGGCCATGATGTCCGGCACACGAAACGCGCCACCAATCTCCACAAGTTCTCCGCGAGAAACCACCACCTCTTTGCCGCGCATCAGCGCAAACAAAAGCAGCAAAACGGCGCTGGCATTGTTGTTCACCACCATGGCATCTTCGGCCCCGGTCAGTTCACACAAAAGCTCTCGCACATGGCTGTAGCGGCTGCCACGTGCGCCGCTTTCCAGCTGGTATTCCAAATTTGTATAGCTGCGCGCCGTGCTCGAAACGGCCTCTACAGCGCTGCTTGCCAAAGGGGCCCTGCCCAAGTTTGTGTGCAAAACCACCCCGGTGGCATTGAGGACGGGGCAAAGGTTTGGTTTTTGCAAGCCCTGCAAACGGGAAAGGGTTTGTGCTGCAAGCTCTTCAAGCGTGGGAACCGCCTGGCAGCTACCGCCTAATATTTGTGCACGCAGCGCCTCCAAAGTTTCCCTGGCTGCTCTTGTAACAGAGCTTTGCCCGCTCTGTGCGCAGGCGGCCAAAATGTCTGCGTGAGCCAGAAGCTCATCCATTTTGGGGATGTTTCGCAAAAGGGTCTTGTCAATGGCCATTGTGCCCCTCCTATTTATAGATTTCTTTTCTATTGTAGCGTATGCCGCAAAATAATCAAGTGCCGGGGTAAAAGAGTGTTCACAAAAACATCACCGATTGGAATCAAAAAAGACTTGCTTTTTGAAGAGTTATCCATCTTGCACAATATTTCAAACAAAAATTTTTCTGTTTTTTCTGAAAGGACTGTTTACAAAGCAAAACCATTGTGATAGAATTAACACAGATTTTGGTTTTGAGATAAAACCACCTATGACATGACCGTGATTTCAGGGGAAATCAAAACAAAAAAACAGTTGAAAACTTAAATGAATATTTGGGGATGACTGTTGTGGGAGAGTCTGCAAAGACGCCGAAGGGGCAAGTATTGCGGTGTGCCAAACCGCTGTGCGAAACTCTCAGGCAAAAATACCACACACAGGACCCAGCCTGGAAAATGTATTTTTGACAGGGACATGGCACAGATTCTGTGTTATGTCCTTTTTTTGTGGATAAAATCAACTTGATTGCAAAGGAGACAGCCGCGGCGATGGCCAATTTTTTCATCATCAGCAACAACCCCATGGTTGTGCAAAAATACACAGAGCTCACCGCGGAAAAAAAGGTGGATGTGGCCGGAATATTCAAAGCGGCACGCGATGAAATCCACCTTGGCAGCGTGCTGATAAACCACCCGCTTAGCGGCAGTGTGAAGCCAAACGAGAGCCCGTACAAAAGCCTGGTGCTATCGAAGCGGCGCGGCGCGGTGGACATGAAAAGCCTGCAACTGATAGAGGGTGCCGAGGAAGTTTTGAAAAAGCTTGGGCAAAAAGAGCGGGCATACCCGCCAAGGGCGCTGGATGATTTCAGGGTGATTGATTTAGACCTTTTGGATTCGGCCATGCTGGCTTTGCCGGCAGAGTATCACAGCTAGGCCGGCCTTTTGCCAAAAAATGTGGTTGTAATTTTTATTCAATATATAAATATCCCGGGGCTTTTGCCCCCGGGCACAGGAAAGGAAGACATAAGATGGCGCAAGTGTATGACATTTTGGTGGTTGGCGGAGGCCCCGGCGGGTTGGCCGCGGGTATTTACGGAAGCCGTGCCCGCCTGAAAACCGCTGTTCTGGAGAAAGGGCGTCCCGGTGGGCAGGCCGCCAGCACCATGGAGATGGAAAACTATCCCGGCACTTTCCGCGAGGCCACCGGCCCCGGTATCATGAAAAATTTCGCAGAGCACGCCGAGCACTTCGGCACCGAGGTGCTGAAAGGCACCGTCACCGATGTGGATTTTACAGGCCCCATCAAGAAGGTAATCACAAAAGACGGCACCGTGTATGAGGCCAAGAGCGTGATTTTAAGCCCCGGTGCAGAGCCGCGTAGCCTCAACATCAAAGGCGAGGGAAAATTGCGCGGCAAGGGCGTTTCCTACTGCGCCACCTGCGATGCCGATTTCTTTGAAGAGCTGGACGTAGTGGTGGTGGGCAACGGCGACGCCGCCATCGAAGAGGCCATGTACCTCACCCGTTTTGCTGAAACCGTCACCATCATCGTTATCCACGACGAGGGAACCTTGGACTGCAACCGTGCCAGCGCCGAAAAGGCCTTTAAAAACCAGAAGCTCAATTGGGTTTGGAACTCGGTTTTGGAAGAGATTGTGGGCGACGAGCTCGTGGAAAAAGTGGTGGTTAAAAACATCAAAACGGGCGAACTTTCCGACATGGAGACGAACGGTGTGTTCTTCTTTGTGGGCAGTGTGCCCAAAACCGACTTCCTAAAAGGCAAGGTAGAGCTCAACGAGCAGGGCTACATTGTGGCCAATGATTTGATGGAAACGAATGTGCCCGGTGTGTATGGTGTGGGCGATGCCCGCGTGAAATACCTGCGCCAGGTGGTAACCGCAGCAGCCGACGGCGCCATTGCAGCCGTGGCCGCCGAAAAATATATCGATGAGATGGAGCATTTCCGCGAGAGCGTTTTGGAGAGAAAAGAGCCCGTGCTGCTTGCTTTCTGGGCGCCGCAGGTGGAGGTGTGCTTCGATATCTTGGCAAACCTTGAAAAATTGGTGGAAGAGAAAAACGGCGCAATATCGCTGGCAAAGCTCGACACCTACCGCAACAAAAAAACTTCGGGCAACTACAATGTAACGGCAGTGCCCACCGTGATTTTGTTCAAAGACGGCGAGCCCCTGGGCCGCTTGGAAGGTGCTGAGGCCATTACAACGGATGCTGTGGAAGCGCTTTTGAAAAAAATCTAGCCATCTTTCCGATAGCTACGAGCCTGATTCGGCTCTTTGCTGACATAGAGTTTACGGTTTTTACTATAAAGAAAGGAGACAATTCACATGGTAGAGTTGACAAAAGAAAACTTTGAAGCCGAAGTTCTGCAGGCAGACGGTCTTGTGTTTGTGGATTTCTGGAGCCCAAAATGCGAGCCTTGCATGGCACTTTTGCCGGAAGTGGAAGCATTTGCCGAGCGCAATGAGGGCAAAGCAAAATTCTGCAAACTGGATACAGCGGGCAACAAACGTTTGGCCATTGCCCAAAAAGTGATGGGCATTCCCACCTTGGTGTTCTACAAAGGCGGCGAAAAAGTGTGCGTGTTCGACAAGGCGATGCTCGAAGCCGACGGCATTGCCGCGGTGGAAGCAAAGCTCAATGAGCTTGCCTAATTTGGGCAAACCGAGTTTGGAACAGCCGGTATAGCGCCGGCTTGCCAATATTATATAAGAATTGGAGGGATACTATGCGTTTGGAACTTGGCAACATCTTCATCAAAGACGTGCAGTTTGCAAGCAAAACCGAAGTGAAAAACGGCACTTTATTTGTAAACAAAGATGAACTCGCCAAAGTGGCCGGCGATGATGAGCGGATTAAATCCGTGGAAGTTTTCCTGGCTCGCCCGGGAGAGTCTGTCCGCATCATTCCGGTTAAAGATGTCGTGGAGCCCCGCGTAAAAGTGGACGGCCCCGGCGGTATCTTCCCCGGTTTCATGACGGGGGTAGAGCAAGTGGGTAGCGGCCGTACAAATGTGCTGAAAGGCGCAGCGGTGGTAACCACGGGCAAAATTGTGGGTTTCCAAGAGGGCATCATCGACATGAAAGGAACCGGGGCGGATTACACGCCGTTCTCGAAAACCAACAATGTGGTGGTGAAAGTAGAGCCGATTGACAGCCTGAAACAGCACGAGCACGAAGTGGTGGTGCGCCTTGCAGGTTTCCGCGCGGCAAACTATCTTGGCGAAGCCGGCAAAGATGTGCAAGCCGACGAAGTGAAAACCTACGAGACAAAACCGCTTTTGGAGCAGGTGAAAGAATTCCCGAACTTGCCGAAAGTGGTGTATGTGTACATGCTGCAAACCCAAGGGCTTTTGCACAACACCTACTACTATGGCGTGGACGTGAAACAAATTGTGCCCACGTTCATGTACCCAACAGAGGCGTTCGATGGCGCAATTGCCAGCGGCAACTGTGTGTCTGCTTGCGATAAAAACCCAAGCTATGTGCACGCAAACAGCCCGGTTATCACCGATTTGTATGAAGAGCATGGCAAAACCATCAACTTCCTCGGTTGTGTGGTTACCAACGAGAACGTGACGTTGATGGACAAAGAGCGCTCTTCCAACATGACGGCAAAATTGGTGGAGTTCCTTGGCGCAGACGCGGCCATCATCTCGGAAGAAGGCTTTGGCAACCCCGATGCAGACCTGGTTATGAACTGCAACAAAATCGAGGGTAAAGGCATCAAAACTTGCCTGATTACAGACGAGTATGCAGGCCAAGACGGCGGCAGCCAATCGCTGGCCGATTCCACACCCAAAGGCGACGCTTGCGTTACAGCCGGCAATGCCAACATGGTGGTTACACTGCCCGCTTTGGATACCGTAATCGGTTACCCGGAAGTGGCCAATGTCATCGCCGGTGGTTGGGAAGGCAGCTTGCAGGCCGACGGCAGCATCACCGCCGAAATTCAGGTGATCACCGGTGCCACAAACGAGCTGGGCTTTGGTTATCTCACCGCAAAAACACTTTAAACAAAGCGGTTTGAACAAACTAAAAAAATAAAATAAAGGAGAAATGCGTTATGGGTATTCTGAACGGAAAAAAGATTGCCATTTTGGGCGATCGCGACGGAATTCCGGGTTTGGCCATTGAAGAGTGCGTAAAACCTGCAGGCGCAGAAGTGGTGTTCAGCACAACTGAATGCTTCGTCTGAACAAGCGCAGGCGCCATGGACCTCGAAAACCAAGCTAGGATTAAAGAACTTGCAGAAAAATATGGCAAAGACGACTTTATTGTTGTTCTTGGTGGGGGCGAAGCGGAAGCTTCCGGCCTTGCCGCTGAAACCGTATCTGCAGGCGATCCTACTTTTGCAGGTCCTTTGGCAGGAGTCCCGTTGGGACTCAAAGCGTACCACGTTCTTGAGCTCAAAGATGAAATCGATCCCGCTATCTATGAAGAGCAAATTGCCATGATGGAAATGGTGCTCGATGTGGATGCCATCATCAGCGAAGTAAAAGAATATCGCGGTTAATTTGTGATTTATTTATAAAGAAAATTCATAGAGAAAGGGGACGTAAGATGAGCAAAACGAAAATCGTGCATTATATAAACCAGTTTTATGCCGGCATCGGTGGCGAAGACAAAGCAGATGTGCCGCCCGAGAAACGCGATGGTATCGTGGGCCCGGGTATGGCTCTTGGCAAGGAACTGGAAGATGTAGCCGAAATTGTGGGCACTGTTATTTGTGGCGACAGCTACTTCAGTGAGAACGAAGAAAGCGCATCGAAAGTGGTTTTGGAGATGATTCAAGGCTACGCCCCGGATATGGTGATTGTGGGTCCCGCCTTCAATGCGGGCCGCTATGGCGTTGCAGCAGGTGCTGTGGCAAAATTGGTAGACGAAAACCTGAACATTCCGGTGGTGGGCGGTATGTACATTGAAAACCCAGGGCTTGAAATGTACAAACGCTTTGGCTATTTTGTGGAAACCGGCAATTCGGCCGCAACCATGAAAAAAGCGGTTCCGGCAATGGCAGCTGTTGTAAAACAGGTGATTGCCGGCGAGGAAGTAACCGGCTATGTGCCCAAAGGCCTGCGCGTGAACTTCTTTGCAAACGAGCGCGGCTCGAAACGTGCCGTGAACATGCTCGTGAAAAAAATTCAGGGTGAGGCATTTGAAACCGAATACCCCATGCCTGTTTTCGACCGTGTGGATCCCCAACCCGCCATCAAAGACATCAAAAAGGCAAAAATTGCCCTTGTGTCTTCCGGCGGCCCGGTGCCGAAAGGCAACCCGGATCACATCGAGTCTTCCAGTGCTTCTAAATATGGCAAATACAGCCTCGTGAACATCGATGATTTCGATGCCACAAACGGCGAAACCGCCCACGGCGGCTACGACCCTGTGTATGCCAACGAAGACCTTGACCGTGTTCTGCCTGTGGACGTTATCAAAGAAATGGTGAAAGCCGGCGAAATTGGCGCTTTGCATGACTATTGGTACTCCACCACCGGCAACGGCACTTCCGTTGCCAACTCCAAAAAATTCGGAAAGGCAATTGCGGAGGATTTGAGAGCCGACGGCGTAGACGGCGTTATCCTCACCTCCACCTGAGGCACCTGTACTCGTTGCGGTGCAACGATGGTAAAAGCAATCGAGGAAGAGGGTTTCCCCGTGGTGCACATGTGCACAGTGGTGCCCATTTCCCTCACAGTGGGTGCGAACCGCATCATTCCAACTGTGGCCATTCCTTACCCCTTGGGCAACCCTGCCTTAGAGGCCGGGGAAGAGAAAGAACTGCGCCGGAAACTGGTGGAAAAAGCATTGAAAGCTTTGGAAACCGAAGTAACCGAGCAAACCGTATTCAAAGACTAAGCATATTTTCATTTCGAGGCGAGCCGGAGAGGATACACTCTCCGGCTCGTTTCGGAAAATTTTAACGGAGGTGAGCCAATGAGTTTTGCTGTTATGAAAGGGGCCAGCTACGCCCTTGTGCAAGCAAACGATATGGTGCTTCATCAAGGAAGCACGCAAACCAGCGAAAAGCGTTTGAATCCCGATTCGGATTATCTCAAAGAACTGCCGAAAAGCCTGCGTTCTTTTGAAGATTGTGTGGCCTATCCGCCCAACCAAGCCTATATCGGCAACCTGTTGCCACGCAAAATGGGCGAGATGGCACGCCCTTGGTACGAAAGCCCCATGCAGGGCGCCACACGCGAGGGTAAATACGGCGAAATTATGCCCGAGGACGAGTTTTTGGGTTGCATGAAGGCCGTGGATATGTTCGACCTTGTCGTTTTGGAGGAGAGCTTCCAAAATGCCGTGAAAGAAAAACTGCTGGCCCATCCGGTTATCAGCAAATATTGGGTAACGCTGGCAACGCTGGACAAAAACCCCGGCGATGCCGCGCAAATCAAAGAACTTGTGGATGCCCACAAGGCAGAACCCATGTATTTAGACGGAAAACTTGTGGGTTGTGTGAAAAAAGCGCACGATTTTGATGCGGCGCTTTCCGAGCACGTGATGTTTGAAAACTTGGCGGGAAAAGCCTCGGCGGCGTTTGCCCTGGCCCTTTTGTTTGCCAAAACCGATTTGCAACCCGCCGAGGTGGATTACCTCATCGAGTGCAGTGAAGAGGCCTGCGGCGACATGAACCAACGTGGTGGCGGCAACTTTGCCAAGGCCATTGGCGAAATTTGCGGCTGCAAAAATGCAACCGGCAGCGATACGCGCAGCTTCTGCGCAGGGCCTACCCATGCCTTGGTAGAGGCTTCGGCCCTTGTGAAAGCCGGCGTGTTCTCGAACGTGGTGGTGCTGGCCGGCGGTGCCACGGCAAAACTGGGCCTGAACGGCAAAGACCATGTGAAAAAAGGTGTGCCCATTTTGGAAGATTGCCTAGGCGCATTTGCCGTGAACATTGGCGAAAACGACGGCGTTTCCCCCATCATCCGCACCGACATTGTGGGCCGCCACACCATTGGCAGCGGTGCTTCTCCGCAGGCAGTGATGCAGGCCATTGTGGCAAACCCCCTTGATGGCGCAGGCCTTAGCCTAAAAGATGTGGACGTGTACTCGGTGGAGATGCAAAACCCCGAAATTACCGAACCCGCAGGCGCAGGCGACGTGCCGCAGGCAAACTATAAAATGATTGCCGCGCTTGGCGTTATGAAAAAAGTGTTTGAAAAAAGCGAGCTTGCCAACGTGGTGGCCAAAATCGGCATGCCCGGTTTCGCACCCACCCAAGGGCATATCCCGTCGGGCGTTCCCTACCTTGCCTACTGCAAAGAGGAAATGGCAAACGGCAATGTAAACCGCGCCATGATTGTGGGCAAAGGCAGCTTGTTCCTTGGCCGTATGACGAACCTTTTCGATGGCATTACCTTTGTGATGGAGAAAAACAGCGGTGTTGTGGAGAGCAGTGAGGGCGTGGACAAAGATGCCATTCGCCTGATGATTGCCGACGCCATGAAAGACTTTGCCGCTTCACTAAAGTAAAATAACAGCACACAGATGCCAAACGAAAGGAGGCCAAAACCTTTGGAAGAAAAAGTAAAAAGCACCATTGCCGAAGTGTTTGATGAGATAGCCGCAGGGCTTTCCACCGGCAGCTTTGGCAAACGCACGCGCGTGGGTTTAACCCTGATGGGCAGCGAGCACGGGGAAGAGGAAATGTTGCGCGGGGCAGAAGCCGCCCAAAATTCCGATTCCTCCATTGAGGTGGTTGTCATCGGCAGTGCGCACGATACAGAGCTTGAACTCATCGAAGTGGCCACCGCTGAAGAGGGGCACGCCAAAATGGATGCCCTGCTGGAAAATGGGGGCCTGGATGCCGCTGTTACCATGCACTACAGCTTCCCCATCGGTGTATCCACCGTGGGGCGTGTCATCACACCGGGCATGGGGCGCAGCATGTATGTGGCCACCACCACCGGCACCTCAGACACAGACCGCGCCAGTGCCATGCTTAAAAACACACTGGCCGGCATTGCAGCGGCCAAGGCTTGCGGCAATGCAAAACCCACCGTGGGTATTTTGAACATCGACGGCGCACGCCAGCTTGAGCGCTCGCTTACAAAATTGCAAGAGAATGGCTACCCCATCCATTTCACCCAAAGCGCCCGTGCCGACGGCGGCGTGGTGATGCGCGGCAACGACCTTTTGCAAGGTGTGCCCGACATTATGGTGATGGACAGCCTTACGGGCAATGTGGTGATCAAGGTGATGAGCTCTTACACCACCGGCGGTAGCTACGAGGGCCTTGGCGATGCCTACGGCCCCGGACTTGGCGAGGGCTATGACCGCATTGTGAACATCATTTCGCGTGCTTCCGGTGCACCGGTGGTGGCAGGCGCTTTGCGCTATGCGGCCGCTTGCGCAAAGGGCGAAGTGCTTAAAAAAGTGGATGGTGAGTTCAAGGCCGCCAAAAAAGCCGGCCTTGCCGACATCCTAGAGGCCTATGCCAAGGCGGCTGAGGGTAGCCGCGGCGGTGAGGAAGAAGTGAAAGCACCACCCGAAAAAGTAACCACCGAAGAGTTGACCGGCGTGGAAATTTTGGTTTTGGAAGATGCCGTGAAACTGCTTTGGAAAAAAGGCATCTATGCCAGCAGTGGCATGGGTTGCACAGGCCCTGTCATCATGGTGGCGGGCGAAGATGCACATGCCGCAGAGGCCGCACTCAAAGAGGCGGAATTTATCTAAGGCCAGGCCATTCAAAATCAAAAGCGGCTGTTTCGTTTGAAACGAAACAGCCGCTTTTTTTGAATTGTAAAGCTTTGCAGTTTTCTCTTTAGGGCCACAAACCACGAATTTTGTGTGCCTCCACAACGCGTTTGATGGCGAT
>CAYJNQ010000004.1:0-13959 GCA_964371725.1 uncultured Oscillospiraceae bacterium
CCAATTGGGCTGGGCTTCGGTGGGATGCTATCTGGGCGCCGTCTCTCTTTCCTACATGTTCAACGAACTTTTGGGCTGGCCCACAGATGCAAAATGGGTGCTGGCCATTGGCACTTTCATCTGTGCCGGTTTAACAGTACTCATTGTGGTCGTCGGGGGCTCTCGCAGTGTAAAAAAAGCAGAAAACATTGGATTTGTTCTCATGATGGGCCTCAGTGTTTTGATTGTGTGGGTTGTGTTTAGCCAGTATTCTCTCACCGATTTACTAAATTGGAGACCCGATGCAGAAATTTCGATGAGCTTTGGCCAGGGAAGTGATGCCATTGCCGCCTTTGCCTTTGGCTGGATCATTGCCGTGGGGGAGTTCACGCGATACACCAATACCAAAGTGGCCGCCACAGCGGCACCGCTGCTCGGTTCTTGGTTTGGTCTAAGCTTCTTTGTTCTTGTGGGCACAGTGGGTGTTATCGGAGCTTCTTTGACCACCGGCGTGTTCGACCCCAATGCCAGTGACCCCTCCGGCATTGCGGCAGGTCTCGGCCTTGGTTTGCCTGCATTCTTTGTCATCTTGTCCTCCGTTGTCACCACCACGGCGCTTGGCGTGTATGTGTGTGCCTCTTCGGCCATCAATTTGGTAAATGACAAGTGGACACAGAAACAAAGCCAAATTTATTCCAGCATCGCATGTTTTGCATGTGCTTTCGTCCCGCTGTTTTTCGACAGTTTCCTCTCTTATTTCTACACCTTCATGAACGTTCTGGGTATCATTTGGCCACCGCTGGGCGCCATTATCATTGTTGATTTCTACCTGGTGAACAAAAGAAAATACGACCCAAGTCAACTCTTTAATGAAAAGGGTATTTACTTCTTCCAAAAGGGTTTCAACATTCGTGCTTGGGCCTCCTTTGCCATTGGTGCAATATTGGTGAATGTCTTCCAAAGTATCCCCGCCATGGTGGTCACCACCGGGGCCATTTATCCCGCTTTTTTTGCCACAGGTCTCATCTATTTCATTCTGGCAAACATAGGAAAAAAACGCACTGTGGCTTAGAACTTTCCCATAATCCAGGCTTATGAGAGAAAAAAATGAATGACAAACCAAATTTAAACTGGCTCCACGATATGCCTAAATTGGAGCTTCATGTTCATATCGAGGGCGTACTCAATGTGGATGTCATTGAAGAATTGGCAAAAAAGCATGACATTTCTATGTTCCGACCGAAAGAAATTTTTTACAACCAATATAAAAACTTAGCAGAATTCTTAGAAATGCTCGATTGGCTTTACACCCTGATTCACACCAAAGAAGAGGCAATGAAAGTGGCCTATTCTTATGCAAAGTATGCCCACGAAAGCAACATTGTGTATGCCGAGGTGTTAACAGATTTAGACCTTTGGGTGAACATTCCCCCGAAAGAGATGATGGAAGGTATTTTGGAAGGTTTCGACCGCGCTTTTGCAGACGGCTATACAGATTGTACGTTCGTTCCCTCCATCCGTAGAACCGAAAGCGACCAAGCCATCGTTCACTTTGTGGAACTCATGCTCAAAACAAGTCATTCTCGTCTTGTAGGCATGGGTGTGGACGGTGAGGAAAGCCTTTCCCCCGGTTCCAACAAACGTTTGGCGCCTCTACTGAAGCCTGTCAAAGATGCCGGTTACAAACTCAGCGCCCATGCGGGGGAATCCTCGGGGGCAGACGGGGTGTATGATGCCGTTGTATACCTTGGGGCCAATCGAATCGACCACGGTGTGCGTGCCATTGAAGACCCAAAAGTTGTGGCACTTTTGGTTGAAAAGCAAATTCCGTTGAACGTTTCCCATTGTTCCAATCTGTTTACCTCTATGTATGAACCTCATGAACACCCTGTGGCCGAACTTTACCGCAAGGGTTGTGCCGTTAATTTGAACACAGATGACCCTATGACTTTCGGGAACAGACGTCTGGAGGTAGAAATTTTGGAGGTAGCGGAATTGTTTGGCCTGACCAAAGGAGACATTGTGAAAATGCAGGAAAACGCTATCCAAGCGGCCTTTTGTGAAAAAGAAAAACGCGATAAACTGAAACAAAGACTTGATAATTTCGCAAAGGCCACAAAGTGAATCCAGTCGATTTTATGTTTAAAAAAACGGAGCAGTTTCAAAAAATCTTGAAACTGCTCCGTTTTTTTGCTTTAATTTTTTGAGGTGAATGCCCAAAAACCACCACCTTGGCAGCCGAAATGATTTCCACCGAACAAATAAAAACAAACGAAATTGTGTGTCAAGAAAAAGGATATGACCTCGTAAAAACAGGCCCCCTCCTCCACACAAAACCTTTGCAGACATTCCACACCAAGGTCTGTAAAGGAGGCATTTCACTTGATACTACATCTGATATTGCACAATATTGATGACACAAAACCCAAGAACAAGTAGCTGTACGGCGTTGAAACATTTCTCTACCACCTTGTTGTCAAGGCGGTCAGAAATTTTACTTCCGATAAACCCTCCCAAAATAGCTCCGGCAATCATAAACGGTAAAGCAGATAAATCAAATTCGGAAAACCCAATGCTCACACCGATAGAAATCAACTTCGAAGCCTGCGCAAACAGAATGGTTACAAGGGAGCTGATGGCTGCCGTTTTGGTGTTGTAGGAGAAAAAGAAAATAAAAGCAACCACATTGATGGGGCCGCCGCCTATCCCTAGAAAAGAGGATAAAACACCGAGCAAAAGCCCGAGAAGAATCGTGAAAAGGTTGCTTTTGATTTCCAAAGAGGGAAGCGATGATTTCAATTGCATATAAACAAACACAGCCAAAATCACAATGGCCAAAATGCTGTTTTGTATGATAATCACCATGCTGTTTTCATAGCCGCCAATGGTAAGGTTCAATAATTTTTGGCCGAAACTCCCCCCAAAAACAGAACCGACGGCAACCAGGACAGCTGTTTTTAAAGGGAGTGGTGTTCTGCGCACAATATTGCGCCCCGCCGATACAAAAGCCATCGAAAGCACCGTCATGGAAGATAGAACACCTATGCTCTGGGCGTCAAAGGTTCCAAAAAGATCAAACACCGGCTTTATGATAACCCCGCCCCCCATGCCGGTGATAGAACCAACGGAGGATGCAAAAAACGCTACAAACAGATAGATAAAATTCATACAGAGCCTCCTAAAACAAGCCAATTGCTTTGGAATTATCAAGCCATGGTATTTGTGCAATCAAATCCCGCTCGCTGTTGTTGCCGCTCCATGTATACAGGCCAACACATCGCCCGGTTTGGTGTTACACCGACTAGCATGCGCCGCCATTGCCCTGCGCAAACGTTTCAAATTTGGATATTCATTGTGGCCGGCTGTCCATTGCTGCGAGCACCCAATGTTCAGAAAACATCGTGCGGTTTTGGGTTTTTGGCGTGCTCAAAAAAAACACAAGCGTAACGGCAAGGGATTAATAAGAAAAAACCACGGCATGAACGCCGATTAAAAGCGTTGTACCGTGGTTTTTATTTGGTGCGGATGACAGGACTTGAACCTGCACGTCATAAACACTAGATCCTAAGTCTAGCGCGTCTGCCAATTCCGCCACATCCGCTTATGTGGGTAAAACCCAAAATATATTATAGCAAACCACAATGGCTCTGTCAAATCATAAAGCTGTATTTTTTGCAAAAACAGGCAAATCGTTCTAAAACGGCCACTGCCTGTGCACATATCGGCGCATACAACTGCGTCGCCCATTGTACTCCTCACCACAGCTGCGTTTGCAATTTTTGCAAGGAGTATTCCCCTGCCCAGATTGCAGCTTCTGTGCCGAAAGCTCTGTTCCACCATTTGGCAAAGGCAACACAAAAAACTTCCCATACTCCCAAAACAAAAAACCCAAAACCGACAAAACCAGCACACAAAGTAAAACCGGTTTTAAAAACATTGAAACCGCAGGCCAAACAAACAAAAGAGGCAAATGAAGCATCAACAAATCCCAGCCACGCACAGGGCAAAGATAGCAACACCGAATTTCAGTTTTGTAGATGCGATTGGCCAAATAATTCAAAAAACAGAATGCCGAGTAAAATACCATGTCCAGAGCATACAGAAAAAATACGCCGGCAAGAAAAAGCAAAGGAGATGGAGCAAACAACCGGCTTACCAGCATACACGCGCATAAGAACACAAGCCAAATGCACAAGATGAAACGCACATACAGAAAATAGCTCTTTGCGTTTGGCTCAGACGAAAAATAGTGTTCTTTTGCATCTTTTCTTGTTTGATGGCGACGTTTTTGCAAAATTCCTCCATAGCCATGGATACGCCGCACCCATTTTATTACTGCCAATACACACAAAGCAAACAGCAAGCCATTCAGCCACAAGCCGGGATTTTCGGAAAACAGCATCGCCCAGATACAAAGTACAAAAAGAGCCCCATAGCACCCAAACTCCACTTTTCTGGCTCCGCTCAGTTTTTCCAACACAACGCTCAACACGCGCACGCTACACGCTCCTTTTGCACAAAGCGATGCGCCTTACGCATCACAGTTTTCCACAAGTCACCCGCCTATGCCTGCTGCACCGTCACCGCGTTTATCAGAACTTCTTCCAGCGGCATATCGTTTTCATCCGTTTCTACCTGTGCAATGGCATCCACCACATCCATGCCTTCCGTCACATAGCCAAACACGGTATGTTGACCATCTAGGTGGATAGAACCACCCACATCCTCATACACATCGATAGCATCTCGCGGCCAACCATCGGCTAGTTCCAGCTGTTCTTTGGACACCGAGCTTGCGTCCACAATGAAAAACTGGCTCCCGTTTGAGTTTTCCTGCCCGGAGTTTGCCATGGAAAGTGCACCATAAAAATGGTAGAGACGGCCGTTGAATTCGGTTTCAAACCCTTCTCCCCATATGCTCTCTCCCCCGGTTCCATCGCCCACCGGGTCGCCGCTTTGAATCATAAAATCTTCAATCACGCGGTGAAATGTAAGCCCGTCAAAATAGCCTTCCTGTGCAAGTGTGGTGAAATTTTCCACAGCTTTCGGTGCTTCTGAGGGGAACAAACGCAGTTGAATGTCTCCCATGGAGGTTTCCATTGTCACATCCACCGCATCCTCCGGCACAATGCTGCCATCATAGTAGCCAATTACCTCGGGGCCCATATTGGGGCTGGTTGTAATACTGCAGGCAGAAAAGGAAAACACAAGCACAAACGCAACAATCAGCACACGCACAATTTTCATTGACATAACAAACACCTTTCTTTTTACAAAACAGATAAAAGAATAGCGCCGAACCCTAATATATGGGCCCGGCGCTACTCTGGTCCGAGTGGCGAGACTTGAACTCACGGCCCCTTGACCCCCAGTCAAGTGCGCTACCAACTGCGCTACACCCGGTAATTTGCCGTTTATTTCAGCATTATTAAGTATACTCAAAAACCACACACTTGTCAAATCTTTTTTACAATCTAATTTTCTAAGCTAATCTTCTTCGGTGTCGGGCCGCTCTGTAACACGCCTGCGTAATTTCTCGCGTAATGCAGTTGCGGCATCGGCCGAGCTTTCCCGCTGCGGCTGCAAACTACCACCCTGTTTGGCTTTTTGAGCCGTCATCAGAATTTGTGTATATATAGTAGCCACCACCTCGTACAAATCGGGCGGTATGCTACGCCCCACCTCCAGCATACACAGCATGGAGGCCGCCGAATCATCTTTGTATATGGGAATGCCACGTTCCTCGCCAATGCCGATAATTCTGTCTGCAATGGAGCCGTAACCGCCTGCAATCACCACCGGCGCCACATCTTCTTCCAAACGATAGCGCAGTGCCACCGCTTTGCTTTTCGTTTTCCCACCCTCAGACTTTGACATCGATTCCCATCCTTTTATATGGTAAATTTGTAAATACATCCATGAGGCTGTGTGTGCGCTCCAAACGGTCCACATGAATGGTTTCAAAACGGTACCCACTGGCACTCACCGCCTCGCGCAAAGCAGGGCCAATTCCGGCAAAAGCCTCCTGTGCGCTGGCCGGGCAAAGTAGGTTGAGTGCCAGCCGATTGTCTTGCACATAAAGCTCGGCCTCAAAACGCCCAAAACCCTCAATGTCAAATACCATGAGCATATGTGTGCCCATCTCTTTGCCGCCGCGTGTCGCACTTTCACCCTCGGCATTTGGGTCTATCCAAATTTCGGCGAAGGCTTGCACATCCATGAAATCCACCGGCAAAATAAAATGCAACAACGGTGTAAAATTGCTGGGGCTTGCCAACATACTGTGCACAATGCTCTCAAGCTTTTCGCTGGCCACAAGGCGCACATCCGGGCTTTCGGCCTGTTTGTCTATAATTTTGGCAAGCATATCAATCACCTGGCTGTCAGCCTCTGCAGCGCGTGCCTGCCGTGCTCCCTCCGGGTTTCGATACAAAGAAAGATATTCCTCTAAACTGGAAAGCAGGTTTTCCCTTGCCACGTCCCCTTGCATATTTTCCAAAAGAGTTTGCAAAGCATTGGGCAAAAAGCTCTCATTGTCATTATATCGGGAAAGATTGTATACAATCAACGGCAAAATCTTCTCGGTTTGTGAAGAAAACATGAGGCTTTTTTCCACCTCTGGCAAAACTTGCAACACACCCTCTTTGATCATCGAAAAATGATTCGGTGCTTCCTGTGCACGTAAAAGACCGATTAAAATATCGAGTTTATCGGTTAAGCGACTTTGAGAGAGTAGCTCTGTGAGCTGGTTTTGCGAAAAGCCTCCACGCAACAAGGTGCTGAAATCAATATCGTCCATTTTGCTTTTAGTCAGGCCGTTTCCAAGCAAGGAATCCAGCAAAAACTGCAAGTTGTTGGCAACGGAATCCAGCGTATCGCGCCCGGAGAGCATTGCATTGAGCCCTTTCAAAAACACCCCAATGGAAGTGGTCAGGCGCACATCGCCCTTTGCTTCATATAAAAGGGTACGAAGCTGGTCGAACAATTCCCCCTTAAAAAGAGTTGTGTTGTCCTCTTGGCGCATCAGCTCTGCCTGGATGTCGCCCGGTTTCACCATCAAGGCCTCAAACATTCCCTGCAACTCGTCTGTAAGCGGTGTGTTGGCCGCCGGCAACAGGCGCACCACCTCTTGCAACAAATAAATGTTGCGCATCATGCTCACGGTAACAGATGGGTCCTTGAGCAATTCCTCCAAAATCTTGGGGCTGGTCTCTCTTGGCACAAGACCATTGCTTTGCCCAAGCAGTTCGCTTTGGCTTTTGGGTTGCATCACACGGGTGATATCGCTGAGTTCGAACGGCATGCCGGGGGTTTGAGGCTTTGCCGCAGCGGCCGGAATTGGATTTTTGTCTACAAGCGGTGTACTAATTTTAAGTAAATCTGCCATGCGGCACCCACTTTCCGGCAAAATCATCTAGGATAAAGCCCATATTTTTTATTCGGACGTTCTGTTAAAAACATGAGCTTTTCGCCAAAAAAACTTCATTTGCTATATTTTACCATATTTAACAGTAAAATAATTCAATTTTTTTACAAATTTTTTTAAAAAAACCCCTGATTTTCCCCTTTGATTCTTAGCTAAATCTTGCAAGAAAGCGGAAATGCTGTATAATAGATACTAGAGAAGTGAGTTCAAACCTCAACCTTTTGGATCACAAGGAAGGCTACACCAAAACGATCATTGAAGCCAAGAAAATCATCAGAGAGAAAAGCGGGGAAAAGATATGAGCGTAATTGATGAAATGATGTTGCCAATGTTGGATACCTTCATTTTTGAAACGTCGGCGCTGCTGGATCAGTTGGATGAAATTCTGTTGGTTGCAGAAAAAGCCAGAGAGTTGTCGGATGATCAAATTAATGAAATTTTCCGTGCGATGCATACGGTAAAAGGTTCGGCCGCCATGATGGGGCTTTCTGCCATGTCTGAAATGACACACCGTGTAGAAGATATGTTCTTTTTGATTCGCGAAGACCCTGCAAAATTGCAGGGTGAAACCGTGAACGTGGTGTTCGACATTCTATTTCAGGCCACCGATTATCTGCGCTCGGAACTGGGCAATTTACAAGACAACCCCGATGCCTACCAACCCGGTGTCACCACGGTGCTTACACAACATATTGAATCTGAAATTTCTGTTTTGAAGGGCGAGGCTGCGCCCGCAGCACAAGCGGCGCCCCAAAGCGGCGGCGATGTTGCCACTGCAAGTGAAAACGCTGAACAAGAAGATTTTGTGCATACGGTTCGCGTATTTTTCCAAGAGGGTTGCCAAATGGAAAATGTGCGCGCCTTTATGCTCCTCAAACATCTACAAGAACACATTGAGGTTCTTAGCACCACGCCACCTTCCCCGGAGGACAACCCCGATGCCATGGAAGCCATTGTAGAACATGGTTTTGATGTGAAATTCCGCCACGAGGGTGCCATAGAAGACGTTTTTGCGCTCATTGAAGAAGGCAGTTACATTGAAAGCTATGAGGCCATTCTCCCCGCCGCTTCGGCTCCGCCCGAGGAAGCGCCCAAGGCTGAGGAAAAGGCCCCACAAAGCGAGGAGGTACCCGCGCAAGCCACCGCACCGGCGCCGGAGGTTGCTGCCCCGCCAAAATCGGCCCCGGCACCTGCGGCGGCCGCCCCTGCTGCATCGGCTGCGGGTAAACAGAGCCTGATTTCAGTGAATCAATCTAAAATCGACAATCTTCTCAACATCATGGGCGAAATTGTGATTGCGGAAAGTATGGTGGCCTCCAACCCAGATTTGCGTGATTTGCCGCTGGAAAATTTCAACAAAAGCGCCCGTCAACTTCGCAAACTTACCGACCAGTTGCAAGACATTGTGATGGGTATTCGCATGGTTCCCCTCACCAATACCTTCCAAAAAATGCAGCGCATTGTACGCGACATGAATAAAAACCTTGCCAAAAGCACGGAGCTTGAAACCATTGGCGGAGAGACCGAAGTGGACAAAAGCATCGCCGATATGCTGGCAGACCCCTTGATGCATATGATTCGCAACTCGATGGACCATGGCATTGAGGCGACGGAAGACCGGATTGCAGCCGGAAAAAATGAGAACGGTAAAATTGTGTTGTCTGCACAAAATATGGGCAGCGACATCATCATTAAAATTGAGGACGATGGAAAAGGGCTCAACCGTGAGGTTCTTTTAGACAAAGCCGAGCGCAACGGTATTTTAACCAAATCTCGCAGCGAATACAGCGACAAAGAGGCCTTTGGGCTTATCATGATGCCCGGTTTTTCCACGAATGAAGTGGTTACTGAGTATTCCGGGCGTGGCGTTGGCATGGATGTGGTGCGCAAAAACATTGAAAAAGTGGGCGGTTCTGTGTCTGTGGATTCTGTTTTGGGCGAGGGCACGGTGTTCACCATCAAAATTCCGCTTACCTTGGCCATTGTGGCCGGCATGGAAATTGGCGTGGCGGAAGACACTTTCACCATTCCCATCACCTCCATCAGCCAAATTTATAAGCTGAGCCCGGACACCGAACTTTTATACGACACCGACGGAACTGAAATGGTGATGGTGCGTGGTGAGTGCTACCCCATCATCCGTCTCCATCAAATTTATAATATTCAAAACGGCATCACCGAGCTCACCGATGGCATCATGATTATTGTGGAAAGTGGCGAGAGCCGTGCGTGTATTTTTACAGACCGCTTGATTGGCGAGCAACAGGTGGTGGTGAAGAGCTTCCCAAGCTTCTTCAATCGATACAATGTAAAAGAACTGGGCTTCTCCGGCTGCACCATCATGGGAGACGGCTCCATCAGCCTCATCTTGGATATCAATTGTCTTTTGGGTTCTTACAGCAACGAAGGCGGCGGCAGAGCTTTTGCCTAAATCTTGTATCATTATGAAGTGAAGAAGGAGAAACGCTATGACAAAAAATGAAATGTTGGCTGATTTGGACCTTCCTCAAGATATCACAGAAGAGGAGCTGCGCAATACTTCCCTTACCTTTTTTATCGAGGATACAATATACAGCCTGCCCCTAACCAATGTGCTTGAAATCATCAGTGTACAGCCCATCACAAAAGTGCCCGGCACACCGGCCTATGTGAGAGGGGTCATCAATTTGCGCGGTGGCATTGTGCCCTTGGTAGATGTGCGCTTGAAATTTGGCCGGCCGGAAAAAGAGTATGATGAGTTCACGAACATTATCATCACCGTTCTCAACGACATGACTGTGGGGCTTGTGGTAGACAGGGTATCGAATGTGGTGCGTCGCGCGCAGGTGGACACCACCAGTTTGCCCGAATTCTCAAATGTGAATACAAACCGATACATGACATCGGTGGCACACACCGGGGAAAATTTGATCATGAATTTGAACTGTGAAACCATTTTGGAGGATGACAACATTTTAGGACTCAACTAAGTGTTTTCAATACATTATGATAACATTAAAGGAACAAGAGTTTCAAAAATTAAGTGAATTCGTTTTGTCTCACTACGGTATCGACTTATCGAAAAAGAGAATGTTGATTCAAGGTCGTCTTTCTCAGGTGCTAGAGCAAAAAGGAATGAGCAGTTTTGATGAATACATCCGATATATGATGGAGGACAAAAGCGGCCTTGAAGTGCAACAAATGCTCAACCGCTTGACCACAAACATCACCTATTTCATGCGCGAACGGGAACATTTTGACTTTTTGATGTCAACAACGCTGCCTGAATTGACCAAAAAACCGAGCAATAAACCTTTGCGTGTTTGGAGCGCGGGCTGCTCGTCCGGCGAGGAACCTTATACTTTGGCCATGATTTTGTCTGATTACTACGAAAGCTGTGGCAAAAAACCAAATTTTGTGATTTTGGCCTCAGACATTTCCCATCAAGTATTAAAATTGGCCTTGGTTGGTGTATACAGCGAGCAGGCACTTAAAGAGGTTCCCCCTGCTTGGAAACAAAAATATTTTCAACGTTTGGAAAGTGGCGATTATCAAGTTTGCCAAGCCATTCGAGACAAAGTGTCGTATCGTGTTTTTAATTTGATGGATGCTTTCCACTTTACGGCACCATTCGAAATCATTTTTTGCCGCAATGTGATGATTTATTTTGAGAAACAAAAAAAAGATGAGCTCATTGAGAAATTCAGTCAATGGACAACGCCGGGCGGATATTTCTTCATCAGCCATTCCGAGAACATCGGGAAGTCGAATCACGCGTTTAAAACAATTCGCCCGTCGGCCTTTCAACGGGAATTGTAAGCAAAATGCAAAATATCTTTTTGCATAAGTGTCTTGAAAGCTTCAAAGTGTACAACAAGGGTATTGTGGGGGGTGTAAATGCAACGGGTACGTGTTTTACTGGTGGATGATTCACCGGTGTATCTGGGCATAATGCAAGCGACAATCAAAGCAGATGAAGACCTGTTTTTGGCAGGTTGTTATAGCAATGGGCTGAAGGCATTGGAAGACATCATGCAAATTCAGCCCAATGTTGTTGTGTGCGATTTGCATATGCCTCATATTTCCGGCACCGACTTTATAAAGCAACTTTCAAAAAAACACCGTGTTCCCGTGGTGGCCATTTCCAGCAATGAGCATGCAGCGGCCGAAGCGCTCTCTGCCGGAGCTGTTGGCTTTGTTCCCAAACTGAAAAACACTTTTTCGGGCCAGACACATTTTGCTGCACAGGTGGTAGAGTCCATCTATGCCGCTTACCCATGCGCCAAAACCGGCTGTGCCCAAGCAGAACCGGACACAAAACCGGTTCAAAAAACAGTGGCCGCTTTTAACAAACCGGTTCGCGGCGTTGTTGCCATTGGCGCTTCCACCGGGGGAACCGATGCCACATTGGAAGTGGTAAAAAATTTACCGGCAGATTTTCCGGCGCTTTTGATTATTCAGCATATGCCTGTTGGTTTTACTTCCCTTTACGTGGAGCGTTTGCAGCGCCAATGCTCCATGCAGGTGTGCGAGGCCAGCGATAAAATGCGTGTGCGGCAGGGTCTTGCCATTTTGGCAACCGGTGGTGAACACTTGCGCCTAGCCCAAGATGAGAAAGGATATTATATTCATTCTTGCCCGGGCGAAAAGGTAAGTGGGCACATCCCCTCGGTAGATGCCGCTTTTTTTTCGGTGGCGGAATTGGCCAAAGCCAATGCCATCGGGGTTCTCTTAACCGGCATGGGCTCGGACGGTGCCAAAGGCTTGCTTGCCATGCGCAAAGCCGGCGCCTTTACTTTCGGGCAGGACCGAAGCACCAGTGTGGTGTATGGAATGCCAAAGGTTGCCTATGACATGGGCGCAGTGGCAAAACAAATGGCTTTGCAAGATATCGGCGCCGAATTGTTGCGCTTGGCACATCTTCGGTTAATCTAAGCATTACAAACATAGGGTTGTTCAATAATGGGGGGAATATCTATGAAATGGGTAACCATAAAGAAGTGTGTCTATTCGTTGCCAAAAGCACTTGAAATGGTGGTGGGTGTCATCATTTCTTTCGTAATTTGTATTGCTATTGTTGGCGTGGTGATGCAAACTTCGCCACGCGCACTCATTGAAAATGGGGATTTAATTGTATTTTTACAAAGAGCGGCCGAGATAATTATTGGCATAGAGTTTGTACGGCTGATTTTTTCGCACACAATGGATGCCACGCTGGAAGTGATTATCATGGCCATTGTACGCCAAATCATCATCGGCCATCTAACTGCCGTAGATACATTGGTATTTGTGTTTTCCATCGCCATCCTATTTGTAATTCGCAAGTTCTTCTTCATTCGGAAACTTGACAAGGATCCCGAGGCAGATCGCCCTGAATTCAATTGGTTTTTGGGAAAGAAAAAGGCCCGTGCCATGCAAGAAATGAAAACAGATTCTACCGCATCATCCACACTTTCCGGTTCCGACACAACAGACAAAAAGCACTCGTTATAGTTTTCCCAACGGGAGGAAATAGACTATGAATGCTGAAAAAGAACAGTAAAATGACGCAAGGTCACGCCTTTCTAAAATTGTTTCGGTTCTTACGCGCAAAGGGGTTCTTTTGGCCTTGGCCGAACAAAAACACCCGGAACGTGTGCGCGAAGCATTTGAAGAACTGGGCCCCACATTTATTAAAATCGGGCAAATTCTATCCACGCGCACCGATATCATCACAGAAGAATTCAGCGCTGAGTTGAAGAAGCTGCAAGACAATGTGAAAACGAACGACTATGCCGCCGTAAGTGCTTTGATTCAGGAGGAAACCGGGCACCCGGTGGAAGAGGTTTTTTGAGGCGTTCGAGGAAAAACCATTGGCATCGGCCAGCATTGCGCAGGTGCATCTTGCCAAGCTCAAAGGTGGCCAGCGTGTGGTGGTGAAAGTGCAGCACCCCGGCATCTACGACCAAATGTTTTTAGACATCACCCTTTTGGAAAAAGCCGTTCCACTTATCAAATACATTCCCGTTTCCGGCATGACAGACCCCGCCGCCATTGTAGAGGAGCTTAAAAATTCTCTGCTCAACGAGCTGGACTTCACCAAAGAAGCCAACAATATTGAAAAATTCTATGCGTGCAACACCAATGTGCCCTACATCATTGTGCCCAAAGTATACAAGGCATTTTCAACACGTCGCCTGCTTGTGATGGATTTTATGCAAGGTGTGCAAATTTCCGCCTATATAGAACAAGCAAATGATGAAATTCAAAAGGGAAATACAGCCGTTGCCGAAACCAAAAAGAGGCTGGCAAAAGAAATTATCGACAATTATGTGAAGCAAATTTTTGATGACGGGTTCTTTCACGCGGACCCACATCCCGGCAACATTCTCATCACCTTGGAATCGGGCTCTGAAGAAGAAAAGCCCCAAGACGAAACGGAACCGGACAGCTCAGCAACTTCGGCCCAGGGCGAAAAACAAAACGAGACGCTGTTTGGCGAACTTCCCTTGGACATTGATATCACTGTATCCGGCGTGAATTTATCCACCATTTTTCGCAACCAAGGTGCACTAAACCTTTTTGCCGGCTCTGCC
>CAYJNQ010000004.1:14059-102060 GCA_964371725.1 uncultured Oscillospiraceae bacterium
GCCTTCCTTAAACGGCCCTGAACGCATCATCTACATTGATTTTGGCATGATGGGCACATTAGATGAACGTACACTGGAAAAATTCAACCACATTCTTTCGGCTCTCTACGAGCAAGACAACAAAAAAATGGCCAAGGGAATTCTTTCCCTCTGCAAAACCAAAAAGTCCATTGACATGGATGATTTTTACCATGGACGTAGGCAAACTATTCGAGCAGTATTATGAGATGTCCATTGGTGACATGAGTATCCCCGCTGTATTTGCCGACATCAATATGCTTTGCGGAAAATATCAGTTGCAATTGCCACAAAACATCGCCCTGCTTGTAAAGGGGGTTGGCACCATTGAAGGCATTGTTTTGTCCCTCGACCCAGACTGCTCCATTATGTCGGCCGTGATGCCCTATGCAAAGCGCTATCTGCAAAAGCAATTCGATTTAAAGAGCTAAGTGAGCCATGTTCTCAAGGAACTGTATCGGGCAGGAAAATCTGTTCCGGAAGTGCCTGTGAAAATTTCCAAAGCCCTCGACACCCTCACCCGAGGCGAAATTAAATTGAACATGGAAACAAAGAATTTAGACGATTTGTTCCTGCGCATGGAAGCCATGGTGAATCGGCTTGTGATGGGATTGATTGTGGCCGCGCTCATTGTGGGCTCTTCCATGCTCATTCAATTTTCAAACACGGCCGGCCGTGTGGCCTCCAGTTTTGGCCTGGCAGGCTACGCATTGGCACTGGTTCTGGTTGTTGTGCTCATGGTGCAAACCTACAAAAAACGAAAATGAGACAAGGTTGTCTGTGAGAAGGCCTTAATATGCCAAACCCCCGTCACTTTAGACAAAATAGACAAACCTTTTGATAAAAGGCACACAAGGGGACCGTCGTTTTTGGCAAAATCGTCCCGCGTGGTTTTGGTGGCAAACAAATGCCTTTCAAATCGATATCCCCCGGCTTAGCCGGGGGATATCAATTTGCTTTTCACCCTGTATAATTTCATTTCTTTGTCTTGTGCTAGTACAAATCTTTTCGTCTTTTTCGAAAGCGAAGCACAAAGTTCACCACAATGATAACCACCGAAATGACGAGGCCGAAAAAGATAACCCAACCAGCGCCCTCTCCGCTTTCAGTGCGCATGTTGTTCCAAGCAAGATCAAGGTGGGCGGTCAATTCGTCGGATAAAACGCTGTATGTCCAAGTGTTTTCCAACACCTCCGGCGGTGGATACAACCATGGATTTTGGCGCACTTCCTCGGGCAATGCGGCCTCTGCCTGTATTTGCGGTGTGGAATATCCAATGAACTGGCTGTTGGACAGGGCCACCTCGGTTTCGCACATGAAATTGATGTACATTTCGGCGGCCTCTTGGTTTTGGCTTGTGGCCGGCACACACATCGCATCCACAAAATAATTGGTTCCCTCGCTTGGCACCACAAAACGTAAGTCCGGATTCACCTCGGCCATCAAAACGGCATCCCCCGCATAATACGGGGCCAAAGCCGCTTCCCCACCTTGCATTTTGTCGAAAATCTGGTCCATTACATAGGCCTGCACAAAGGGACGCTGTGCAATCAGTGCATCGGTTCCCTCATCAATTTGCTCATCGCTCTGTGGGTTTAGGGGCAATCCCTGCATCAAAAAGCTCAACCCAAAGGCATCGCGGGCGTTATCGAACATTAAAATTTGCCCCGCATAGCGCTCGTTCCACAAAACAGACCAACTGTCTACAGGCTCTTCCACCATCGTTTCATTGTAGATAATGCCCACCACGCCCCAGGTGTAGGCCACACTGTATTCGTTATTTGGGTCGTAATCGCGGCCTTTATAGGTATCCCCTATCATCGAAAAGTTGGGAATATTCTCAAAATCAAGAGGTGCCAGCATCCCCTCCCCAATCATTTTCCCAATCATATAATCAGACGGAATGATGACATCATAATCTGCCCCACCGCTTTTCAATTTGGCGTACAGGCTTTCGTTGGTTTCATAAGTGGCATAGTTCACCTCTATACCCGTTAAAGCTTCAAACTCGGCATTGACATCCAGGAACTCTTCGTCGGTTCCGTCTGAGATGTATTCACCCCAGTTGTACACATTCAGTGTGATATCCTGCCCTGCAAATCGACCGTAGTCGTAGCCGCTTTCAAGTGTAAGGCCACTTCCACTTTCCGTTTCTTCATACATTTGCGAGCCATATGCCGATGTGGGAAAGCATATGGCCCAAAATAGCAAAAGCACGGCCAGGCTCAAACCTATGTTTTTCTTTTTCATCTCGCCCCTCTTATATTTCCTGCCAAAGAGCCGGCTGTTTTCGTTTGATTTTTTCTTCTCTCTCTAAAATTCGCCACCAAAATGATGGCCAAAATGACAAAGAACATGATGGCCGAAAGCGCATTGATTTCCGGGCTCACACGGCGGCGCGTCATGGCATAAATGGCAATGGGAAGCGTTTGCCGATTACCGGCTGTAAAATAACTGATGGTGAAATCGTCGATGGAATAGGTGAGGCATATGAGAAAGGCCGAAAACACTGCGGGCATAATTTCCGGCAAAACCACCTTAAAAAAGGCCTGCCGCTCGTTACAACCCAAATCCATGGCTGCCTCATACAGGCGGATGTCCATTTGCCGAAGCTTTGGGCTTACCATGAACAGGGCGTAGGGCAAGCAAAAGGTGACATGGGTAATGAGCAAACTGGGCACACCGAGCAGGTTTTGTGACACTTGGGCAAGAAAACCGTTTTCGGCAAAAGAGACTCCCTCCAGGTAGCCACGAAACACCACAAACAACAGCATCATGGACACACCGGTGATGATTTCCGGGTTGATGATGGGCATATAGCTGATGTTAAACAGGGTGCTGCGGGCAAGGCGACCCATGCGGTTGATGCCAACGGCTGCCATCGTGCCGATGACGGTGGCCAAGGTGGCACTGACCACGGCGATGAACAAGGAAAGCGCCAAGGCCGAAAGCACCATGTCGTTGCGAAAAAGCTGTTCATACCATTGCAAGGAAAAACCGCCGAACACGGTTCTGCTTTTTTCACTGTTGAAGCTGAAAAAAATGAGCACGGCAATGGGCACATACAAAAAGGAGAAGAACAGCACAAGATACACAGGTTTTAATACTTTCACCATCAGATCACCCCCTCCATGTTTTGGTCGTCAAATCCCCCGGTAAAGCTCATGATGAGCAACACAATCACCATAAGCACCAAGCTCATGGCACTGCCGAGGTGGGGGTTGTAGCTGTTGCCTAAGAATTGTGCCTCGATGAGGTCGCCGATGAGCCACATATCTCCCCCACCCAGCATTTTGCTGATGATAAACGTGGACACACTGGGCACAAACACCATGGTGATGCCTGTGCGTATGCCATTTTTTGAAAGCGGTAACACAACACGCAGAAACTTTTGCATAACCCCGGCGCCAAGGTCATCGGCAGCTTCCAGTACACTGCCGTCGATTTTCAACATAGCATTGTAAAGCGGCAAAATCATAAAAGGCAAATAGTTATACACCATGCCCAGCACAATGGCTCCATTTGTGTTGATCATGGCAAAGGGGCCAATGCCAAACAAACCTAAAAAACGATTGATGAGGCCGGTGTTTTCCAAAAGACTCATCCAAGAATAAGTGCGAAGAAGAAAATTCATCCACATGGGCAACATCACAAGCATGAGCAAAATGCCTTGTTGGCCTGCACGAAGACGGCTGAGTAGATAGGAGATGGGAAAGCCGAGAACCAGGCAAATCACCGTGGCCACAACGGCCAAAGCCAAAGAAAGCACAAGCACCATGGAATAGTTGCCGAGATGCAGAATGTTGGCAATGGTAAAGGCGCCATTCGCATCTGTTAACGCAAAATAGACAACCAACCCCAGCGGAATCACGGTGAATAACAACATCCACAAAATGTAGGGTACCGCTGTTGATTTACTCCTCCGATGCATGGGTGCTCTCCTCCTCTGCTACGCACATAATGTGCATTTCATCCGGGTCCAGCCGAATCCCAACCACATCCCCGGGGTTTTCTGCATCGGTGGAATGAATCAGCCATTCGGTACCGGCTGCCTCCACGGCCATTTCCCAGTGCACACCCTTAAACACACGGCTTTTCACAACACCGTTCACTTGCCCTTCATCCCTTGGCACAATATCTACATCTTCCGGGCGAACCACCACTTGCACCGCCTCGTTTGTTTGGAAGCCAAAATCCACACAGGGCCAAGCATTGCCTGCAAATTCCACCAGATAGTCTTTGAGCATACAACCCTGAAACAAATTTGATTCGCCGATAAAATCGGCCACAAAGGCATTGACGGGCTCGTTGTAAATATCCTGCGGCGTGCCGATTTGCTGAATGCGCCCACGGTTCATCACCACCACGGTGTCGCTCATGGTGAGGGCCTCTTCTTGGTCGTGTGTCACATAGATAAACGTGATGTCGGTGGCCTTTTGAATGCGCTTAAGCTCGGTTTGCATCTCTTTGCGCAGTTTCAAATCCAAGGCGCCCAAAGGCTCGTCCAAAAGAAGCACCCGTGGTTTATTCACCAGCGCACGTGCAATGGCCACGCGCTGTTGCTGCCCGCCGGAAAGCTGTTCACAACCACGGCGCTCGAAGCCTTTGAGGCCCAGTAGTTCCAGCATTTCCAAAACGGCACTGCGGATACTCTTCTCCGGTAATTTTTTTAGCCGGAGCCCAAACGCCACATTTTCAAACACATTGAGGTGCGGAAACAAGGCATATTTTTGAAACACCGTGTTCACCTGGCGCTTGTAGGGTGGCACAGTGGTAATGTCTTCTCCATCGAAATATATGATGCCGGCGTGTGGCTGCAAAAAACCACCCACCACGCGTAAAATTGTTGTTTTCCCACATCCACTTGGCCCTAAAAGGGTAACGAAGTGTTTGTCTTGAACTTCAAGACATAATTTTTCCAGAACGGTCTCCTCGCCGTATTGCACCGCAATATCCACAAGGGATACAATGGATTTGTTTGCCATATTCCACCTCCAAGTCTTCTGTCTACCTTTTTTCTTTCTGCTATTCGGCTAAAAAGCCCCTTGCAAAAGGTTTCATCTATACTATATCGGAAAACGAAACACACTGTCAAGTGATATGGCTTTTCAGTAGAAAAATCGCGTTTAAAGTTGTGTGAACCGTAATGAAGCACAACCCTCCTTTTTGTTCCCGGTTCCTTTTTACCCCAATGGACAAACCACTCGAACACCAAAAAACACCACCTGTGCAAAAAACCGAGACAACAGCCGTAAGCTGTGCTATGCTCAGTGTATAGAAAGGAGGCGTGCTTGTGAAAATCATTCTGGAGGATGCAAAGAATGAAGAAATACAAATTACCGTCAAGGGAGACATCACCGACAGCAAGGTACAACATATTCTTGCCTTACTCAAAGACAGCACCGTGTCTTCCAAACTCATTTTGTATGAAAACGACTTAGAACAATTGGTAAACATTGCCGACATTTACTACTTTGAAACCAAAGACAGGCGCCTGTATGCCGCAACCCATGCGGCACGTTATGTGTGCAAACACACCCTTGGAGAGTTGGCCACGCTCTTTAAAAAACAGGGCATTGTACAAATTGGCAAAAGCCTTTTGGTGAATGTGCATCATGTGCAATCTTTGCAGGCTGAATTCAGCGGAAACTATGTGGTGCACCTAGACAACGGAGCTGAATTGACGGCTTCTCGCTTTTATATGAAGGCATTTAGAAATGCCATACTGGAGGTATAAACATGAAACTTTTGAAATTCGTCTCGGCCGGGCTATCTATCGGCTTTGTATTCACCACCTTTTTTTGTCTACTCTTTATCGGCTTCAACGAGATAACCACCCAGATATTGGCCTGGTTTTTCGCGTCTGTTTTCTATGGGCTTTTCACCCTTATCTTTGAAATCAAAACCCTGAAATTGATGCATGCCAGCCTTTTGCACTATGGCCTTTGTCTTACTGTTACCGGTGTGAACATCTATTTGTTTTACCGTGATTACCTGGGCTCTGTGCTGTTGAGCTTCACACTGAGCTATTTGGTTATTTACCTGGTTATGTGGCAAGTTGAAAAACAAAAAATAAAAAAACTGAATTTAAAATTACGCGAAAAATTGTAGAGACACAAATCGCATCAAGAAAGCTGCCGATAAAGATGAAATGGCACCCGCCATAGGATAGGCATACGATACAGTAAGAAAGGCCTTGGGGCACCGCCCCAAGGCCTTTCTTGGTTAAAGACCGTTTGTTACACCTCTTGCAAACGCTCCACAATGGATTTTCTTTTTGCAAGGCGATACATCAAAAGCGGCAACACGCCGCAAACAACAAAGAGCAGCGGCAGGGAAACCGCGAGTGGAAACAGGGTGAAATGATAGCGAAAAAACCATATTTGGCCGGCCAAAGCGTTTGTGAGCACATAGGAAAGCAGTTTGCCTACACTGATGGTAAGCATACTCGCCAGCACCGCATAGAAGCCTCCCTCGCACACGAGCATGTGCAAAAGCCAAGTCTTTGTCATGCCAATGCTTTGCAGCACGGCAAACTCACGCTTTCTGGCATCCACAGACATCACAAGCATATTCACAAAATTCAAAACACCCACAAGGGCCAAAATGAAACTGAGCATGCCGCCGGCCACAAGATACGTGCTTTGCACGCCCTCAAACTCCTCCACCAAAAGAGCTTTGGAGCTATATTGCAAATCGGGATTCACATTTTCGGTGTAGTTTTCAAGAAAGGCCTCGGTTTCGGCCATATATTCTTCATCCACATCAAAGGCCAGCAGCATCGGGTTTGTCTCCCCCATCATGCTTCGGTATTCGCTTTCGGGCAAAGTGAATTCAATTTCACCAAATTGAATGTAGGAATCAAGGGCCCCCGCGGGTGAACCGATGGCCAACACCTCGTACTCTTTGCTGTTCCCATTTTCAAAGGTGAGCGTCACCTTGTCGCCAGGCAGGTAGTAGGGGTCCTCCCCGCTGGTAAAAAACGAGGAGACGAACACATAATCGCCACTGTGAAATTTTTCTGTGTCCAGCGAATCGCCCAGGGGCAAATCCATCGTATCGTATAGCTCTGGAGAGAGGCCGTAAATCGCCTGCCCCAAGCTCTGCTCATTTCCCAAAAGCTCCAGTGTGGGAGCATCATAAACGGGGTGTACAAAATCTGTATTTTTTTCATGATAATACTCGATGGCGCGCGTATAAGCCTCCTCGCCGAGCACGTGTGAGCCAAGGCTTATATACACCTTACCAAGGCTTTCCAGGCCCTGTAGCGCCTCTATCTCCAAAAGCGTTTCTTCTGTGATGGCTTCCTGCTCCGCATACCCTATAGAGTTGAACTGGGAGTAATGCCCAAGCTGAAAATCCGTTACAGCGTAGTTTTCCAGGAAGACATCCAAGTCGAAACTGTTGGCAATGGTGTAGGCTGTGTCGAACACCACAATGGAAAGGCAGAGAGAAAGCACCACCAGAACGGTTTTCTTTTTGGTGCGCTTTGCGTTTTGCAAGGCCATGTGTAGGGGCGTGGCTTTTTTTGATTTTCTGTTTTTTACTTTAAAGCCTTGCGAAACACCGGAATATCGAATGGCCTCTATGGGCGAAATGCGTGAAAGGAAACGATAGGGTTTGCTCAGTGAGACAAACACTGTAATCTGTGTGAACAAGGCCGAAAACACAAAGATGGCAGGGTGCACGGAAAGCACAAAATCGTCTTTCAAAATGGTGGATTGCATGATAAAGGGCAAAAGAAAATAGGCAAGCAAAACCCCCAACAAAACCCCCAACACCATGCCGGGCAAAGAAAGAAAAAATACTTGTAAACGCAAAATATGGCGTAGTTGTTTGGCCGTGGTTCCCACGGTTTTAAGCTGACCGTAGAACAAAACATCGCGCGAAACCGAAATGAGGAAAATGTTGTACACAATCAAATAGCCCGTAAGCAAAATAATCAGGCACAAAACGACCACAAGCAAAACGGCAGAAATGTCGATTTCGGCCGTGGCGTAGGCCCAGTTGACACCGGGGTCGATGTAGGGTTCCTCAAAGCCAAGCCGCTCGCTTAGCTCTTCCATCTGTGTCTCGATGTTAAAAGAGGTGGAAAAGTTCAGGCCGGCCTGCACCATACCGGCCATATAACTTGGATCGTTCGCCGGCGCCAGCCCCTCTTCGATTTTCTGTTTGTGGGGCACCTGCCAGGCAGGCGCCACGGCCTCTTGGTATTCCTCTGAAACATAAATCTGATTCACGGGCATGCCGGGGTCTGCCTCATATAGCCCCACCAAGGTGAATGTGTCTTCGTATTCTGCGCCGTTTGCCCGAAAATGCAAATGAAGCTCTTCGCCAAGTACACCCGCACCGCCCAGCGCCTGTGCCACCGTGTAAGAGGTGGCCAATTCGTTTCCGCTTTGCGGCATGCGCCCCTCGCTTGGATAGTCAAAGCCACTTTGTGCATAAAACTCGTCACTGTAAGAAAGCTCCACACCCAATTTTTTAAGGGCCTCTTCGTTCGCTTCGCCCACGATGATACGCCTGCCGATTTCCGCCACTTCTCGGTCTGCTGCAAGGTGCTCGTATTCCGATATGGTAAGATATTTATAGCCGCCGTGTGTGGTGGTGCCCACCATGTGCATAATTTCTCTTTGCATGCTTTCCAACATACTCATGCCGGTGGTAAACACGGATGTGAACAGCACGCAGGTGAGTGTGATGGCCAAGATGGCAACGATGTTGCGCGTTTTGTTTGTTTTGAGGCTTTTTATGGCAATGCGACGAACACACGGGGCGTTGTTTACCTTAGGCATCCCCATCACCACCCGACACAATTTTGCCGTCTTCAATGCGAATGATGCACTCTGCCAGCTGCGCCGCTTCCTCATTGTGGGTAATCATCACAATGGTTTGTTTGAACTTTTCGTTACACACTTTTAAAAGAGACAACACATCCTGCGAGGTTTTGCTATCTAGGTTGCCCGTGGGCTCGTCTGCCAAAACAATGGCCGGCTTTGCCGCAAGTGCCCTTGCAATGGCCACGCGCTGTTGCTGGCCGCCCGAGAGTTGGTTTGGCAAATTGTTCAGCTTGCTTTCAAGCCCCAGGGTTTGAAGAATCTCGTTTACAAAGTGTTTGTCCGGGGCATTCCCGTCCAGCTCGATGGGCAGCACGATGTTTTCATACACGGTGAGCACGGGCACCAAATTATAACTTTGGAACACAAAGCCAATTTTACGACGGCGAAAAATGGTGCGTGCTTCATCTTTTAAAGAAAATATATCCTTGCCATCCACAAAAACTCTGCCGCTTGTGGGTGTGTCCAGCCCACCCAGCATATGCAAAAGGGTGGATTTTCCACTGCCGGAAGTGCCCACCACCGACACAAATTCGCCATGGTCCACCGAAAAATCCACGCCGTCGAGCGCATGCACGGCTGTATCTCCACTGCCGTATATTTTTTTAAGTTCCTGTGTTTTCAAAATTTCCATCTGCCGGGTTCCTTTCCAAAAAAGGCAGGGCGGCAAGAAGGTCCCAAGTGCTCGCACGCAAGAAACGCTGCAAAAACGCCCATATGGGATATGATTCTGCTGCGGCATTTTGCAGTTTGACGAGGCAATGGGTGCTTTGTTGCCGGCCTGAACTGTATTGTTTGTTCACAATATAGTTATACCACACCATTCTGTCCAGAATCTGTCTGAAGCACTTTCCATTCTAACAGTTTTGACAGATTTTCGGGCCTTTTTCATAGGAAAGTATTTTCACATTCAAGCCTTTGGCAAAAACACGGAAAAGGTAGAGCCTTGCCCCGGTGCAGATTGCAAGCGGATATACCCACCCTGACGCACCACAATCTCTCTGGAAAGATGCAGCCCAAGCCCCACGCCCTCGCTGTCTTTGGCGTTTTCTGCACGGTAGAACCGCTGAAATACCTTGGCAGCCTCCCCCTCGGCAATGCCCATGCCGTTGTCTTGCACATCCAGTTTACAAAACAACTCATATTCGCGCACAGAAACCGTAATTTCGCTTGCACCGTATTTCTGTGCGTTGTCCAAAAGGTTGCAAACGGCTTCGTGTGTCCATTTGAGGTCGTAGCACGCCTGCGCCTTGCAAGCCTTCACACAAACATCTGCAAAACTCTCTTGCAAGCCACACAGCAAAATATGCAAGCTTTGCCGTTTGGGCTTTGGTGCAATGATACCGTTTTCCAACCGTGATAACTTCACAAGGGAACTCACCAAAAATTGCAGCTTTTCCGTTTGTTGTTTGAGCTGCAAGCCATAACGCTCTTTTTCTGCTTCACTATCACATTCCAAAAGAAGCTCCGTATAAAGCAAAATGGAGGAAAGGGGTGTTTTGGTTTGGTGCGAAATGTCTGAAACCAGCTCGTTTATGCGTGCTTTTTCTTCTTCCAACTGCTGTTTGTGCGTGTGGCTTTGCAGCAAAATTCGGTGTAGTTTGCTCTCCATTTGCGAGGCTGTGCTCTCATCAAAACCGCTTTCAATGGGCCTGGCGCTCAACGCATTATCAAGCATAGCATTCAGGCGTTTTTCCGTTTTGCTCATTTTGTTTCACTTCCCATCGATAGCCAATTCCATACACCGTTTTAATTGGGTTGTCCTTTCCCAGTTTGGCCCGTAACCGTTTCACTGTCACGGAAAGGGCATTTTCGTCCACATAAGCGGCCTCCTGCGGCCAAATAAAATCCACAAGGCTTGTCCGTTTCAGGGTAATCCCCTTGTTCTCTATCAGCACTTTCAGCAATTTTTGCTCTGTTTTGGAAAGCTCTACGGCACAATTTTGCACCGTGAATTCCATTTTATCAAAATCGAAACGAAAGTTATCTTGGCAAAAAAACAAAGGTGCGCCCTCGCTGCGCAAGCGTGCGTTCACCCTTGCGCGCAAAATAGCAAGGCTAAATGGTTTTGTGATGTAATCGTCTGCGCCACTTTCCAGCCCCAGCACCACATCACTCTCTGTATCGTTGGCCGTGAGCAAAATAACGGAAACGACGCCTCTCGCTTTGATTTCCCGAAGCAGGTCAAGACCGCTTCCATCGGGCAGCCCGATGTCTAAAATAAGCAAATCCATCTCTATGCTTTGCAGCTGTGCACGGGCCTGTCTGCAAGTATTCGCTGTGAAAACAGCTAGATTTGGCGTTTGTAAGGCCATGGCAATGCCCCGGCATAGGCTACGGTCGTCTTCTACAACCAGTATGTTTTTCATAGTCCCTTTCATTTTTACCTTTTTCAAACAACCCCAGATCGTGCCGGCACCCTCTAGGGCACCTTGAGCCAAGAAACAGAATGCCGGATATATTGCTTCATCAGCATTCTGAACATTTCCTTTTCCATGTCGCCCTCACATTTCTGGCGCACACCCTCTCGAAGGCCGGCGTACATGGCTTTTGCCACCATGCCGGCCACCATACCCAATTGTTCCCCTGTTTGTACGAAAGAGGGCTTTGACACCAAAAGCACCTGATGCATCAAATAGATAAGCCTTTGGCTTTGCACTTCATTGATTTTTTCATCGTTTATGATGATGTACATCTCTTGCTTGTATTGGGCTTGCGCCTCTACCAGAATGTCCACCCATGCTTCCAGCACCCTGTCGAGGGCATTTTCATCCATGTTTTTAAGGTTTTCGCCCTCCATGGTGCCGGATGTCATAAACGTGTCAAAAGCGGAGAGGTGATTCAAAACCGGTGATATCACCGCTGTGGCCAGTTCCTCTTTGCTTTTATAATAACGATACAAATTGCCCACGGTCATCTCTGCCTTGTCGGCAATAACACGCATGGAAGCCCCTTCCATGCCGTTTTTCACAAATTCGCCTTTGGCGCTTTCCAAAATCTTTTTCCTTTGGCTTTCCTTCAATACCTGTGCCATATCTCCACCTGCTGATCATTTTATAAAATAGACGGACGTTCATTGTATTATAACTCCAATACCCCTTTCAGTCAAGTGCATGTCCGTCGCGCTTTATTTTACCAAACTCCATTGACTTTGCCCAAAAAAATAATTATGATATGAGTAGTTCTTTTGAGCACATCAAAATACGGGAGGCTTTACACATGAATTCCAAAATCAAGGTTGCCCAGTACGGTTGTGGAAAGATGAGCCGATGGCTCATGCGCTATGCCATTGAAAAAGGCTGCGAGCTTGTGGCCGCTTTTGATATGAACCCCTCTGTTATTGGCAAAGATGTTGGCAAAATCATCGCCGATGACTACCCCGAAGTGGGGGTATACGTGTCGGCCGCCGAAAAGGCAGAGGCCATTTTACAGGAAACAAAACCGGACGTATGCATCATTGCCACGCGCAGCACCGTGGCGGAATTGGAAGACATCTTCACCATTTGTGCTAAGCTTGGCATCAACGCCATCACCACCTGTGAAGAGGCCTTGTATCCGTGGAACTCTTCACCTGCCCTCACGCAAAAGCTGGATGCACTTGCCAAAAACGGCGGCTGTACGCTCACCGGTGTGGGCTACTGCGATTTGTACTGGGGAACGATGGTGACAAACCTGGCCGGTTCCTCCTTCAAAATCGACAAAATCAAGGGCAGCAGCTGGTACAACGTGGAAGACTATGGCATCGCCCTTGCCGAAGGACATGGCGCGGGGCTTTCGCACGAGGAATTCGAAGAGAAGATTGCCACCTACAACCACCATTCCTCAAAAGACATCCAGGCCGCCGTGGAAAGCGGAGAATATGTGCCCTCTTACATGTGGAACCAAAACGGCTGGCTGTGCAGCAAACTCGGCCTCACCGTCACTTCGCAAACACAGCAGTGTTTC
This sequence comes from uncultured Oscillospiraceae bacterium, assembly GCA_964371725.1. Classification (GTDB taxonomy): domain Bacteria; phylum Bacillota; class Clostridia; order Oscillospirales; family Ruminococcaceae; genus JAAYCI01. Next base: position 26,860 of record CAYJNQ010000004.1, read on the forward strand.
CCCTGCACACACAGTGAGGACCTCGCCTCGGAAACTTTGGGGCTTACCATCAAGGCCGGTATGCCCACGGGCATGCGTGCCGTTGTAACCACCGAAACCGCAGAGGGCATCACCTTAGAAACCGAGTGTGTGGGCAAGGTGTTTTCCCCCGAGGAGTTCGATAAAAATGAGTGGAGCCTTTGCGGCGAACCCAATACAACAGCCATTGTGAACAAACCCGCCACGGTGGAGCTTACCTGTGCAACGCTTGTTAACCGCATTCCCCAGCTTATTGACGCACCGGCCGGCTATGTGAGCACTGACGGGTTCCCCTACAACCTTTTCCCTGTGAAGCCACTTCATGAGTATGTAACCACAAAATAGATTTTTAAAAAAAGAGGCAACATTTTTGAAAACGAATTTGGAAACAAAATGGACACCCCTTGCAAAAAAGAGGCTCGGTTGTGTGTTTGTTGTTGTTCTATTTTTGCTTGTTTCTTTTTATGAGGCAAGCAGACGTATGACACAAGTCGACTTTGTAATTACAAATGGAGATTTTCAAACTTACAACGTTCTACGGCGTTTTTTAGAGGGGCAGATTCCCTATTTTGAGTTTTCAAACTACCTTGGGGCCGCGCCACTGTTTTGCTTAGCACCTTTACTTCTTTTTCAAAACACCTTTGCAGGTAGCCTGTTTGTTTCCCACTTTGTTTCGGCCTTGTTTTTTATGCTGTTTGTCTGGCTTGTGTTCTATCTCATCACAAAGCAATTTTGGTTGGCCGGCCTTGCCGCCGTTTTCATTCCACTTTTCACCTCTACAAAACTATTTTTGCGGTTTGTCCCCCACTTCGGCTACCCCATCACGCATTATTTCGAGCTTCTTTTATACCCCGGTAACTCAGTGCGCATCCTGCGCATGGGGCTCATGCTTGTTTTTGCCTTTTTATTGCTTGTGTATGCAAAGCGAAACCCCACGCGCTCTTTGCAGCAGGCCCTGCTTTCGCCACGTTTTCTTTGCATCGCCGGCTTTTTGGCAGGCCTTGGCCTTACTTGGAGCAACGACTTCGGCTTTGCGGTTTTGGCTGCTGCATCCGGCATCGTGCTGGCCGTTTTCGCGGCTTATTTTTTCCAGAAAGCAAACCGCAGTTTTAAACACTTCTTTGGCCTGGTTTTTGCCTGGTTTGGCTCTGCCCTATGCGGTGGTCTTGTTTCCATTTTGCTCATCACGCGTTTTCACCCCCTTTCTTGGCTTATTGACACGGTGCAAATCGGCCAATGGCAATACTGGTATTTCGGCACAAATCCGAATGAAAAAATCACCCATATACTTCAACTTTTTTTTCTGTCCGATGTCAGTTTTGTGCGTCGTTCTCTTTTTCTTATCGCCCTTTCCTGTTTGTTTTTCCTTCTCTGGCTCTATTGGCTGGTTACCAACAAGATGACAAATCATCGATTGATTTATTCATTTCTTGTTGCCACCATTAACATTGCCGCCCTTGGCTATATGTACGGCAGCGGTAATTTTCATTTTGAAGAGGGCTTGATTTGCCTTTTTTTGCTCTCTTCGATGGCTCTTATCGTGCTGTGTGTTTACAAAGGTATCCTCAAAGTTGCACCGATGATTGCAGGCCTCCCCACCGGGGTCCTGATCAATCGCTGCACTGCCGGCCTGTTGTCGGTTTCACTTTTGCTTGTTTCCTATGTTTCCTATACCCATTTTTCGGCCAGAACCACAATCGATACAGAAAACCCCCACTATGTTCCGGCACTTGGCGGTGTTACCCAATATGCCCCGGCCTTGGAAGAGATGGCCAACGTTGTGGGCGATTCCCCACTGTTTTCCAGCTATGCCACGGCGCCGGAAGTGGTGCTGGATACCCAGCAACCCACAGGTTCCGATTACATCATTCACGCACTTGGCGAGGATAGCTTTGAGGCTTATCTGCATGAATTTGAAACCGGGGATTATCCCTTTGCACTGACTACCAACCTATTTTCCTGGCCTTGGGAGGCCTTTCAAAGCAATGTTGTGAAAAACAGCTGGCCTTTTTACAAGACACTTTACGAGCGGTATTCAGTGCAAGGTATTTACGGAGATTGGATGCTTTGGCAGCAAAATCCACCGGGCGAAACCAATACAATTTTGGCAAACAACACCGTGTCCATGCGCCAAACAGACCCACAAACCGTTGAAATTGAAGTGAACAGTGATGCAACACAGCCGGGGCTTATGGCTCATTTGTCTGTCCATTACACCACCCAAAGAGAATGGAACTTGTTTTCGTTGCAAACCTTTCGCACCGCCACCTATGTTCACAACGAGCTAAGCTCTCATTCAAACAACAGGTTTGATGGATATTTTATTCCAAACGAAGCCGCAGGGCGGCCACTCATGGTTGAGTTGACAAACGGTAGCGCGCACATTCAAATTTCCTCCCTACCGGCCGCGTGCACCACCTTGCAGGTGGATTCTGTCACCGTTTCAGATAGGCTTTATTTTGTCAATTCCACTTAGAGCATGTCATGCATGCCGAGTAGCCCCCGCGGGCATTTACTCAGAAATGTGAAATATCCCCCGGCTGTGAATACAGCCGGGGGATATGGTTTGCATTGGCTTATTCTGGTTTCACACCATACACAATTTTTTGTCGTGTGTATAAGAAGTTTTGCTTGTGCGCGTTGATTTGTAAAAACTGGGCATGGGGATGCTCTTCTGTGGTAAAATGCTGAAACGCCCCAAAACCGACGCTGCCACCCACATACACGGTGGAATAATTGATAAACATTTCATCCATTGCCCCAATGCTCAAAAGATAAGTCATGTAAGAGGGCGCCTCAATAAGCAAACGCATATAGCCCAGCTCGCGCAAAATCTTCAGCAGAGCCTCACCGTCTGTTTTTCCTTCTTCGCCGGTGGCTACCACCAAAATCTTGCCCGCACTTCCCTTTAATTTCTCGTTGATTGCCACCATGTCTACTGCGTCTTTTGTGGCATAGGGGCCGATTTCCACAATTGGTTTTTTGAAGTTTTCTTTTAAGAATTCCAGGCCTTTCGGGGAGGTTGCGATCATCACGGTGGCGTCCAAATCGAACACCTTGTGCTCCAAAGGAATGTCGGTTCCATCAAAAGAAACCACAACATGTGCCGGGCAAACATGGCTTTTCCCCATCAGCGGAACGCGTGCCTCGGCCAACTCTTTATCAAAACAAGCGGCTGTCATGGTTTCTTCCATGGCCATGGTTTTGGCACCCACCACAACGGCATCCGCATAGGAACGAAGCATATTGAGCACCCAAAAATCGGAAAATCCACCTTCTGGGTCCAAGGCATTTTTACTGGATACCAAAGGGCCTTGGGGGTCGTCCATGAATGCAATTTTCCCATCTACCGACACCACAATGGACGCAAACGTATAGGGTCTGTCTGCCGGTGCCGGTGGAAAATACACCTCACCAAACACATCCTTTACCTTGGGATGTGTTTCTTTGTCCGGCGAACTTTCTTTGATTTCGGCAAGTTGCACTTCATCTTTTAAAAGCGGTGTCTGCCGTATTGCATCCGACGGAAAATCCAGCATAAAATAACCTGATTCCATATAAGTCCCCTCTTTCTTTTTGGTTGACTTTCAAGCTTTACAACTACAACCAAGTTGTATGTACATCATGCATCAATAGTATACACCATCGGGCACTTATTTTAAAGTGTTTTTACTCTTTTTTTCTAGATAGGGTCAACACCGGATGCTCAGGCATTTGATTTCAACCTACTTCAACACCAGCTACCCGATGTCTCCGGCCTCTATGAGCTTTGCAATTCCCGGTGCATAATAGCTTAGTAAAATATCGCATCCTGCCCGGTAAATGCTCACAGTGGTTTCACAAATCATCTTTTGCTCGTCGATGCACCCGCTGGCCGCAGCCGCTTTTATCATGGCGTATTCCCCGCTCACGCTATAGGCCGCCACCGGCAAATTCACCTGCTGCGATACACGATGAATGACATCCAAATAGGAAAGAGCCGGTTTCACCATCACAATGTCTGCCCCTTGCTGCACATCCAAGAGTGCTTCCTTCACACTTTCCTTCACATTGTGATAATCGATTTGGTAGCCTTTCCTGTCTCCAAAAACCGGCGCAGAATCGGCTGCCTCCCGAAAAGGTCCATAGAAAGAAGATGCATATTTAACCGCGTAAGACATCATGGGTAAGTGGGTGTATCCCGCGTTGTCTAAGGCATTGCGGATACCCAAAATTCTGCCGTCCATCATGTCGGAAGGCGCCACCATATCACTGCCGGCCTCGGCATGGGACAAAGCCACTTTTGCAAGATATGCAATGCTTTCATCATTGAGAACTTCCTCTTTGTCTATCACACCGCAGTGGCCGTGGCTTGTATACTCGCACAGGCAAACATCGCTGATATAGAAAAGCTCCGGCACCTCCTTTTTGGCGCGTTTCAATGCCCTTTGTATCACACCGTCTTCGTTGTATGCACCACTTCCAAGCTCATCTTTCTCGTTTGGAATGCCAAACAACATCACACTTTGCACGCCTGCTTTCGCAACACGCTCCAGTGCTTTCGGCAATGCATCGATGGAATAGCGAAACTGACCCGGCATCGAGGCAATTTCCGTCACCTTGTCTTCCTCTGTTACAAACAGAGGATAAATCAAACTCTTTGTGCTCAGCCTTGTTTCCCTTGTCATCTCGCGGATGTGCCCGCTTCCCCTAAGCCTTCTCGGTCTTTCCAGCATGGTTTCTCCCTCTATTCTTCCCTCATTTTCTCTGCCACACAAACCAGCTCTTCTACCAAACTATCCAAGCTTGCCTCTTTGGAAACAAAAGTTTCCATGCCATGACGCAAAGCTTCCTCTTGTGTTTTTTTTCCGATACAAACCGCCTTCACATTTTCTGCCGTTCCCATTGCCGCCACAAATCCTTGCACGGTGGAGGCGCTTGTAAACACGGCCAAATCATTCTTTTGCAATACAAATGGAGCCACAGGCTCTAAAAAGGTTTCGTAGGCCGGCACCACGTGCAACCGGGCCCCACGTTTTTTCAGCTCATCTTCGCAATCGGACGGGGTATCTTTTGGCAAAAACAACAAGATGTTTTCCTGTTGTTCAAAAGGCAGCCCTGCCCCGAGTGCTTGCCCGCAGAATGTGTCGGGAACATACTCCACAAGCACGCCGTGACTTTGCACGGCATCTGCCGTGGCTTTTCCCACAGCGGCAAATTTCACCTTAGGCAAACAACGAATGTCTGTTTTATTCTGTTGCAAGGTCTTGAAAAACACCTCTACAGACGCATCGCTTGTAAACAAAATCCAATCCATTTGGTCCAGTGCATCGAGGTGTTCCAAAATGGAAATTGGCTTGGTTTGAATGGTGGGCACACACAAAACCTCTGCGCCCAGCTCTTGCAATTTTTGTGTGATTTTGGAAGTTTTTCCCCGGGGCCTTGTAACAATTACGCGTGTTTTGCCCAGCACCCTGTCCTCTGCCCAGTGCAGCGAATGCGCCAGCGTGCACACACGCCCCACCAAAATAATTCCAGGGTAACCGATGCTCGCCTCTTTCGCCCGCTTTGGCAGGTCCAAAACCGTGCTTACAATTCTGCGCTGGGCGGCCGTGGTACCCTTTTCCAAAATGGCCGCCGGTGTGTCTTTTGCAAGGCCGGCCTCTATGAGCCCTGTGCAAATATGCTCTACCTGGCCAACCCCCATCATAAAAACAAGTGTCGCATTTTTTAGTGCCACCAAGCTTTTGAAGTCAATGGTTTCTTTTTCGCCGCATTTTCTGTGCGCCGTGATGATATGAAGTTCCGATGCGTAACCCCGCTGTGTTACCGGTATGCCGGCATAGGCCGGCACCGATAGGGCCGATGTAACCCCCGGCACCACTTCGAACGGTATTTTGTTTTGATAAAGCAGCTCAAGCTCTTCGCCACCGCGGCCAAACAGGAATGGATCCCCTCCTTTTAAGCGAACCACACGCTTGCCCAAAAGCGCCTGCTCGAGGAGAATTTCATTGATTTTTTCCTGCACGATGGTGTGGTTTCCAATTTTTTTACCCACATAAACACGCTGTGCTTTGGGCGGCAACATGGCCAAAATCCCCTGCCCTACCAAGGCATCGTACACCACCACCTCGGCACGTTTTAGCACCTGCTCTCCCTTTAAGGTTAAAAGTCCCGCATCTCCGGGCCCCGCACCTACCAGCCAAACCTTTCCTTTCATGCCATTATCCTTTCCGCCAAGGTTTCACCCAACTTTTGCGCCTCGTGTTTTTCGCCCAAAAGTTGCATGGTTTTGCATTCTTTTGTGGTCTCATTTTCATAAAACCCACACAGCAACATATCTTGCCCTTCTATTTGTGCAAATGCACCCACAGGCGCCGAACAACCGCCACCCAAGGCATTTACAAAGGCTCTCTCCGCCAGTGCCATCAGCATGGTGTTCGGATGGTTGAGAGCCTTTGGCAACATCCAATCTTTTCGACCCTGGATGGCCAAAATCCCTTGCCCTGCCGCCGGAATCATTTCCTCTGTGCTCAAATATCTTCCAATGCGCCCCGCAAGCCCCATGCGTTTTAGCCCGGCCGCCGCCAGAATCAAGCAGTCGCACTCTCCGCTATCCAGTTTTCGCAGCCTTGTGTGAATGTTGCCTCGTGTGAACGTATACTGCGCCTCTGGGCATAGCTGCGAAAACTGCAGCCTTCGCCGCAAGCTGGAGGTTCCCACACGCTTTGTGATATCTCCCCCCGTTTTGTTTGCAAACACAAGCGCATCGCGTGCGTCGCCGCGTTTTAAAACTGCCAAAATGGGAAAATCCTCGTTTTCTTCTGCCGGCATATCTTTCAGGCTGTGCACAGCAAGGTCTATCACACCCTCTTGCAAAGCTTTGTCCAGTTCTTTAACAAACAACCCTTTGCCACCAATTTTATCAAGTGTCTTGTCTAAAATGAGGTCGCCCGTGGTCTTGAGTGTCAGCAGTTCCAGCTTCACATTTGGATTTTCTTTTTGTATGCGCTCCATCACCAGCTTGGTTTGCGCAACAGCCAATTTGCTATCGCGGCTTCCTACCACCAGTTTTTTCATTCTATACCCTCTTCATCCAACCAATTTTGCATCTTTTTCCGTAAGTCGGCCGCCTTTTTGTGGTTGTCTCCCGAAGCCGTTATGCCCACAACGATGCTCTCGCCTTTGTAGGCAATACCCGGAAAGTAAAAATCGCACAATGATTTGTTGTGGCAGGCGTTGGCAAGGGCCCCAAAGTGGTGTGCATCGTGCACGATTTGCTCGTTGAGCGCCGCGTCCCCCGTGGCCGCCAGCACCATGTATGCACCCGTGCAATCCTCTTTACAATAGGGCCTTTTTTCGAGGAGAATGCGTTTTTCCTCGGCCATGCTATGCAAGAAATCTGTACATTCTTTGCACACGAGCAAAATCGTGGCACCAAATTCGCAAAGCACACGCACACGCCTTTCGGCGATGTTTCCACCACCCACCACCAACACTTTTCTTTCGTTCAAATCCACAAAAAGAGGAAATTTCCGCATTTTTGTTCTCCCTTTCGCTGCACCATGTGCACTTCTATGCGTCGCTTCTGCCACCGGCAAGATACAAAAGGGCGTTGCAGATGGCCGCCGCCACATTGCTGCCCCCTTTTCTCCCCTTTGCCACAATGCAGGGCACATCACCTTGTAAAATGAGCTCTTTGCTTTCCACCACATTGACAAAACCCACGGGCACCGCAATGATAAGCGCCGGCCTGAGCCCCTCTTCCTTTATCTGTCTGTCTAGCTCCAAAAGGGCTGTGGGTGCATTGCCCACGGCAAAAATCAATGGTCCTTTTTGCCGTGCCGCTTTTTCCATGGCGGCGCACGCCCTTGTTGTTCCCTTTTCTTTTGCACGCTTCGCCACGTCCTCATCCGCCATAAAACAGTGGATGTGGCACCCCAGTTTCTCAAGGGCCGCCTTGTTCACGCCCGAAAAGGCCATATTTGTATCTGTTGTGAAACAAGCGCCGTTTTCGATGGCTTGTAAACCCGCTTGCACACTGCCTTTTGAGAAATTGAGCGTGTGCTTATACTCGAAATCGGCTGTTGTATGAATGACCCGTTTGAGAATGGCCAGCTCCTCGCTTGGCAAATCTACCTGTCCGAGCTCCTCTGCAATCAGCTCCATGCTTCGCGCTTCAATTTCATTTGGTTTCACATGTTTTACTGTCAAAATTCAACCCCCTTCCTCGCCGGAACACCTGCCTCGAACGGGTGCTTTCGGCACATCATTTCACTCACATAGTCTGCCCTTTCCAAAAAGAACGGCTGTGGGTCTCGTCCTGTTAGCACCAGTTCTTTGTCTTTTCCCCAGCCCTCCACGGCCGTTTGCAAAAGTTCTTTGTCTAAAAGGTTCAAATTGTATGCCGCCATTGCCTCATCTAAAACCAGCATATCGCACGGCATTTCCAGCGCCTCCCTCAGCAACTGTGTGTGCGCTTCTAAAAGCGTTGCTTTTTCCTCTTTTGTCATTTGGAAGCTGAATTTTTGGCTGTCTTTCCCGCGCAAAATCTGCAGGTTTTCTTCCCGTTGTAAAAACAGCACTTCCCCGGTTTCCCAACTTTTCAAAAACTGGAGCAACACCACTTTTTTTCCTCTGCCAAGGGCTCTTACCACTAAGCCAATGGCCGCCGTTGTTTTGCCTTTTCCGTCTCCACAATATAGATGTATCATGCCTCACCCTCCAGTATCTTGTAAATGGCGTTCATATCCAAACTGTTTCTCAGCAGATCGGCCAGCTTGTCGTACTGTGCTTCTTTGTATTGCGTGTGCTCGGGCGTTTCGCCAAGCGGTAGGTGGCCGTATCCTTTTTCATCCAAAAGCATGCGCAAAAGGGCGTTGCACAACTGTGTGCTATCGAACACACCGTGCACATAGGTGCCTAAAACATTGCCCCACACGGCACCGTCTTCGCTTTGCACGCCCCCACATTCAATGGTTGAAAAAGACGGCAGGTCGCAGCGAGTTCTGCCCATGTGTATCTCATAGCCTTGTATCTCGCAGCCGGCAAGGCACGAAAACATCCCGTCGTGCTCATGCACAATTCCCCTTGCCTGTGTGCGCACTTTTTCCGCCTCGAACACCGTGGACATCGGCAAAAGCCCCATCCCTTGCATCTCGCCTCCCTCTTCCGTGTTCAGTGGGTCTGCCAAATTTTTCCCGAGCATTTGAAAACCACCGCAAATGCCAATAATCGGTTTTTTTTGCGCCGCATGTTTCTTTATCTGTGCCTCCAACCCGTTTTGGCGCAACCATTTTAAATCGCCCATGGTATTTTTCGTACCGGGCACGATAAGCAAATCCGGCTCGCCCCATTCTGCCACACGTTCCACATAGCGCACACTCGCGCTTGCACTTCGCCCAAGGGCCGCAAAATCGGTGAAATTGGAAATGCGCGGCAGGCGAATCACCGCAATGTCCAAAAGGCTTTTGGCCTGCTTTTGTTCTATCTGTTGCGAGAGGCTGTCTTCGTCGTCTATGTCCAAATGGGTATAGGGCACAACCCCCACCACGGGAATTTGGGTAAGCTCTTCCAGCATGGCAAGGCCTGGCTTTAAAATATTCACGTCCCCGCGGAATTTGTTGATGATAATCCCCCGAATGCGTGCACGCTCTTTCTCTTCCAGCAGCAGAATTGTGCCATAGAGCGAGGCGAACACACCGCCTCTGTCGATATCTCCCACCAGAAGAACCGGCGCATCGGCCATTTCGGCCATGCCCATGTTCACAATGTCCTCTTGTTTTAAGTTGATTTCCGCCGGGCTGCCCGCCCCTTCCAGCACCACAACCTCGTATTCACTTGTTAGGGCTGCAAACGCCTTTTGAATGTGTGGCACCAGCTGCCTTTTATAGCCAAAATAATCGGCCGCACTTTGGTTGCCAATGGATTTCCCATTGACAATCACCTGGCTTTTGCTGTCGCTTGTGGGTTTTAGCAAAATCGGGTTCATATGAATGTGCGGCTCGATGCCGGCCGCTTCGGCCTGCATCACCTGTGCTCTGCCCATTTCCATGCCCTCTTTTGTAATAAAACTGTTCAAAGCCATATTCTGGCTTTTAAACGGCGCCACATGAAAACCGTCCTGCTTAAAAATGCGGCACAGCCCACCCACAAGCAGACTTTTCCCCGCATTGGACATCGTTCCTTGCACCATGATGCGTTTTGCTTTCATTGTTTTGTTCCCCTGTTTATTGGCTCGATGTTTTGAAGTGCCTTTTCGAAAAATCGGATATCCGATTCATCTCGAACCGCGGCCCGATAGTAACCCTCTGAAAGCCCGCGGTAGTTTCGGCAATCACGAACCAACACCCCTTGTTCTGCCATTTTTTCGAAAAAGTTCGGAATGGTCGTGTAAAAAAACACGTAGTTGGCACCGCTGCCAATGATGTGGATGTGCTCTTTACAAAGCACTTCTAAAAGACTGTTTTTCCACATCTTCAAGCATTTCCCAAGCTCGGTAACATATGTTTTTTCTTTTGCCAAAGCAATGCCCGCCCTTTGCGCCAAATAGGATACACTCCACATCTGCCCCGTATTTTGAATTTGAAAAAGCAAGCTCTCGTTTGCGCTCAGCGCGTAACCCAGCCGCACGCCCGCCATGGCATATTGTTTTGTGTATGCCTTTAATAGAAACAGATGTTCACTGTGCAAAAAAGGTTTCATTGTGCTTTGCGCGGCGTCTTCCAGCAGGGAATTGAAACATTCATCCACAACCAAAAGACAATTGCATTTTTCGCATTTTCGCAAAATCTTCTCAAGCAGTTCTCTCTGCACGATTCTGCCGGTTGGGTTGTTCGGGTTGCAAATGAAGACCATGTCGACGTCGATGCTTATCCGTTCAAGAATATCTTCGCACAAGTCAAATTGACTCTCTTTTTTCAAAAGATGAATGCTGATTTCACACCCGATTGTAGACAAAGCCTCTTCATAGCCTGCAAAGGTAGGCGCTGTGAGCAAAGCCTTTTTCGGTTTTTGCGCCAGTGCCAAACGGTAGAGCACATCCATGGCCCCATTCCCACACACCACCTGCTCTGCACGCACCCCTTCGCTGTGTGCAATGCTTTGGCGAAGCTCTCTACACAAGGGGTCCGGATAGCGGTTTGCATTGTCTAAAGCCTCTACAATGGCCTTTTTTGCACAGGCCGGAAGCCCCAGCGGAGAAAGATTCGCCGAAAAATCCACCGGGTCTTGTTTGTATTTTTCTTTGTATCCCTCGATGTCTCCGCCGTGCACCAGTTTCATGACTCTCTCCCCATCCTTTTTCATAGGCATACCATCCAAAAAGCACCTAACAGCAAAACCAACGCCAAGCCCAATATGGCGGCTGTATACATCAGCCATGTGGCCTTTTCAACATCGGTTCCCGTGATGTCGCGCAGTTTGTCTCCAATGGTGGGTTTTTCGTAGTATTGCCCAAAATAGTGTGCATCACCGGCCAGTTGCACCCCAAGAGCACCGGCGCACACGGCCTCGGTTTGTGCTGAATTGGGGCTGGCATGCTTGCGCCTGTCTCGCCTCCAAATCTTGAAGGCATTTTTCGTGTTTTGCGAAAGCAAGAAAGAGGCGGCCAGCATGAGAAACGCCGATATTCTGGCCGGAATAAAATTGGCCACGTCGTCTGTTTTGGCAGCCACTTTCCCAAATTCTATATAGGTTTTGTTTCGATAGCCCACCATGCTGTCCATCGTGTTGATTGCCTTGTATAAAAAGCCCAGCGGTGCACCGCCCAAAGCCAAATAAAACAAGGGGGCAATGACGGCATCGGTCGTGTTTTCTGCCACCGTTTCCACGGTGGCCTTCAAAACCCCTTCGCAGCTCAAAGCACGTGTGTCTCTGCCCACAATGCGCGCAACGGCCTCTCTTCCCTTTTCCAAACCGTTCTCCATCTCATTTTTCACAAACATCGCCGCCTGTGCCAGGCTTTTGGTGGCCAAAATTTGGAAGCACATCCAAGTGTGCACAACCAGACACAGCCATGGTGACACCCAATAGCACAGAAACAAAATGATAAGCGGAACCAAAAAAGCAACCAAACACACCACGCACACCATCACACCGCCTGCACGTGTTTTGTTTTGTTTGACAATCAGCCGTTTTTCCAAGGCCGTAATGAGCTTTCCCATGAGCACCACCGGATGTGGCAACCACGAAGGGTCGCCCAAAATCAAATCCAAAACAAAGCCCAGTGCCACGCTTGCCAAGACTATGTACAAAAGCGAACCTCCCTTATGTTTTGAGCGCCCTTCTCGCTAAAATCGAAACAGTAGCCGGCGCCATTGTCACAATGCCAATGATACAGGTCATATTGCGGGCAAAGGCGGTGCATCAAAGCCATGATAACCCCACCATGCACCACAAAGATAAGTTCGTCTTCTCGGGTGCCGTGCACCTGTTCCCCAAAAGCTTGCCACACCCTTTTTGAAAAGGTTTCTCTGCTCTCTCCTTCTGGACAAGTGCCAAGGCATCCACCCTCCACCCAGTTTCTGTAGGGTGCGAAGTGCTCCATATCCAAATAGCTTTTTCCCTCAAAAATACCAAAATCCATTTCGGAAAGGCCGGGCACCACCCTTTGGGTTCTGTTTGGAAATAAGGCCGCCGCCGTTTGGCCTGTTCGTTTTAGCGGGGTTACATACACCGTGCCCACCTCTTCGCTTACGGCACTTGGCGGTGCTACAATGTCTTCATCTGTGCGCCCAATATATTGTTTTTTTCGGTTTCCCGGTGTTTGCGCATGGCGTATCAAAGTGATGTTCATTTCAGTATAACCGGGATGCCCGCCACAAGCCGCACCACCTGCTGTGCCTGTTTTGCCAGCTCTGCACAAAGGCGAGATACCTCTTCCCTTCTATGCCGCTGCTCTTCGTGCAAGGGCACAATACCGCAGCCCACTTCGTCACACACCACCACTTCCTTTTCCAGAAGAACCCTCAGCTCTATTGGAAACGACATTTGCTCCAAATGGTAGAGCACCGGTTTTTCGTTGAGCTCGGCAACGGCGATGTCGCCCTCTTCATAGCCGAGGCTTTTTACATAGGTAAATTTTCCGCTGCAACGCCCACCAATCACCAATTTCATCCCAGTGCCTCCATTCTTTGCGAAAGCAGCAATCCCGCCAAAAAGGCCAGCTCGCACAGCTGTAAAAAATATCCTGCCAAATCCCCGGTGATACCACCGAACTGCCGCTTGCTCATCCCATAATAATAAAACCAAACCACCACGGCCGCGCCCACCGAAACCATCGAAAGCGGATAGAGCGCTATCATGCCGGCGGCACTGCCCAGTGCACACAAAACCAGCACCACGCGCACCGTTTTCTTTGCCGCGCTGTCTGCAAAAGTATACACAAGGCCGCTGTCTTTTGCACAAGGGAAGTAGGCGATGGCAAGGCCGCTGAGACAGCGGCCGAGGAAATGCCCGCCCGCCAACAATAGGAAAAGCTGGTTTTCAAAAACCAAATTGGATGCTATGGCAAGGTAGCAAACCAGATAGACCCCAAACCCGATAACGGCAAACGCGCCCACATGGCTATCCTTCAATATTTCCAGCTTGCGTTCTTTGCTTTGATGGCTTGCCAGGGCATCGAAAGTATCCAAAAGGCCATCGATGTGTATACCACCCGTTACCACAATGGGCAAGACCGCCACCCCCGCACCCAGCAAAAAGGCCGAAAACCCAAGCCACTCGGACAGCAGAAACCAACCCCACTGTGCCAAAGCCACAAAAAACCCGATGATTGGAAAAAAACACAATACATAGCGCATGCTCTGTTGGTTCCAAGGCACTGCCGGCATGGGAATTTTGCTATACATAGAAAAACTGATGCAAACACTATGGAGCAGGCGCATTGTATTTCACCCCCACCGAACAAACCACCTCTGTCACACCGCCATAGCTTTGTGCCAATGCCTTGTTTACCCTGCCAAGGCAACGAATGTAGGCCATGGTTTCTTCATCATAACTTTCCCCGTCGCAAAACACGTCGTTTGTTACCACAAGAAGACTTTCGCATCGGCTTTGCAGTTTTTCAAGGCCGCAAAGAATGCGCTTTTCTGCATCACCCTTCACCAGAAACAGTTCATTTGCCACCAAATTCCCCATACATTCCAAAAGCACATGGGCGTTTTGGGGAAGTGGTACACTGCCGATGTCGGTATATTGTTCCACGGTTTGAAAGCCTTTGCCCGCGCGCAATTTTCGATGTCGCGCCACCCTTTGCGCTCCCTCTTCTCCGAAAGGCTGCATGGTGGCAAGATAAATTAAATTGGGCTTGCCTTTTAGAAGGTTTTCCGCATACTCACTTTTGCCACTGCCGCTGGCGCCTATAATCAGTTCTCTCACGCGTCTTCATACCTTTCATAACGGTCGATGTCTACTTCACCGAAGGTGCTCATGCTTTGATACACCTGTGCTGCCATGTCTAAAATGGGCATCACTGCCACGGCACCGGTTCCTTCACCCAGGCGCATATGGGCCCTTAGCATGGGCACAAGCCCAAGGTGCAACAAGGCCATCTCCCCTGCCGGCTCTGCCGAGCAATGGCTTGCCAGCATGGCACAAACACTGCCCGGCGCGATGTTGTTTGCCACAAGGGCCGCTACCGAGGAAATAAACCCATCGATGAGAATGGGCACTCTGTGCAACGCCCCACCAACAAACATTCCGGCCATGGCCGCAATGTCGAACCCGCCAAGAGCCGCCAACACTTCCAGACCATTTTGTGGGTTGGGCTTGTTTGTTTCTATCGCACGGCCAATCACCTGTTTTTTTATCTCAAAGGCATCTTGGCTTAGCCCGGCACCCTTTCCCGTCACCTCTTTTACACCTTTGCCCAGTAAAACCGCTGCAACGGCGCTGGCTGTTGTGGTGTTGCCGATGCCCATTTCGCCCGTTGCCAACAAATTGTAGCCCTTTGCTTTGAGCTCTGCCACCATATCGATGCCCACATCCAAGGCAAACCGTGCCTCTTGCACAGTCATGGCAGGCCCCAGAGAAATATCCTTTGTGCCGCGGGCGATCTTTTTGCTTTGCACGCTGTCCACTTCGGTGAGCATCCCCACATCTATCGGAATCACCTCGGCACCTGCAATGGCAGACATTTTACAAAGGCAGGTTTTTTGGCAGCTCATGTTTTGTGCCACCACTGCTGTCACTTCACTGCCCACCTGCGAAATGCCTTGCGCCACCACACCATTGTCTGCACACATCACCACCGTTGCCTTTTTGTCAATGGCTATGTCGGCGCTCGCCGTAAGGCCCGCTATCTTTATGATGCTCTCTTCCAAAAGCCCGAGGGAACCCAGGGGTTTAGCAATGCTGTCCCAGCGGCGCTGCGCCTCTTGCATGGCGCTTTGTTTTGGGGGTTCTATGCTCCACATGTTAAAAATCTCCTTATCATTTGCGGGCAACTTCTGAAATACAAATGGGGAAACCCGGCCAAAATCGCCCCTTCGCTGCGCATACACGCCCATGTTCGACCCGATATCGGCTTGGTTGCGGTGCAAGCCATGCCGTTTTGATCGCTGTCCCAGTGGTGGAACTCGTGCGCTTTCACCTGCTCCCCCTTTTTCAGGAACGGCGTGTCCTCGTTTGGCGAAACCGCCACATAACCAAAGCGTGTCAACCGGCCCTTGTTGTGGCTGCTGCCTTTGAGGGCGCCCACCATTTTTTCACCGGCAATGTCCTGCATCAAATACATAAAACCACCGCATTCCGCCAGCATCGGAACGCCGTTTTGTGCTGCCACTTGAAGGGCTTTTAACATCTCATTATTTTCCGATAGTTCTTTTGCATACAATTCCGGATATCCGCCCCCCATATAAAGGCAGTTTGTGTGCTTCGGAAGCGCCTTGTCTTTTAAAGGGCTGAAAAATACGATGTCGCACCCCATTTCGCGCAGCACATCCAAATTGTCTTGGTAGTAAAAGCAAAACGCCTTGTCCATGGCCACAGCCACCACACGCTTTTCGGCCAGTGGCTGCTCCGGGTGATGTGTGCCGAAAAGCGGCGGCGCTTTTGCAGCCAGTTCCAAAATCGCGTCAATGTCCACCGTTTCTTCCAGTGTTTTGGCCAAAAGCGAAAGTTTCTCCTCCATGTTTTGCACTTCGCCCGCTGTCACAAGCCCAAGGTGCCGGCTTTCCAAAGCGATTTCATCCATTTTGGGCACAAACCCCAGCACCGGCACACCCAGCGCTTCAATGGCCGGTTTCAACAGGTCGTGTAGGGGCTTTGAACACGGGTTCAAAATAACGCCACAAATCATGCTGTCGCGCCGAAACTCGAGGAAGCCCTTGATAAGCGCCGCCACCGAAAGAGACTGTCCCTTTGGGCTTACCACGAGCAAAACAGGCGTTTTGGTGAGTGTGGCCAAGTGATGGCTACTGGCACAATCTGTGCTACCGATGCCGTCGTAGTAACCCATCACCCCTTCCAGCACCGAAAGTTCTCTGCTGTTTTTCAAAAATAAGCCAAGGGCTTGCTCGGGTGTTTGCAAGAATAAATCCAAATTGGCAGATGGAACACAAAGCACCTCTTTGTGAAACATCGGGTCGATGTAATCCGGCCCGCATTTAAACGACCCCACTTCGATTTTTCGGTTTTGGAACACCCTGAGCAAACCGCAGGTGAGCGTGGTTTTTCCCGAGCCACTCGAGGGCGCCGCTATCATCACACGCTTCACACTTGCACCTCCCCAAGGCTGCCGTGAATAAGCCAAATGGGGTTTTCGGCTTCCATCATGTTGTAACGCCCCAGTTTTCTGCTTCGGTTTGCCGAAATTTGGCTTACAGACGGCGAGCCATAGCCGGAAAGCGCCGCCACCGCCTGCCCCAAAGTTTCAAGGGTAACCGCCGTTATCAAAACGCGTGTGTTTCGGTTTTTCTTCTCTAAAGTTTGTAGAATTTCAACCAAATTGCCCCGGCTGCCCCCGATGAACACGGCATCGGGGGCAGGCAATCCCGCCAAAACCTCTGGCGCGGTTCCCGCAACAATCTCCATGTTGTAAGCACCGAATTTTTTTCTGTTTTTTTCCATCAATGCCAGCGCCTGCTCTTTGCATTCTACGGCGTACACACGCGCGCACAGCCCTGCCATCTCTACCGACACAGCTCCCGTTCCACCTCCGATGTCGTAGGCGATGTCGGTGCTTTTAAGCCGCAGCTTGCAAAGCGCCACGCTGCGCACCTCCTGCTTTGTCATCGGCACCTTCCCGCGCAAAAAACAGCCATCTTCTCTGCCGTGCAGCGTCGTTTCCTCCTGCACAAAAGGGTTGTCCACCACCATGGCGCAAAGGGCCTCAAACTCTCTCTCGCACAGTTCTTGCGCTGTTGCCGTTGTTATTTTCTCGTTTGGGTAGGATAGGCATTCGCCCACACTCACCTTTGCGCCGCCAAGCCCTGCACGTGTGAGCTCGCTGCATATTTTTGCCGGCGTGGACGTTTTGTCGGTTAGAAAAAAACATTCCCTGTTTTGCATCACCGGCAAAAGCACATCCGCATTCCTTCCGTGCACACTTACAAGTTTCATGTCCTGCCAAGGTCTTTGCAGTTTTGCGCACAGATATTGCACCGAGCTGACACCACAAATGCAAGCCACTTCACAGCCGGAAAGCAGGGGCAACAACTGTTTTGCACCGCTGTAAAAACCGATATCGCCGCTGTATAAAACGGCCACACTTTCATGCCGGGTACTGCCTATTATTTTTGCGATGTCCGCCGCTTGTATCGCCTCTATTTTTTCCGCTTCTGACGACACCGCCTCCAGCATTCGCCGCGCACCAATTAGGCACGATGCTTTTTGAATAGCCTCTCTCGCTTCTTCTGTAAGGGTATTTCCCATTCCAATGCCCACAAGATACACTTTCATGCCATTTCCTCCAAAATGCGAATCACATCCTGCATGTCGAGCCCTTCCTCTTTGGGGCGCGTAATCAAAACAGTGGCCACTTGTGCCTCTTGTGCCGCAAGGTGTTTTTGTGTAAAGCCGCCTTCCTTGCCACCATCTTTTGTGACAAGAATATCGATGTTGAATTGGCAAAACAAAGCCTTGTTGAGCTCTTTTGAGAAGGGGCCTTGCATGGCGATGATGTGGGCCGTGCGATAACCAAGACTTTGTGCGCGGGATATGGAGTCTAACGTTGGCAAAATGCGCACATACAACCGGTCTTGAAATTGTGGCACGGCCGTGTATACATCCAGCTCTTTGCTGCCGGTTGCAAGCAATACATTTCCGGGCATTCGGCACAATTGCTCGGCACAGGCTTGCGCTGTGGGCACACAGATACAGCCCTCCGGCGCGCTTTTCTCTCGCAAAAGGCGAATGCCGCGCACACGCGCACGGCCGCACGCTTTTTCAATATTTTCCGAAACCTGTTTTGCATATGGATGGGTGGCATCCACCACCAGTTCAAAATGGTTTTTCTCTATCCATTTTTGCATTTCATCGGCGCTCATCCTGCCATGGGCTGCCTTTTCGCCCGCAAGGACACTTCCGTATTCTGTGGCCACATGCAGGGTGATGTCATACCTTGTTTGAAAGTGCTGTGCCAGCTGCCTGCCTTCCGTGGTTCCGGCAAAAATGAGCAATTTTTTCATCGTTTATAGCCTCGGTCTGTCACCATTTTACCGAGCACTTCGCGCGTGGCTTCGCAGCCCACAAACACCGTTGTGAACATATCTACCTTGGCGTCTCGAAGCTGAGCCAAAGACAAAAGGCAAGTTTCCTCTCCCTCTCTGCCAATGTTTTTCACATATCCGCACAGGGTTTTCGGGCTTTTGTGTTGCAGCAATATATCGCAAGCCTTTTGCAGGTAATCGCTGCGTTTTTTGCTGGAAGGGTTGTAAAGGCAAACGGCAAAATCTCCCTGCGCCGCACAGGCAAGGCGTTTTTCTATTTTTTCCCACGGCGTAAGCAAATCGCTAAGCGAGATAACGGCAAAATCACTTGTGAGCGGTGCACCCAAAATAGCACCGCCGCTTAGCGCCGCCGTTACACCGGGCACCACTTCCAATTGAACCTGCGGATATTTTTCTGCCAAATCGTATAATAGCCCGGCCATGCCATACACCACACTGTCTCCACTGCACACCATGACCACATTTTTGCCCTTGTCTGCCTCTTGTAATGCAAGCTCGCAGCGTTTTGTCTCCTGTTTCATGGCCGTGCTCATCACCTCACGGTTTTCATGATACTGTTTTACCAGCTCCACATACACCGTGTAGCCCACAATCACTTCGCATTTTTCCAGCGCCGCCTTCGCCTGCTCTGTCAGATACTCTTTTGCCCCGGGGCCGATGCCCACCGCAACCAGCTTTTTTTCCATACCGTCTCCTCACTCAAAATGAAGTTTTAACCTTGTTTGCCCCACAGCCATGCTCACGCCGTTTTTCGTTGTTTTTTTCACCACAATATGGTCAGCCATCTTGGCCGCGCTGCGCTCGCAAACATTGTCCACCCCTGTGGTTTTTTCAACAAAGGCCGAGGCCGTGAACTGCCCGGGAACCCGCCCGAGCTCCTCTGCCGAAAAGGTGTGAAATGGGAGGCGGTGTGTTTTGCAAAAAGCCAAAAGGCCGCCTTCGTCTTTCTTTAAATCCAGGCTGGCCACAGCAAAAAAAGCTTCCTCGCAAATTTCTTTCGTAATCTCTGCAAATAGGGCTTCTATGTCGGCCTCACTGCTTCCCTTTTTACAACCAACCCCCAAAACGCAACACCTTGGTATGATGTGCAGCTTGCTTTCGCCCTTTTGCACATTTGCGCCAATATACACCTCGGCCGGCTGTGCCCAAAACAACCCGTTTGGCAGGCTGCTTGTTTCTACTTCATCTGCCTCCAAAGAAACCGCTTCCCCTTTCAAAATTTTGGCAGATACCTGTTTTATCTTCCCAATATCCTGTATTTTCATGCCGTTTTGCGCCGCCCAATCGTCGATGGCAAACACACCGTGCACATCGGTTGCCGTGGTTACAACCGGCGTTGCCCCGATGGCCGCTTCGATGCGCCGCGCCAGCCGGTTTGCCCCGCCGATGTGTCCGCTGAGTAAGGGGATGGCAAATTGCCCTCCTTCGTCCAGCACCACCACGGCGGGATCTGTGCCCTTTGAGCAAACATAGGGTGCAACCGCACGCACCGCTATGCCCACGGCGCCGATGAACACAAGGCTTTCGCCCTGCTTAAAATGGTTTTGCACAAACGTTTTGTAGCGCCCCTGTCTACCATCTGTGGCTGTCAAATTCAGCCCGCTTTTGCCCAATTTTTCGGCAAGCAGTCGCCCGGTTTCCGTGAAATAAACTGCCTCAATGCTCATTTGTTTTTTCCCTAAATTCGGTTGAAAACCCGGGGTCATACAATTTAGAGCGCTCGTACCCGCCTTGCAAAAACCCGCCCACCGTGATGAGAGCCGTTTTGGTAATGCCGTTTTCTTTTGCTGTTTTGGCCAGTGTATCCACAGTGCAACGGAAAGTTTTTTCGTCCGGCCAAGTGGCCTTGTACACAATGGCCGCCGGCGAATGGGGGGCGTATCCCCCTTTTATCAACGCTGCCTCCAGCTTTTCCAAAAGGCCTGTGCTTAAGAAAATAACCATGGTGCTGCCATGGGCCGCCAGTTTCTCAATGTCCTCTTGCGGCGGCACCGGTGTTCTGCCGGCCATTCTTGTGATGATGACGGTTTGGCTTACATTGGGCAAGGTATACTCGGCCTGTAAAGCCGCCGCCGCACCGCAAAAACTAGAGACGCCCGGCGTGTAATCGTAGGGGATGGAAAGCTCCTGCAGGGCATCCATCTGTTCCCGAATGGCCCCGTACAAGCATGGGTCGCCCGTATGCAGCCGCACAACACTTTTCTCCCGATTTTCTTCCATCACACACAGCACTTGCTCCAAAGTCATTTCGGCACTGTTGTGCAAAAGACACTCTTTTTTTGCCAATTCTAAAAGTTCCGGGTTCACAAGGCTACCCGCATAGATGATGACATCTGCCTTTTCTATGAGCTTTGCACCCCGCAGCGTAATCAAATCCACAGCGCCGCTGCCTGCTCCCACAAAATGAACCATGTTTTACTCTCCTCTCACCACAATCGTGGCAAAATACCCCATGTTGTCTTGTGCCTCGTCCAAAGAATGGCAAATGGTTTCGCTTTCTAGCCCGCAATCACTGATGAGGCTCGCTTTATCATATAGGCCCGCCTCTTTGAGAGCCCGTTTTACTTCCCCGAGCTCCCTGCCCGCTTTCATCAGCACCTTCGTGCCTTT
The DNA here is from genome assembly GCA_964371725.1 of uncultured Oscillospiraceae bacterium. GTDB lineage: Bacteria > Bacillota > Clostridia > Oscillospirales > Ruminococcaceae > JAAYCI01. The sequence continues at coordinate 48,138 of CAYJNQ010000004.1, forward strand.
CAAGCGCAAGGCTTCCTCGGTGCACCCGTGGCTAGCCGGAATGATGTGCAGCGGCTCGTTCATTGTGGTGAGGCTCACTTTCAGTTTGGCCGCAATGGCACAAAAGGACGTAACCCCCGGCACCACCTCTGCCTCATACCCCATCGCCTCGATGCGTGCCAGTATATAGCTGAAAGTGGAAAAAACGGAGGCATCTCCCAAGTTGAGCATGGCCACATCCCGGTTCCTGTCCAATTTTTCTGCAACAAGCTTGGCAAGCTCGGCGTGCCGCGCCTGCTGCGCCTGCTTATCGCGCGTCATCAAAAATGTAAGCGGCACAATTTCTTTATCGTCTGCACACACAACGCCCTTTGCAATTTGAAGCGCCAGCATATTCCCCTCTTGTGTGGCAGGTGTGGCCCACACGGGGCAGTTTTCCAGCACACGCACGGCCTTCAATGTCAAAAGCTCCGCTTCTCCGGGCCCCACGCTCACACCGTAAAATTTTCCACTCATTTGTCTGCTCCGTTTCCCAAAATTTCATATGCCGTTTCGGTTGTGCCAATGTGCCCATGCACATGGCTAAAGGTGATTGCCCCCACACGCAAGGAGCTATGTGCCTTGAGATGCCGCTGTATTTTGCAAAGCAGCGATGCCACAACCGGTTTATAGATGTTTTCTCTTTTTAAGATGTCCAAAGCGCTGTCCACACTGACACACTGCATCAGCTCTTTGGCCGTTGCGTTAGAAATACCCGCCATGGCCGCATGGGCCGTTATGATTTCCAAGCGTGCATCGGCCATTTTGGAGTGGGTGTTCATAATCCCTCCGGCCAATTTCACAAGCTTGCCAAAATGCCCCACCAAAAGCACGTTTTCAATGTCTTTTCTGGCCGCCATATCCAAAGTGTCTCCAATGAAATTGGAACACTTCACGGCAGGCATGCCACACAACACTTCGTGTTTTTGGATATAATCCTCTCCATAATTCCCCGGGGTGAGCAAGATGGTTTTGGCACCCGCAGCCACCTGCACATTCAGCTCCGCCTCTATGCTCTGTTTCAGCGCCTTCACGCTCATCGGCTCCACAATGCCGCTTGTGCCCAACACTGAGACCCCCCCCACAATGCCGAGGTTTGGATTGAAGGTTTTTTTCGCCAATTCCTCCCCGTTTTCCACACTTACCACAACGGAAAAACCGCCTTCATAGCCCGTTTGCCGTGCCACCGCCAAAAGCTCTGCTTCTATCATGCGGCGCGGCACCGAATTGATGGCCGCCTGCCCCACCGCTTGGTCAAGCCCAGGTTTTGTCACGCGGCCCACACCGTGCCCGCCTTCTATGCAAACACCACCGGGCGAGAGCCAAAGTTCGGTTACGACAACGGCACCATGCGTCACATCCACATCGTCTCCACCGTCTTTCACCACACGGCACATGGCTTTCTCTTGCCCCAAAACCACATCTACTTCGGCCAACACCTGTAGACCTTTCGGCACTGTAACCCGCACACTGTCTGCCTTTTCCCCCTTCAAAAGTGCCAAAGCGCAGGCCTTCGCCCCCATGGCCGCACAGGTTCCTGTGGTGAAACCGCAACGCAGCTTTTTTTCTCCCACAAAACGATAGTGTTCCCACCTCATGGTTGCATTGCCTGTTTCACATGCTCCACATACATATCCAGAACCCCTTGGTATTCGCCAAGCCCTTTTAAAATCGTGCACACGTTCATACCGTTTGCCTCAAACATAGATTTCCAGCTGTCCTCTTCACCCGCCATGTCGTTCATGGCATGGTCTCCCGCCACCAGCATAAGCGGAGCCATTACTACATTTTGGTATCCCTGTGCGCGTTTAAGCACATCTTCTCCGTTTGGCACCCCTTCCACAGTGCCCACGAAAACATCGTGGTGCCCCTGTTTTTCGAACTGAGCCTGCATATCGCCATACACGCGATTTTCCCTGTGTGCCGAACCATGCCCCATAAGCACCAAACAAGCATCACTCGGTTTTTCAATGTTGTGCGCCAAAATGTTTGCCAATTGTGCTTTGTCCTCATCGGTGGCCAAGAGAGGGCTTCCTATTTTGATAGATTCAAATTCTCCCTGCCATTTTTGTACATCTGCCACCAGTTTTTCATATTCGATGCCCGCCATCAGATGGGTAGGTTGCACCACAATGTCGCCAATGCCCTCTTGCAAAAAATGTTGCAAAGCCTCGCTTACCGTGTCCACGTGAATGCCACGGCTTGCCAGCTTTTTGATAATCATGCCGCTTGTGAACGCACGCCTTATTTTGTGGTTCCCAAAATGCTCTTCTATAGTCTTTTCAACGGCCTCAATGCTTGATTGCGCCCCCTTGTAACCGGTGCCGAAACTCACCACCAAAATGCCCTGCATTGCCTGCACACCCCTCTTATCCATTTCTTTTTCTTTGCTTAGCAACCCTTCCAGCTCGCTTAATTCTTTGGGTGCCGAAAACGGTGTTCTCAAAATGCCCTGTTGTTTTAACATGCGTGTAACTTCGCAGAGAATCGGCCGGCGTAACCCTGCCGTTTGCAGAACCTTTTCATCGGAAAACACTTGCTCCGGCGATCCATCCCGCAAAATTTTCCCCGCGTGAAACACAATTACTCTATCGGCCCAGTTCCAGGCAAAATCGATATCATGTGTGGAAACCACCAGCGTTTTTTCCTGCTCGTGCAAGCGATGCAAGATTTGCACGAGCACCCTTGTATTTTGTGCATCCAATGAGGCCGTTGGTTCATCAAACAGGATGATTTCGCTTTCCATTGCCAAAATATCGGCAATGCTCACCCGCTTTTTTTCGCCCCCACTCAACTCGTGCGGCGGGCGCTTGCGCAAACTTTCAAGCCCCATATACTCAATGGATTGTGTCACTCTTTCCTGCACCGCTGCCTTATGAAGCCCCAAATTCATGGGCCCAAACGATATTTCTTCCTCCACGGTAGACGCAATGATTTGATCGTCTGCATCTTGAAACACAAGACCCACCGCACGCCTGAGCAAAAGTAATTCTTTTCGTTTGTATGAAATTTGCTTTCCATTTAAAAGAATCTGCCCGCTTTCGGCTTTTAAAACACCGTTGCAACATAGGAAAAAAGTGGATTTCCCCGAACCATTGTTGCCTAAAACAGCCACGCGTTCGCCTTTTTTCAACATGACGCTGACATCGCTTAACGCGTAGACACCCTCCTCATAACTATGGTACATGTTTTTTATATCCAGTATCGCCATGCCACAACCCCTGTTTCCAAAACAATCCACAACAGCACTGTTCCCGTGAACACGGCTACCGCCGCCGCCACCTGAGCGGGTTTCACCTGCTGTGTGTGTGTCAAAAAGGCAATTTCGCCCTCATAGCACCTCGATTCCATTGCATCGAAGCTTGTGCTTGCGCGCTTTAAAGAACGAATTAGCAAATGAAAGCCAATTCCGAAAAAAGACGCATATCCGGCGCGTAAATTGGCATTCCCAAGCCTTGCTTTTGCAGCCGTGTTCATGGCGGCAAGCATGGCCACTACCACGAAGATATAACGATAGGTCAGGTAAAGAAGCTCTACAAGCACCGAGGGAATCTTCGCTTTTCTAAGAACAGATAACACCTCCGACATCGGCGTTGAAAAGCTAAGCATATACAGGCAACTCACGGCCGAAAACGATTTGAGCACGATGGCCACCGCATGTTCTTGCCCGGCTTTTGTAATGCCCATATAACCCTTGTGCCACACCATGTCTTCATACAAAAACGGCGTTGATGAAAAATCCACAGCCAATGTAATGCTACCCAGCAAAATGAACAACCCCGGCACAAAAAGGGCCGATAGATAGTATGCCGGCTTTGTTTTCCCCAAAAACAGTGTAATTGCCGACATCGTGATGAGCACAAAGGCAACCACCACATTCAAAGGACAGGCCACCGTTAGAAAAAGCATTGCCAGCGCGAAGACTATTTTGATTTGTGGGCTCACACCCCTAAGTTTTGAGTGTTGCGCATAATAATCTATGGAAATAAATCGTCCGTGTGTGTTCCCTTTTTTTTGAATAAAAAACAGTGCAACGCCCACGAGAACGCTGAAACCCACACAGAGATAAGCATATGCCTCGTTGTATGTTAAAACAAGCAAGGCTACCGCACTCAGCACGGAAAGCATCATGATTTTGTCTCGTCTTTTGTTTTTGATTTATCCTTCTTCCTCGCCACAAAATAACCCATGGCAAAGCCGAATACACCGGCTCCAAGGGCCGCTTGCAGGCTAAACAAAAGGCTTTCTGTTTCACCACCCGGTGGCTCGATGGCATTGCTTGCCCATGACTCATACTCCGGAGACACCACCGCCACCACCTCTTCGGCCTGTCCGTCTGCACCGCCAAACTCGGAATCTTGAATCAAAACCAAGGGAATCACCGCCAAAGCCACAATTGCAAGCAGCGAAGCCAAAACCAGTACGCTTGTTTTTTTCATGAAACGCGCTCCTTTACAAAGCCAATTTGCTTGAGCTCAGGGCCTGCGTAGGCCTTCAAAGCGATAACCACCACCATCGTAAGCAAACCCTCAATAATAGAAAGCGGCACCTGTGTTAGGGCAAATACGCCCAAAAACTCGGCCAAGGAAGCCGCCACACCACCGGTTTGCGAAGGGTGTGCCAATGCAAGCTGAACACTGGTAACCAAGTAGGTGGTGAAACTGCCAAGGCCGGCGGCCAAAAACACGCCAAGGTTTTGGTTCCACCTCATGCGCACAAACAAACGGTGAATACCAAATGCCACAAAGGGCCCCGCAACAGCCATACTAAAGGTGTTTGCCCCAAGGGTGGTTATCCCGCCATGTGCCAGCAACAGTGCTTGAAAAAGCAACACCATGAGGCCGATTACCGCCGTCACCGCAGGCCCGAACAAAATGGCGCTGAGACCGGTTCCGGTTGGATGGCTCGACGAACCCGTAACGCTGGGAATTTTTAAGGCCGAAAGGGCAAATGCATAGGCTGCCACCATGGCCAACATGATGAGACTTTTCCGTTGTTCTTGAACTATTTTTTTTATTCTGACAACACCCAGCACAACAAAAGGAAAGCTAACGACACTCCACGCAATGCTGTAGCCTATCGGCAAAAACCCTTCCATGATGTGCATGGCCGCGGCATTTGGTAAAACAACCATACACAAAGCCATCACAAAGGAAAAGGAAACCAGCCATTTTTCAATTTTGGACACGAGATAAAACCTCCCCCATACACAAAAACGAGTGTGTTGATTTTACAAATCAACACACTCGACACTTGTCTATTCTACACATTCTTTCTGGTTTGCAATTCCCAAAACGTCAACGATTACGTTTCCAAAGAAAAACTTTCACTAAAAAAAGAAGATGTAAGTCTCCTGACTTGCGCTATTGTGCAACTTCGCACCTGCGGCAACTTCCTACCTTCCCTCGGCCAACTCATCGGCCAAAGTGGCGAACTTTCGTTCAAGCATCCCTGCTTTGGATTTGCCTCACGCTTACAGTGCCCAAAAGGGCGCGGGGCTTTGCACCCCATTCCATTTACAGTGGCCACCACCTTTTGTGACAGCCACCGACAAGTTCTTTCATGCTCATTTGTATACATACAATATCATTTTTACAACGAACTGTCAATTCTTCGCAAGGAACTTTGTCACAAAAAAATTTCATGGCACAGCCGCAAAGCTAGCACACAACGGTAACGCCGTTTTTTCGGGCAGAACCCCTTTCATTGCTATACGCGGAAATTGGAGGTGAGCTTTTGCAGGGTGTTTGCCTGCGCAAACAACTCTTCGCTTGTGGAGGCGCTTTGTTCACTGGCGGCGGCATTTGCCTGCACCACTTCCGTAATTTGACCCATATTCTGTGATATCTCACGCACAAGCTGCGCTTGCACCTCGCAGGCACCGGCAATTTCGTCGATGCGCGACAGCAGAGATTTTGAGGATTCATCCACCCGCCCAAAGGCATCGTAGGCATCGTTTGCAATGGTGGTGCCATGGTCCATCGTGTCCATCGTATTTTGAATCAGCACCGTGGTGTTGCGTGCAGCCTCGGTGGATTTTTGTGCCAAATTGCGCACCTCGTCTGCCACCACTGCAAAGCCCTTGCCGGCCGCACCGGCTCTGGCGGCTTCCACCGCTGCATTCAAGGCCAGAATATTCGTTTGGAAGGCAATTCCATCGATGGTTTCAATAATTTTTTGAATACCGGCGGCCGATTCCTGAATGTCCACCATGGCTTTTTGCATCTCTTGCATTTTGTCTGTGCTCTCCACAATTACACCATTCACCTGCTTGCCCAACGCACTGGCCTGCATGGCGTTTTGCTCGGTTTCCAAAACCTGTGTTTCCATAGATTGTACAGAATCCGAAAGAATATCGGCAATGTGCGACTGTTCGGCAGAACCCTGGGCCATCTGCTGGGAGGTGGTGGCCACTTGCTCGGCACCACTTGTCACCATCTCGGCTGCGCTCTGAATGTCCAGGATGGTGGCGCTGATGGTGTGTATCAGTTGTGACAGCGATTGTTCAATGGATAAAAAATCACCCTCGTAACCCATGCCCATTTGCACAGAGAAATCCTGCCTAGACAGAGCCTCCATCTTGTCGTTTAAATCCTCGATCATATGTTGCAAAGAATTGGTAGACTGTTCCATAGACCGAGAGAATTCCCCCATTTCTTTTGTAACGCAGTTGGAGGTAAAGTTCAGGGAAGTTTGCCCTTGTGCAAGTTTTTGGCTTTCTTCTGTGAAGCGAACCATGGGACGAATCACTTCGCGACGCAAAAAGCGCAAAATGGAAACACAAATCATCAAAATAATCAACACTGCCAAAATGCAGGCCGCCACGGCAAGGCCCACCACGATATCCAGCTCTGCCTCTCTTTGCACAATTTCTGCATTCACCAGTTCAATTTGGGCGTTCATCAAGTCGTTGATGATGTCTAAATTCGGCTGCACTTCCGAAACATAAATAGCCATTTTCCCCTCTGTGTCGCCCGTATCCAGCTCTAAAATCTTTGCAGCCGCCCCATGCAAATCAACATGCAGTTGATCAATTTGCTCAACAAACTCTGCATGAACTGGGTTGTTCCGCATTTCGTCCCCATGTAAAATTTGTCCCAAATTGCACTGTGTGGGATCGAGCTGCCCTGTGAAGGGTTCCCCGCTGCTAATAGAATACAGCAACTGCTCCACCCAAACATAATGCTCCAATGTAACCTGATACAACACGCTTTTTTCTTCGTTCGATTCGGCAACTTTGTCTTTGGTGTTTTGCACTTGTGTGATAACAAAGCCAACAAGGCTTAAAAGAAACACGATCGCACCCATAATCAGCACAAACCGTAAAATCACTGCCTTGGTTAAGGACATTCTTTTTTTTGTCGATGCATTGTTCATAACTCCACCCCTTCGTCCTCACACAGCACTTGTGTTCGGCACTTGTACTTTCAAGCAGCCGGATATCCGCTTTCCAGCTTGATTTTACCACAAAATTTGTGAAATAGAAATAGAAAACGCCCTATTTTCCACCCCTTGTTTTGTTCTTAACTTCGTACACTTTGCCCAGGAAATACCCCGCTATTTTTCTGTTTTCACAATTCTTTCTTTTTGCGTGTCGGCACAAAGTTTTGTGCAATTGTGCGCTTATACCCCTTCGAGCGTGTATAGAAAAAGCCACACACAGAAAACACAAGTGCACCGATGAAGTTCACCATCATGTCTTTCATCGTATCGAAAAGACCGATGTCAAGGTAGCCCCCCACGCCCAAATCTTTACCGTTTAACTGCACTTCGCGGATATCCTCAATTGGCACCACGGTGTTGGTTTGAGTTGGGTCGAGCGTCACCGAATATAGGTCATGGATGACCGTGTCTTTTTGCATATCCGTTTTAAAAAAAACGTCCATTCCAAATTCAAAAAACTCCCAAACCACCGCCACTGTCATAGAAAAACAAAATGCGGTTAAGGCCATGAAAATAGGCGACAGCTCGAAGCTGAGTTTATCGTTGTTGTTCAAAATCACCACCAATGAAAAGCCCACCGCTGCGGCTAAAAAACCATTGATGGTGTGAAGCATGGTGTCCCACCCCGGAATTCTAACATAAAAGGCGTTGATTTCCCCCAAAATTTCCGCGGAAAAAATAAATAGAAAAATGGTAATTTCCAAAGCCGGCGGAAGATCAATATTGGTTTTGCTTTGCAGCAAGCTTGGAACATAAAGCAATAGCAGTGTTAGCAGGCAAAAAAACACACTTTCGTAGTTGGCCAAAAAAAATTGTCTCACCATAACCACAAGAATAATCACTCTTAGTATGCTGAAAACGATGAAAGAGCTTCTATGTTCTCTGAGCTCCTTTTGAATTGATTGGCCAAATTTCGCAAACGAGGATTCTTTTCCTTTTTTTCTCATTTACCCTTTTCCCCTCTTGTATATTCTGTTTAAGAATATTATAATCGCGTTTTGCAAAAATGGCAACGGCCGAAGCAGGGCCACTTTTTCTGCAACTTTTGCCAGTGTGGTGTCGGCAATCCCTAGACAGCACCGACACCATCTAGAGAACGCCGGCCTTATACAATTCGATAAACTGCTTCGCGGCGCGTGGGCTGCGCCCACGCATACGCATTGCAAACGTTTCCGCAAGTTGTAAAATGCTTTGTGGGTCGTCCTCTATACCATATTGCTTTATCAGTGCGCGAAGTATGGTTTCAAACCGGTCTTTCTCCGGCGTAAAAAAACTTACAAGCAAACCAAAACGAGCTGCCAGGCTTAAAAGTTCTTGGCTCGTGTCGCCGGCGTGCACTTCATCCCCCGTGCGATCGCTCCACAGTTCTTTGATTAGATGGCGGCGGTTCGAGGTTGCATACACCACAACATTTGCACTGCGCGCGCAAACACCCCCTTCTAAGATGGCTTTTAAGGCTGAAAAATTGTCATCGTTCTTGGAAAAACTCAAATCATCAATGAACAAGATGAATTTAAGAGGATTTTCCGCAAGCTGCTCTACCAGTTTCGGAATTTGGTACAGCTGGTTTTTTTTCACTTCAACGAGCCGCAGGCCATCCTTTGCAAAATCGTTTGCAATTGCTTTTACGGCAGAGGATTTGCCCGTACCTGCATCTCCATAGAGCAAAACATTGTTGGCCGGCAACCCGCAGAGCAAAGCTTTTGTGTTGGCCACAATTTGTTCACGCTCTTTCTCGTAGCCGGGCAAGTTTGACAAAGTTTGTGTGTCCGGATATTTCACAGGCGACAAAGCACCATTTTCCAGCGTGAATACATTGTATTTCGCAAAAACACCCACCCCTTTTTGGGATAGATTTGCAACGCGCTCAAAATATATTTTTGTGAAGTTTACGGCTTTGGTTTCCCATTTCGGCAAAAAATCGAATCGATTCAACACCAAACCTTTGCACAACTCTTGCAAAAGCTGTTCCTGCGTAACCCCACCAAGCTCTTGCAAAAATATCAATTCCTGCCTTAAACACTCCTCAAGAAAAGAATTCACCTCTTTGCTCGCCACTCTGCGAAGGTAACTATTTTCACAATCAAGCGTGGCACTCAGCAAATACTCTGTCCAGTTTGTGGTGTTTTGAAACAAACACCATTCAAAATCGGCCAATTTGGGCACAAGATTCTCCTCGTTTGCTGCCGCATTCAAAACCTGAACGAGTTTATGCACAACCTCATCTTCCAGCAACTTCCGAAACACAACCAAACCTGTAAGACGGTCTCTCCATTCCGTTCGTGTCATTATCTCAACATCCTTTCTATAAAATATTGCCATTTGTTCAATTTTTATGTATAATTTTATGTATCACATAAAATTCGAGGTGGTGGTCCTTTGCGGTTTCAATGGAAGACAATTGTGATACCATGCCTTTTGTTCCTTGCCTGGCAAATTATGAACGAAAGTTTCACGCCGGTTGGTGTGCTTGTTGGGGTGGCTGTAACCGCTTTTTGCCTGTACACAACCAATGCCTTGCTGGGCATTCGCTATACCGAGACCTATTTTCTACCGCCCCTTCCCTTTGCACGCTATCTTCTGTTTCTTGTAAAAGAAATTTATCGAAACGGCATCCTCTCGGCTATTTTGATTGTGAAAGGCAAAGTAGGGGCAGAATTTCTTCATGTGGAAATTGACAAAAGCCTGCAAAACCCATTTTTACATACCGTTTTAGCGGCATCTGTAACCCTGACACCCGGCACAATTTCCATTGAAAGCAAAGACGGTTTTCTAAGGGTTCTTTCCATGCACCACAATGAAAAAGAGCCCTGCAAAGCCTTGGAAACACAGTTGACCAAACTTGAAAAAAATTAATGATAAGGAGCTTTTATGTTTATCCATGCCGCCATTCTGTTCCTCCTGGTTGCCGCCCTTTTCAGCGGATATCGCATCATCAGAGGCCCCTCTGTATGGGACCGACTTCTTGGTTTTTCCCTCTTATCCAGCAAAATCATCCTTGTCATCATCTTGTATTCTTTTGAAAGTGGCCACTCTTACTATCTCGACATCGGTCTCACTTTCGCCTTGCTCAGCTTTGTGGGAACCACATCTATCTCAAAATTTTTGCGCAAAGCAAAAAAATAAGGAGCGCTTATGCAACTGATTGCCTATCTTTTCATTTCCATCGGCCTTATTTTCATCGGCATTGGCTTGCTTGGTGTTTTTCGCTTTCACAATTTTTATGCGCGCTTGCTTTCCGCCGCCGACATCGATACGGTTGGTTTGCTCACCATACTCATCGGTGTTGCCTTTTTAAGCGGTTTCAGCTGGTTTACCCTCAAGGTGATTTTCATCATGGTTGTCATCTTGATTGTGAACCCGATTGTCACATCTTCCATTGCGGCTTCGGCCTATTTTTCAGGGTATGAGCCGGAAAAGGAGGTGCACCATGACCGCCGATAAACTCATTTTCATCTTCATGATTCTCATCGCGCTTTTTATTGTTGGCAGCCGAAATTATAAGCGCATCATCATTGCTCTCGGGGCCTTTTCGCTACTGGCCTCGTTTTGCTATCTTCTTTACCATGCACCGGACGTAGCCATTGCCGAAGCGGTTATCGGCAGTGCTCTTTCCACCATTTTATTCATTGTTGCGCTAAAAAAACACAGAACATTTTATATTTACTTCACAGGGGGCTCTCAAAAAAACAAAGGTGAAGCCAAACTGCGCGCCGAAACCAAGGACGTTGCCTCGAAAATAATGCAGTATCTTGTCAACCATGATTTGGAGGCACAGACCATGTATACCAGAGAAGAACCCGAAACAATTGCAAAGGAACATCTTTTTGATTTGATTTTGCACAGTGAAAACGAACAAATCACTCTGTACGGCTCGAAAGCTGAACTGCATGTGCTGGCCATCCAAAAACTTTTGGCTGCAAACTTTGGCGAAGAACGAGTTGTTTTTGTGAATGTTTCCGATGAGGGTTCCTTATGAAAAGTATGCGCATCATTGGGTTTTCGCTCGCTTTTTTTGCCGCTGCACTCACTTTGTATCTTTCTTTACCCACAGCGGCAACGCCGTCGCCCGCCCTATTTGAAGCCGTGATGGAGAACCATGTTGCCGACACCCATGCGGGCAATGCGGTGGCCTCTGTTTATTTGCACTACCGCATTTTTGACACCGTTTTTGAAGCTTTGATGCTTTTGGTAAGCGTAATGGGCGTCATCCATTTTTCACGCCATGAGCACGGGGTACCCCCACCAATTCCCGCTGCACCTTCGGGCCAACGCTCCCCTTTAAGCATCATCGGCTTAATTCTTCCCATCATCATGATGCTTGGCATTTACCTCATTGCAAACGGGCACAACACACCCGGCGGCGGTTTTCAAGGTGGCGCAGCTCTTTCGGCAGTTTTCATCTGCGTGTATTTGATAAACCCGCACAAAACAATTCGTTGGCATAGTTACGAACGCCTTGAAAAACTGTTGTTTTTGGCGCTGGCCCTGCTCGCCATCGGCTTTGCGGCCTCGGGCTTGTATATAAGCTGGCCCGCATACAATGTGTTCTATTTGGTTACCATGAATGTGTTCATCGGAATCAAGGTGTTTTGCGGGCTTACACTGGTATTTTATCGTTTTGTGCACTATGAAGACACCTAGCGCAAAACAGAACCAAAAGGAGGCATTATGGAGCTTTTAAATGGAGAAACGGTCTCTGTGGTCTTGTTTTTCATTGGCATTGCCGGCATATTCAGCAGCCGCCGCATCTTAAAAACCATCGTTTGCATCGGCATCATGGAGGTGGCCGCCATCACCTTTTTTCTCACAATGTTTGCCTCCACAGAAGATACCGCGCCCATCGATGCCGGCACTGCAGCCGTGGCCGACCCCTTGCCCCAGGCTTTGATGATAACGGCCATTGTTATTGGTGTTGCCGTCACTGCCATCGCACTTTGTATGTTCATCAACCTCTACCACCTATATGGAAATTCCAACTGGGTGGCAATCCACCAAAAAAGAATGGATAACGATTCATGACGAACCTATATTTTGTCGTCGTTCCGGTTCTTTGTGCTGTGCTATGCTACTCTATTCCCAAATTCCCACTTAGGCTGTTTGCCATTTTGGTGGAGCTGGGTCTTTTCGTCTATTTCCTTTTTGTTTTTGTGCGTGTGGTGAACGAGGGAACCCTCACCGACCTATTGGGGGCACAAAACCCGATACTGGGTATTTCACTCGTTGCAAACCGGTATACACTGGCACTTGTGGGGCTTTGCATCTTTCTGTTTTCCGCCTGTTTTCTTTACACGATGCATGAGGCATTTTTTGATGCAAAGTTTGTGATGTTGTTTTTGATACTGCAAGGCTTGCTGTGTGGTGTATTTTTAAGCGATGATTTGTTCAGTCTCTTTGTTTTGCTGGAAGTGGCCACCGTGGTGGTAGCCATTTTGATTATGTATAAGCGGGATATGCGCTCTGTGTACGACGGCATGGTCTATTTGCTCTCTCAAGTTATCTGTATGTTGTTTTACCTATTCGGCATTGGATATCTTTACAAAATATTCGGTGTTCTCTCCATTTCCGAAATCGCAACCAGGATGCCCCATACAGATCCAGATGCTTTGCTCACACCCTTCGCCTTTATCATGACGGCCATTTGTTTGAAAAGTGCCTTTTTCCCCCTGTTCAGCTGGTTGCCTCGCGCCCATGCCACACCCAGTGCTCCCTCTGCCATATCGGCCATTTTATCGGGGTTGTATGTCAAAAACGGAATTTATCTTTTCTTTGTATTCATCACATTGTTTGCACCCGTTGCCAACGATACTCCATTTTTCATTGTGGTGTCTGCCTGCACGGCCATTGTCGGTTTTGTGATGGCACTTTCCCAAACCGACATCAAATTGATCTTGGCCTTTCACACCATTTCCCAAATCGGTTTGATAGCCCTGGGCCTTACCGTTCAAAGCGAACTTTCCACCTATGGCGCCTTGTACCATATCCTTTGCCATGCACTTTTCAAATCACTGCTGTTTTTGGCCGCAGGCATGGTGATAAAACAGTATAAGACACGGGACATCCGCAAGATCCGCGGGGTTTTTAAAACCATGCCGTTCACAGGATTTGCCATGATTTTGGGCATTCTCGGCATCAGCGGGGCACCGTTTTTCAATGCCTCTGTTTCCAAATACTTCATGCAATACGGCGTGAAGGACAGCCCTTTTGAAACACTGTTTCTTTTCATCAGTTTTGGAACCATTCTCTCCTTTGTAAAATATGCACATATGTTGTTAGGGCCGGGGCAAGCACGCATAGAACAGAGTAGGCAAAAGAAATTTGTGCTGCTTGTTTTGGGCTTTGCCTGCCTTTTGGGCGGCGTATTTGGAACGCTGTTTATGAACCTTTTGTTTGACACCACCTTGCACATAAGCCCTCTCTCGTATGCCGAAAAAAGCCTTGTCTACCTGGTTAGTGTTCTGCTTGCCTTTGCGCTTTACCGGCTTGTTCTATGCAAAAGCAAAAAACTGTATGCGCTGCGCAAAATTTCTTTTCACTTCCAGCAAATTGTCATGGCAATTTTGGGGTTTTACCTGGTTTTGCTCAGCTGTCTTCGCCTGTAATTGCGGCGGGCACCACCCTTTCCATGCTGCGTGTGGTCACACAATTTGCTCCGGTTCCCAGCACATCTTCAAGCACAATGTCCCCACTGCACACCGGTGCTTTCAAACACAGCGCGTGCAACTCAGCCGCAGCCTTTCGCAGCAGGCCTTTGTCAATGGCTTTTGTCAGCTTAACCGGGCAGCGTCGGTGCAACGCTCCCTCAATGCACACTGTGGCCGTCAATACACGCACGGGATGCATCACTTCTTCTTTTCCATAAACGGCGCCGCGCTCGCAGCCGTGCCCACTCACAGCAAAACCGGGGGCATCCTCCACCGAAAGCGTGCACCCTTTAGGGCACACAATGCACACAAGTTTTGTCATGGTTGCACCTCCACAAGCAAATCGCCCTTGGCCTTTTGCAAAACAGCCGGCGGTAGAGTAACGGTTTCCATCTCCCCCGGTGTCATGTGCTCACGCTTAAAAGAGGCCAATGTTTCACCCTCGCTCAGCACGCACACACGACAGTTCGAAAATACATGCTTTGCCCTAAAATATACGCGCACAGATTGCCGCGTGTTTTTGTGCATCCGCTGGGGCACTGTGTGAGAAATTCCCGTTCCCACTTTTATGCACAGCACCTCTCCCCTTTGTTTCTCCACCGCATTTTTCAGCAAATAGTCTGCCGCCGCTTTCCCTGTGTGCTCACTTTCCTCGCTGACAAAATCCACCAAATCATGCACTTGCAACACATTGCCGCAGGCGAATATCCACGGCAATGAAGTTTGCCGTGTTTCCAAAACAACGGCACCGCCTGTGTGCGGGTCTATCTCAATGTCTGCTTTGCGGCTCAGCTCGTTTTCCGCTATCAACCCTACGCTCAGCAGCACCGTATCACAAGAAAAGCACCGTTCGCTTCCCACAATTGAGTTGCGGTTTTCGTCTACCTCTGCCACCACCACCTCCTCTACGCGGTGTCTGCCGCGTATTTCTGTGATGGTGTGTGACAAAAGCAGCGGAATACCAAAATCTTCAAGACACTGCACTACATTGCGGCGCAGGCCACTGCTGTAGGGCATAAGCTCTACGCAGGCCAGTACCTCTGCACCCGAAAGCGTGAGCCTGCGCGCCATAATAAGCCCGATATCGCCCGAACCCAAAATCACCACACGCCTACCCACCGTGTAGCCTTCCAAATTCAAGTAGCGCTGTGCCGTGCCTGCTGTGAGCACACCTGCCGGGCGGTCTCCCGGCACGGCAATGGCCCCCGCTGTGCGCTCGCGACATCCCATGGCCAGCACCACAGCCTTTGTGTGCACCACACGATAGCCCTGCTCGGCGCTTACCATGTGCACCGTTTTGTCTTTGCCTATCTCAAGCACCATCGTGTTTGTGCAAAGCTCTATCTCGGTTTCTTTCACGGCTTTCACAAAACGTTCTGCATATTCGGGGCCCGTAAGCTCTTGCCCAAAGCGGTGCAAACCAAACCCACTGTGAATGCACTGGTTTAAAATACCCCCGGCCTCGGCTTCACGCTCAACCAACAGAATGCGACGCACACCCTTTTCGTGGGCCGCAAGCGCCGCCGCCAACCCTGCAGGCCCTGCACCCACCACCAAAAGGTCATACCGATTGTCCATGCTTCGGTTCCCCCTCCCGGTTTCTGTCCTCACACAAAACAAAGGAGCCCTCTTCCTCCAGCGGAATTTGTGTGGGGCACACCCCATGATGTTCTGCCAAAAGCGCCAAAACACGCGGTGAACAAAACCCACCCTGACAGCGGCCCATTCCGGGCCCACAGCGACGTTTCACACCCCCGAGTGAATGCGGTGGGATCGGGGTATGCAAGGCATCTTGCACCTCCCCTTCTGTGATGTGCATACAGCGGCAAAGCATCTGCCCATACTTTGGATTTTGCGCCACAAGCGCCTGTTTTTCCTCGGTGGATAACGCCGCAAACCGCAGGCGTTTTCGCTTTTCGTGCACATGTTGCCTTTCCAAAAGGGTCAAGCCGGCCTCTTGAAGAAGTTCTGCAACTCGCTTGGCAATGGCAGGCGCCGCCGTGAGGCCCGGTGATGCAATTCCGGCCACATCTAAAAGCCGCGGTGCTCCTTTTGCAAACTCGATGATGAAATCGCCACGGTCTGCCCCGGCGCGAAGACCGCTGAAGCAGCGGATATTTTGGCTAAAATCGACACCGGGCACCAAAACGCCGGCTTTTTGGCGCACCTCGGAAATCCCGGACTGTGTGGTGGCCACATCCTCAAAAGCTCTTGGTTTTTCACTGTTTGGCCCTACAATCAGGTTGCCGTGCACCGTGGGTGCCACCAAAACGCCTTTCCCGGTTTTGCCGGGACAACCAAACACTACATGGCGCACACGCTCTCCTTCGCTTTTGTCCAGCAGATAGTAGGACCCTCGGCTGGGTTGAATCGAGAAAGCGGGCTCTGCCAGCATATCATGAACAACGCCCGCATATACCCCGGCCGCATTGATTACAAAGCGGCTGTGCACATCCCCCTTGCTTGTTTGCAGCAAAATTCCCTCTGCGGTTTGCACCATGCCCAGCACTGTGCACCCAAGAGAAAACCTTACCCCGTTTTGTATGGCCACTTCGGCCAACGCCAAAGTGTATTCCCAGGGGCTCACAATGGCCGCCTCTTCGGCACACAGGGCAGACAGCACCTTTTCGCTGATGTGTGGTTCTTTCTCCCGCAAGGTTTTCGCACCCCATAGCGCCATTTTTTTTACACCATTTTGCTTGCCTTGCAACAGAAGTTTTTCCAGATGGGCCTCTTCCTCTTTTGAAAAAGCCAACACCAGCGAGCCGCAAGCCACCCTTGGCACATCCAGCGTCTCGCAAAGTGCCTTGGCCAACTGTGCGCCTTGCACATTCAATTCCGCCATCAGTGTGCCGGGTTTTGGGTCGTACCCCGCATGCAAAACCCCACTGTTCGCCCTGCTGGCTCCCATTGCCACATCATTTTCTTTTTCCATCACAAGCACATGTAGCTGGAAACGAGAAAGCATATGGGCCACTGCCGCGCCCACAATGCCACAGCCTATCACGGTTACATCCACCATATGTTTCCCCCCGCCGCTTGCCTTGATATAGGCCCACTTATCGGTTGCTTACACCTATTATACACCGTTTCTCAACACAAATACCAGAGCTTGTTTGCGCAAACCTCTCCCTTGCCTCTTTTGCCAAAACATTTCAAAATTTGCAACATTCGGTTTTCCGTCAACTGGCTCTAAAGGTGGCATCGGTTTTGTAATTCTACTTTTCAGATTGCTGTCTGCTTGTACAATTCGGGTCTTATCCTGTATACTAAAAAGCAAGAACACATGGAATGGAAGTGTGAAAATTAAATGGCACTGAAAGAAAAGAAAAAATTATGGCAACGTGTTTACGATGCCATAAAAGATGAAATTGCATCCATGCAGCCGGGGGAAAACAAATTGCCCTCGGAAAACGAGTATGTTGCCAAGTTCAACGTGAGCCGTTCCACGGTACGCGATGCCCTGCAAGCTTTGACCGCCGCGCACTATGTTTCTTCCCGGCACGGAAAAGGAAGCTTTGCCCATCCCTCTGCCGTGCATTTGCAATATCGTATCGATGTGAATTTGGAATTTCTTTCCCTTTTAAGCACACCCACACACAAGGCGAAGTGCACGTGCCTGGAAAGCGAAATCGCAAAAAACAGCTTAGACCCAAACCTAAGCGACGACTTTCCTATATATCGTCAAGTTTGGGCTTTTTCTGTGTGTGAGGAAACCCGAATTATATATCTGGCCGAAACACCGCTTCACCTGGTTGATCAAAACACACTTTCTTGCCTGCCCGCACATTCTTTTCTTTTAATTGATTGGCTGAGGCAAGCTTGCCATATTGACACAGCCTACCTTTCTGTTTCCATGTCTGCCAAGACCAATGCGAAAATGGCAGAACTTTTTAAGGTGCCACAAGACTCGCCCTTGATGATTTGGGACGAAAGCGTCTATGATTTACACGACAAGGTCATTACAAAAGCGATGGTATATTTTCACCCAAAACAACCCGTCTGCCAATGCAATTACCTTTAGGCATTGCCTAATCAAACCATGTTATGCAACGCAAAATGCATCCGACAAAGCGGATGCATTTTGTGTTGCATTTAAACTTCCCCTACCGTGGTTTTTAGGCGTCCGGCACGATAGGCCTCGATATAGGAAAGCGTAAACTCATCTTCTCCGTTTAACGCTCTCCATGCAGGCATGAAAGTGCCCACAGTTTCATCCATTTCCACCAGCAAACAGTCTTGCCCTGCGCCAATCAACATGGTGGCAAAGGCGATGTCCAAAAGCCCTCTGCTTGGAAGCCCGAAAGAGATGTTGTTCAGCCCGCAAGTATAACCATACTCCGGGTGTGTTTGTTTCATTTTTCGCAAGCACTCCAAATATCGTGCTGCACCATCTTGGTCTGTGGAGAGTGCGAAAACAAGGTTGTCCAAAAGAAGGTCTTTGGGATTCATATCCCAAGTGTCTTTGATTTCCTCCACAATCGGAAGCATTTTGAACCGATCTTCTGCACAAGTGGGCATACCGGACTCGTCGTGAAGCAAAACAATCACCTTTGCATCGTATTCTTTCACCAGCGGCATCACCGCTTCAAAGCGCGCCCTTTCGCAAGTTGTCGAATCCACCAGCATTCGTCCGTTGCAGTTTAGCTTGAGCGCAGCCTCAATGGTATCCGGGTTTGGAGAATCAACCATCATGGGTATTTTAATTCCGGCATCCAGCACAGTGCCAATCATCCACTGCATATCTGCCATTTCTGTTTGCACACGCGTGCCCGCGTTGAAAGAGATTCTGTCGGCTCCCCATTTGATTTGGTTTTTGCAAAGTGAAAGAAGAGCCTCTTTGTTTCTGCTTTCTACAATTTCATCAATACCATCGAGGGATGTATTGATGCTGTGCCCTACAATTTCCATTTCATTGACCTTTCACTGAAAAGTTTGGGTATATTAAGCAACCAAGACAGCCTAAACATGATTGGCAATTTGTGGTTTTGTCCTCTTTGAATTTTTTGAACCATCGAGCAGACAATCAGCCTGTTTTTCGCCAATACGCTTTCGTTTTTATGGGCTTATAGCCGAGAAACCGGGTTCATAAACGGGGCGATGTCATATCGGCAAGTATCGTGTAAAACAAGCTCTGTTACAACAGTGCCCACAAGCGCCGAAAGCACCACGGCACTTTTGAAGCCGGCCGCCAAAATAAGCCCCGAAACCGGACTTTTGCCAAAGACGGGTTCTGTGTTGTTGGTGAAGGGGGAGGGTGTTACCCAACTGCGCAATATTTGCAAATGCGCCGCCGCCGGTGCAAAGTGTGCCAGTTTTTCTCGGATTGCCCGGCAATGTTCAAGCGAAGTGGCATCTTGGTATCTTTTGTCTACGAGGTCGTGTGGCTTCGTGGTTTCGGCCAAAAGCAAGTTTCCATAGTGGCTTTGGCTCACGCAAAGAGAAGTGGATGCCTTTTCCGGGTCGTGCGCTTCGGCAAAAAATGCGGCCGAAGAATAATACGCGTTCAAAAACGGCGCGATGGATTCGGTGACAAAACACTCGGCTTTGACAGAGTGCACCGGCACAGAAAGCCCCGCACTGCGGCAAATGGTATGTGTGCCGGCCCCTGCCGCCACGATGGTGTTTTCTGCACGAATGACACTGCCGTCTTCCAATACAATGCCTTTGCATTGGCCGCCTTCCATGTGCAAAGAAGCCACCGGGCAGTTTTCTTTAACCGTTAGCCCCTTTTGTTTACCGCGGCGCAGCAAGGCATACATATAATGGAACGGATATACCTGGCCTTGCTCAAAATAGGTAGCCGCAAGCACGGAATCGGGGTTTATGTTCGGCTCCAAATCATACAGTGCCCCGCCCTCCAGCCAGCGGATATCCAGCCCGGCTTCTTTTTTCTCCTGATACTCTTTTTCTAAAAGCGGAAGATGGGCGGGCGCCTCTGCACCCACAAGAGAACGGCAAGGCCGATAGCCGATGTCACTGTCGAGCTCCTTTTCCATCTCTTGCATGAGTTTGAAACCGTCTAAGGTGAGCTGTAAATTGATTCCCATGGAGGAATCTTGCACTTGTACATTCCCGAAATTAGCCCCGGAAGCTCCGCGCCCGATTTCTTTTTCATCCACAAGCAAGGTGCGCACACCGCTTTTTGCCAAAAAATAGCCGCAAGCGCAACCAAAATAGCCGCCACCGATGACGATGGCATCGTACTGCATGTTAGCCATTGTCCTCACCCCCAAAACTGTCTATATCGCAAGGAACAGAGGGAAAGCGTGCCTTGTCCGGCGCAAGTTCTGCCGGGGCGGCAATGCCCTCGGCCACCAAAATTTGTTGAATCAACCGCCCACAGGTGCGCCCTTGGCAGGCACCCATGCCAGCCCGTGTGGCGCGCTTGATGGCAGACACCGTGTGCAAGCCGTCTGCAATTGCCTGCAAAACATCCTGTTTTGTCACTTCTTCACAGCGGCAAATCAAAAAATCATCCGTTTTCATGGCCGGCATCCTCCTTTTTTAGGCGTTGCATAAAGCGCACGGTGTCCTTTTGCTCTTTTGGAATCTTCAGGGTAACCAAATTGGTTTTGTTGAAAGCAGAGCGCCTATCCACCGTGAGGACCTCGGCAGGACATACAATTTGACCAAAACGGTCTGTCGCTTGTACCCTTTGGCCGGGTTCGGGAAGTGGCAAATATTCATAGGGAAAGGTGATGGTGGCACTTTCCGCATCATAATCCGGCACTTGCATGAAGATGGCTTGGCCGGGACACTCGGCCACACACAATTTGCACCCCACACATTTTTCCGCAATCAACACAGGGCAGGCATTCAAATTATCTTTTACGATGGCACCGCTTTTGCACACAGAAACACAGGGGTTACAGGGAATTTCTTGTGTGCACTCAATGAAAGCGATTCCTTTTGCTGCTCGATTAGCCATACAGGCAAGCTCCCTTCTCTATGGTGCGCATTTTTCCGTCTAAACGTCGTTTGGCATGGCCACCACTGCGTAAATCATGCAGGCTTTGTTGCAAGGCATCCAAGCGCGTTTGGGCCTCGTTTGCCGAAAGACCCAGCGACACCGCAGCATGTAGGCCGGCCAAGCGCCCCTCTTCCAAGGCAGTATTGGCCTCTTCCACACCGGCAACATCGCCGCAAACATATACATTTTCCGCGCTGCTGCGCATATAGCGGTCGTGGTAAGGGAACGTGCCCCCCAGCACACCCTCAAATGTGGTTTCACACCCAAACATTTGGGCCAGTTCAATGCGGGGATTTAGCCCAACGGCCAACAGAATGGTATCCACGTTCAGCGTTTCTTCACTGCCCTCAAGGGGGCAGAAATGTTCGTTGACTTTTGCGATGGTGGCACTTTTAACATGGGTGTCACCGTTTGCGGCCACCACCGTGGCAGAGGTATAAATGGGCACACCGGCACGCTGGATTTTTCCCGCGTGCACCCGATAGCCCGTGATGTTTGGGGCGCCTTCCACAAGGGCCACAATGTTGGCGCCGGCCTGCATGAGCTGGTAGGAAACGATGAGGCCCACATTGCCGGAACCCACCACCAAAATATTTTTGCCCACAAGCGTGCCGTGCACATTGCAAAAGGTTTGTGCGGCGCCGGCCGTCATCACCCCGGGCAAGGTCCAGCCGGGAAAAGCAAATGCATTTTCCTTGGCACCCGTGGCCAAAATCACTTTTTTTGCCTTGTGCGTGTGCATGGTGCCACCACACAGCAGGGAAATGCTTCCATCGTCCAGCAAACCGAGCGCTCGTGTGCCAAGCTGAATGTTTACATCCAGTGTCTTGGCTTCTTCCAAAAGCAAATCGGCAATTTGAAAGCCGCGCACACCGGCATAGTGCGCCCCGGAACCGAAAAACTTGTGAATTTGCTTGTAAAGCTGGCCGCCGGCCTTTTCGTTTTCGTCTACCAAAGTAACACGGGCGCCACAGCGGGCCGCCTCGATGCAAGCGCCAAGCCCCGCAGGGCCGGAACCCACCACCAAAATATCACTTACAGACATGGCACACCCACCTTTCCAAGGCCAACTTGCCGCTGCACAACCATACCCTCTTCAAGCGGCGTGACACACGAGCGAATGTTCGGTTGCCCGTTTACCACCACAACACAGTCGTTGCATTGCCCAATACCACAAAACAAACTGCGCGCCTCGCCGCGCTTAGCCGTGGTGCGAAAAACATCAATGCCGTTCGATAGCAACGCGGCGGCTATCGGTTCGCCTAAATTCCCGTTCAGTTTTTCTCCGTCAAAAGTAAAAGAAACTTTTTCATTTGCGGGAAATTCCAATATGGGGTGTGTTCTTACATTGGAACACATAACGAAATCACCTCTCCTTTATTCTATAAAATCCATCTATACTCAATTCATTTTCTATTCAAGCCAACAACTTGTTCGAACAAGTTAATTATATCGCTTTTTTCTTGTTCGTGCAAGATGAAATTAGCACAAATTATTTTTAATATTTTATTTAAAGTGACAGTTTCGCTCAACTGACTTCACCGGCAAGAACACCTTCCTGCGCATTGCGACGGCAGAGAACCATCCCATTCACAGCGCTAGTTTTTCTAAGATGATTTCACGGATTAAAATGGGGTTGCCATTTCCGGATGTTTTGAACATTACCTGCCCCACCATGGCCTTGAGAGCCTGTGTTTTACCGCTTTGGTAGTCACTTATCAACTTGGGTGCACCTTTTATCATTTCCAGAACCAATGGTTCCAAAACGGCCCTATCACTGATTTGGGCAAGTTCGTTTTCGTCTACATAGGCTTTCACACCGGCTGCAAGCTCTTTGCCCCACAAATCCTGCACAAGCTTTTTGGCAACACCACTGTTGATATAGCCGGATGCGGCAAGCTGTGCTATTTCAGCGGCCACATTTTCTTTGATGGCAATTTTCCCTTTATCTCGTTCCATCCTTTTCAGCATGTCTCCAATCAGTAGATTGGCCAAGGTTTTGGGATGCTCTGTTTGCTTTACAGCTCTTTCAAAATAATCGGCTGTTTCAATGTCATTCGTAATGAGCTCGGCATCGTAGCCACTTAGGCCATACTCCCTGCGGTACCTCTCTTTTCGCGCATCCGGTAAGCGCGGAATGCCCAATGCCAGCTCATCCAACTTTTGCTGTGAACTGATGATGGGGGCAAGGTCCGGGTCCGGAAAATAGCGATAGTCACTCGAATCTTCCTTTTGGCGCATGGAAACGGTTTTGCCGCTTTTGGGCTCGAAGCGGCGCGTTTCCGGCACCACAGCCGCACCACTTTCCAGCAACTCTATTTGGCGCTTGTATTCATATTCAATGGCCTTTAAAACAAACTGAAAAGAGTTTAGGTTTTTCACCTCGGTGCGTGTACCAAACTGCTTTTCTCCACGCTTTCTCACTGAAAGGTTCACATCACAGCGCAAAGAACCCTCATTCATCTTGCAATCTGACACGCCGACATACAAAAGAATGGCCCGTAATTTTTTAAAATAGGCCACTGCCTCTTCGGCCGAGCGCATGTCGGGCTCTGACACAATTTCAATGAGAGGCACACCGCAGCGATTGCAATCTATCAAAGTACCCAGCTCTTCATCATGCATCAGTTTGCCCGCATCTTCCTCGATATGAATGCGTGTAATGCCAATGATTTTATGATTTTCGGCAGTTTCAATTTCAATTTCTCCACCATAGCACAGCGGCAAATCATACTGCGAAATCTGATAAGCTTTTGGCAAATCCGGGTAAAAATAGTTTTTTCTATCCTGCTTTGAAAATTGGTTGATGTTGCATTTTGTGGCAATTCCCACTTTGATGGCTGCGTTGACCACCGCCTCGTTCAACACGGGCAAGGTTCCCGGCATGCCTAGGCACACCGGACAAACCTGGGTGTTTGGCTCTGCCCCAAAAGCCGTGGAACATCCGCAAAATATTTTGGTTTTTGTGTTGAGCTCGCAATGTATTTCCAGCCCAATCACCATTTCGTAGTTTTGTATCATGCCGGTTGTCCCCCTGTTTCTTGCCGAATCGGATAAGCACCCGCCTGCCTTTCCAGCGCATAACCCAGCCGATACAATGTTCCCTCGCCAAAATGCCTACCGATGAGCTGCACCGAAAGTGGTAGCCCGAACCCATTTTGTCCAAAGGGCAGTGCAAGCGAGGGTAACCCGGCTATATTCACCGGCACTGTGCAGATATCCCCGTGATACATTTCCAGCGAATTTTTTATCTTTTCGCCTATTTTATAGGCAGCGCTCGGCGCCACCGGCGACAAAATGCAGTCAAACTCAGAAAACACCTTTGCAAAATCCTGCATCAACAAAGTGCGCACTTGCAGGGCTTTTTTATAATAAGCATCATTATAGCCTGCACTGAGAGCAAAGGTACCCAGTAGAATGCGTCGTTTCACTTCTTCGCCGAAACCTTCACTGCGAGACTGCTTGTACAATTCTTCGATGTTTGTGTGGTTTTTGCTTCTATACCCAAAGCGAATTCCGTCGAAGCGGGCTAAGTTCGAGGACGCTTCAGCGCTAGAAATAACATAATACGCCGGCAGAGCCATTTCTAACGACGGCAAAGACACCTCGCAAACCTGCACCCCCAACTTTTCATATACTTTGGCGGCCGAAAGCACAGCCGTGCGCACTTCCTCTGCAATGCCCTCTCCGAAATACTCTTTGGGCAGGGCAATTTTCATCCCTTTTACATCCGCTTCAAGCGCGGCGATATAATCCTGAGCCGGTCGCTTCACGGAGGTGCTGTCTTTTGGGTCGTAGCCGCTGATGGCCCCAAGCACAGCTGCGTTGTCTTGCACATCTTTTGTAATCGGGCCTATCTGGTCAAACGATGAAGCAAAGGCGATGAGACCGTTTCGGGATACGGTTCCATAGGTGGGCTTCATGCCCACCACACCACAAAAGGCAGCGGGCTGACGAATGGACCCGCCGGTGTCGGACCCGAGGGTATACACAGCCTGATTCGCGGCCACTGCCGCAGCCGAACCGCCCGAACTTCCACCCGGCACATACGCTGTGTTGCGCGGATTTTTGGTTGTTTTGAAATAGGAATTTTCGGTTGTGGAACCCATGGCAAATTCGTCCATGTTCAGTTTTCCCAGCAAAACCGCTCCTTGCTTGTGCAGTCTTTTTATCACATGGGCATCATAGGGGGGCACGAAATGCTCCAGCATCCTTGAGGCGCACGTGGTTTGAATGCCCTTTGTACAGATGTTGTCTTTAACGGCACAGGGGATGCCCGCCAAAAGGGAAAGCCTCTCCCCCTTGGCCCGTTTTTCATCCATCTCCTTTGCGGCCGCACGGGCGTTTTCGAAGGTGAGCGTAAGATAAGCACCTATCTTTTCACCTGTGGACTCTATGTTTTGAATGTGACATTCGCACAGTTCCTCGGCAGAACACTCCCGGCTTTTCAGCTTTTCAGCAAGTTGTAGCAAAGTAAGTTTGCTGATATCCATTCCATCCTCCTATTCCATTACTTTTGGCACGGTGATGTAAGCTTCAAAACGGCTGGGAGCATTCGTCAGTAAATCCTCGCGCTCATACTCAAATTCCACTTCATCGGCTCGAAAAACATTTTCCGTTAACGTTGTATGGGTAGAGATATCGATATCATCGGCATCCACGTCATTCAACCGGTTGGCAAATCGGATAATTTCCTCCATCTCGATGGCCAGTGTCTTTTTTTCCATCTCTGTAAGCGACAGTCTTGCCAAGTGCGCCAGTTTATCTATATCCATTTTGGGCATACTTTATACCTCCTCTTTCTTTCAAAACAAAAGCGGTAACCCCACCTATGTCGCGCTTGGTTTGCAAACATCCGCACACGGCGTTGTCCTCTTCGATTGGGTTTTCGTGCACTTCACCGTAACACCCTGTTCTCATTCTCATCTTCCCTTTCATTTGCAAATAAAAAAGCTTTCGCCCCAATTCAGGGACGAAAGCCAGAATGCCTCCGCGGTACCATCGAATCCAAAGCCATTTCCGGCAGGCATGGAACGCATTATAATTTGTTTGTGTCTACAAAAGGTCCGGTGTCCAGCCTATGTCGCCACCGTCTGTTCCCGTTGCGGGGGGTGTTTCCGGTGCCGGTGCCGGTTCCGGCGCCGGGGTAGCAGCCGGTGCCGTGGTGGTTGTGGCCGGTGCCGTGGTGGTTGTGGCCGGTGCCTGCTGTGTGGGCTGATATGTTTGTTGCACCACCTCTTGTGAACGCTCTCTTTGAGAGAACGCACTGCTTGTACTTCCCGCTTCTCCCTCTTCCCCTTGTTCGGTTTCTGTGCCGGTTTGTGGCATCACATAGGGCACCACATAATAGGGGTCTTGCATGATATAGTCTTCTACACTGCCTGCCACATGCCAGCTTGTTCCATCAAACCATTCAATGTTCGAATCGTTCACGCGCACTTGTACCGTGGCCAAATCCAGCATCACTTCACCACTTGGCACAGCATCCGGGGCGGGAACATAAGGCGTGAAGCTTTTGTAAGCGGGCATATTGTAAAACTCGTATGTGAATACATCCGGGTCAAAGGTCATTTCCGCCTGAGCGTCCATATCAGCCTCTTCTGCAAGGCTTGTATCATCCATGGCAAGGCTACTGTCTTCTGGCGGAAGGCTTGCATCTGCATCAACGGCACTTTTGTTGGTTCTCTGTAAGGGGCTTCTGTTCACCTCGGAAATGCTTGTATCTTCCTCGGCTGTGTCTGCCGCCTCCACAACCACCGGCACCTCTTCGGGCAAATTGCGTTGCAGATATTGCACGCCATCTTCTGCATAGGCATACACAATAAAGTCGTTATCGCCCTGTGGCTGTTCCACTGTGGTGCGTCCATCCTCGCCGAAATTGCCTGTAAACGGCAGGGTTTCAATGGTGTCTTTTGTGTTGAACAGCGTGTACAAATCCACCGTTTCGCCCACACCGCCTTCGTTTGCCACATAATCGCCCACGACAAGGCCATTCACAAAATTTCCCTCTTCATAATAAACCGAACCCGTATTGCTAAGCAGTTGCCAAGACGTAAAGGGGCCATTGTATATACTTCCATTGGTGAGTGTGGTGGTTAACAACTGTGCCCCCTCTCCGCTTTGGAAAAGGTAGGTGGTTTCGCCGCTTTCGTCTTTCGTAAGCCAAACACTGGTATAGGGCAGGGCGTTTTCATCGTAGCCCACTTCCAAAAGCAAGGTGCTTTGTGTGTCCGGGTTTTTAAGGTAGTAGTTTCTGCTGCCTGTTTGCAGGCGCGGCATCATTTGTGTATACCAATCGGCATTCAGCAAAACAGCCAACGCCTCCCCTTGATATTCGGCAAGAGAAAGATTTTGCTCTAATAAGCGCATGTCTTCCAAGATGGCAGCGCTCTCCTCTTCTGCATTCACCACGATGTTTTGCAAGGCTTCCAATGCAGCCACGTCGTTGTTTGTAAGGTAGGAAAGCTCCAAGGTATTGCGCTGTTTTTTAATTTTCCCCGCTTCGGCATAGTAACCGGCCAATGTTGCAAAATTCTCTGCACTTGGGTCTTCTATGATGAGCTGCTCGTAATGGGCGATGTTTTGCTCAAGCTCTGAGAGTGGCGCAGGGCCTACCGATGTGGACGAAGAGGCCGGCTCTTGTGCACAGCTTGCCAGCAAAAAGACAAAAGCCAAAAGCAAGGGCAAAAAACAAATGGTTTTCTTTTTCATGGTTTCTCCTTTATTAGGCGGCGCTTTGCATGATTTGGCGCAGGAAAACGTCCTCCGACGAACCCCCGGCATAGTAGCCGCTATTCACAAACTGCTCGGCGATGTTGTAGATGCTGTTGCTGCGTGGCGGGCCATAGAAAACATATTCTTGGCCGAAAGAATTCAAAACAATGTAACTGCGGAAAGCGAATTCGGTTCTGTATTGGTCTGCCGGCAAATCCACAAGCACCGAGGTATACTGTATGCGCCCGTTTTCCACAGCAAAGATGGCATCGCTAACACTGCCGTCCGCACGCATTTCAAACGCCATACCACCGGCCACTTTTTCGCCACCCAGCACAAAGGCGTGGTTTGCACGGTTGGCCTCTGTCATTACCAAAGTGCCATATTGTGCCACGGTAAAATTGCCTAAGCCGGTTGTGGCAAGGGCCGCTCTTGCATCTGTGCCAATGCCACTTTTAAACCGGATGCCGGAATTGCCTGTGGTGCGTATCGAAAAACCGTGGTAACTTAGCAAGTCCTGAAGTTCGGGCACGGGTGTTGCCGTGTAGGTGTTCTCTGCATTGCTTAGTAACCACACATACATTCCCCGTGGCACACCATTTGCATCATATTGATACATGGTTGCCGTTCTGGCGCCTGTGCCGTTTGCGGCGGCAATGGCCTGCCCGTTCTCCAGCGTTGCGGCATATTCCACACCATCTAAATATATTTTGCTTGCATCGTAGTCGGGCGGCACGGTTAACGAAACCGTATTGGTGCCAACCGTACCTGAGGTTGTGCCGATGTGGGTGGAACCGGGCATCCCCGTGTACACAGGAATTTTAAACACAAAGGTGCTTTCTAACGCACCGGTTTCTGCGTACAAATTTCGAATTTGCTTGCCCTCACTGCTGGGCGCAAACAGGCTTTGCATATATTGGTGCCAATACAGACCATTGTAGCTTGGGTCTACATCAAATTTCTGCAAATACAAGGTGTCTTGCCCTTGCAAAATATAGTTTTGGGATATGATGCTGGCACCGCCCTGAATGGATGAGGTATGGCTTGTCCAGCCCATTTCCCGCGCCTTTTGCAGGCCGCTTGTAATCACTGCCGTGGTGGTGCTGCCGGCGGCGCTGATATTATAATAGTTGTAAAGCCCCTCGTATCCGGGATATGTGCCGGATATAAGCGTGGAACCGTGCACACCCTGTTCATGATAGGCACGGCTGGCCAAATGGAACGGGCTCACCCCCATGCTGCTGCCAATATCCCAAAACAACTGTGCATAGCTTCTGCCGTCTCCTGGAACGGTGCCGGCCATAAAGGAACCATTCAGCATGGTTTGCACAGCACCTACTGTATGATAACTCGGGTTAAATGTTAACTGCTCGAACTGGAACACATAGGTGTCATCCAGCCAGTTGCGTGGATCCAAGTAATACTCCACCGCATACTCCGAAGCGTAAGACCACCCCTGTGTGCCATATGGGGCAATCTTCATTTCATCGGAAAAAGAGTTTGGCACCAAACTGCGCGCGCCCTCCATCTGGGCGCTCACCACGGTGTTCCAGTCAAGCCCCGTGTTCATGGGCACAAATATCCAGTTCGGGTGGGCATTTTTCAGTGCCGTTAAAGAGGCTTGGTAAGAGGCCGGAAACTGCGCAACATCCGACGATACCGCCGAATAAGCCATGGCCATCATGGGCATGGGTGCAAGAGAAACCACATTGTGTTGTGTTTCCCACGAGAGGAAACGCTCGTCTGAAACCGCCAGGTTGTCCCTTTGCACATAGCCCTCTAAAAGCACCTCGTCTTGGTAGAACTCTACTTTTGCCCAAAGATTTCCGTATTCGTCGTATTCCATGCCCGTGATAAACACCTGCTGCCCACTGGGCACGGAGGCCACTTCCGAACCACTTTCCGAAGGACCGTCTTTTATAGAGTAGGTTTCACTTAAATACACAAGTGCCATAATGGGCCACTCTGCCACAATGGCCTGCAAATCGGCCTTTGCCTCTTCACTGAGGGCATGCTGTGCTTCGGCAGGCGTTGCTTGTTCCGCCTCACCCACAGCTTCCGAACTCACAACATCCGATGCAGGCTCCACTTCACCGGCAAAAGTGGGCAAGGAAAAGCTGCTTTTGGGCGCCACGATACCAAAACTCAACACCAAGCACAAAACGATGGCTATTTTTTTCATGGTTATTCCTCGCAAATTCAATCCAATGTAATCTTTATTGAGTGTTCTTATCGCACCCAACACATATTTTACCAATAATATCATAGCATATTTTTGATTTTCTGGCAACAAATCCAAAAACCCTTTTTGTTGGCTGTGATTTCGCGTATCATAAAAAACCTCTAAACGCGATTACAGCAGCGCAAAATAACCCATACAAAGCGAAACGGTTAGCAAAAGATAAAACCCCACTTGCATCCATTCTTTGTTCTTTAGACCGAGCAAAATGTTGAGCCCGCCCACAAGGATGACGGCCCCCACTGCCAAAAGCCAAGTAAACAGACCCCTTACAAAGATGAATTCCAGGGCGGCCAACGTGCCCACAATTAAAAAGGCAATTTGTAGGTTGTTTTTTGGTTTCACGTGGTTTTTTCCTCCTTGCAAAAAACAAATTCGATTCCGGTATGCATTGTATGAAAAAAATGTATCCTTACAGCCTTTTCAAAATCTCCTCTTTCACACGATTCAAATCACTGCAAGTCAAAATGGGAATCAAGGCGTTTATCTCTTCTATCGGCTTGTTCCACCATTGAAAGCGGAGCATCAGTTCAATAAGCTCGTCGCTCAAGCGCTTGCGAATGGGCTTTGCGGGGTTCCCCGCCACGATGGTATAAGGCGGCACATCACTACCCAAAACGCTGTAGGCCCCAATCAAGGCGCCATCCCCCACCTGTACACCCGGCAGTATTCTCGCATTTTGGCCTATCCACACGTCATTGCCAATTACCGTGTTTCCTTTTGTGGGCATTTCGCAAAGGGGCGGAACCGCTTGCTCGAAACCTTCAAAAATGTAAAACGGGAAGGTGGAAGCCGCATTCATTTGGTGGTTCGCACCGTTCATGACAAATGTGACACCCGAGGCAATTTGGCAAAACTTGCCAATGATGAGCTTGTCACCATAGAAATCGTAATGATGTGTAACATGGCTTTCAAAATCTTTGTCTGAAAAATAGGTGAATTCGCCCACGATGATGTTGGGGTTTTGAACGCTCGGTTTCACATAGGTAACCGTGTCAAAACCCTTTACAGGGTACAGTACATCGGGGTTTGGTGTTTTTCCGTCTCGCATCATTTTACCCCCTTTTTATTGAAAGAAACAGGAAAGCGGCGGTGTAATTTCTCACTCCGCCGCATAAACCTTTCCAGTAGAATAATTGTATCATACAGGCCAATACAAAGCAATCTTTCCTGTTCGATGCACAAGAGACCACCCCACTGCTCTCAAAAAAACGGTTCGAGTTCGAGAATGGACACCGTTCTTTATCTCGCCTTTGGCTATGTCATTTTTTGTATACTCTTAAGCTTTATTTTTCAGCAAAAATATTCAAAAGATTTTTTTCATATAGGTCCCAAGCAAAACCACCGCAAACAGCGAAAGTCCTGCAATCAACCATTCTAATCCCCTTCCATACTCAAAGGCAAAGCCATACAAAAGTTGTCCCAGTGGCTGTGCACACAGCGACAGTGTCAAGAGCACCGAAATCACTTTCCCTTGCATGGCTTTGTCTGTCTCATTTTGCACATAACTCATGATGCTGATGGATAAAAATGAGGCGTTTGCCATCACAAAAAAGACGCTCGCCGTAATCAGGAAAAAACTGACAAGTGGCTTTTGTGCAAACTGCATGGACAACGCAAACGGGATGAGCGCTGCGGCAAGTGCGAAAAACCATTTGTACAAGTTTTCTATTTTGACCTTGCTTGCCAGTGCCCCTGTTAACACGCCACCGAACAAGCCCCCAAGGGCAAACACCCCCTGTGAAACACCATAAAGTTCTGTGGACAAGCCCAGCCGCTCTGTAATTAAAACCGGCATTCCAATGATAAGCAGCGCGCTAACAAAGGCGTTTAGCGCGCAGGCCGCAAGAATCATTTTTGCAATTTTGGGCTTTTGATGAAAAATAAAAACCATACTTTCGCCAAATTCTTTTTTCACCGTGTGTACAATACCCTGGCTTTTTTTCGCTTCTGCATGGGGTATTTGGATGAACATTTCCAATACCGAAGACAGAAAAAAACAAACAATAGCCAAAATCAAAATGGGTGTGATGCCAAAGCTGCCAAACAACATGCCGCCTATCATCGGGGATAGCAAATTCGATAAAGCATGGATGCTTGACACCACGCTGTTGCCTTTGAGCAAAACTTCAGGGCCGAGCAATAAAGGGATGCTCGCGCTGACGGCAGGCTGATAAAGGCCGCTGATGCTGTATAAAACCATCAAAGTGGCAACTAGAAGTGGCACAAGAGACAAATGGGGCAAGGATATGTAAAACCACAGTACGAGCATCGCCGTGAGGAAATCGAGCATCACCATGATGTTTCGTTTGTTCACCCTGTCTGCCACAATGCCACCCACCGGCATAAGCACCACAAGCGGCAAAAAGGACAGCGCGCTCACGGCTCCAAAAATCGCCGAGGAACCTGTGATTTCAAGCAGATATAAAGGCAATGCAAAACGCAAAATCCCGTTTCCAAAAAGAGAGATGATTTGCCCAACAACAACCAACACAAAGTCTTTGCACAGTAGTTTTTGGCTCATGGCAGGCACTCCATTTCGTTCACTTTTTTCATCAGGCCCGCAAACAAAACGGCAGAGATAAGCAAGAAAACAAGTGAAGCAATTGGAAACACCGCTGAAAACCAGTCACTGAGTAGCATAACGGAATTGCCAAAGGGCGACACCAAAACGATGGTGGTAACGAGTGTCCAAA
This sequence comes from uncultured Oscillospiraceae bacterium, assembly GCA_964371725.1. Taxonomy (GTDB): domain Bacteria; phylum Bacillota; class Clostridia; order Oscillospirales; family Ruminococcaceae; genus JAAYCI01. The sequence continues at coordinate 80,865 of CAYJNQ010000004.1, forward strand.
TTAAAGATTTTTTCCAAAACCCCACACGCAAGGCAATGAAACAAATGAAGTTTGCCATAACAGAGATCAAAATGCTGAAAATAAGAATTTCCCAAAAAAGTGCTGTGCTAAGCGGTTCAGTCACAAGGCCCAGTGCATGACCAAGACCCATGGCGGCCGATATCGCAAGCGTATTGGAAAGCAGCATGGATACAAAAAGAAAGCAGGAAATGAGTAAACATTTTGAAAGCAAAATGCGGCTTCTCTTTTGTGGGTAAGTGAACAGCAACACATTTTTCTTGCCCGTGTATTCTTCCACCACCATTTTCGCATATAGAACCGAACCCAAAATCGAAAAACAACTCATGGATAAAATCGACAAAATTGACACCAAGAAAGTAGGCTCTGCCAACATCTGCGCCGATTCATCGTTTGGCTCTAGCAGTGGAAGTGCCGCAAACAACAGGCCCATTGCAGCTGTAAATAAAAAAATAACGGCCACACCCAAAAGATATGGAAAAAGGTTGTTCTTTTTAAGCTCTAAGCGCACAAGTTTCAGCATTGGGGGTTACATCCTTTCAATTAAATAATTTTCAAGATTGTCTTTGTGGGTCTCTTGCAGTGTTTGGATGCTGCCAAGATTTTCTAAGTTCCCATTTGAAAGCACCACAAGGCGTTCACAGGTCAAGAGTACTTCGCTTAAAATATGGCTCGAGAGTAGGATGGTTGTGCCCTCTTTTTTGAGTTCAAGAAACAGTGCCCGTACCTCTTTGATGGCCGCCGGGTCCAGCCCGTTGATAGGCTCATCCAAAAGCAGCACTTTCGGCCTGTGGGAAATACACCTTGCAATGGCCAGTTTTTGCTTCATGCCCAGCGAAAATTTTGACACCGGATTGTTTACAGTGCCAAGGCCCACACGGGCAAGTATTTTTTCGATGTCGGCCTGTTTGCCCATATAGGCAAGGTGGATGGCCAAGTTTTCTCGAGCCGTCAAATGTGTATAAAACACCGGTGTTTCAATAAGCACCCCTAGCTCTGAAAGCACTCTGTCGTGCTTTTCCCTTGGGTTTTGTGAAAACACCGCAATGTCACCGTTTGTGGGTTCCAATAGGCCGCACAAAAGCTTCAAAAGTGTGGTTTTGCCTGCGCCGTTGGCTCCAAGCAGGCCCATCACCTCCCCACTTTTCACCCCCAAGTTCACATGGTTTAGAATGGATTTTTCTCCATAGTTTTTGCAAAGGCTCTTTGTTTCAATGCAGTTCATATTTTCTCCTTTTCAAGTTTAATACCAACGGTTGGTATGTATTCTGCTAAAAAACAACTGCTCTTGCCAGAGCAGTTCAGCATTTCAAAAAAAGTACAGGCCGTTCTCACTTTGATAGTTTACCGATCTCCAAAATGGTGTCTTCATCAATGAGAACAAAACCATAGGATGCCACAAATTCGTTCAAAACCTTGCATTTATCCGGCATTCTTTTTGCATCCGTGCCAAGAATGGTAGGGTTCAACCACACGTTGACAAGCAAGGTAATGGCCTCTGCAAGTTCATAGGGTTTATCGGTTTTGATAGAACCGTCACGTGCACCGATTTCCACAATGGGAGCGATGAATTCAGGCGTTACCACATCTTGCACCTGCCTGATTTGCGTTGCCAAAAACCTCGGGTTGTCCAGAAGGTTTGGCACGATGCCAATGAGCTCTTTGGTGGTAAGGCTGAAAATATGCCGACGCAAAATCTCCCGAAGCTTTTCGGCCCCATTTAAACCGGCATTGCCCATTACACTTTTAAAAATATCTGTGTTGGCCTGCCCCATCTTGGTTGCCACCGCATCAAAAATATCTTCCTTCGATTTGAAATGATGGTAAATGGCCCCCTTGGTCAAACCCCCAAGCTCATTTAAAATGTCTTGCAAGCTTGTGTTTTCGTAGCCTTTTTCAAGAAAAAGCCGTGTGGAAACACCGAGAATTCGCTCCACGGTTTGCTCCGGATATTTGTTTCTGGCCACGTGTATCGCCCCCTGCATACCTTTGGTATGTTTTGATGATATCATACTCTCGGTATGTTTGTCAAGACAATCTGAGCAAGCCTATCCGCGCAAAAGAAAGCCGATCGCTCGCCCACTGCCATTGAGTTTTGGAAAAGCATCGCATTTTTATGTTATATAACAGTTTGGACGATTTGGATATAAACCGCCTTCTATCCCAGTGCATACAGTACAATACCACCTACAATCATCAAAAGTGCCACTACTTTCTTGCCCGTAAGCTTTTCTCCAAAAATACGCACACCAAAAAAGGTAACATAGAAGTAGGCCGTTGTCTCCAATACCGGCCCGAGAGACAGAGGGATGCCACGGTAGGCCACCAAGGTGAGCAACGTGGTGCCAAAAAACAGCGCATAGGCCACCATAACGCGCGGGTTTAGATACTCTTTGAGCACACTATCGTAATGTTGCATGGCTGCCTTTTTAAGCAACACTTGGCTTACAGACGCCACAAACACGGATAGCAAAATCACAAGAATGTAGGGCAACATATCAGTTTGCATCTTTTGTCTCCTCCCCCTGTGCAAAAGCAAATAGCAAAACACCACACACAATCACGGCGGCCGCCATCACCTTTTGCAGGCTGATACTCTCGGAAAAGAACAAAAGCCCCCACACCATGCCCCACACCACGGCCACGGCACGGTTTGCATAGGCCGCGCCCAAAGGAAGACGCTTGATGATTTGTTGCCAACCAAGGGCGTATATCCCCAAAATGCCCACCGAGGCCCCATAGTAGAGAATAAAAGGTAGACTTAGAAAGTCTTGCGTGGCCGCAAGTTTGCTGAACACCGGCGAAAAACTAAACAACAGCAAAAGCAGATGCAGCAAAACATAGATTTTTATGTTTTTCAAAAACAACTCCTTCTTTTACGGTTAAGATGCGTGAAGAGATTTAAACATTCCCCTTTTTCCAAAACACGATTATTTGTGTTTTTTCCTCAAAAGCGTCCTCTTGGGTTTTCTGTCCAGCATACTTGCCACCAATACAGCTCCGCTTAAAATAAACATTGGGTAGTAGTGCAGCAAATAACGCGTTCCGGCTTCCCACAAAAGCAAAAACATGAAAATACCAAACGAAGCAATTTGCATTGGCAAAAATTGTTGCTCTCCATAATACAAGCTCAGGGCAAAACCCAGCACAAGCAAAAACATCACGGCCACATGATAGCCTTGAATGACGTTGTCGTACACCTCGTTATAAGCCCCTGCCGGATTCAGAATGTCTATCATGAAGTTTTGTGTCATCGGCGCACCGGACACTGTGCTCGGATAGTCAAGATTGCCACTGCCAAAACTGCGCACGGCCTTTTGGCTTAAAAAAGAAAGGTGTTCAAGAGCATTTCGTTCCTCTAAACGTTCTTGCAACAAATCCAGTGCCGCTTGCTTTTTCTCCTCTTGCGTTTCAAAACTCCAAATATACTCGTTTTCCGCCGCACTGTGTGCCCCATCCCCTTGCATTCCCATGGCAATCCAAGCCGTGAATGGTGTGGCCCTGTCTGCGGCTATGCTTTCGTCCAAAATATTTTCGTACACAAAAGCTTGTGTGCCGGCATTGAGCAGTAAAAAACAAAAAGCAAAACCCAGCACACACGCCAAAGCCTGTTTGAATGCCCCATTCAGCAAAAACACGAGCAGCACCGCGATAAACGCAATGACTACAGAATATTTTATCCAGCTACCAACTGCTGCCAGCAACGAGAGCAGGGCAAGGGATACCATCTGCTTTTTTCGGTTTCCGCTTTGCAAGGCAACTAAAGAAAAATACACCACGGCCAAGGGGTACAGCATTGTCGTGGTATCTGTATAAAAAATGGAAATGTAGGTTTGCAAGGGCAAACACAGATAGAGCGCAAGTAGAGAAAAAAAACCAATTTGCCTGCCCGCCAGTTTTGCCGCAATGAGATAGACAAACACATAGGCTAGCTGCACACAGATGCCATTGAAAACGGCACCCACGATAAAAAAATCCGTGATGCCAAAACGGTAGCACAGCCGAAACAGAAACTGCAACAAAACGGTAATAGACAAGTTGTTGGGAAACTTATAGAAATAATCGAGGTAGGGGTCTAAAATTTCGCCGGCGATGGTGTAATTGTAGGCACCCGTGAATACGCGCTCGAAGTCTTGCGTGGGGTAGCTTGCACAAAGCACATAAAAGAGCACTTGAGTAAGTGACAAAAAACAAAAAAAGAAAAATAGGGCTTTTTTATGATTTTGCAACAACCATTGCTTGTACTTTTGGCACAGCCGAAACAGGGCAAAAAGAATGCCCAGCCACGCAAAAGCGAGGGGCAACACCACATACCATGCATAGCTAAAATAGCGGTTTTGAAACACAACGCAAATCAACAACCCGCCAAACAAGATCCATGAAACCACAAAGAAACCGTAAATCAAACCTTTTTTCAGCACCGAGACTTCCTTTTCTTTCGAATATTTTATTTCATACATTCTATCATATCGGAAGTTCACACCGGGGTCAATACAACAGGAAATCGTTTTTCTTCACGTCATCGCTTGACAAATAGAGTGGATGGCGCTATACTTTCATAAATCAAAACTTTTTGATGTATGTGGGGTGAGAAGGAGTGTTTTTCTATGGGCAGAAAAAAAATCGTGAGATTTCTGGTGCCGGCCATCATGGTGATTATTGTTATCTCCATGTATTTTTTGCAAATCGCAGCCGACAGTTCCAATGTGAGTGAGCAAGACAGTGCTTCGCCCACCTCGCTACACGCGCCCAGTATCAATTTACAGGCTTTGAAAAGCCACAACATGCCCATGATTTTGGATTTTGGTGCCACAGAATGCGAGCCCTGCAAGGCCATGGCGCCGGTTTTGGAAACACTCAACGAAGAAATGCAAAACAGAGCCATCATCAAGTTTGTAGATGTGTGGGAATTTCCACAGGGCAGTCAAGGCTTCCCCATTGTCACCATTCCCACACAGGTATTCATCGAAGCGGACGGCTCCCCCTATATTCCCAGTGCCGATTTGGGTGATTTAGGCATTGAATTCATCATTTACCCGGACGAAGAAACGCAAGAGCCTGCATTCACGGTGCATCAAGGGGCCTTAACCGAGGATCAAATGAGAGCCATTTTAAAAGATATGGGGATAGAGTAAAAATGGATACCTTTTTGATAGCGCTTTCCTATCAAATCATGGAAAATGCTTGGCTTGCGCCTCTTTTGGCATTATTCGCCGGGGTATTGACCTCGTTCACACCCTGTGCATTGTCCAGTGTTCCCCTGGTGATTGGCTATGTGGGTGGCAGTGGAGAAAAAAACAGTAAGCGTGCTTTTTTTCTTTCTCTTACCTTTGCGCTCGGTTCTGCTGTCACATTCACTGCTTTGGGTGTGGCTGCATCGGCGGCAGGCCGGATGCTGGGGGCCCAGAATAGCTGGTGGTATATGATTTTGGGCGCTTTGATGCTTTTAATGGCCCTACAAATTTGGGGGATTTTTGAATTCATTCCCTCCAGTTACCTCATTTCCAAAAACAAGAAAAAAGGCTATCTTGGCGCACTCCTTGCCGGTATTTTGGGTGGTATTTTCTCTTCGCCGTGTTCAACACCTGTGCTCATTGCACTTTTGGCAATTGTTGCCGGCCGTGGCAGCACCGCCTTTGGCGTGATGCTTTTGTTCCTATATTCTGTTGGCCATGGCATTTTGGCCGTTGTTTGCGGCACCTCTGTGGGGTTTATTCAAAAATTAACCCAAAGCAAGCGCTATGGAAAATGGAGCCGTGTTTTAAGCATTGCACTGGGTGCTCTGATGTGCCTCATCGGGTTTTACCTGTTTTATTTGGCGTTTTAAACTGCTATTCAAATTCCGCCCTGCCTGCCAAACCCTTTGGCCTACTGTGGGAGGGCCTTTGGAATTTGAACATTCCCTCTACTAAAAATTGCTCGAATGCATCATGATTGTAAAAAGCGTGAGCCGACAGAAAAACTTCTGCCGGCTCACGCTTTTTACAATGGACTGTGTTTTTCAAAACCTTACGGAAGGCGTTTTTTAGGGATGATTTCTACATTTTTCTGTTTTGAACTGTCTGGTGTTTCGCTTATACACCCCTCATCACGCACCGGTTTACACTATGATTTTGGGCTCAATTTCGGCCCTGCCGGTGTATCTTCCACCGTATAACCCAGGGCGTCTATCTTTTCGCGCAATTCGTCTGCCAAGGGCCAGTTTTTCTCTTTCCTCGCCCGCACACGTTCTTCGGCCAAGTGCATCACCTCGCCGGGCACCTGCTCTTCCTCGCGCTTGCAAAGCAAACCAAGCACCCCACACAACGTGTCAAAGATTTTGGCCACTTTTTCAAGGCTTTCTCTATTTGTTTTGGCGGCCTTTGTGTTGATGTCGCGCACGAAATCGAACAACACAGCCAATGCATCCGCCGTGTTTAAATCATCGTCCATCTTTTCGCAAAAACGTGTTTCATACATTTTTGCATCTTCCCAAAGGGCCTCGTCCCCTTCGACATGCGCGGTTTTTAGAACAAAGGCCAGATTTTCACGGCAGGTGTGCAACCTTTCCAAGCTGGCTTTACACTGACGCAAAATGTCCAGGGTGAAGTTGACCGGGCTGCGATAATGGGCGCTGAGCATAAAATAGCGAATGGGTTCGTACCCCATTTCCTGCGCCACCTGCCGCACGGTAAAAAAGTTGCCAAGCGACTTGCTCATCTTACGATCGTCGATGTTTAAAAACCCGTTGTGCATCCAATAGCGCGCAAAGGTTTGCCCGTTGGCGCACTCACTTTGTGCAATCTCATTCTCATGATGCGGAAAAACAAGGTCTTGCCCACCGGCATGAATGTCGAAGGTGTCCCCAAGGTGTTTTTTAGCCATAGCACTGCATTCGATGTGCCAGCCCGGGCGCCCTTGCCCCCAAGGGGAATCCCATGCGGGCTCGCCGGGCTTTGCCGCCTTCCACACCGCAAAATCCGCCTCGTCTTCTTTGAGGCTCCCCTCCATATCGGCGCGCAAATCGCGGCTATTTTCCAGTTCATCCAATACTTTGTGGGATAATTTTCCATATCCCTCAAATTTTCTTGCACGAAAGTACACATCCTTGTTTTCGGCCACATAGCCATAGCCGTGCTCAATGATATCCTCAATCAACTCGATGATTTCCGCCATATGCTCGGTTGCCCTTGGCATCACTGTGGGGCGCATCACCTGCAATCCATCGGCATCGTGTAAAAATTCACCCTCAAACTCCTCGGCCACCTGCCCCACAGCCACGCCCAACTCGTTCGCTTTTGTGATGAGTTTGTCATCGATATCTGTGACATTGCTCACAAACAGCACTTTGTAGCCGCGATAGAGTAGATAACGCCGCATCGTATCGAATACACAAAGTGGTCTTGCGTTGCCCACATGAATGAAATTGTATACCGTTGGCCCACACACATAGATGCGCACTTCGCCCTCATGCAAGGGAACCAGTTCTTCCTTTTTTCGATTCATCGTGTTGTATATTTGCATCGTTGCCATCCTTTTTTATGGTTTTTTCATGTCCTATACTTGTCATGCCTTGTATTTCAATTCACAGTCTTCGGGCACGTCCCCTTCCCCGTTGTACTTTGCCGCCGGCACCCAGCGAAGCAGCGGAAGATGTGCCAGCTTTTTCCATTGCCATATTTTCCATCGATAGGCCTGTATGGCACTGTAAATAGCCACGGCCAGCACAGCCAAACTTGGCAAAGCAAAAAGCAGGGAAAACAAACCGGTTACGCCAACCCCCACTGAAAACAGGGAAGCAATGCTGCCAATTGCCAAGCCAAATGCCACACTGATCGCTTGTACCAAAAACAAAAACAAACTTTGCACACACCAAAGCAACAAGCCAAATAAGGCGCTTTGCTTTACAAGCCCACTGTTCTTTTCAAAATACAACACAAGCAGCAAAAGGGCAAGGCCCCAAATGTCCAAAAACGGTGCAAGCAGCAAAAGAACCATGGAAACCAAATTGGCCGCTATAGAGAAAAAACCTGAACAATGCGGTTTGTATTGTTTTAAATATTTATCAAACATGGATTCTTTCCTTTACATTTCATTCAAGACAAACGAACGATTTTGCCATAGATATTGCACACCCGACAGCACCGTAACCAGTGCCACAACCCAGCACAGTACCTGGGTGCTTACGCCCACAAATGTGCCCGGCACATCCCCTGCCGAAACCCCCGTAAACCCTGCCGCAAAATAAAACCACAAAACAGACAGCATTTGCAAAACCGTCTTCACTTTCCCAAACAGATTGGCAGCAATCACTTTCCCACTTTTAGATCCGGCCGCAACCATTCTCACACCGGAAACCGCAAACTCACGCATCAGAATCAACACGATAACCAAGGGGTGGCACACACCATCTACCAGCATATAGAGAAAGGCTGTTGTCGTCAGCAATTTATCGGCCAAAGGGTCTGCAAATTTCCCAAAATCGGTGACCAAATTGTATTTTCTTGCAAGGTATCCATCCAAAAAATCCGTGAAACTTGCCATTGCAAAAACAATGCCCGCAAGTAAATAATGATAGGGTATTTCAGGCATTGATGCAAAGACAATAAACACAGGAATAAGCAGTATTCTTAATAAAGTTAGTTTGTTGGGCAAATTCATTGTTATTTCTCCGTTTTTTATATGTGTGAAGCTCATTGACTTGCATGTGCTTCTTCAACACAATCCGCATGAAGGTCAAATCCGTCTTCACGGTGAACTTTCACCTTGTAAAACCGACCTTGTTGCATGGGCATATCTGTGTGCACATACACAAGAGTATCGATTTCATAACAGTCGGATTCACCGCGGCACACATAGGCATTTTCCTCATCATCAAAGCCATCACACAACACAAGCAGTGTTGCTCCAATTTGTTTTTCCTGTTTTTCTTTCAGAATTCCAGCTTGCATCTCCATCATAATTTCCGCACGTCTTTCCCGTACTTCTTGCGGAACCTGATTTGTCATTTCTGCCGCCTTTGTGCCTTCTTCCTGTGAGTAGGCAAAACAACCGAGTCGGTCAAATTCCGTCTCCTTAACAAACCGGCACAACTCCTCAAACTGCTCCTCACTCTCACTTGGGTAGCCCACAATCAAGCTTGTTCGCAAGGTGCAATGGGGTATGTTTTTTCTAATTTTGGCAATGGCCTGCCGCACAGCCGCGGCGCCACCTTTCCGCCTCATCGATTGCAATATTGTGTCATTGCAATGTTGTATGGGCAAATCCAAATAGGGCAATACCTTTTCGTTGCGCTTCATGGCTTCTAAAAATGCATCTGTGATACGCTCCGGATAGGCATACAAAATACGTATCCAGCAAATCCCCTCTATCGCATTCAAGGCATCCAGCAAGGCAACAATTTCATTCTTTCCTCTGTCTTCCCCAAAAGCCGTTACATCTTGTGCCACCAGCACCAATTCTTTTACACCCTGCTGTGCCAGCCACCGTGCCTCTTCTAGGCAAGAGGCCAAACTTCTGCTGCGAAATGGCCCCCGTATGGACGGAATGGCACAATAAGAACATACATTTGAACAGCCCTCCGCCACCTTTAAATAGGCAAAATGAGACGGTGTTCCAATGACACGACGGTGAGAAAAAGCCAAGTCGGTTTTGGGCCCATATGCTTCATAGGGTTGGCTTTGCATGTTGCTCTCTTGCATAAGATGTCGCACAATTTCCGGCAACCGGGCATTTTTTCCAATTCCCACCACGGCATCCAGCTCCGGTATTTCCTTGGCCAGTTCCTCCCGATAGCGCTCGGCCAGGCATCCGGTTACCATCACTTTTCGTTTTGGATTGTCTTTTTTAAGCCGACATGCATCCAAAATATGCTCGATGGCCTCCTCTTTTGCAGCATCCAAAAAGCCGCAGGTATTCACTAGAATGAGGTCAGCCTCATCTATCTTTGCCACGGTTTCATGGCCGTCTTCAAGCAAAGCACGGCAAAACACATCCGCATCCACTTGATTTTTCGGGCAACCGAGCGAAACAATTGCAATTTTCATTGTATATCCTGTTCTTCCCATTCATCCTGTATACAGCAGAGCGCTTCCTGAATATCCTCGTGCGCAAAACCACGTCGAGAAAGCGCCGCCATTACAGCCTGTTTTTTTCCCTGTCTAAGTTTATCTATGTATGACTTTTGCAATATTTTTACAGCCAGTTCTATATCATGCTGTTTTTGTTGTGTCCTTGCCTCTTCTGCCAAAGAGCATTCCACGCCCTTTTCGAGCAGGGCATAATAAATGGCACGGGCACTTTTCCCTTTTTGTGAAAGCGCCTCTGTAAGCTCTTTTGCAAACTGTGCATCGTCAAGCAGTTGGCCCTCTTCCAGTGCCTCTACCGCTGCCTGTGCCGAAAATTCATCGTGGGTTTGGCACAGCTTTCGATACAGTTCCTGCGTTGCATAAGGGCGCCTTGCAAGAAAACGCAGGGCATGGTCTTTGCATTTCTGTGTGTCACTTGTCTGTTTTAATGCGGAAAGATTCTCTTCGCTGAGCATGCTGCCAATTTGAAGCTCGTGTGTAAACAAGGTATCCTCATCCACCGAAAACAGAAAGCCCTCCTCACTGAAGAGGGCATAGTAGCCACGCTTGCCCTTACGAATGTCTGTAATATATATCATTCGCCCACATTAATGTCTAGCCCACGCTCAGAACGTGGTTCTTCTGTTTTTGGTTTTTCCGGCGGCAAATCGTCTAAGTTTCCACCGCTCGCTTTCTTTTTCTTTTTACTTCCGGCCACCGCAAGGCGACTAAAGTTTTCGCGCACTTGTTTTTCCACCTCAGCCGCATAGTCCGGATGTTCGGTAAGGTAGGTTTTGGCGTTGTCGCGTCCTTGCCCTAGGCGCACTTCGCCCGCATTGAACCAGGCACCGCTCTTTTGGATGATGTTCAGCTCCACAGCCAAATCCAAAAGCTCGCCCATATGTGAAATTCCCTCGCCAAACATGATGTCAAATTCGGCTTCTTTAAACGGAGGTGCCACCTTGTTTTTTACAACCTTGGCTCTGGTTCGGTTTCCAATGAATTGCCCTGCCGCATTTTTAAGCCCTTCACTTCGGCGCACATCAATGCGCACAGAAGAATAATACTTCAAAGCGCGGCCACCGGCCGTTACCTCAGGGTTACCATAGGTAATCCCCACTTTTTCACGTAGTTGGTTGATGAAAACGCAAACCGTGCCCGTTTTTCCCACAACACCGGTTAATTTCCGCAAGGCTTGGCTCATGAGGCGCGCTTGCAAACCCACGTGGGAATCTCCCATTTCACCTTGTATTTCGGCTCTTGGCACCATCGCCGCCACCGAGTCAATAACAATTACATCAATGGCGCCACTGCGCACCAGCGCCTCTGTAATTTCTAGCGCCTGCTCGCCTGTGTCCGGCTGGCTCACAAGCAAATTGTCCACATCCACACCCAGCGCCCTCGCATACTCGGGGTCTAGGGCGTGTTCCACATCAATAAAGGCCACATCGCCTCCATTTTTCTGTGCCTGTGCCAAAACATGAAGGGCAAGTGTTGTTTTGCCGCTGGATTCGGGGCCATAGATTTCCACCACGCGCCCACGCGGCAAACCGCCCACGCCCAAGGCTGCATCCAGCGAGATAGAGCCCGTGGAAATGGCGTCTATCTGCATGGCCACATTTTGCCCCATCTTCATAACGGCACCTTTTCCAAAGGTTTTTTCAATGTTGGCAAGCGCTGTATCCAATGCCACTTTTTTGTCCTGCGGTGCAATTCTTTCGGGTTTTGGGGGTGTTTTTTTATCTGCCATCGTCTCTCTCCCTTTCCGGTTCACTCTGTTTTTTCACCGGTTCATTCCGGCCTATTTCTTTCGGTTTGCAGCTTTTCTTTTTGTTCCTTCCAACAAAAGCCGGGGTCCATATAGTCCACACGTTCACACAATTCACCGCTTTGTATCGCCGGTTCTTGTGCCTTGTGCCGTGTTTCGTTTTCCTGTTCCTGCTCGGCATTTTGTCTGTTGTTTTCAGTGTCTGCCCCACGCTTGCTTTGGCACATTTCCAAGGCACACAACCACAAAAGTGGCAACAGACAAACAAAGTACTGTGGCCGAGCCACCAAAACCAGCCCCACCACCACGGCCAAAAGCAATGCCATTCTCATAAAAGTAAGCGCATCATTCTTCAAAAGAAAGCTGCGCACAGTGGCCACCATCACCCATACAAGCAAACTGCCCCACAGGGAGAACGCCACATAAACAAATACATAATTCAGTGTCCCTCGGGGCAAGACAAGCTCCTGCAAAACACTGCCGGTTGACACCGCATGCTCGCCCAAAACATCCGAAGCTCCAAGTGTGCCATCGCTGAACAAAACGCTCATCTTTGTGCCGAGAAGTTGCAACACACCCAAAGGACCTAAGTTTTTTATCCGCGTTTGTATTTCGCTATAAATTAGGTCTTGTCTTGCGGCATAACCTTCCGCCTCTTGTAAGGCCGCGCTGTCCTGTGTATTCTCTGTGCCCCACGAAGATAACCCCACCATCAAAGCGGCTACGGGTGGCATTTTCTCATTTATGTCATAGTGGGAAAGCAAAGGGCCTGTGTATAGAAACAGTTTGCTTCCCACCACCACGAGCACAAAAACGGCAAAAGCCGACAAAAACAGCCAAACGCGGCCCCTGCCGCAAAGAAGGAAGATCAAATCCAACAGGACGGCACAAAACAGCACCAACACCATTCTTTCCAGCAGGAAACCCAGGGCCAGAAAAAGTGCGCACACACATAAGGATATCAATGCCTTTTTGAATGCACCCTCTCGCCATTGTTTGCGCACGGTTAACCACAACAAAACACCACCCGCCACGCAGACCAGCGCAAGGCTTGCCCCTTGTACCAAGGGTGCTTGTAAAAGTAGGAAAGGACTGAAAGCACAAGCCCATAGCAAAAGCAAGAGAGCCTGATTTACCCCAAATAAAAGCCTGGCTGAAAAATAGGTGAGTAGGACACCCAAAAAGAGGGCTGCCACATTCAAAGCAAGACTTGCCACCACATAATCGTCGATTCCGAATAGATGCACTAGAAAAAAAACGCCACACAACAAGGCATAAACACCATCATATCCGGAGTTTAGTGCCAAATAGTGCCCCGGTAAAACACCTTCATTCACAAAGGCGGCGGCCGCCGTGTATACCTCACCAAACATCCCATTTCCATCGGTTTGCATCTGCAGCATCAGCGCGCTGACACACAGCTGGGAAAGTAGAATCAAAAGCAACAAAATTGCCAAGACACGCTCTTGCGAACGGCCGGGCACTTTCCCATGCATACCGTACCAAATGGATATAAACACAAGCCCCGTTGTAAAAAACACAGCCGGCAACAACCAATACCAAACCAGGTGTTGCGTGCTATCTGCATTGAAAAAGAGAGCCAGTAAAAAACCACCTATCAACACGGCTGCAAACAGTGGTTTTACCGCACGATACAAAAGTGGCGTATTGATTTGTTCACGTAGCAACGCACGTCCTTTTGTATTTTTCAAAAAACTCCCCCAAAAATCTGCGTTTTGTGTTGCTTGTGTTTTGCCGTGCACTTTGCACAACTGCGTGCTAAAACACGTAGAAATGCCCTTTACTCATTCACCGGGCATAAAACACATATGCACTGCCCACAAGCCAAATTTATATAAAGCAAGATGCTTTTCATAAAATTTGCTTTGTAGGCAGTGCCCTGTAGTTTAAGTCAAACCGGCGTTCTTCATCGAAAGCAAATTCGGCTTATTTCCCTGCCCGAAACACCCTGTATTAGAGTGAAACGCTTCCGCCCATCTCCAGTATTTCCTCCACTTCGGGAATACCGGTGCCTGCGGGAATCAATTTGCCAATGATGACGTTTTCTTTTAATCCGGAGAGGGAATCCACCTTCCCCTTGATTGCGGCATCGGTTAACACACGCGTTGTCTCTTGGAAGGAGGCGGCAGAAAGCCAAGATTCCGTTGCCAAAGATGCTTTTGTAATACCGAGAAGTTTTGGATCCATTGTGGCCAGTTCCAGCCCTGTTTCACCTGCATCCATGCGCGCTTGTATGGCCTTGTTTTGCGCCAACACGTCGCTGCGCTCCACCATGGTGCCACCCACAAAACTCGTGGAGCCCGGATCTTGCACCACCACCTTGCGCATCATTTGGCGCACAATCACCTCGATGTGCTTATCATTGATATCCACGCCCTGTTGGCGGTATACGCCTTGCACCTCTTCAATGAGGTAATTTTCCACAGCGGTTACACCTTTGATGGCCAAAATATCGTGTGGGTAGGCATGGCCCTCGGTGAGCATATCACCCAGTTGCAAGTCTTCGCCCTCTTGCACTTTGATGCGTTGACCAAAGGGAATTAAGTAGCTACGCTCAGTGGGTGCCCCATTTTCGTCCACACCGGCAACCACCACATGGCGGTTTTTCTTGGTGTCGTCAATGTGCACCTTGCCGGCAATTTCGGTCATAATAGCCAGCGCCTTCGGCTTTCTGGCTTCGAACAACTCCTCAACATGCGGCAGACCCTGCGTAATATCTTCGGCCGTGATGATACCGCCCGTGTGGAAAGTACGCATCGTGAGCTGGGTTCCCGGCTCGCCGATGGACTGTGCCGCAATGATGCCCACGGCCTCGCCGATGCCAACAGGCATTCCGTTTGCAAGGTTAGAGCCATAGCAGCGAGCACAGCACCCTTGCTCGGCTTTACAGGCCAGCACACTGCGAATGCAAAGCTTTGTAAACCCTGCATCCACAAGAAGATTTGCATCGTCCTCGTCCATCATTTTATCGTGACTTACAAGCAGTTCTCCGGTTTCGGGGTGCACAACATCTTCCACGGGATAGCGCCCAATCAAACGTTCAGAGAACGGCTCGATATTGGCATTGCCATCGGCCAAAATGTCGGCCACCACAATGCCTTCTGTGCTGCCGCAGTCCTCTTCGCGAATGATAACTTCCTGCGATACGTCCACAAGGCGGCGCGTCAAATAGCCGGATTCCGCCGTACGAAGCGCCGTATCGGCAAGGCCCTTACGTGCACCGCGCGAAGCGATAAAGTATTCCAGAATGTCGAGACCTTCGCGATAGTTGGAACGGATGGGAATTTCAATCACGTCGCCGGAGGTGTTGGCAATGAGGCCACGCATACCCGCCAACTGACGAATTTGTTGCATGGAACCACGCGCACCGGAATTTGCCATCATGAAGATGGGGTTGCGTGCGTCGAGGTTGTCTTCAAGCGCGTTCGACACGGCATCGGTTGTCTCTTCCCATACAAAGCGGATTTTGTCGAGACGCTCTTTATTTGAGATGAGGCCGCGGTTAAATTGCTTTGTAATCTTACCAATGTCCTCGTCTGCTTTTTCAATAAGTTCCTTTTTCTTGGGCGGAATCACCGCATCCGACACGGCCACTGTCAGGCCGGAAAGCGTCGAATATTTAAAACCCTGTGCCTTGATTTTGTCAAGCATTTCGGCTGTGACTGCCGCCCCATGTTTGTGAATGCAGCGGTCGATGATGGTACCAAGTTTTTTCTTGTTCACAAGGAAGTCCACTTCCAAAAGGAAGATATCCTCCGAATCTTTACGATTCACATAGCCAAGGTCTTGCGGGATGGGCTCATTAAACAAAATGCGCCCCACGGTAACATCCACCACTTTTTGACGCACTTCACCATTTATTTCCACGGTACGACGCACTTTAATTGGCGCATGCAGGGTGATGACATGGTCGTGATACGCCATGATGGCCTCGGCCTCACTACAAAACACCTTGCCCTCGCCTTTGTCGCCTTCGCTTACCATGGTGAGGTAATAGCTTCCCAGCACCATATCCTGTGTGGGCACCGTAACCGGCTTGCCATCGCTGGGTTTGAGTAAGTTTTGGCTTGCCAGCATAAGCTTGCGCGCCTCTCTTTGTGCCTCTTCGCTTAAAGGTACATGCACAGCCATTTGGTCGCCATCGAAGTCGGCATTGTAGGCCGTGCACACCAGTGGATGCAATTTCAATGCACGCCCTTCTACCAAAACCGGCTCGAAGGCTTGGATGCCAAGACGGTGCAAAGTGGGTGCGCGGTTGAGCAAAACCGGATGACCTTTGATAACGGTTTCCAGGGAGTCCCACACTTCCGGGCGGGTGCGCTCCACCATTTTGCGCGCACTTTTGATATTGTTGGCGATTTGGTTGTCCACCAAATCACGCATAACAAAGGGTTTGAATAGCTCCAGTGCCATTTCTTTTGGCAGGCCGCATTGATACATTTTGAGTTCCGGGCCCACCACGATAACCGAACGCCCGGAATAATCCACGCGTTTTCCAAGAAGGTTTTGGCGGAAGCGACCCTGTTTTCCTTTAAGCATGTCCGAAAGGCTTTTAAGCGGGCGGTTGTTCGGCCCGGTAACGGGGCGGCCTCGACGACCATTGTCGATGAGGGCATCCACGGCCTCTTGCAACATCCGCTTTTCATTGCGCACAATGATGTCCGGCGCGCCAAGTTCCAAAAGGCGTCTTAAGCGGTTGTTTCGGTTGATCACCCGGCGATATAGGTCGTTCAAATCGCTTGTTGCAAAGCGGCCACCGTCAAGTTGCACCATGGGACGAATGTCGGGCGGAATCACGGGGATGGTGTTGAGCACCATCCATTCCGGACGGTTCCCACTGCCACGGAACGATTCCACCACTTCCAAACGTTTGATTAAACGCAAGCGTTTTTGGCCACTGGCATCTTCGAGCTCTGCGTTGATGCTTTGAGAAAGTGCATCCAAATCGATTTTACGAAGCAGTTCTTCCACGGCTTCTGCACCCATGGCTGCTGCGAATTCGTCTTCATAACGCTCGCGCATATCGCGGTAATCTTTTTCACTGAGTAACTGTTTTTCCTCCAGCGACGTAAAGCCCGGATCGGTTACAATATAGGCAGCAAAATACAAAACCTTTTCCAGCTGGCGTGGGCTGATGTCGAGCAAGAGGCCAATGCGGCTGGGAATGCCCTTAAAATACCAAATATGGCTCACCGGGGCGGCTAGCTCGATGTGCCCCATGCGCTCTCTGCGCACTTTAGCACGTGTCACTTCCACGCCACAACGCTCGCAGGTTTTGCCTTTGTAGCGAATGCGTTTGTATTTTCCACAGTGGCACTCCCAGTCTTTCGTGGGGCCAAAAATTTTCTCACAAAACAGGCCGTCACGCTCGGGTTTTAAAGTACGGTAATTGATGGTTTCGGGTTTTTTAACTTCGCCAAAACTCCATTCTCGAATTTGATCGGGCGAGGCAAGCCCAATGCGAATGGAATCAAATTCATAATAATCCATAGATGACCCTTTCTTATTGCGTCTGTGTTCTTTGCTGTCATGCAAAGCAAATTGCTTTGCCATTCGTTCTATTATTCGTCCAGCGGGTCTTCAACAAACAGATCCTCATCGGTGAAAATATCCTCCGGGTTCAGCGGGGCCACCTCGTCTTCGTCCTCAAAATCATCGGCCTCTAAATTTTCTATCTCTTCAATTTCATACTTGCCTTCCAGTTCCTCTTCAACCAGAACATCTTCGCCCACCGGCATATCGCCACGTGGGTAGGCATCGTCTTCATCGTAGTTCTGCTTTAGATCAATCTCATTGCCTTCTCTGTCTTGCACAGCCATTTCAAGGCCCAGGCTTTGCAGCTCTTTTATCAGCACGCGGAAGCTCTCGGGAATACCGGCCTCGGGCACTTGCTGGCCCTTCACAATGGATTCGTAGGTTTTCACACGGCCCACCACATCGTCACTTTTCACCGTGAGAATCTCCTGCAAAGTATAAGCAGCACCATAAGCTTCCAGTGCCCACACCTCCATCTCACCAAAACGCTGGCCGCCAAACTGAGCCTTGCCGCCAAGCGGTTGCTGCGTTACAAGGCTGTAAGGGCCTGTGGAACGGGCATGAATTTTATCGTCCACGAGATGGTGCAATTTAAGATAATACATATAACCAACGGTAACACGGTTGTCGAAGCGGTCGCCTGTGCGCCCGTCATACACAACGCTTTTCCCGTCCGGTTGCATGCCTGCCTTTTCAAAACAAGCGCGGATATCGGATTCGTGTGCACCGTCAAACACCGGCGTCATCACCTTCCAGCCAAGGGCACTGGCTGCATAGCCCAGATGCACTTCAAGCACCTGGCCGATGTTCATACGGCTGGGCACGCCCAGGGGGTTTAGCACGATGTCAAGCGGTGTGCCATCCTCGAGGAAGGGCATGTCCTCCTGTGGCAGAATACGGGAAACAACACCCTTATTTCCGTGGCGTCCGGCCATTTTATCGCCCACGGAAATTTTGCGTTTCTGTGCAATGTAGCAGCGCACCACTTCGCGAACACCCGGTTGCAGTTCGTCGCTGTTTTCCGGTGTGAACACTTTCACATCCACGATGATGCCGTATTCACCGTGCGGCACACGCAGGCTTGTGTCGCGCACTTCACGCGCTTTTTCGCCAAAAATAGCACGCAACAAGCGCTCTTCCGGTGTCAATTCCGTCTCACCTTTCGGCGTTACCTTGCCCACCAAAATATCGCCGGCCACCACCTCGGCACCGATGCGAATAATCCCTTTTTCATCTAAGTCTTTGAGTGCATCCTCGCTTACATTCGGAATATCGCGCGTGATTTCCTCCGGCCCCAATTTTGTCTCACGGGCATCCTGTTCGTACTCCTCAATGTGGATGGAAGTATACACATCTTCACGCACAATTTTTTCATTGATGAGCACAGCATCTTCGTAGTTGTAGCCCTCCCAAGTCATGAACCCGATGAGTGCATTTTTCCCGAGTGAAATTTCGCCATTTTTGGTGGCGGGGCCATCGGCCAAAACCTGTCCCTCATGCACTTCGTCGCCCTTGCTCACAATGGGTCTTTGGTTCACACAAGTACCTTGGTTCGAGCGCATGAACTTAATCAAATCATAGTTATCCACTTCGCCGTTTGCAGCGCGCACCACAATGTTGTTCGCCGTTACACGCTCCACAACACCTGCGCGGCGTGCAAGCGGGCACACACCCGAATCGGTGGCGGCTTTGTATTCCATGCCCGTTGCCACAATGGGCTGCTGGGTCATGAGCAATGGCACGGCCTGGCGCTGCATGTTCGAGCCCATGAGCGCACGGTTTGCATCGTCATTTTCCAAAAACGGAATCATCGCTGTGGCCACCGAAAGCACCATCTTGGGCGACACATCCATGTAGTCGGCCTTTTCGCGTGCCACCTCAATAATCAAATCTTGATGGCGTGCATGCACACGCTCACGTGCAAAACGGCCGTTTTCATCCAGCGGTTCATTGGCCTGCGCCACGGTGTATTCATCTTCCACATCGGCAGTCATATACACCACTTCACTGGTTACAACGCCGGTTTCCTTGTCCACCCTGCGGTAGGGTGCCTCCACAAAACCGTATTCATTGATACGCGCAAAAGTGGCAAGATAAGAAATCAAGCCGATATTCGGGCCCTCCGGCGTTTCGATGGGGCACATGCGCCCGTAGTGGCTGTAATGCACATCGCGCACTTCAAAGCCCGCTCTGTCTCGCGAGAGACCACCGGGCCCCAAGGCCGACAGGCGACGCTTGTGTGTAAGCTCTGCCAGCGGGTTATTTTGATCCATAAATTGAGACAGTGGCGAAGAACCGAAAAATTCTTTGATGGAACTGGTGACAGGACGAATGTTGATGAGTGCCTGCGGGGTGACCACATCCATGTCTTGCGCCTGCAAGGTCATGCGCTCACGAATCACACGCTCCATGCGGGAAAATCCGATGCGGAATTGGTTTTGCAAAAGCTCGCCCACACTGCGAATGCGGCGGTTGCCAAGATGGTCAATGTCATCTGTGTGACCAATGCCATGCGCCAACCCATTCAAATAGTTGATAGAGGAAAAAATATCATCCTTGGTTACGGTTCGGCTAACCAAGCTGATGTAATCCCGGGCACCTTCGTTGTCCGGTGCATATTCACGCTCGCGGTCACTGCGGTTGAGTTCACGACGAATCAGCTCTTTGCGTTCGTCGTCGTCGTCGGTTTCGTTCATAATCTGTTGCAGCAGAACAAAGTTCACTTTTTCCGAGATGCCCAACTCTTCCTTTACATCAAAGCCAAGGAAATAGCTTGCATCCACCACGCCGTTGGAGATCACTTTGACCTCTTTATCGTCCACTTTAAGATACACGGAATTTACACCGTTGCGCTCAATTTCCTCTGCCATGCCGCGGCTGATTTTATCGCCGGCCGCACACAAAAGCTCACCCATCAAGGGGCAATCACGTCACGCGCGGCCACAAAACCGGTGATACGCCGGCCAATGGCCAATTTTTTGTTCATTTTATAGCGGCCGAAACGAGACAAATCGTAACGGTGCGGGTCGAAAAACAAATTCTCGATGTGGCTTTTCGCACTGTCCACCGTGGGCGGTTCACCCGGGCGCAACTTGCGGTAGGTTTCCAAAAGGCCTTCTTCCACATTTTTAGCCGAGTCCTTGGCGATTGTGGCTTCAATGCGGTCGTCCTCGCCAAAAAAATCTCTAATTTGGCTGTCTTCACCAAGACCGAGCGCACGCAAAAACACCGTAACCGGCAATTTTCGCGTTTTATCTATACGAACACTGAACACATCGTCACTGCTGGTCTCATATTCCAGCCACGCACCACGGTTCGGGTTGAGCGTAGTGGAAAACAATTGCTTACCGGTTTTGTCGTAACTTTCACCAAAATACACACCGGGCGAACGCACCAGCTGGGAAACAATCACACGCTCGGCACCATTGATAATGAATGTGCCGCTTTCCGTCATCAGCGGAAAATCGCCCATGAAAATTTCTTGCTCTTTCACCTCACCCGTGTCTTTGTTGAACAAACGGGTTGTGACACGCAGCGGTGCCGCATAGGTAACATCGCGGTCTTTGCAGTCTTTTATAGAATACTTTGGCTGAGAATCCAAGCGGTAGTCGATAAAATCGAGCATCAAGGAACCCGAATAATCTTCCACCGAGCCAACATCTCGAAAAATTTCCCGCAATCCCTCTTTCAAGAACCACTGATAGGAATCTTTCTGCACTTCAATGAGGTTTGGCATATCCAATACTTCATCAATGTGGGAAAAACTCATGCGTTCCGTCGTTCCAAGCTTTACCGGCTTGACATTCAC